>NZ_LQPE01000164.1 GCF_002101735.1 Mycobacterium kyorinense | reverse complement strand
AGCTCCGGAAACAAATCCCCGACGCCCATATCATCGAGCGTCTGAGCCGAGGGGGTCCTCCTCACATGTCATCTTTCCGCTAATCACTTCGGATTTCGTTAGTCGGTTTCGGCCGACCGTGGTCGATCAGCACTGTGACAGAAATAAACTTCTGTGGCAGAAGTAAAGTATCTGGCTTTCGCACGGTTGCCACGCAAGGAATTTCACAGTCCGCAACCATGACGTGACCGTGTCGTTATGACGAGAACTTTCGTGTCGCCTTTTGACTTGGCGTTTGACGCCGTCAAGGCCCGAGAACGAAACCACCTCCCGCTGAATGGGATTGAACCGGCACAATGCCGAACTCCAAAGAGAAGCCGCCGATGAGCGGTCTTTTGCTCGTTGAGCGTAGAAATGCAAGCATAAGGCCTTGACGAGGCGGCGAAGCCCGGGCAGCATGGCTTATGCGTGCAATTTTATTCATAAGGAGCGAAATGGCTGGCCCGAGGCGCAGGCGACTGGGTCCTGATCCGACTATGCCTGAAATTGCACGCATAGGCCGGGCGTTCGCCGATCGCCGGATCGCGTTACGTCTTACCCAGCAGACGCTGGCCGACCTCGCTGGCGTGTCCCGTTCGACCGTCCAAGCGTTAGAGCGGGGGCGCGGCTCGGTCAAATTTGCCTCAGTCATCGAAATTGCCGAAGCGTTGGGGATGCGTATCGAAATCGGTGTCGCGTCCTTATGAGCGCGTCAGGACAGCTTGACCTACGCCAGGTCGCCGAAGCCGACGTGTATCTCGGTGACGATCTCGTGGCCCACTTGGCGCGCGGGCAACGCGACACGATCAGCTTCGACTACGTTCCCGATACGCGCTCAGCCGATGCGAGCGTGCGTGACCGATCGGTGTCGTGGTCACTGCTTCGCACCGAGCGCTACCCCGTGGTCACTACGGGTGGCGCGGTTCCGGCGTTCTTCGCTGGCCTACTTCCCGAGGGTGTCCGGCTTGGTGTGGTGACCTCATCGACAAAGACCTCAGCCGACGATCACCTGACGCTGCTGTTGGCGATTGGCGCGGACACGGTCGGCAATGTCGGGGTGGTGCCGTCCGGCGCGGACCGTGTTACGCCGCTGCCGATGTTCGACCCAGAGCGCGACACCGACTTTAGGGCCGTGTTCAACAAACTCGTCGGCTCAGTTGATGCAGATCCCGTCGGATTGGCGGGAGTCCAGCCGAAGGTGAGTGCTGCGATGATTTCGGCGCCGACGCTGACTCGCTCCGGGCCGGCGATCCTCAAGCTCAATCCCGTGGAGTACCCGCTGTTGGTTGAGAATGAGCACTTCTTTATGTCGATGGCCGCTGCGTGTGGATTACGCGTCGCCGCAACGTCTTTGCTACACGATACCGCCGGTCGGAGCGCATTGCTGGTGAAACGATTCGACCGCGACGGCCTGATACGTATCGCGCAGGAAGACGCGTGCCAAGTCGCTGGTATCTACCCGGCTTCCAAATACCGCATCAAAGCCGAGACTGCCATCGGCACGCTTGCAGATGCCTGTGCCCGCGGCGGCGGATCTAGGGCGGCGGCCGCCCTGGAATTGCTCAAAACCGTTGTGTTCTCCTGGCTTATCGGCAACGGAGATTTGCACGGCAAGAATCTATCGATCTACAGTCCCGACGGCGTATGGCAGCCGACACCTGCTTACGACCTGCTGTGCACCCAGCCTTACATGCGGTGGCGTGATCCGATGGCGCTCACTCTGTATGGGCGTGCGAATCGGCTTACCCGTGCTCACTTCGTCGATGCCGGCGAACGGCTCGGCCTACGAACACGCGCTACGTCCCGCATGATCGATTCGATCGTCGACGCCGCGCAGGATTGGCCTGATCGGTGCGGCGACATCGGATTCGACGATCGGCAAACCGAGCTTCTCCAGAAGATACTGCGCAAGAGAATCGGCAGCCTTCAATAGCGGCGTAGCCGAGCTGCGCTTACGGCTGTGTTAGCGGCGGCCGATCGAGTTCGTCGAATCGTGCGAGTGCAGCATCGACGTCCTCCTCGTCGTACATCTCGCATCGGTTGATTAGGTCGCCATCGACGGTCAGAAGAATGGTTTCTCGCCACGTGGCGTCAAAGCCCTTTTGGGAGGTTCCACGCATTGTGTGCGTGGTAACCGCTCCAACATCGCTCAGCCGATGCACAGCCTCGATGTGGCCCTTGATATCCGACGCGACGTCAACGGTGGCACGCATGTACTCGACAAAGTCCCCGGGCGCAAAAGCGATCCCACGCCGGTGGTCGATGTTCACCCAATCCTTCGTCGTCGGGGGCATCTCGTGCTGGTTAAGCGCGGCGTAGCCACGGGCGATGGCCGACCACGTACGCGCGTAGACGGCCGCTTCGCCGGCGAGATACCGGGCCTCGAGCTCCTCGAAGGCGGCGTCGAGGTCGTCGATGTCGAACATGATGTGCGCCGCGAGCCGCCCCTCGGTGTCGATCTCGACGATGCTGAGCATTTCGACGCCGAAATCGCCTTGCCGCTTGTCGCGGTTCGGGGCACAGATACGGCTCAGGGCGAGGCGGTCCCCGCGGATTGCAATGGCGGTCGACGTTACGTCCACCACCGCATCGGCTAGAGCTTGAAGATTCGTCATCACGCCATCGCGTCCGTCCCAGACGCCGATGTTCACCACGCGACGGCGATCGTCGACAAAGCTGTTGTCGGCCAGTATCTCGGCCGCCGCTGGCCAATTGCGGGCCCGGCTGAGGGCAAAGAACCGATCATCTGCCCGGCTTGCCGCGTTTTCTAGACGTGTCACGTGCGCTTGCAGTTCCTCAAGACGGGCGAGGGCGGTGTCAAGCTCTGTCTCGTCGTAGACTTCGACGCGGCTCAATAGGTCGCCTTCGACTGTGACGAGGTTAATCGTCCGCCACTCGGCGTCAAAACCCTGTTGCGAGGTTCCGCGGGCAGCATGGGTGACGACGGCTCCGCGGTGGCTCAGCCGATGCACCGCCTCGATGTGGACGCGGATGTCCGGCATGACGTCCCAGATGGCGGGAAGATATGCGGCCAGATCTTCCGCCTCGGTCGTTATGGTCGTCCGATGGTCGACGAAAACCGAATCCGTTGTCATGCCGGGAAGTTCGCGCCGGTTCGACGCTGAATAGGACCGCGCGATGACCGACCACGTCTGCGCGTGGGCGGCAGCTTCGCCGGCGATGTACCGGGTTTCGAGTTCCTCGAACGCGGCATCGATGTCGTCGGGATCGTATGCGACCCGTGATTGGATCCGTTTGTCGGCGGTGGTCTCGACGACAATGAGCAGTTCGATACCAAATCCCCCAGCTTGGTGGTCTTCGGTCGAGATACACGTCCGGCAGAGGACAAGGTGTTCGCCTCGAGTCGCGATGACTGTCGCCGTACTTCTGGTGGCCCCAATCTCGGCGAAGGCTCGCATGTTCGCGATTTCGACATCCCGACCGCGCCGGATTTCGGCATTCACGACTCGTCGATGGTCATCGACGGTCGTATCGGCGGTCAGTAGCTCCGCCATGGCGGCCCAGTCGCGGGCGGCGAAATACCTCCGAAAACGCTCGTACGCTCGGCTTGCCGCGTTTTCTAGTTTTCGCGCCCGGGCTTGCAGTTGGTCAAATCGGACGAGTGCCGTGTCGAGCTCTGTCTCGTCGAATAGTTCGGAGCGGTTGATCTTGTCGCCTTCGAACGTTACCAGAACGGTCGTGCGCCACTCGGCGTCAAAACCTTGTTGTGAGGTCCCATTCACGATGTGACTGACGACGGCGCCAGAAATACTCAACCGGTGTACGGTTTCGACATAGATGCTGGATTGCGGCGAGAGCTCCCACGTCGCACGAAGGTATGCGTGGAGATCACCGTCCGCGATTGGCGCGAGTCGCCGATGATCGGTATTTATCCAGTCGAGCGTGGTCTGTGGGAGTTCGTGTCTGTTGAGCGCTTCATACGCGCGAGTGACGCGTGTCCACGTATCTGCGTACGCGCCAGCTTCGCCTGCGATGTACCGAGTTTCGAGTTCTTGGAAGGCAGCGTCGATGTCGTCGGGATCGAACACGACGATCACTGCGATCTTGTTGACGTCGTTGATCTCGACGACGCAAAGTACCTCCACGAGGGCCAGCTCGGGGCCCTGATCGCGGGTCGAGCAGGAAGCACGCGCGAGTATGAGTCGTCGTCCGCGGGTTGCAATCACGGTCGGCGTCACGTTCGTAAACCCGAGCTCGGCAGCCGCACGCATATTTGCCATCTGGCCATCGCGATCGCGTGGACCTTCTTCACCCACCACTCGACGACGATCGTCGATCGAAAAGTCCTCGGCCATGAGCTTCGCCATCGCATCCCAGTCGCGGGCAAAGTACGAATTGAGACGGTCGTACGCTTGACTGGCTGCGTTTTCCAGCCGCGGTGCCGGCCGGCTCAGCTGTTCGAACCTCGCAAGCGCCGCGTCGGTGTCTGCCTCGTCGAATACCTCAGTGCGATTGATCATGTCGCCTTCGACAATGAGAACCGCGATCCCGCGCCACTCAGCTTCGAAGCCCTCACTCGTAATCTCGTGTGCCGCGTAAGTGACGACCGCTCCGTGGCTATTCAGCCGATGCACAAGCTCGATATAAATAGTTCTGTCTTTGTCGGCGTCCAATCCGGCGCGGATGTAGGCGATCGCGTCGTCGGGCTGGAACGCGGTCTCTTTGCGGTGGTCGACGGTCACCCAGTCGGGAGTCGTCGCAGGGAGTTCGTGGCGGTTCAACGCAGCGTACGCCCCTGCAATCACCGACCATGTGTGTGCATAAGGTGTCGCCTCGCCGGCGAGGTAGCGGCCGTCGAGCTCTGCGATGGCGGCCTCAAGGTCCTCGACGTCGAATATGACGATCGCCGCGGTCCTCTCGTCGGAGTCGATCTCGGCAACATGAAGGGCCTCGGCTGCGACCTCTTCTGGTTGCTGACCGCGAACGGAGAAACGAGTGAGCGCGAGGCGCCCTCCGCGGATCGCGATGACGACCGAGGTCATCTCGGTGAATCCGACTTCGGCGGACGCCCACATGTCTTCGATCGTGGCATCTCGGCCATGCCGTATCCCCGCGTTCACGGTCCGCCGGCGATCGTCGACCAAAAGGTCTTCGGCGAACAAGTCCGCCATTGCGACCCAGTCGCGGGCAGCGAAGCACGCCGAAAAGCGTTCTGCCACTCGGCTGAACGCGCATTCGAGCCGGCGCGCCGGCCGACTGAACTGTTCGAACTTCGCGATCGCAATGTCGAGGTTGGCCTGGTCGAATAGCTCGCTGCGGCTGACTAGGTCCCCCTGGACCGTGAGAAGGAAGATATCCCGCCATTCAGCCTCGAAGCCCGCTTGTGAGATCCCATGCGCCGCATGGGTGACGACCGCCCCGAGGTTATTCAGCCGATGCACAGCCTCGATGTAGATTTTGGTGTCAGGCGAATCGTTCCATGCGGCTTGGATGTAGGCGATGAGGTCGCCAGGAGCGAATGCTGCTCCGCGACGGTGGTCGATGTTCACCCAGTCCGGCGTCTTCCTGGAGAGCTCGCGCCGGTTGAATCCGGCATATGCCTTCGCGATCACCGACCAGGTGTGCGCATGGGCGGCCGCTTCCCCGGCGAGGTAGCGGGCTTCGAGTTCCGCTACAGCGGCGTCGAAGTCGTCGAGGTCGAACACGACGATCGCCGCGATACGCCCGTCGGCTTTGATCTCGACGATGGAGAGCAACTCAGTGACAAACGCCTCGGGCCCTTGATTCAGGAACGACATGCGGGCACGCAGGAGGACGAGGCGCTCCCCGCGGGTTGCCATGACGGTCACCGTGAAGTTTGTGATCGTCAGGTCGGCGATCGCTCGCATGTCCGAGATTTGGGCATCTCGACCATGTCGGATTCCCGCGCCCACCACACCACGGCGGTCGTCACTGGAAAAATCGTCGGCCAGTATCTCCGACATGGCGTCCCAGTCGCCAGCTGCGTAGTGCGACAAAAATCGCTGGGTCACTTGGCTTGCCGCGTTCTCCAACTGCGGCGCCGGCCGACTGAGCTCTTCGAGCCTCGCAATCGCGGCGTCGACGTCTGCCTCGTCGAACAGCTCGCAGCGGTTGACCAAATTGCCTTCGAATGTGGTTAAGGCGACCTCCCGCCATTCGACATCGGATCCGTTTTGCAATGTGCCATGCGCCAAGTGGGTGACGACGGCTCCGAGGTCGGTCAGCCGATGCACGGCGAGGATGCGATTTTTGATGTCTCGGGCGAAATCCCAACCGGCACGAAGGTATGCGATCAGGCCACCCGGCGCGAACGCTGTCGCGTGCCGGTGGTCGATATTGACCCAGTCCTGGGTGTGCGCAGGGATCTCATACCGGTCGAGCGCGGCGTCGGCCGCTGTCAGCAGCGACCAAGTGCGCGGGTGGGCGGCCGCTTCACCGGCGAGATAGCGGGCGTCGAGTTCCTCAAAGGCAGCTTCGATGTTGTCGAGGTCGAATACGACGCGCGCTACGACCCGGCTTTCGGCATCGATCTCAACGATGCCGAGCACCTCGCTTTGGAACGCGTCGGGCCGTTGGTCGGGGCCCAAAAACCGGGTACGACCGAGGAAGAGACGCTCTCCCCGGATCGCGATGACGTCTGACGTCATGTTCCTAATCCCGACGTCAGCCCAGGCCCGCATATTTTCGATATCGACATCTCGGCCTAATTGGACGCCCGCGCCCACCACGCGACGACGATCGTCACTCGAAAAATCGTCAGCCGTCATCTCGGCCATCGCATCCCAATCACGCGCCGCGAAGCACGCGAGGAATCGATCGCTGGCTTTGCTTGCCGCGTTTTCCAGCTGTGGTGCCGGCCGACTGAGCTCATCGAACCGCGCGATCGCGGCGTCGAGGTCTGCCTCGTCGAAGAGCTCGCAGCGGTTGATGTTGTCGCCCTCAAACATCAGAAGAAAGACTTCGCGCCACTCAGCGTCAAAGCCTTCCTGCGAGCTGGCAGTCATGGCATTGGTTACGACCGCTCCCTGATCGCTCAGCCGATGCACAGCCTCGATGTAGATTCTGGATTCCGGCGCGACGTCCCAAGTGGCATGGATATATGGGATCATCTCGCCGGGCGCGAACGCTCTCCCTTGCCGGTGGTCGATGTTCACCCAGTCCGGCGTCGTCAACGGGAGTTCGCGTCGGCTGACCGCGTTGTAGCCCTTCGTAATTGCCGACCAGGTGTGTGCGTGGGCGGCCGCCTCACCGGCAAGGTAGCGAGCCTCGAGCTCTGCGATGGCGGAGTCAAAGTCGTCGAGATCGAACACTGCGAGGGCCGCGATCCGCTCGTCGGAGTTGATCTCGATGACGCGAAGTACTTCGTTGTAGAACGCCTCGGGCCGTTCATCACGACTCGATAAGCGGACACTAGCGAGGACGAGGCGCTCGCCACGGGTGGCAATGACTACTGGCGTGACATTCGTGGTCCCCACGTCGGCAACAGCCCGCAAGTTTGCGATCAAGGCATCCCGACCATGCCGGAGGCCGGCATTCACGACACGACGATGATCGTCGTCGGATACATCCGGGTCTATTGTGTCTGCTAGAGCTTCCCAGTCGCGGGCCGCGAAATACCGCCACAAGCGACCGTAGGCGCTGCTTGCCGCGTTTTGCAGCCGTCGCGTCTGCGGGTGCTGGTCCTCGGACCGGGCATGCAGTACGTCGAGTTCGGTGGTCGCAGCGTCGATGTCATCGACGTCGAACCACACCTGCAGCACTATCCGGCCATCTTCATCGATGCCATAAAGTAAGAGGAATTCGTCCTGCGGTGCTCCGGGGCTCACGTCGCCCGCCCCTATCACCAATCGAGAGAGCGCCAGACGCTCGCCTCGCACGGCAATTACGAGTTGGTTGACCCGCATGGGGACTTTCTCGAGAACTCGCCTGTTCACACGTGGAAACTCGCCAGCCGGGACGTCGATCTGTCCAAAACCGACTATCTTCCGGCGGCTTTCGATCAACCCATCTGGCGCGAACAGCTGCTCGAACTCGTCCCAAGCCTCACGGTTTATGGCGTCCGTTACCCGATCGCCCGCTCGCACACACGCGTTGTCGAGCTCGATAGGCAGCGGTTCGGGTTGCGCCGGGCGTCGCCCTTCGAGCCTGGCGTGCGCGGCCTCGAGTTCGGCCATTGCGGCGTCGATGTCTTCGACGTCGAACCACACGCTCAGCGCGATTCGACCCTCTTCATCGATGCCAGATACCGAGAGAAATTCGTCGTAAGGCGCCCCGGGGCTCACGTCGGTCGTGCCGATCACCACTCGAGCGAGCGCTAGGCGCTCGCCTCGCACCGCGATCACCACTTGGCTGGCCCGGACGCCGCCCATTTCGAGAACGCGCCGGTGTGGCCATTCGCCGGGCGGCAGGTCGTCTGACGTAAAGCCGACGATCTTCCGGCGACTCTCGTGGAAGGCGTCGGGTGAAAACAGCTGCTCGGCTTCGTCCCATGCCTGGTGATTAACAGCGGCAACGACGCGTTCGCCGGCTCGTACGCATGCGTTGTCCAGCTTGACGCTAGGCGCTTCAGGTGGAGCTGGTGCAACCGGCCGGACACGTTCGCCGAGAATGTGGCGCGCCTTCTCCACAAGTGCCGCAGCGTCTTTCCGCTCGTAAAGATCCGCCGCCCGCTCAGCCGCAGCGCGCGCCGCAGCATGGTCGCCTGCAGCACCCAAAACCACTGCCAGTGTCAGACATGCATCGCCGTGATCGACCAATGCGTCGGTGCGCTCCGCCAAGGCGACGGCGGCCTCGGCGACTCGTCGGGCCTCGTCGTGATCCTCGCGACGAGACAGCAGCCGCGCCCGAAGCGTCCGCCACGCGATTGACGCCTTCAGCGCGTGTCCCGCGAGCCGCTCACTCTCCGAACACAATTCGTCGGCCTCCACGTCTCGACCGAGAGCAAGGCAAGCCCGACCCAGCAACGCGGCCGTCTCCGCGGTGTCCGCGTCCAGGCCCATCCGACGAAAACCTTTGTACGCCTTGCGCAAATGCCCCTCGGCCGCAGCCGGATCGTCGACAACTAGCTCGACAATCCCGGCGAACTGCTCAACTTCCAGCAATGCATGGCGTAAACCAAGCTCAGTAACAGTGCGCCGCGCCGATTCGATCATCCGACGTGCCGCCGCAGCACGCCCGCGGAAGGCCTCCAACACCGCTTGGCACCGCGTCGACGTCGCCTCGACCGCAGGAGAGTCGGTCGTGATTCGCAGCAGCCGCACTACGTCCAGACATCGCCCGCCCGCGCGCGGAACCGGGTTGGGTCCCCACAGCGCCGCAAGCGGCGCATTCGCCAGAACGGCGTTCACCCGGCGATGTTCCTGCGCGCGCCGCGCCGCGGTCAGGGCGTCGTCCAGGGCGACTTCGCAGTCGCCGATCCGCCCGAGCCGGGCAAGGCACCCCGCCCGAACGGTGTGGGCCTTGGCTTCGCCTGCGGCATCGCCTAATTCGGCAAGCTTTTCGGCGGCGCCGGCCAATGCGACCTCGACCTCGTCCAATCGCTCGGGGTGGATCAGCATCGACAGCTGCCCGTCGAAGCACGTCGCCCACGCCGCCAGCCGGGCCGAACCATGCGTTGCCGCTTGTAGTTTCGACACTGCATCGGCCGCTGATACCACATCACCAGCTGCCAGCAGCGCTTCGCAACGCGCGACTAGCAACTCTGCGACCTGATCGTCGCGGTCAGGCAGCTCGTCGTCAATCTCCTCCAGCGCGTGCAAGGCCCGGTCGTAAAGGTCGGCCGCACCTTCATAGGCCAGCCGTGCCATCGCCTGATCGGCCGCCCGCCGAGAGTATTCGACGGCCTTGGCCGCGTTGCCCGCCCACGCACATTCGAAATAGTGATACGCCAGTTCGGCCAGCAGCTCGTCGTCTGCGCCGGGCTGGGTCTCCAACGCCGCGGCTATGCGTTGATGTAGTCGCATGCGCCGCACCGACGCCAGCTCGGCCAGCAGCGACTGTCGGACGATGGCGTGGTTGAACCGGTATCGGCCGCCGGGCTCTTCGATGACGATGCCCGCATGGCACGCCTCGTCGAAGGCGTCCACCAAGTCCTGCTCGACCACCCGCTCGACAAGATCGAGGGAGAACCTGCTCCCGACGACCGCCGCCGCCGCAAGCGCCTTGTTCGTCTCCGCCGGAAGCCGAGAAAGCCTACGGCTCACCGCTTCCCGCACACCTTGCGGCAACGTGCTCGGATCCCACACCCCGCCGCTTTCGTCCACATGCCGTAGCGCCTCGATGAGGAAGAACGGATTCCCACCGGTGACCGACGCCAACGCCCGGGCGAGCTTTTCGTCGTCGTAGCCCGCCTCGGCGACATACGTGGTCACGTCATCCTCGTCGAGGCCGCCGAGCGCAAGACGATTGGCGGTGCTGTCGCGGTGTAGGTCGGCAAGCATCGCCGCCAACGGATGCGAGCGGTCGAGGTCGGTGCTGCGGTACGTGCCGACGACCTGCACGCGCGCGTGCTCGCCAAAACGCAGCAGATGGCGCAACAACAGCAGTGTCGGCTTGGCCGCCCAGTGCAGGTCGTCGAGGATCAGCACGACGGGCGCGCTCGCCGAAGCGAGTTCCAACAGTGCGACGACGGCGTCGAACAGTGCGTAGCGTTCGGTGTCCGGGTCGGCGCGCGGCGGCGCCGTGAGATCGGGCAGCACATCGGTCAGCCCCGGAACCAGGGCAAGCAGTGCTTCGACGCCGCGCAGCCCCCGCAACCCACTGGCGCCGAGGCACGGCACGAGCGCGCGCAGGGCCTCGGCGAAGGGCTGATACGGCGCACCGAGATCCTCGTCGCAACGGCCGTACAGCACGACCGCGCCTTGCTGGTAGGCCTGCCGCGACCATTCGCCGGCCAACCGCGTCTTGCCTACACCCGGCTCGCCGGCGATCAGCACCGCATGCATGCCACCCCCGAGCACCGTTTGCCACGCGGACACGAGTCGTTCGAGCTCAGGGCCGCGCCCGACGAACGGCCCGGGCCCCGTCAATACCGTTGGGAGGCTGGGTCTCTCGAGAGGAACATCGCTTGTCTCCGCTGGCGCCTCGGCGGTTTCGAGCCGCAGCTCGAAAACATGCTCCGGGCGCGCCAGGTTTTTGAGCTGACGCACCCCAAGGTCGGCCAGCACGACATCGTCGGGCAGCGAGTCGATGACGAGCTCGGCGGTCGCACCCGAACACAGGATCTGCCCGCCCGTCGCCAGCGAGCGCAGGCGCGCGGCACGGTTGACCGCCCGACCGAAGTAGTCGCCGTCGCGTAGCTCGGCTTCGCCGGTGTGCAAGGCGACACGAATGCGCATCGGCTCGCGAAGTGCCCACGGCTCGTGAACGATTGCGTCCTGCAGCTCGATTGCCGCAGCGGCCGCCGCCGACGGCCGCTCGAAGACCGAGAACGTGGCATCGCCCTCTCCGCGCGTCTTGATCAGCCTTCCGCCGCGCGACGTGACGACCTGTTCGACGAGCTCGTCGTGGCGGGCGAGCGCCACCGCCATCGCATCGGCGTCGGTCTCCCAGGCGACGGTCGACCCTTCGATGTCGGTCAGCAGAAATGTCACGGCACGCGTCACCGACGAAACGTGCTGTGCCACAGGCATATCCAATGCGGCGTCCTGGGCGACGATCGCGGCCTCGAGCCGGCGAAGCTCCGGCCCGGGATCGACACCCAGCTCCTCGGCGAGCAGCGACCGTGCCCGCTGATACGCGCCCAGGGCTTCGCCCTGTCGGCCGGCGCGATAAAGCGCGAGCATCAGCTGGCCCCACCGCCGTTCGCGCAGTGGCGCTTCGGCGACCGCTGCCTCGAGCTCGCCCACGATCTCCGCCGCCCGGCCCGTCGCCAGCAGCGCATCGGCGCGATCCTCGACCAGCGCGGCATGGCCCTCGATCCAGCGTGTCTTCTCCGCTATTCCGCGGCGGCTATCGGGCAGTTCGGGGGTTCCGCGCCAGAGGGCCAGCGCCTCCTCGAAGGCGACCGCGGCTTGGGTGATGTCGCCTGCGGCCGCGGCGTCTCGGGCCATCTTGGCGACCCGCTTGTAGCGTGAGGCATCGGTCTCGGCCACATTGAGGATCCAGCCCATTCCTTGCGTCACAACGAAGCCATCGCCCAGCGTGCGACGCAGCGCAGAGATGTGGGTCTGGAGCGCCTTGGCGGCGGTGCGCGGGGGGTCGTCGCCCCATAGAAGTTCGACCAGCGTTTCGGTCGACACCACCGAACCGCCGTGCAGCCCGAGCATCGTGAGGATGGCGCGCGGTTTGGCGCCCGGGATCGTGACCGGGGCGCCGTCTCGCCGGACCTGGAGAGGCCCCAAAACCCCCAGCTCCACCGCATGAAGCGTACTCACTTAACGATCGTCGGTGAGGCGATTCAACACACGGTCAAGATCGAGTAAAGGTGTCCTGACCCGCTAACGCCGACGCCACGTCGCCGGCCGCTTTTCGAGGAACGCGCACATGCCCTCCTGAGCATCGTCGGCGCCGGCATTCATTGCCATGACGGCCTTCGTCAGGTCGTAGGCCCGGTGCTCGTCGAGCTCGATCTGTGCGTAGAACGTTTCCTTGCCGAGCCCCACGGTCAGCGGGCTGGAAGCCACGATGGCGTCGACGATGGCGCCCAGTTCTTCTTCGAGCGCTTCGGCCGGGACGACCCGGTTCACCAGGCCCCAATCGAGCGCGGTCTCAGCGGTAATCGGCTGCCCGGTAAGCAACATCTCCAGCGCACGTTTGCGGCCGATTGCCCGCGACAACGGCACCATCGGAGTCGAACAGAACAGACCGATCTTGACTCCCGGGGTGGCGAAACGGGCGCCGTGCGCAGCCAGCGCGAGGTCGCAGGCCGCGACCAGCTGACATCCCGCCGCGGTCGCCATTCCCTCCACCTTGGCGATCACCGGTTGGGGCAGACGGTGAATCGTTTCCATGAGCTCGGTGCAAACGTCAAACAGTCGTTGGTAGAACGGCACGTCCTGCCCGACCATCTCCGCCAAGTCATGGCCCGCGGAGAACGCCGGGCCGACCGCGTCGACCACGATCACCCGCACAGCCGGATCGACGCCGAGCCGGTGCAGGGTGGCCATCAGCTCTTCCATGAGCTCGAGGCTCAGCGCGTTGCGTTTCTCCGGCCGATTGAGGGTCAGGCGGGCCACCGGGCCGTCCACGCGCATCAGGACGGGCGCGTCCGCCGCGAGCCTGCTCATGCAGGCGAGCATACGACTAACGATGCAAGTCCCACTGCCCGAAATCGGCCGCGAGGACCTCGTCCACGTCCACGTGCGTACCGCCCACGAGCACGCCCGGGTTCGACGGGGTATTGACCACAACCTGATATAGCACCGCGGCAGGCTCGCGCTGACCGGCAGACCACCCGATCGTCTGCCACGCCCACCGGTGGCCTGCTGTGGTCGAGTGTCCTATTACGTTGTCTTTGATCGCCCATCCGCAGGCTCGCGAATGCCCGTAGATGCCTGTGCGCTCCACTCCCAGCACCGAGTTGATTCCTCGAAACCAGTTGACAGCAACGGAATTCCAGGTGGCAAGGTCGATATCCTCGTCGATGCTGAAGAAGATCGGCGCCGAATTCGGACCCCCGGCAGCAGCATGCAGTCGCATTGCTGTCTGAGCGTCGGCCACACCGCCGTCGTGCCCCCTGGTGAAGTCCGACGGGGTAGGCCAGCCGGGCTTGCCGTACTGATAGCAGCTGACGATTTGCAGACCCGCGGCGCGTAGCCCATCCGCGTACTCGCGGGTGACGGGCTTGAAATCGAAGTCTGCGCCCGGCCGCGATTCGGCCACATAGACCAATGCCCCGTCGAAGCCAGCCGCCTTGATCTGGTCCGGTGCGACGATGTGCTCCGAAAAATCGATCAGCCGCATGGTGGCGGCCGACGCCTTCGGAGCATTGACCGGCAGGCTCAATAGAACCGGTGCGGCGCAAGCGCATTTGAGGACGTCGCGCCTCGAAACAGACACGGCGCGATGGTAACAAAATCAGGTCCGCAACGTACTCAGTAATGCACCCAGCCCGTATTCGAAAACCGCGTCGTAGTCGGTCGGGGATTGCAGCGCTTCGACGAGCTCTCGATCGGGCCAGTCGTCAGACCACAGCGAGGGGTCCTCCTCCTCGTGCTTGGGACCGCGCACGGCCGAGAACTGCATCACCGCAGAGGAAATGACGTGCACCTGCACCGCTCTCAGAACCAGCGCTGCGTCCGTTCCTCTCACACCCAGCTCCGCCAACAGCCCAGCCAATGTCTTTTGAATCGGCAGGAACAGCTGCGGAGTCCGGTCTTGTTCATGGGCGATCCGCAGAAGGTGCTGTCGATCGATCAGCGCCCTTCGTTGCGAACGGGCAAGGGAAGCAATGCGATCGACGGGGGAGTCGCCCTCGATGGGCAGGTTCGCCATCTGGCTCAGCAAGCGGTCGACCAGGCTGTCGAAGAGTTTGTCGCGGCCCCCGACATGCCAGTAGATCGAGGTGACCGCAACTCCGAGTTGCTGCGCGAGACCGCGCATGCTGAATGCCTCCACGCCGTCCAGCTCGATCAGGCGGGCCGCGGTGTCGAGGATTACGTCAGCGGTGACTGCTCGGGGTGTCACGCGGGTTCGCCCCCGGTGATGCGGTCGGATTCCGGGAGGTCGAGATAGCGCTCGAGGTTGCGGTGCATGTTGATTACCCGACGTTCCTCGTTGGACAGCACCAAGTGCGTGAAGCCCGGCTGGTGCAGGCCGCGCTGAAGTCCGGCCAACACCGCGACGTCTTGGGTCATCACCAAACCCGGCTCGGCCTCGCCCGCCGCCATCCGAACGTCGACGGGCTTGCTTCGCGGAGCGCCGGGCGGCATCCGTGTCCACAGCATCATCACCATTGCGCCATGGGCGGGATCCGGTCCCGGCAGCGCCGTCATCACCGTCAGATGATCGGCGTTGGTCAGCAGCGTCATGTTCGGAAAGACGTTGTACTGGTGCAGCCGCATCACCTGATCGGTAGTGGCCCAACTCAGGTCGACGCCGCGCCCGGTAGCGAAAGTCCTTGTGCGCTCGGCGATCACGTCGGTCACCGACTGCCCGGGTTTGAGCTCGTCGCTCGGGAACGGAGTGCCTTCCGCAACACCCATCAACGCGCCCTGGGTGGTGACATACGCGTCCCACACATCCTCGTCGGTCAGCGATTGTTTGAGATGCGGGCTCGGTACACCGTAAAACTGCTCGGACTTGCCGGTGTGACCCCAAATCACCTGCGGCGCATGGACGTCGTCGACGCAGCGGTGCAGCTCGGGGTGCAAGGTCCGGATGTGGTAGGTCTCGCTGAAGCCGTCGGCGATCGTCTTCCAATTCGCGTCGACGTCGATGGTCATGGTGGCGTAGCAGCGGAAGTCGCCGAGCCCGCACCACGCGATGTCGCCCGGCACCGCCTCCAGGTAGTCGGTCAACGGCATCGCGTCGACGTCGAGGTTGACGAACACCAGTCGCTCCCACGTGTCGACGCGCGCCGCGATCAGTGGGAACTCCGACATCTGCAGTGCGCCGAACCCCTTGCGGTTCGGCACGCGCTTGAGCGTGCCACCCAGGTCCCATGTCCAGCCGTGGTAGCCGCAGCGCAGTTCCCGCAGGTCCGAACCAGCGCCGACGCACAGCGAGTTGCCGCGGTGGCGGCAGACGTTCTGGAATGCGCGAAGCTCCCCGTCGTCGCCGCGGACAACGAGCACGGAGTAAGGGCCGCAACGGTATTCGAAGTAGTCGCCGGGTTCGGCGACGTGGTCCACCGTGCAGGCGACCTGCCACACCTTCGGCCACATCCGCTCCGTCTCGAGCTGCGCGAAGGCCGGCGAGTAGTACCGCTCAGCCGGCACCCTGGTGGGCCGCCTCGGCGGCGGGCCAATCGCGTCCTCCCGCCGGGCACGGGTTGCTTGTGTCGTCATCGAAGCCCTCCCGCAGCGTCTGTAACGGTGTTACATTGCTCACTGTAGCGGCTGGCGGGGGCAGACAAGGGAGTAATCGTGTTCGACCTCAAGATCACTGGCGGCACCGTCGTGGACGGCACCGGGGCAGAGCGGTTCGACGCCGACGTGGCGGTCAAGGACGGCAAAATCGTCGAAGTTCGCCGCCGCGGGCCGGGCGACCCGCCGTTGCAGGGCGAGGCCGCCGAGACCATCGACGCCACCGGCAAGATCGTCGCGCCGGGGTTCGTCGACATCCACACCCACTACGACGGTCAGGTCAGCTGGGACGACCTTCTGGAACCCTCCAGCACGCACGGCGTGACCACCGTCGTCATGGGCAACTGCGGTGTCGGGTTCGCGCCGGTGCAGCCCGGGCGTGAGCAATGGCTCATCGAGCTGATGGAGGGCGTCGAAGACATTCCGGGAACCGCGCTGTCCGAAGGCATTACGTGGGGCTGGGAAAGCTACGCGGAATACCTCGACGTGATCGGCAAACGGGAGCTTGCCGTCGACGTCGGAAGCCAGATCGCGCACGGGACCGTCCGCGCGTATGTGATGGGGGAGCGCGGCGCCCGCAACGAACCCGCAACCCCGGAGGACATCGCGGCAATGAGCCGGCTCGTGCAGGAAGCGGTGGAGGCCGGCGCACTGGGATTCTCGTCGTCGCGCACGCTTGCCCATCGCGCGATGGACGGCGAACCCGTCCCCGGAACGTTCGCCGCCGAAGAGGAGCTGTTCGCCCTCGGCCGTGCGATGGCGGCCGGCGGCGGGGCGGTGTTCGAGCTCGCTCCCCAGGGCGCGGCGGGGGAGGACATTGTGGCGCCGAAGAAGGAAATGGAATGGATGCGACGCCTGGGCGCCGAGATCGACGTGGCGTTGAGTTTTGCGCTGATCCAAGTCGACGCCGACCCTAACCTGTGGCGCGAGCAGCTCGACATCTCGGCGGCCGCCCACGACGAGGGCAGTCGCCTGCATCCGCAGATCGCGGCGCGCCCGTTCGGGATGCTGCTCGGGTTTCCCGGTCACCACGCCTTCAGCCATCGCCCGACGTATCAGCGGTTGAAGGCCGAGTGCAGCCGTGAAGAGCTCGCCGCGCGGCTGGCCGAACCCGCGGTGCGCGCCGCCATCTTGAGCGAGGATGACATACCGCCCGACCCAAATGTGTTGTTCGACGCCATGTTTGCCTTCGCGCAGCACTCGGTCGACCGGCTCTATCCGCTCGGCGAGCCACCCGACTACGAGCCGACGCCCGACCGGACCGTCGCCGCGATCGCCCGGCACCGCGGTGAGGATCCGCTCGTCACGATGTACGACCTGATGCTGGAGGCCGACGCCGGCGCCATGCTGATGCTGCCACTGTTCAACTACGCCGACGGCAACCATGACGCGATCCGCGAGATGCTGACCCACCCCGCCGGTGTCCTGGGGTTGTCCGACGGGGGCGCGCACTGCAGCATGATCTGCGACGCGTCGTATCCCACCTTCCTGCTGACGCACTGGGCGCGCGATCGTCGACGCGGGGAGAAGCTGCCGCTGGAGTACGTCATTCGCAAGCAGTCTCACGACACGGCACAACTGTTCGGGCTCTCCGATCGCGGGGTGATCGAGATCGGAAAGAAGGCCGACCTCAACGTGATCGACATGGATGCGCTGACGCTGCATGCGCCGCGGATGGCCTATGACTTGCCGGCCGGCGGTCACCGGTTGATGCAGGGTGCGTCGGGCTACAGCGCCACGATTGTCAACGGGTTGGTGACGCGCCGCGACGGCGTCGACACCGGCGCGCGCCCCGGCCGGTTGGTGCGCGGGGCGCGTTGAGTCGCATGGCGATCGATCGGGCCGCGCTGGTTGCGGGCAGCATCCGATTCGCTTCCGGCGTGCATTTTCTCGTCGATCCGCTCAGGGCAAACCGGCTCTGGGGCGATCCGGAGGTACCGACGCCGACGGCGCAGTTGCTGTTGCGGTCGATGGGTTACCGCGACGCCTTGATCGGCGGGATGCTGGCGACGGCCGCGCTGCGCGGCAAGAACACCCGCGGCTGGTTCCTGGCGTCCAGCGGTGCCGACGCCGCCGACCTGCTCGGCGGGCTGAGTGTTCATCGCGAGATGAAGCACTCACAGCTCGTCGGTCTGGGCGGCGCGGTGATCGGCATCGCCGTCGGGCTCTGGGGCGCGACGCGGCGGACCGCAATGTCAGACGAGGCGCCACATTCGTCGTCGTAGGGGCGCATCTACTTCTTCCGCTAGCCGACGTCCTTCAAGACTTGCACTCGACTCAGATCGGAAGTCTCGCGGGCAATCTCGATCTCGTAGTGCTTTTGCAGGTTCAGCCAGAACGTGTCGGACTGGCCGAACAGTTTTCCGAGGCGGAGCGACGTGTCCGGGGTGATAGCTCGTTCGCCCTTGATGATTTGGTTGACGCGCCGCGGGGGCACGTCAAGAAGCTCTGCCAGTTTCCGCTGTGAGAGGCCCAGCTCGGCGAGATATTGATCGGCGAGGATATGCCCAGGGTGGATTGGTGGAATGTCTCTCAAGTTGTCCTCCTAGTGGTAGTCGGTGATCTCCACCTGTTCCGGTCCTGCCGGCGTCCAGATGAAGCAGATGCGGTATTGGTCATTTATCCGGATGCTGTGTTGGCCTTTGCGGTTGCCGGCGAGCAGTTCGAGGCGGTTTCCCGGTGGCACCCTGAGGTCGTTCAGGACGTTCGCCGCATTGACCATCAGCAGTTTCTCTAATGCTCGCTTGGCGAGGTCAGGACCGAACTTGGCGATCCGGCGTCCGTGGAACAGTCTCTCGGTGTCTTTGTCGCCGAACGACTGGATCACTGCATGATTGTAACCCGTAACGTTACAGGATACACAACGTTTATTTCTATTACCGCCACTTCCGCTTACCGGCGTTAGCCTGGCTCGTATGGCCAAGAGCCGCATCCAAATCGCCCGCGTCTACGACGACCCAGGGCCCGACGAGGGTCATCGCATCCTGGTGGACCGGGTATGGCCACGCGGATTCCGCAAGAACGACCCGCGGGTCGGCACCTGGTACAAGGACGTCGCACCTTCGAAGGAACTGCGCGAGTGGTACGGGCACAAGCCGGAGCGCTTCGACGAGTTCGCCAAGCGGTATGAGAAAGAATTGCAAGGCAACGACGCACTGGACGAACTCCGCAAGCTGGCCAAGCGTGAGCCCGTGACGCTGGTGACCGCGACCCGCGACGTCGAGGGCAGTCAAGCTGCGGTGTTGGCGAAGCTCCTCAAACGGCGGTGATTCAGTAGTCGTACTGGGCCAGATCGGCGTCGCCGTCGCGACCCGACCCATCGATCGACAACACCGCTGGCACCATCTCGCTGGTGACCATCCCGTGCTCGGCCGTCAGCTCGTCGACGATGTCGAAACTGCGCACGATCCACTCCGGCGTGTCGATGATGATCGTGACGACGGGCACTTGGCGCACCAACTGAAACAGCTTGTCGCCGTGTGGTTCATGGTCGCCGTGGAATCCCCAGATGCCGCGCAGCACGGTGGCGCCGCGGGCCGTCCCCGACTCGAGCAGCTGGCGGACCAGGGCACGGTGAATCGGCACACCGCCGTGCCCGGTGGCCTCGCTGGTGTGCACCATGATCTTTTGCCACAGCGGCCGGCCATGCTTGTCGGTCGCGGGCAGGCGATGCGGTCGAGTCAACAATTGCCCGTCGCGTTTGCACAGTCGCACCCGCTCGACCGTCAGCAATGGGTTGGGCATCGCGTCGCTGAGTTCGGCGACCGCCGCCGAAACTTGAGCCGCGGTCCCGATCGAGATGATCATCAGCGGAACGTTGACATTGCGGCTGAAAAACCGGGCCCGGTAACGCTTCCCGTGCGCGGTGCCGTCGGCGCCGAGAAACACTCCGGCCCCGGCAAATCCCTGGCGGTACAGCAGATCACACACCGCGCGGAACGCCGGCGCCCCGCCGATACGTTCCTGGCGGCCGACATAGACGGTGAGCTTGAGGGTGTCGTGTACGTCGGTGGTGAACTCGCCGCCGACCAGGCGCGCCCGCTCCAGGGTCATCAGACCGCGACCAGTCATCGCGACCACGTCGTCGACCAGACTGCTGATCTTGGACTCGACGTCGACGGCGGCGATGGCCACTGGCGGATCTTCGGACAGGCTCAGCGATTCGTCGGTGCGCAGCACATGGCGTATGCCGAAGCTGGCGATGCCGCGCAACATCACGCTGGTGGCAACTTCCCGGTTGCCGTACAGGTCGAGCATCGCGTCGGCCAGAAACCGTTGCCCCGCAGCGCCATTCACCGCGCGCTGGCGCTCACCGAAGTAGGTGGTCAGCTTCAAACACGGCTGGCTCATAACCGGCCCGCGATCAACTGGCCGAGCAGCGCCGCCGCCATGCCGAGCACCATGCTCACGACGATATTCGCGACGGCGAACCAAATCTGACGTTCCTCGCCAAGCCGCTGCGTTTCCAGCATCCAGGTGGAAAACGTGGTGTAGGAGCCGATGAACGCGGTATCTGCCAGCAGCGCGGCATGCCGGTTTAGCGCCAGACCGCCGACCAGGCCCAGCAGCGCCGCGCCGCTGATGTTGACCGTCAACGTCCCGAATGGAAACGACCGCGCCGCCCGGCGGCCCACCGCCCCGTCGACGACAAAACGCAGCACCGATCCGATGCCGCCGGCCAGCAGCACGCCGATCCAGATCAGCATCAGCGCACCCGCACTCGTCGCACCGCGGCGGTGGCTAGATACACCGCGAGCAACCCCGCCGCGATGCTGGCACCGATGTAGCCGAGGGCCAGGCCGTATCGGTGGTGTTCGATCATCTCCAGCGTTTCGACCTGCATGGTGGAAAACGTGGTCAGCCCGCCGCACAGCCCGGTGCCAAGCAGCGGACGGCGATAGCTCGACAGCGGCAGCCGCTCCAGCAACCGGGTGGTGAAGTAGCCCACCAAGAACGCGCCGACGATGTTGGCCGTGAACGTCGGCCACGGCCAGCGCGTCGGATCGGGCCCGGCCAGGCTGTTTAGTCCTACGCGGGCGGCGGCGCCCAATGCGCCGCCGATGAAGACGGCGGCCAACTCGCGGTAGTCGCGACCAGGCATCCCAGCAGCGTAGCGGCGATCGCAAGCGCGGCAGAGCCGGGCGCGGCGGGTCGCCGCCATCGACTCAGCGGCGATCGCAAGCGCGGCAGAGCCGGGCGCGGCGGGTCGCCGCACGACAGGCTATGCGGGCGGTCGGCAGAATTGGTGACATGGTGGCAAACCCGCGTGCCGGTCAGCCGGCCCAGCCCGAGGACCTCGTCGATCTGCCACACCTGGTGACCGCGTACTACACGATCGAACCGGACCCCGACGACGTCGCGCAGCAGGTGGCGTTCGGCACATCGGGCCACCGGGGCTCTGCGCTCGACGGGGCGTTCAACGAGCCGCATATCGTGGCGATCACCCAGGCCATCGTCGAGTACCGTGCCGCGGCGGGCACCACCGGCCCGTTGTTCATCGGCCGCGACACGCATGCGCTGTCCGAGCCGGCGTGGGTGTCGGCGGTCGAGGTGCTGGCCGCCAACGACGTGGTGGCCATGATCGACGCGGCCGACCGGTATACGCCGACACCGGCGATCAGTCACGCCATCCTCAACTACAACCGCGGCCGCGCCGACGGCCTGGCCGACGGGATCGTCGTCACACCGTCGCACAATCCACCACGCGACGGCGGTTTCAAGTACAACCCGCCGCACGGCGGCCCAGCCGACACCGACGTCACCACCGCGATTGCCAACCGCGCCAACGAGATTCTGCGCGACGGGTTGTCGGCGGTGAAAAGGATGCCTTTACGACGGGCGCTGCAGACCACGTTTCGCCACGACTATCTCGACGCCTACGTGGACGACCTGCGAAACGTGGTCGATATCAACGCGATTCGCGATGCCGGGGTACGGATCGGGGCGGATCCGCTCGGCGGCGCCAGCGTCGACTACTGGGGTGTGATCGCCGAGCGGCATAGCTTGGATCTGACCGTGGTCAACCCGCTGGTCGACGCGACGTGGCGGTTCATGACGCTCGACACCGACGGCAAGATCCGGATGGATTGCAGCTCGCCGGACGCGATGGCGTCGCTGATCGCTCACCGCGACCGCTACGACGTAGCCACCGGCAACGACGCCGACGCTGACCGGCACGGCATCGTGACCCCCGACCAGGGGCTGCTGAACCCCAACCACTACCTGGCAGTGGCCATCGACTATCTCTACACGCACCGGCCGGCCTGGCCCGCCAGCATCGCCGTCGGCAAGACCGTGGTCAGCTCGTCGATCATCGACCGGGTGGTCGACGGCATCGGCCGCGAGCTGGTCGAGGTGCCGGTCGGTTTCAAGTGGTTCGTCGACGGGCTGCTCGGCGGCAGCATCGGTTTCGGTGGCGAAGAGTCGGCCGGCGCGTCGTTTCTGCGCCGCGACGGCTCGGTGTGGACCACCGACAAGGACGGCATCATCCTCGCGTTGCTGGCCGCCGAAATCCTGGCGGTCACCGGGGCCACGCCGTCGCAGCGGTACCGGGAGTTGGCCGGCAAATACGGGGAGCCGGCGTATGCCCGCGTCGACGCACCCGCCGACCGTGACCAGAAGGCCCGGTTAGCCAAGCTAACGGCAGACCAGGTGGCCGCCACCGAGCTGGCCGGAGAACCGATCACGGCAAAGCTGACGACAGCACCCGGCAACGGCGCGCCGCTGGGCGGTTTGAAGGTGACAACCAAGAGCGCATGGTTTGCTGCGCGGCCGTCGGGCACCGAGGACGTCTACAAGATCTACGCCGAGTCGTTCCGCGGGCCAAAGCATTTGGCCGAAGTTCAGCGGGCCGCCCAGGAAGTGGTGGATAAAGTCATCGGGTGATCTTCGTCGCTCAGCGCCAGCGGACGCAGCTGCCGCGAGCGGCCTGGGCGCTGATCGCGGCGAACGCGGTCGCCGCGCTGGGCTACGGGGTGGTGTCGCCGGTGCTGCCCGCCTACGCGCGCACCTTCGGGGTCAGCATCGGCGCGGTGACGTTTGCGGTCACCGTGTTTTCGCTGACGCGGCTGTGCTTCGCGCCGCCCAGCGGGCTGCTGGTGCAAAAGCTGGGCGAGCATCGAGTGTACGTGGCCGGGCTCCTGATTGTGTCGGTGGCCACTGGCATGTGTGCGTTCGCCCAAAATTATTGGCAGCTGCTGCTATTGCGTGCGATCGGCGGCATCGGGTCGACGATGTTCTTCATTTGCGCGCTCGGGCTGATGATCCGGATCAGTCCGGAGGACGCGCGTGGCCGGGTCGCCGGCCTGTTCGCCACATCGTTTTTGATCGGCTCGGTTGGCGGGCCGGTGGTGGGCAGTCTGACTGCGGGTCTTGGCTTGGCGGCGCCGTTCCTCATCTATGGCGGGGCGGTGCTGATCACTGCGCTGGCGGTGGCCTACACCTTGCGGCAGTCGACGCTGGCCGCGCCGGTGGAGCAGAACCGCTCGACGGTGACCGTGCGCGCGGCGCTTCGGCACCGCGCGTACCGCGCGGCGCTGGCGTCCAACTTCGCGACCGGTTGGTCGGTATTCGGGCTGCGGATCGCGTTGGTACCGCTGTTCATTTCGGATGTGTTGGGCCGCGGCCCGCGGATGGCGGGTCTGGCGTTGGCGATCTTCGCCCTGGGCAATCTGGTCGTCGTGCTGCCCAGTGGGCATCTGTCCGACAGGATCGGCCGGCGTCATTTGCTGATCGGTGGACTCATCGCGTGCGGTGCGACGACCGTCTGGCTGGGTGCGACGACGTCGGTGCCGGTCTTCCTGGTGGTGGCAGGCCTGGCCGGCGCGGCCTCCGGCGTATTCGCGTCGCCGCAGCAGGCCGCGATCGCCGACATCCTGGGCAGCACGGCGCGCGCCGGCACCGCAGTGGCGACGTTTCAGATGATGGCCGACTTCGGCGCCATCGTCGGCTCGCTGGCGGTCGGCCAGATCGCCGAATACCTGAGCTTCGGATGGGGTTTTGCGATCAGCGGGATCATCCTGCTGGTCGCGGCGGTGGGCTGGATGCTTGCCCCGGAGACCCGGGCCATGGACCAGCTGGCGATGCCCGACGAGTGGGAAGCGGGCACCGCGGAGGATCTCGCCTGAAAACCGCGGTGCCGCACCATGGACTTTGTGATGAGTGACGGACGGCCGCACTCGGCGATCGTGGTGGGTGCCGGCATTGTGGGGTTGTCGACGGCGTGGTTTCTCCAAGAGCGCGGCGTGGACGTCACGGTGGTCGACCGCGTCGGTGTGGCCGCCGGCGCCTCGTGGGGCAACGCCGGCTATATCGCCCCCGCACTGACGATTCCGCTCAACGAGCCGCGAATTCTGCGCTACGGGCTGCGCTCGCTACCGAAACACGATGCACCCCTGCGTATTTCGTTGAGCGCCGACCCTTCGCTGTGGCGGTTTCTGATGCGCTTCGCGGCCAATTGCCGCAGCTCGTCCTGGGCACGAGCGGTGCGCGCGAACCTTTCGCTGAGCCAAGAATGCCTCGACGCCTACGACGTGTTGGTGTCCAACGGCGTCGACGCGCCGCTCAACGACGCGCCCGTCACCGCGCTGTTCCGAACTTCGCGTGACGCCGACGAGTTGCTCGACGAGCTGCAGCGCTTCCAGGATGCCGGCGGGCACAGCGCCACGATCACCGAGTTGACGGGCGCGGCAGTGCGCGAACAGGTTCCGCTGGCATCGGATGCGGCTTCAGTCGGCGTCCAGGTCAAGGGTCAGCGATACCTCGATCCGGGACGTTTCGTGCAGGCCCTGGGCCGCGCGGTCGTCGAACGCGGCGCGACACTGCTCCCCGAGGAAGTCACCGACGTGGCGGCCGACGGCGACAGTGTCACCTTGCCGACGGGCAGCGGTTCGCGGTTGACCGCCGGCGTGGCGGTGATCGCGACCGGCGCCTGGCTGTCGCGGCTCGTCGGTCGCTGGGTTCGGGTGCCCGTGCAGGCCGGGCGCGGCTACTCGTTCACCGTGCCGGTGGACCGACCGGTTCTCGGCCCGGTCCACCTCCCCGATGCGCGGGTGGCATGCACGCCGCTGAACGGCAAACTGCGCGTCACCGGGACCATGGAGTTGCGGGATCCGGACGCGCCGGTGTCCGCCGCGCGGGTCGACGCCATCGCCGAGGCGGCGCGGCCATACTTCGACGGGGTCCGCTGGGAGGAACGCAGCGAGGAATGGGTGGGGCCACGCCCGCTGACCCCCGACGGCCGTCCGCTGGTGGGGCAGGTGTCTGGCGGCGTCTTCGTCGCCGGAGGGCACGGCATGTGGGGCATGACACACGGGCCGGCCACCGGTCGACTGCTTGCCGAGCAGATCACCACCGGCAAGCAGCCCGTCGCGCTGCGCGAATTCGACCCGACACGCTAGAGCGCTGATCAGCGACTTTGAACGCAAGTTGCTGGTGGTGTAGCTTCGATGGGCACGACTTGGGGCTATGGCGCAGCTGGTAGCGCACCACACTGGCAGTGTGGGGGTCAGGGGTTCGAGTCCCCTTAGCTCCACTCTTGCTTCAATGGAGAAAGAGGCGGCGTTCGCATGCCGCCCGGTCAATTGGTCAGATCATGTCGAAACACCATGCCGCGGTTAATGTTTGGTCCGCCGACGGTGCCGTATCCCTTCGGGCGGGATGGATGCCAACGGATCGGTAATCCGTTGACCTCGGGTCCGGCGTCTACGCGGAATGGCGCAGCTCGTGCTCGACAGCGCGCCGAATCCACGACGAGACGGAGCGGTCGTCTGCCGCTGCCGCGGCACGCACCCGCTCCAGGAGCTCGGGTGGGAAGCGAACGGGCACGGTAGCGGTCAGCCGGCGGCGCCCCGGTCCCTGGGGTTCCTGGTTTTCGGGCCGGGCGTAGAACTCGTATTCCTCGTCGGGGGTCATAGGGTTGTTCATCTGTCTCTCCGGTATCGGTCAGCGAGGTGTTTGGAGGCTCGGTAGCAGCCAATCGGGCGACATCGTCGCGGGTTGCCGTCGCGGGCGGGAGCGAGAGGCACCATCAGGACAGTGCCGTCCACTTCGGCGACCATCAGCCAGTGGGCGGGTGGTCTGGCGGGGTAGAAAATCGGGTCAGAAGCCCAGACTTCGCGGATGTCCTCGATGCCCAGGCGTGGGTGCTTGAACAGGTGGGCGGCTTGAGCGTCGATCTCGAACGGATCCTCCTCGTCGAGCTGATCCAGGTCGAATAACTCGTCGGCCACATGCCTGATTGTATTACAAACGGATACAAATATCTGCTGGTTTGGCATTTTGCGTGGCTGTCACGGGTTCGGCGCCTCTTGTGTCGCTTCAATGCACTCAGCCGTGCCTTGAGGTAACAGTCGACTACCGGCATAGCCTGCACGCGGTTTGCGCTTACCTCCGCAATCGTGTCGGTCGCGTGTGCCACGATGCCGTCGTGGAGTACTTCGAGTTGCCGGACGGCCGAAAGGTGCGGATCACCGATCGGACTGCCGAGAACATCGACAATCATGACGATTGTCCCTTTTGTGAAGGGCGCACAGCTGCCCATCGTGGGGAACCGGACCGGAATCCTTATGTGTGCACCGCAGATCCAGGTTCGGATGACTGGTATCAATCCGATCATGCGCTGTGGGGGTACGGCTACAGCCTCGGGCGTCACGAGCCGGGTGGCTTGTTGTGGCACGAGCAGCGGAATTTCGGTATCGAGCCACGAGGTTGACGATATGACTGCGCCGTTTGCGCGACGGGAGAGACCGTCGCGCTAGTTTGCGTCCCATCCGGGTTGCGCAGGCTAGCGCGCCTGACCTCCCGGAGGACCTTGTGTCACGTACCGACGCCCATGCGCCATTCTGGGTGAAAATCGCCCGAGGTGATCTCGCCGCGAAGCCACGCCACACTGCCGGCCACGCCGCTTGCGATCTGCCCGATCGAGCTGACGCGTTTCGGATCACCCAATGTCGTTGGGAGTTTCACTTCACCGGCATCAATGTTTGCTCATGCTGGATGTGTCATGCCGGGCCTCAACATCGCGCCGAGCACCGCGCAGCACGCCACAGCGATCGCCGCGATCTGCGGGCGGCGCTGAAAGGGTGGCACGCCGGCGACGTTGACGCTTTCGATGCCGTGGCTCCGCCTGCGCATCGCCACTACTGGTAAAGCGATACCGCTGGCGCCCAACCATATTCGTCGAGCACAGCCGCCGACGCATCGAACTCGCCGGCGCGTAGATGCCGCAGTAGTGGAGTGCAGTGCCGTGGCGGCGGCCGTGGTGCGACGTACCATCCGCGTGTGGCCCGCACACCCGCCGAGGAGCAGCGCCTGCGTGACCTCAAGCTGTTGCGTCGCGTCCGGGACCGAATCGACCGCGAATACGGGCAGCCGCTGAACGTCGAGGCGCTCGCCCGTGGGGTGAACATGTCGGCTGGACACCTCAGCCGTCAGTTCAAGCTCGCCTACGGCGAGTCGCCCTATTCGTATTTGATGACCCGTCGCATCGAGCGGGCGATGGCGCTGTTGCGTCGCGGCGATCTGTCCGTCACCGAAGTATGTTTCGCCGTCGGCTGCTCGTCGCTGGGCACGTTCAGTACCCGCTTCACCGAGCTGGTTGGCATGCCGCCCAGCACTTATCGGCAACGCACAGCTGCGGTGAGCGAGGGGATGCCGTCGTGCATCGAGAAGCAGGTGACCAGACCGATCAGGAATCGAGAAGCCCCAATTACCGCGCTGCACCTAGCGTGAGCGCCATGGACATTACTATTCACTCGAGCTTCCTCCCGCACGACGACCCGGAAGAATCCCTGGCGTTCTATCGCGACGCCCTCGATTTCGAGGTCCGCCTCGACGTCGGCAGCGGCACGATGCGCTGGATCACGCTCGGCCCTCCGAACCAGCCCGACACGTCCATTGTCCTGTACCCGCCGGCAGCCACCCCGGGCCTCACCGACGAAGAGCGCCGGGTCATCGCCGAGATGATGGCCAAGGGCAACTACGGCATGCTGCTGTTGGCCGCCAAGGACCTCGATGGCGTCTTCGACCAGCTGCAGTCCGGCGACGTCGAGATCGTGCAGGAGCCGATCGAGCAGCCGTACGGGGTGCGCGACTTCGCCCTCCGCGATCCCGCGGGCAACATGATCCGCGTGCAACAGCTGCGCTGAGCACACTTGACCTGAACTAGGGTTGAGGTCCTACCGTCCACGCCATGAACACCTTCACCCCGGCCGCGGCGGGCTGGCCCGAGGAGCTGGCCCCGATCGGTGCCGTCCGCTTCGCCCGTCGCTCAACACACTTCGACGAAACCGTCCGGTTCTACCGCGACCTCGTCGGGTTGCCGCTGTGCGCGACCTTCAAGGACAGCTACGGCAGCACGGGCGCGGTGTTCGGACTGCCCGGGACCGCCGTCACCTTCGAAATCGTCGAAGCCACCGAGCCCCTCCCGGTCGACAGCCACGAGCAGCTGTGCCTGTACTTTCCCGACGCCGCCGCGCAACATCGCGCGACGGCCCGGCTGCGCGCGGCGGGGATGCAGCCCGTGGACTCGCACCCGTATTGGGCGGCGACGGGAGCGGTCATCTACCGCGATCCCGACGGCCGCGAAGTTGTGTTCGCGCCCTTCGTCTTTGGCGTCAACGAGCCCGCCGCGGGCAGTGCCTTCGGCGAACACTGGATGGCATCGTGAAGGTCGCGATCCTCGACGACTACCAGAACGTCGCGCTGAACATGGCCGACTGGTCGCATGTGGCCGCGCGTGCCGACATCACCGTCTTCACTGATCACGTTGCCGATCACGACGCCGTCGTCGAACGGTTGGCGCCGTTCGACGTGGTGTGCGTGATGCGGGAGCGAACACCCTTGCCGCGCAGCATCATCGAGCGCTTGCACCAGCTGAAGATGATCGCATCCACCGGCCCGTTCAACGCAGCCATCGACGTCGCGGCGGCCAGAGAACGCGGTATCCACGTCAGCACGACCGGCGGCTACATCGAGTCCACGGTCGAGTTGACGTGGGCGCTGATCCTGGCGGCCGCCCGCCGGATCCTCGACGAAACTCTCTCGGTGCGCGCCGGCGGCTGGCAGACGTCGGTCGGCCGTCAGCTGGGCGGGGCGGTGCTGGGTGTGCTCGGGCTGGGCCGGATCGGCCGTCGGGTGGCGCGAGTCGGGGCAGCCTTCGGCATGGACGTCATCGCGTGGAGCACCAACCTGACCCCTGAGGCCGCCGCGCAGGCCGGTGCCACCTACGTGGGCAAAGAGGAGTTGTTCGGCCGTGCCGACGTGCTGACCATCCACCTGGTGCTCGGCGAGCGCAGCCGCGGGCTGGTGGGCGCTGCCGAGTTGGGGCTGATGAAGCCGACGGCGTTGCTAGTCAACACCTCGCGCGGCCCGATCGTCGACGAGGCGGCGCTGATCGACGCGTTGCGCTCCCACCGGCTCGCGGGCGCCGGGCTCGACGTCTTCGACACCGAGCCGCTGCCGGCCGACCATCCGCTGCGATCCCTCGACAACGTCGTCGCCACCCCACACATCGGCTACGTCGCCGACCGCGTCTACCGCACTTTCTACGGCGAGGCCGCCGCGGAGATCGCCCGCTGGCTCGACGAGGTCGGCTGAACGCCGTCTCGACCACCACGACTCCAGACGGCCGACCACCAGCATCACGATCGCGGCCAGCGCCCAGCCCAGCAGGATGTCGATGACGTAGTGCTCGGCCGAGTACACCAGCGTGAAGGCCATCACCAGCACGTAGGTGACCAGCAGCGGACGCCATTGCGCCTTGACGCGCCGCCACAGGAACACCGCGACCATCGCCGACAGCCCGGCGTGCAGCGACGGGATGGCCGCCACCAGGTTCACGCTGGCCTGTCCGGAGTCCACCAACGCGCCCGCCGACTGCAGGTGCAGGGTGCCCCACCCGCGGGTGGAGATGCGCTCGACAAACGGATGAGCCCCGGGCTGGTGGGTGTGCATCGCGCCCAGCAGCCCGCCGTCGGGCACACCGGCGGGGCTGCGGAACATGCACGGCGGGTTGGACGGACCACCGGCGACGTCGTGCGCGGTGCAGCGGGCCGCGGCCCACGGCGGCGCCGAGGGCATCAGCACGTAGCCGATCAGCGACGCGAACGACAACGCGACGAACCGCCGGACGAACGCGGCCCAGTCGTCGCGGTTGCGCAGCCAGAGCACGCCGGCGACCACGTACGGCAGCACGAAGAACGACATGTAGACGCCGCTGATGACCACCTCCCACCAGGGCGGCTGCGGCATTTTGAGATGTTCCTGCAACCACAACGTCGGCTCGGTGCCGAAGAACAGCCAGCGGTCGGCCGCGGGCTGGAACTGCCACAGCGTCGGTGCGCCGACCAGGCCCGCCGCACCCCGGCTGAGGTCGTACAGCAACAGCACGAGCGCGAACGGCAGCCAGTCCCGGACGACGGCGAGCACCTGGCGAGGGCGGCCGATGCTTGCCGCGATCAGCCCGGTGGCGATGTAGAGCAGCAGCAGCTCGCGGTTGAAGGCCAGGCCGGCCGTCAGGGTCCGATACACCACGACGAGGGCCCACACCATGACGGCCGCGCGCCGGACCAGGATCAGCCGCCGCTCGCGGAGGGTGGCGGTGTCGCACTGCGCGACGTCCGACTGCGGTTCGCGGGTGAACACCTGGGCCTTTCGCTCGGGTCGTTACGGAAACCAGGGCAATCGTGTCTGCGTCCGGTCGTCCTTCTAAGGGCATTCTGCTAGGGATCGGCCACCAAGCCCGTCATTTGGGCCCGGCACAGTGTCGACCGGTCTCCGATCACACCGGTCCAGACTTTCTACCTGATGAGCCGAACCTGTGCGCCGGCTATGAAAACGTGCCCGGCTCAGCCGTTTTGGTCGTAGAGGGCGCGCACGGTGTCGATGGTGTCGGCCTCGGCGGGGCCCTTGTCGTCGCGGTAGCGCAGCACCCGGGCGAACCGCAGCGCAAGCCCACCGGGATAGCGTGACGAGCGCTGCAGCCCGTCGAACGCGATCTCGACCACCTGCTCGGGCCGCAATCGCACGACGTAACCATCGGTGCTGCCGACCGCCAGTTCCCGGAATCGCGCGGTCTGCCAGTCCAGCATGGCGTCGGTCATGCCCTTGAACGTTTTGCCCAGCATCACAAAGCCGCCGCTCACCGGATCGCGGGCGCCCAGGTGGATATTCGACAGCTTGCCGCTGCGCCGTCCCGATCCCCACTCGACGGCCAGCACCACCAGGTCGAGGGTGTGCACCGGTTTGACCTTGAGCCAGCCGGCGCCGCGGCGCCCCGCCTCGTACGGCGCCGTCGGCGACTTGGCCATCACCCCTTCATGCCCGGCAGCCAACGTCGCGTCCAGGAAGTCCGCCGCGGCCGCCGGGTCGTCCGTGATCAGCCGATCGACCCGGTTGTGCGCGGGCACGAGGTCGTCGAGCACCTCGATGCGCTCGGTGGTCGGCGCGTCGAGCAGGTCGACACCGTCGCGGTGCAAGACGTCGAAGTAGAACACCGACAACTCGTGCGCCGCGCGAGCCGCCGCGACGTCGACCGATCGCCCGAACCGCGACCCGGTGACCTGAAAGGGCTGCGGCCGGTTGTCGGGCCGCAGGGCGATGGCCTCCGCGTCGGCGATGAGGTCGGTGACCGGCAGCGCCAGCGTCGCCTCGACCACCTCGGGCAGCCGGGCGGTGACGTCGTCGAGGCTACGGGTGTAGATGGTGACCTGGTCGCCGGCCCGATGAATCTGCACCCGCGCACCATCCAGCTTTGCTTCGAAAACCGCTGTGCCGCCGAGTCTTTCGAGTGCATCGGCAACGCTGGCCGCAGTCTGCGCCAGCATCGGACCCACCGGCTGGCCCACCCGCAGCGTGAACGAATCCAGCGCCGCCTCGCCGCCGGTCAGTGCTGCGGCGGCCACGGCGGGCAGGTCTCCGCCGAGCATCGCCGCGCGCCGCACCGCGGCGCCCGGAAGTTGCGCGGCCTGGGCGACGGCGTCGGCCATCACGCCGGCCAGCGCGCCCTGGCGCAGCTCGCCCGTCAGCAACTTGTGAAGAAACGTCTGCTCGGTCTCGGTGGCGGCAGCGAACAGGTCCGCGACGACGGTAGCGCGGCGCGCCTGTGATCCCGTTCCCGAGATCGCACGTATCGCCGAGAAGGTGGCGTCGACGTCGGCGACGGTCAGGCTCGGGTGCTTGGCGGCAGCGGGCAGCGAACGCAAACTGGCCCAGCCGACACCGATTTGGCGTTGCGGCAGCTCACCCGAAAGCCATGAGACGACGATGCCGACCAGTTGGGGTTGGGACTTGAGCTGGGCCAGTAGCTCGGCGATCCGAGCGATCTTGGCCCGCCGCGCCGAAGCGCCGCCCACGTCGGCCGAGGTTGTCGCCACGTCGATCAGCAGCACAGCTCAGCTTGACATGCCTGGCCGACAAGTCCCTGGGCCCTCGCGATAGCGTGCTGTGGCAACGGGTCAAACAAGGAGGTTTGAATGGAGATCAACGGCAAGAAGGTCGTCGTCATCGGCGGCGCGTCGGGCATGGGGCGCGCGACCGCCGAACTGCTGGCCGAGCGCGGGGCAAGCGTCGCGGTACTCGACCGCGAGGGCTCCGACGGCAAGGACGTGGCCGCGGGCCTCAAAGGAGGCGGCACGTTCTACCCGGTCGACGTGACCGACTTCGCCGGCACCGAGGAGACGCTGCAGGCCGCGGTCGACGCTCTCGGCGGCCTGCACGTGGTGGTCACGACGGCCGGCGGCGGTATCGCCAAGCGGACGCTGTCCAAGTCCGGCCCGCACGACCTCGAATCCTTCCAATCGGTCATCGATCTCAATCTCATCGCCACGTTCAACATCAGCCGGCTGGCGGCCGCGCACATGGCCAAGAACGAACCCGAAGACGAAGAGCGCGGCGTCATCATCAACACCGCCTCGATCGCGGCGTTCGAAGGCCAGATCGGCCAAGTCGCCTACACCGCGGCCAAAGCGGGCATCGCCGGCATGTGCCTGACGATGGCGCGCGACCTCGGCTCGATGGGCATCCGCGTGCTCGCGATTGCGCCCAGCCTGTTCGCGACCGGGCTCACCAAAGGCATTCCCGACGACTACGCCATCGCGCTGACCAAGGACGCGGCTTTCCCGAAGAGGCTGGGCCGCCCGGAGGAATACGCCAAGCTGGTCGCGGCCATCGTGGACAACCCGATGCTCAACGGGCAGTGCCTGCGCCTGGACGCCGGGCAGCGGTTCGCGCCCAAGTAGAGGATTGGCCGCGAGACAGACGCCAGGGTCGTGCTCCTGCGCTGGCTCACAGCCCTGGCTTCTGTCTCGCGGCCCGGCCTGGATTAAGTACACTCTTTAGTCGGCGCACATCGACGAGGAGGCCCCCTGATGGGTATCGCATTGACCGACGACCATCGCGAACTCGCCGAGGTGGCCCGCGCATTCTTGACCTCGCAGAAGGCGCGCTGGGCGGCGCGCTCACTTCTTGATTCGCCCGACGAGTCACGCCCACCGTTCTGGCAGGATCTCGTCGAACTCGGCTGGCTCGGCCTACATATCGGCGAGGAGCATGGCGGCTCGGGATACGGCCTACCCGAACTCGTCGTGGTGATCGAAGAGCTCGGCCGCGCCGTGGCGCCGGGACCGTTCGTGCCGACGGTGATCACGTCGGCCGTCGTCGCCAAGGACGGCACCGACGCGCAGAAGCGGCGGCTGCTGCCCGGGCTGATCGACGGCACCGTCACGGCCGGTGTCGGCCTCGGCGGTGACGTGCGGGTCGACGGCGGAGTCGCCGACGGCGACGCCGGAATCGTGTTGGGCGCCGGGCTCGCCGAGCTGTTGCTGATCGCCGCGGGCGACGACGTACTGCTGCTGGACCGCGGCCGCGACGGCGTGACGGTCGAGGTGCCCGACAACCTCGACCCGACCCGGCGCTCGGGGCGGGTGACGCTGCGCAACGTCCGCGTCAGCGACGACGACATCCTGCCGGGCGCCCGGGAATCCGCGCTGGCCCGGGCCCGCACACTGTTGGCCGCCGAGGCGGTCGGCGGCGCGTCGGACTGCGTCGACGCCGCGGTCGACTATGCCAAAGTGCGCCAGCAATTCGGCCGCACCATCGCCACTTTCCAAGCGGTGAAACATCATTGCGCCAACATGCTGGTGGGCGCAGAGTCGGCGACCGCCGCGGTATGGGACGCCTCGCGGGCAGCGGGCGAAGACGAGGAGCAGTTCCGGCTGGCGGCGGCCGTCGCCGCCACGCTGGCGTTCCCGGCCTACGCGCGCAACGCCGAGCTGAACATCCAGGTGCACGGCGGCATCGGGTTCACCTGGGAGCACGACGCGCACCTGCATCTGCGCCGTGCGCTGGCCGCCCGGGCGCTGTTCGGCGGCGACGCGCCCGCCCAGGACGTCTTCGACCGCACCGCGGCCGGGGTCACCCGGGCCAACAGCCTTGACCTACCGCCGGAGGCCGAAGAACTGCGCGCCCGGGTGCGTGCCGATGTCGCCGAGATCGCCGCGCTGGACAAAAAGGGGCAACTGGACCGGCTGATCGCTACCGGGTACGTGATGCCGCACTGGCCCAAGCCGTGGGGTCTGGCCGCCGACGCCGTCGAGCAACTGGTGATCGAGCAGGAGTTCGCCGCGGCGGGCATCAAGCGACCGGACTACCAGATCACCGGATGGGTCATCCTGACGCTCATCCAGCACGGAACCCCTTCGCAGATCGAGAGATTCGTCGAGAAGGCACTGCGTCAAGAGGAGATCTGGTGCCAGCTCTTCTCCGAGCCCGATGCCGGATCGGACGCGGCGGGCATCAAGACCCGGGCTACTCGCGTCGACGGCGGCTGGAAGATCAACGGGCAGAAGGTGTGGACCAGCGGCGCCCACTATTGCCGTCGCGGCCTGGCGACGGTGCGCACTGACCGGGACGCGCCCAAGCATGCCGGCATCACCACGGTGATCGTCGACATGAAGGCGCCCGGCGTCGAGGTGCGGCCGCTGCGCCAGATCACCGGCGGCTCCGACTTCAACGAGGTGTTCTTCAACGACGTGTTCGTTCCCGACGAGGATGTCGTCGGCGAACCCAACACCGGATGGACGGTGGCCCGGGCGACGCTGGGCAACGAGCGGGTGAGCATCGGCGGCGGCACGTCGTACTACCAGGGCGTCGGCGCGCAACTCGTGGGGCTGGCCCAGCAGCGCGGAGATCGGTTGGCGGGCGCGACGGTTCGCGTCGGCGCCTTCCTCGCCGGCGAACACGCGCTGCGGCTGCTGAACCTGCGCCGCGCCGCGCGCAGCATCGAGGGAGCGGGCCCGGGGCCCGAAGGCAACATCACCAAACTCACGCTGGCCGAGCACATGGGCGAGGGGGCCGCGATCGGCGCGGCGCTGCTGGGACCCGAGATCGCGTTGGCCGACGGGCCGGCCGGACTGGTCAGCCGCATGCTGATGGGTGCGCGTGGGATGGCCATTGCCGGCGGCACCTCGGAGGTCACCCGCAACCAGATCGCCGAGCGGATTCTCGGCATGCCGCGCGACCCGCTGATCAAATAGGCGTTGGCACCGCGAGCAGACGCAGACTCGCATCAAAATGGCCCGGCGCGTGCGATTCTCTGTCTGCTCGCGCTTGGAACCGCACCTCGACCGGCATTCCGCAGTGCACCGAATCGGGTTCGCAGTCAACGATATTGGCGGCCACCCGAAGCCCTGCCGGCTCGTCCAGCTCGACGATCGCGATCACGTACGGGGTCGGCACATCGGGGTTGTACGGGTGGTAGTTGACCGTGTAGGTGAACACCGTGCCGCGTCCGGATACCGGCCGGGCGGCCAGCGGGCCGCCGCAATCGGGGCACGTGCCGGCCGGGGGGTGCACCCAGCGGGCGCATTCGTCGCAATGCTCGACGAGTAACCTCCGGTCCGACACCCGCAATACAGTACACTCTTTTGGTGCCAAGCCGACACTTCGAGAAGCACGCGATCCTGTCGGGAATCGGTATCTCCCGAATCGGCCGTCGCACCGGCATTCCCGGCCTGGCACTCACTTGCGAGGCGGTGCGCGCCGCCATCGCCGATGCCGGACTGCGCGCCGACGACATCGATGGCGTCGCCAGTCTGGGCGATACCCCGGTGCCCGAAGTCGCCGCCGCGCTCGGCATCGACGCAGTCGACTACAAATCCGGGTTCGGCGCCGCCGGCCTGCTGACACCGGTGATGTCGGCCTGTCAGGCGGTCGCGGACAAACAGGCCCGCCATGTGCTGGTCTATCGAACGGTCCAGATGATCGGTGGCTCAGTGCCGGCCAATGCGCAGGGCGAACAGCCGAGCATCGGCGGAATGGACGACGTCGTCGAACTCCTTGCCGCGCATGCCTATTCAGCTGCGAACTGGCTGGCGATGCACTGCCGCCGGCACATGCACCTCTACGGGACCACCAAGGAGCAGCTAGGCTGGCTGGCGATCAACAGCCGGCGCAACGCCGCGCTGAATCCGCTTGCGGTGTACCGCGAACCGCTCACCATGGCCGACTACCTGGCCGCGCGGCCGGTCTCCTCGCCGTTCGGGCTGCTGGATTGCGACGTCCCGGTCGACGGGTCGATCGCGGTGGTGGTTTCGGCCGCGGAATACGCCAGCGACTGCCCGCAGCCGCCGGTCGCTGTGGAGGCCATCGGCGGGTCCGACGGTGCCGGTGGCTGGTTCCACCGGCCCGACTACCCGAAGATGGCGGCTACCGACGCAGCGGCGCAGATGTGGTCGCGGACATACCTGGCGCCGGCCGATATCGAGATCGCCGAGTTGTACGACGGCTTCACGTTTCTCACGCTGGCGTGGCTGGAAGCATTGGGCATCTGCGGTGACGGAGAGGCCGGCCCGTTTGTCGAGGGCGCCGAGCGGATCGCCCTCGACGGCGTGCTGCCGCTGAACACCTACGGCGGCCAACTGTCGGCCGGACGCATGCACGGCTATTGGGTGCTGCACGAAGCCTGCCTGCAGCTGCGCGGTCAGGCGGGTGAGCGGCAGGTGCCGCGCCGCCCGCAGGTCGCGGTCGTCGCCGCGGGTGGCGGCCCGATCGCTGGCTGCATGCTGCTGACATGCTGAGAACCGTTGGGGTGCTGCGCAATTGAATGCGCAGCTGCGCCCCGACAAGCGGGCCGCCCAGATCGCCCGGCGCATCGAGGCGGACATCATTCGCCGCGGCTGGCCGATCGGCGAATCGCTGGGATCCGAGCAGGCACTTCAACAGCGCTACCAGGTCAGCCGGTCGGTACTGCGCGAAGCCGTGCGCCTGGTCGAACACCACCAGGTCGCGCGCATGCGCCGCGGACCCGGCGGGGGACTGCTGGTTTGCGAGCCGGACGCCGCCGCGGCAACCAAAGCTGTCGTCATCTACCTCGAGTACCAGGGCACCACGATCGACGTTCTGCTGCAGGCGCGTCTGCTGCTCGAACCGTTGGCGGCGGTGCTGGCTGCCGAGCGGATCGACGAGACCGGCATCGGACGGCTGCGCGCCGTGCTGACGACGCCGTCGCAGCGCGAATTCCACACGGCGCTGGCCGAGCAATCCAAAAACCCCGCGCTGCAACTGTTTATCGACATCCTGATGCGGCTGACCGCGCAATTCGCCCGCGGTTCGCGCGCGGACGCCCAGGCGCTGGACCGCACCCGCGCAGAGCACGCCGAGATCGTCGCTGCCGTCACCGCCGGCGACTCGGCGCGGGCCAAGACGCTCAGCGAGCGTCACATCGAGTCGGTGACGACGTGGCTGCGACAACACCACAAGCCCGGTCGGCCGCGCAGACCGAACCCCGATGCCACACCGGCCAAGCGCGCCGAGGTGTTGGCGGCCGAGATCCGCGACGACATCGCCGCCGGCGGCTGGCAGGTCGGCTCCATTCTCGGCAGCGAGGTGCAGCTACTGGAACGCTATCGAGTCAGCCGCTCGGTGCTGCGCGAAGCAGTGCGGCTGCTCGAATACCACGCGATCGCGCGAATGCGCCGCGGGCCCGGCGGCGGGCTGGTGGTGGGAAAACCACAGGCGCAGGCCAGCATTGACACCATCGCGTTGTACTTGCAATACCGCGAACCCAGCCGCGACGACCTGCGCCTGGTGCGCGATGCCATCGAAATCGACAACGTCGCAAAGGTTGTCAGCAGGCACGACGCCCCCGACGTGCGGAGCTTTCTCAACACGCATCGACAACTCATCGACGAAACCGGCGACGACCTCCGCAAGGCCGGCCTGGAAGAGTTCCTGTTTCACAGCGGGATGGCGCAGCTGGCCGGCAACGCCGTGCTGGACTTGTTCCTGCGGATCCTCGTCGAGCTGTTCCGCCGGCAGTGGTCCGCCAGCGAGCAGACGCCGCCGAGCCACAGTGATTTCGCCGACGTGCAGCATGCGCACCGGCGGATCATCGAGGCCATCGCCGACGGCGACGACAGCCTGGCCCGCCACCGACTCCGACGCCATTTGGATGCCGCGGCGTCGTGGTGGCTTTAGCGGTTTATCACGGCAGGGGAGCCGGGTAGTCTCAGCCCCGTTGGGGGTCCCGGCAACGCGATCGAGGTGGCAATTGTGCATCAGCCACGCGTCGACTCGGCGGGCTTCATGCACTCGGCGCTGTTCTACCGCGGCGAGCGCGAATACCTCGCTGGGGTAGTGCCGTTCATTCTCGACGGATTGCGCAACAGCGAGCCGGTATTGGTGGCCGCCCCCGCGGGGCACCTGGGCTTGCTTCGCGACGGATTGGGCGATGCCTGCGCGGACATGACGATGGCCGACATGGCCGACGTCGGGCGCAACCCCGCCCGCGCGATGGGCGCGATGAGCACCTTCGCCGAGAAGCACCGCGATCGGCGGGTGCGCATGGTCGGCGAGCCGGTGTGGCCCGGCCGCAGCGCCGACGAATACCCCGGCTGCGTCGAGAACGAGGCGTTGGCCAACACGCTTTTCGCCGACCGCGAGGTGACGGCGCTGTGCCCCTACGACGCCGCCGGGCTCGACCAGGATGTTCTCGCCGACGCGCGTCGCACCCACCCGCTGCTATGGCGGGACGGCACGGCAGACCACAACGCCGACTATGCGCCCGACGACGCCCTGGCCCGCCACAACCTGCCGCTGCCCAGCGACGCGATGGCCGTCACCTACACGGTGCGAGAGTTGGCAGATCTGAGCGCGGCGCGGTCGTTCGCCGCCCGCTACGCGCGGTGGCTGGGTCTGTCGCCCGAGGGCATCGCGAGCTTGCAGCTGATCGCCACCGAGCTGGCCACCAACAGCCTGCAGCACACCGGAGGCGTCTGCCGGCTGGCCTTCTGGCAGTACAACGGCCATATCGTCTGCGAGGCCAGCGACGCGGGTCGGCTCGACGATCCGCTGGCCGGACGCCGCGCGCCGACCGCCGACGCCCTCACCGGCCGTGGGTTGTTTCTGGTCAACACGGTCGCGGACCTGGTGCGCACCCACGCCACCGCCACCGCAACGACGATCCAGGCCTACCTTCGACTGGGCTGAGAAGAGAGGGGTCGGCCATGAGCATCGCGCTCTCGACCACCCTGCACACCTCATTCGACGACGCGGTCGCCCGTACCCGGGAAGCACTGGCGCAGAAGGGATTTGGCGTCCTCAGCGAAATCGACGTGAAGGCGACGCTGAAAGCCAAGCTCGGCGAGGACATGGAGGACTACCTGATCCTGGGCGCCTGCAACCCGCAGTTCGCCCATCAGGCCGTCAACGCCTTCCGGCAGATCGGGGTGCTGCTGCCGTGCAATGTGGTGGTGCGCCGCGATCCGGACGCGCCGGAGACGATCATCGTCGACGCGATGGACCCGCGGCTGATGGTGGACGTGACCAAGGAGCCCGGGCTCGACGACATCGCCGACGCGGTGGCCGGATTGCTGCGGGAGGCTCTCCAAGAGGTGTCCGGCCAGCCCGTGTAATGAACTTGCAGCGGTCCCGCGCCAGCGACTAGTCTCGGCGATCGTGCAGCATCTTCTCGTAGTAGCCAGTACCCGCAGCGGGGTCTGATCCAAGACCGACCCCCCGCTGTGGGTCGGAAGCTACTACCCGTCGGTCGCTCCCTTTGAGACCAGAGAAGACCGCACATGGCAATCCCCGAACCACGTACGACCTGCATCGACGTTGCGCCCGTCTCGCTGCCGGGCGGACTCCGGGAGGACGCCGAGACCATGTCGTGGAGCCGCTTCACCGCCACCTATGCACCCAGCACCGGCCCGGTGCGGCTGGGCCAGTGGGAATGTGCCGACGCCGAGCGGCCGGCCACCCGGCTGGGACCCCAGGCCCGCACCTTTCGGGCCACGCTCGGCTTCGGCGACTCCATCGAGACCGTGACGGCGACCGCGACGGGCCCGGTCGCCGCCTTGACCGAGATGCTCTACAAGCACGGCATTGCGGTGGAAATGCTGCGATTCCACCAACTGCGCTCCGACGACAACGTTGCCACGTTCATCCGGGGCAGCGACGGCACCCGGGCCGAGTGGGCGATGGGCTGGTCGGACGACGCGACGCAGTCCGCGTTGCGCGCGGTCATCGCCTGCGCCAACCGGCTGTATGGCTAGCCGTTAGAGCGGGCGCAGCACGATCGGCATGCCGTCCATCGGGATCGGCATGCCGCCGTAGTCCCAGCGTGGCTGGTAGCCGGGCCGCGGCAGCTCCAGCCGGTAACGGCGCAGCAGCCGGTGCACGACGGTCTTGACCTCGAGCCGGCCGAACACCATCCCGATGCACTTGTGCGCCCCACCGCCGAACGGCGCGAACGCGTAGCGGTGCTTCTTGTGCTCGCTGCGCGGTTCGGTGAACCGCTCCGGGTCGAACTTGCGCGGTTCGGTCCACAGCTCGGGCAGCCAGTGGTTCATCCCCGGCCAGGTCACCACATTGGTGCCGGCCGGCACGTAGTAGCCCAGCAGGTCGGTGTCCCGCAGGGTCTGGCGCATGTTGAACGGCAGCGGCGTCACCAGCCGCAGCGACTCGTCCATCACCAGATCCAACGTCTCCAGCTTCTCGAGCGCCTCGATGTCGAGCGGGCCGTCACCGAGGCGGTCCGATTCGTCGCGGCAGCGGTCCTGCCATTCGGGGTGGGCGGCGAGGTTGTAGGCCATCGTCGTGGTCGTCGACGTCGAGGTGTCGTGGGCGGCCATCATCAAAAAGATCATGTGGTTGACGATGTCCTCGTCGGTGAAGCTGTTGCCGTCCTCGTCCTCGGTGTGGCACAGCACCGTGAGCATGTCGTTGCCCTCGGCGTTGCGGCGCTCGGCGACCCGTTTGGTGAAGTAGTCCTCGAGCACCTTGCGGGCCCGAAGTCCTTGCCACCACTTGAACGGCGGGACGCTGGTGCGGATGATCGCGCCGCCGGCGCGGGTCGTCGTGGTGAACGCCTTGTTCACCTTGGTGACCAGCTCGTGGTCGGTGCCCGGTTCGTGGCCCATGAACACCATCGAGGCGATGTCGAGGGTGAGCTCCTTCATCGCCGGGTGGAACAGGAAGCGTGCGTCGTTGGTCGGCCAGTCGGCCACCACCGCCGTCGCCACCCGGTCGATGTGCTCGACGTAACCGGCCAGCCGGGGCCGGGTGAAGGCCTCCTGCATGATGCGTCGGTGGTAGAGATGCTCGTCGAAGTCGAGCATCATCAGGCCCCGGTTGAAGAACGGGCCGATCACCGGGTGCCAGCCCTTCTGCGAAAAGTCCTTGTTGCGGTTGGAGAAGATGGCCTGGGTGGCGTCGGGACCCAGCGCGACGATCGACGGCAGGATCGGCGAGTCGGCAAAGCAGACCGGCCCGCGGGTCTGGTAGAGGTGCAGCGGGAAATCGGGGCCTTCGCGGAACAACTCGATGATGTGGCCCAGGATCGGCAGCCCGGAATCGCCCATGACCGGCTTTAACCCACTGCCCGGCGGCGGCTCGGCGAGTTTCTTGGGCTTCCAGTCGACCTCCAGCAGCCGCTTCTCTATCATCCCCAGCCCGGGGATGGTGTTCACCGTGGGCGTCAGGCGACGCTTGGCCTGGTCGAGCAGGTAGTGCGGGGTGCTGATGGTCGCCATCGAGGCTCCTTACCGGTTGTGGCAGCCGTCACTGAACCCCATCCTGACGGCGAAACTTGACGGCTGTCAAGTTTCCACGGCGCTGGCCGACTGTGCGAATTCATCCGCCCGCGTCGGCGCGTCGCGTATGAAACCGCACAGTCGGCGCTGAGGGGTGGGCGCGCGAAGCTACAGCGGACGCAGCATGATCGGCATGCCGTCGACCGGCACCGGCATGCCGGCGTAATCCCACTTCGCCTCGTATTCGGGACGCGGCAGTTCCAGCCGGTAGCGGCGCAGCAGCCGGTGCAGGATCGTCTTGATCTCCAACTGCCCGAACACCATTCCGATGCACTTGTGCGCGCCGCCGCCGAATGGTGTGAACGCGTAGCGGTGCCGCTTGTGCTCGCAGCGCGGTTCGGTGAATCGCTCCGGGTCGAACTTCATCGGATCCGTCCAGAGCTCCGGCAGCCGATGGTTCATCCCGGGGTAGGCAATGACGTTGGTGCCTTTGGGCAGGTAGTAGCCGAGCAGGTCGGTGTAGCGCACGGTTTGGCGCATGGCCCACTGCACGGGCGTCACCAACCGAATCGACTCGTTCATCACCAAGTCGAGCGACTCCAGCTTCTCCAGCGATTCGATATCGAGCGGGCCGTCGCCGAGGCGGTCCGATTCGTCGCGGCAGCGCTGCTGCCATTCGGGGTGGGCGGCCAGGTGGTAGGCCATCGTGGTCGCGGTCGACGTCGAGGTGTCGTGGGCGGCCATCATCAAAAAGATCATGTGGTTGACGATGTCCTCGTCGGAAAAGCTGTTGCCGTCCTCGTCCTCGGTCTGGCACAGCACCGTCAGCAGGTCGTTGCCCTCTTTGCCGCGCCGTTCCTTGACGCGGGCGGCGAAGTAATCCTCCAGCAGTTGCCGGGCTTTGAGGCCACGCCACCAGGTGAACGGCGGCACGGGAGTGCGGATGATCGCGTTGCCGGCGCGGGTGGTGATCGTGAAGGCCTTGTTCACCTTGGTGACCAGCTCGCGGTCGGTGCCCGGTTCGTGGCCCATGAACACCATCGAGGCGATGTCGAGTGTGAGCTCTTTCATCGCGGGGTAAAGCAGGAAGCGCGCGTCGTTGGCCACCCAGTTGTTCGAAACAACCTGGGACACAACCTGATCCATCTGCTCGACATAGCCGACCAGGCGAGAGCGGACGAAGGCTTCCTGCAGGATCCTCCGGTGGAACATGTGCTCTTCGAAGTCGAGCAGCATCAGGCCGCGGTGAAAGAACGGCCCGATCACCGGAACCCAACCTTGTTGGGAATAGTCCTTGTTGCGGTTGGAGTAGATGATTTGGGCGGCGTCGGGGCCCAGCGCCGCGACCCCCGGCAGGACCGGCGAATCGCCGAATATCAGCGGCCCTCTGGTGTGGTACAGGAACATCAGATAGTCGGGCCCGCCGCGCAGCATCTCGATGATGTGGCCGAGGATCGGCAGCCCGGCGTCGCCCATCACGGGCTTGAGCCCGCTGCCCGGCGGCGGATCGGCGAGCGTTTTCGGCGGGAACTCGGTGTTGCGCAGTTTCCGCTCGACGGCGGCCATGCCGGGAAAATTGTTGAACGACGGCGTCAACCGGCGCTTGGCTTGGTCGAGCAGGTAGTGCGGGGTGCTGATGGTCGCCATCGACGCTCCTTTTGGAGATTGTGGCCGCCGTCACTAAAACCCCATCCTCAGGACGGGCTTGACGGCTGTCAAGTTTCGTTTTCTTCTGGTGTGGTGCAAGGTCGAACTGTGAGCACCCAGCCGACCGCCCGGCGACGCGCCGACCAGGCTCCAGCGCTGTCGGCCCCGACCAAGCGCGGAGACCGGCAGCGCCAGGCGATCGTGCAGGCGGTCCGCGAGCTGCTGGAAGAGAAGCCGTTCGCCGAGTTGTCGGTCAGCACCATCAGCGACCGCGCCGGGGTCGCGCGATCGGGCTTCTACTTCTACTTCGACTCGAAATACTCTGTGCTGGCCCAGATTCTGGCCGAGGCCACCCACGAGCTCGAAGAGCTCACGCACTACTTCGCCCCGCGCGGGCCCGACGAGTCGCCGGCCGCCTTCGCCAAGCGGATGGTCGGCAGCGCCGCCGCCGTGTACGCCCACAACGACCCGGTGATGTCGGCGTGCAACGTCGCGCGCAACACCGATGCGGAGATCCGCGAGCTTCTCGATCAGCAGGTCAATGGCGTGATCGAGCAGATCATCGGCGTCGTCGAGGACGAGCTGAAAGCCGGTACCGCGCACCCGATCAGCGACGACATCCCGGCGCTGGTCCGCACGCTGTCGGTCACCACCGCGCAGATGCTCTCCGGTGACAGCGCCTACCTGGGGCCCGACGGCGATGTGCAGCGCGGGATCCGCGTGCTCGAGCAGTTATGGCTGCATGCCTTGTGGGGCGGGTCGACGGGCCGCTGACGTTACCGGCGCTATCGTCTCCGCCATGGCGACGACCTATGCGGGCAAGAAATGCTTTCTCACCGGTGCGGCCAGCGGCATCGGCCGCGCGACGGCGTTACGGCTGGCCGCCCAGGGCGCCGAGCTGTATCTGACCGACCGCAACGCCGAGGGTCTGGCGGAAACCGTGGCCGACGCCCGCGCGCTGGGCGCCGACGTGCCCGAGCACCGGGCACTGGATATCGCCGACTACGAGCAGGTCGCCTCCTTCGCCGCCGATATCCATAGCCGCCACTCGAGCATGGACATCGTGATGAACATCGCCGGGGTGTCGGCGTGGGGAACCGTCGACCAGCTCAGCCACGAGCAGTGGAGCAAGATGGTCGCGATCAACCTGATGGGCCCGATCCACGTCATCGAGACGTTCATCCCACCGATGGTCGCGGCCGGCCGTGGTGGCCATTTGGTCAACGTGTCGTCGGCGGCCGGACTGGTCGCGCTGCCGTGGCATGCCGCTTACAGCGCAAGCAAATACGGGCTGCGCGGGGTGTCGGAGGTGCTTCGTTTCGATCTGGCCCGGCATCGCATCGGGGTGTCGGTGGTGGTGCCCGGCGCGGTCAACACCCCGTTGGTCAACACCGTCGAGATCGCCGGCGTCGATCGCGAGGACCCCAATGTGCAGCGGTGGATCAACCGCTTCAGCGGTCATGCCGTCACTCCGGAGAAGGCGGCCGAGAAGATCCTGGCCGGCGTCGCCAAGAACCGCTACCTGATCTACACCTCGGCGGACATCCGTGCACTCTATGCGTTCAAGCGGCTGGCGTGGTGGCCCTACAGCGTGGCGATGCGTCAGGTCAACGTGTTCTTCACGACGGCGCTGCGCCAAAAGGCGTTGTCACGCTAGCGGCATCTGCAGTTCCAGTCGCACGCCGAGCAGGCGAACCGGGCGGTCCAGCTCGAACAGGTTCAACACATACAGTGCGGCGGCGACGACGGTGTCGGCGTTGACCGTGGGGGCGTCCAGCTTGCGGATCTTGGTACGGGTGTAGAACGTCGCGGTGCGCACCGTGACGGCGACGCGGATGACGATCCGCGACTCGGCGACCACCTCGCTCAACGTCCGCCGCGCCAATTCGATTACCGCCGCGGCCATCTCGTCTCGGTCGGTCAGATCGCGCGGGAAGGTGACGACGTGGCTGCGCGAGCGTGGCACCCACGGCTCGGCGCTGACGACGTCGTCGCCGCCCCCGTTGGCCAGCAACAGCAGCCACAGTCCGGTCCGCGGGCCGAACGTGGAGGTGAGCAACTCGGCATCGGACTGCGCGAGCTGGCGGACCGTGGTGATGTCAAGGGTGGCAAGCTTTTTCGCGGTCTTCGGTCCGACTCCCCACAGCGCGTCGACCGGCCCATCGCCCATCACCGACATCCAGTTGGCGTCGGTGAGTTGGTAAATCCCGGCGGGTTTGGCGAAGCCGGTGGCCACCTTGGCGCGCTGTTTGTTGTTGCTGATCCCCACCGAGCAGGACAGCCCGGTTTCACTGGAGACGACGGCACGAATCTGTTCGGCCAGTGCCACCGGATCTTCGACGCTGGCGCCTATGAATGCCTCGTCCCAGCCCCACACCTCCACCGGGTGGCCGAGATCGCGCAGCAGCCCCATCACCTGCTCGGACGCGGCGTCGTAGGCGGCCGGATCCGACGGCAGGAACGTGGCATCGGGGCACTGGCGGGCGGCGGTGCGCAGCGGCATACCGGCGTGCACCCCGAACTGGCGCGCCTCGTACGAGGCACAGGTGACGACCTTGCGCGGTTCGGTCGGATCGCCGCTGCCGCCGACAATGACTGGCAACCCGGCCAATTCAGGGTGCCGACGCAGTTCCACCGACGCCAGGAACTGGTCGAGGTCGACGTGCAGGATCCAGGTCATACGCCGCAAAGCTTGCGCGCCAAGCTTTCCCACGCGTCGCCCAACGTGTCCAGGGTGTGGCCGCGGTGCAGTTGGTGCTCGACGTAGTCGGCATCGAGCAGGGCGAGCAGCGCGTCGGTTTGGACGTCGAGGTCTCCGGTTGTGCCAGCCGTTTCCAGCAGAATCCGCACATGGGTGTGCAGCACCGCGGCGGGAGCACTGTAGCGGGCCTCGTGGCTAGCCGCGGAGAGCAGTGCGTGGTGGGTGTGCACGAAGCAGAGTCGCTCGCGGCCGAAGGCCAGCAGCCGATCCAGCGGCGGCGCATCCGGGCCCAGTGGCGGCGGACCGAACAGGAACGCCTGCTGGCTAGCCCTCTCGTCCTCGTCGAGCAGCACCATCATCAGCCCGGCGCGGCTGCCGAACCGGCGGAAGACCGTGCCCTTGCCGACGCCGGCGGCGGCGGCGATGTCGTCCATCGTGACGGCGTCGGCGCCCCGCTCGGCGATCAGCCGCCGCGCCGCCTGCAGCAATAGTTCGCGGTTGCGCGCCGCGTCACCGCGTTCTTGCGGGGCGGAAACGGGCAGCTCACCCGAGCGATCGGCGACGCTCACCACTGCACTGTAACGCGGACGGAACAAACCGGACTACGGTCCGGTTTGGTCGTGCAAGGATGTAGACCAACAACGGAAGGGAATCCCGAAGTGCCGGACATCAAGATCATGGCTTTGGTGGGCAGCCTGCGTGCAGCCTCGGTCAATCGACAGATCGCCCAGTTGGCGGCGGACGTCGCCCCCGACAGCGTCGCGGTGACCGTCTTCGACGGACTGGGCGAGCTGCCGTTCTACAACGAGGACATCGACAACGAGGCCGACGTGCCGGCGGGGGTCACCGCATTGCGTGCCGCGGCGGCCGAGGCCGACGCCGCCCTGGTCGTCACCCCGGAATACAACGGCACCATCCCCGCGGTGATCAAGAACGCGATCGACTGGCTGTCCCGGCCCTTCGGCAACAGCGCGCTAAAAGGCAAGCCGCTGGCCGTCATCGGCGGGTCGCAGGGCCGCTATGGCGGGGTGTGGGCGCACGACGAGACCCGCAAGTCGTTCGGCATCGCCGGTCCTCGCGTGGTCGAGGCGATCAAGCTGTCGGTGCCGCTGAAGTCGCTGGACGGCAAGCATCCCAGCGAGCATGCCGAGCTCACCGCCAATGTGCGCGACGTGGTCGGCAAACTGGCCGCCGAAGTGAGCTGAATATTCGTTTGCTGAGCGACGCCCGGAAGGCCGCTTCCGGGCGTCGCCTGTCGGTGGCCGATGGTAGACGTGTCCGCATGCCCCGGGTAGGGCCGACGAGGCCGAATTGTGATCTACGACACGCCGATGAGGAGGTGGGACGCAGGCTTACGACCAGGGAATTTCACGAATGTTGTTCAGAAGATGTTGTATCCCTTCTTATTGTCACCCACTAGGTGTAGTGTTTCAGCACACCGACAGGCCCCGGGTTCACCCGGTCAGCCGGGCCGCCAGGGCAGGGATCAATGAGCCGGCCTACGCGGTCGGCGAACAGGGGAATTCCGGGGCGTGACGGTCTGCTGAACCAACAGCGCACATGCAGTACCGAGTAGTTGCCAGTCCCTTCCCAGCAGAGGAGCCGTACCGCCGATGAGCATCACCGTCTACACCAAGCCGGCATGTGTGCAGTGCAACGCCACCTACAAGGCGCTGGACAAAGAGGGCATCCCGTACGAGAAGGTCGACATCTCGATTGACAGCGAGGCGCGCGACTACGTCATGGCGCTGGGCTACCTGCAGGCTCCCGTCGTGGTGGCCGGCAACGAGCACTGGTCGGGCTTCCGGCCGGACCGGATCAAGGCGCTTGCCGGTGCCGCGCTGACCGCCTAGGAGATTGCCGTGCCGTCGTGCAGCCTGGTCTATTTCTCGTCGGTGTCGGAGAACACCCACCGCTTCGTGCAGAAGCTGGGCATTCCCGCCACGCGGATACCGCTGCACGGCCGCATCGAGGTGGACAGGCCGTACGTCCTGGTGCTGCCGACCTACGGCGGTGGCCGCGCCACCCCGGACATCAACGACGGCGGCTACGTCCCCAAGCAGGTGATCGCCTTTTTGAACAACGAGCACAACCGCTCGTTGATCCGTGGGGTCATCGCCGCGGGCAACAACAACTTCGGTGCCGAATTCGCCTATGCGGGCAATGTGGTGTCCCGCAAGTGTGGCGTTCCGTACCTGTACCGGTTCGAACTGATGGGAACCCCGGACGACGTAGAGGCCGTCCGTGCGGGTCTGGCTGACTTTTGGAAGGACGACACGTGCCCCCAACCGCCGCAACTGCAGAGCGTGTAACGCCCGCCGGGCACGCATTGCCGGGCGAGACGGATTATCACGCCCTGAACGCGATGCTGAATCTGTACGACGCCGACGGCAAGATCCAGTTCGACAAGGACCGCGAAGCCGCGCACCAGTACTTCCTGCAGCACGTCAACCAGAACACCGTCTTCTTCCACAACCAGGACGAGAAGCTCGACTACCTGATCCGCGAGAACTATTACGAGCGTGAGGTTCTCGACCAGTATTCGCGCAACTTCGTCAAGAGCCTGCTGGATCGGGCCTATGCCAAGAAGTTTCGGTTCCCGACGTTCCTCGGCGCCTTCAAGTACTACACCTCCTACACGCTCAAGACCTTCGACGGCAAGCGCTACCTGGAGCGCTTCGAGGACCGCGTCGTGATGGTGGCGCTGACTTTGGCGGCCGGGGACACGGGGCTGGCCGAGAAGCTGGTCGACGAGATCATCGACGGCCGGTTCCAGCCGGCCACCCCGACGTTCCTCAATTCCGGCAAAAAGCAACGCGGCGAGCCAGTTTCGTGTTTCCCAGCCGGAACGCCAGTGGATACACCTGAAGGTCCGAAGGCGATCGAGTCTTTGCAGCCGGGTGACCGGGTGCTCTCGCACGACGGGTCCTTCTCCGTTGTCGAGTCCGTTGTCGAGAATCCCAACGACCAACCTCTGGTGTCGATTTCGCACTTCGGGCACAAAGAGCCCATCCGGTGCACTCCAGAGCATCCGATCCTCGTGTGGACGACGCGGGAAGTCGAGACGCTCATCGAAGGCGACGGCGCCGATCCGTTCAACGGATTTGTTTGGCTCGCTGCCAAAGACGTTCAGGCTAGCGACTTCATCGTGACGGCGGCACCGCTCCAGCGACGCGAGCGGCGGATCTATGACCTGATGAAGTATGTCGGCTCGGGGGTGTACGAAGAGGTCGACGGTCTCATCCGCAAGGTCAACTCCGACTTGAAACACCGCAGCAAGCAGCGTCACCGCATGCGCTTTGTCTCTGTGAACCGCTATGTCGAGGAGTCGTACGACCTCGGCCTCATCCTTGGTTGGTACATCGCCGAAGGACACGTCTCCAAGCGGTCAGGCTCAGACGGCATGATCGCCAACGGCATTCACTTCACGCTCGGCGCACACGAACTCGAGTACCAACAGGAGTTGGGCGCGGCGTTCAAACGAGTATTCGCGGCCGACCTGGCTGTCCACCACAGCGTGTCGGACCAGTCGGTCCGCATGATCTGCAACAGCATGGTGGTCGCCTCGCTGTTCCTCTCCATGGTTGGGACGGCGTATCACACAAAGCGGTTGTCCCACGACGTCTTGACAGCCGACGAAGAGTTCCAGCGTGGACTCTTGGACGGGCTGTTCCGCGGCGACGGGTGCTGCACCACCGGCGGGATGATGCTCGACCTGGTGAACCCCGAACTGGTCGATCAGGTACAACTCCTCCTGCGCCGAGTCGGCATCGTGTCCACCGTCCGCCAGTACGTCAATCAAGCAGGCAATGTGACGGGGCAGGTATTCGTCCCCGGGCTGCCCGGCACGAATGAAGAGTTCATTTTCGATGTCGGCAAGAACCTGCACAACTACCTAGGTCGAAAAGGGTCGTCGCGCAAGACTTATCAGGTTGTGCATGGGCGGCACGTGTACGGAATCCGCGAACTGAAGCGTACGCACGAAGTTCCGGCGACGGTGTACAACCTTCACGTCGATGGCACGCACACCTACACGATTCGCGGCACGGTCGTGCACAACTGCTTCCTCCTTCGCATCGAAGACAACATGGAGTCCATCGGGCGCTCCATCAACTCCGCTCTGCAGCTGTCCAAGCGCGGCGGGGGAGTTGCGTTGCTGCTGAGCAACATTCGTGAACACGGCGCGCCGATCAAGAACATCGAGAACCAGAGCTCGGGCGTCATCCCGATCATGAAGCTGCTCGAGGACTCGTTCTCCTACGCCAACCAGCTCGGCGCGCGCCAAGGCGCCGGCGCGGTATACCTGCACGCGCATCACCCCGACATCTATCGCTTCCTGGACACCAAACGCGAAAACGCCGACGAGAAGATCCGGATCAAGACCCTGAGCCTCGGCGTGGTGATTCCCGACATCACCTTCGAGCTGGCCAAGAAGAACGAGGACATGTACCTGTTCTCGCCGTACGACGTCGAACGCGTCTACGGGCTGCCGTTCGCCGACATCTCGGTCACCGAGAAGTACTACGAAATGGTCGACGACTCGCGCATCCGCAAGACCAAAATCAAAGCGCGCGAATTCTTCCAGACGCTGGCTGAGCTGCAGTTCGAATCCGGCTACCCGTACATCATGTTCGAGGACACGGTGAACCGGGCTAATCCCATTGAAGGCAAGATCACCCACTCCAACCTGTGCTCGGAGATCCTGCAAGTGTCCACGCCGTCGCTGTTCAACGAGGATCTCTCGTACGCCAAAGTGGGCAAAGACATCTCGTGCAACCTGGGGTCGCTGAACATCGCCAAGACCATGGACTCGCCTGATTTCGCACAGACCATCGAGGTGGCGATCCGGGCGCTGACGGCGGTCAGCGACCAGACCCACATCTACTCGGTGCCCTCGATCGAGCAGGGCAACAACGAATCTCACGCGATCGGGCTCGGGCAGATGAACCTGCACGGGTATCTGGCCCGCGAACGGATCTTCTACGGCTCCGAAGAGGGCATCGACTTCACCAACATCTACTTCTACACAGTGCTCTACCATGCGCTGCGGGCGTCGAATCGCATTGCGATCGAGCGGGGTACGCACTTCAAGGGCTTCGAGCGGTCCAAGTACGCGTCGGGGGAGTTCTTCGACAAGTACACCGAGCAGGTCTGGGAGCCCAAGACCCCCAAGGTACGTCAGCTCTTCGCCGATGCCGGTATCCGCATCCCCGACCAGAACGACTGGCGGCGGCTCAAGGAATCGGTGCAGGCGCACGGCATCTACAACCAGAACCTGCAGGCGGTGCCGCCGACCGGGTCGATCTCCTACATCAACCACTCGACCAGTTCGATCCACCCGATCGTGTCGAAGATCGAAATCCGCAAGGAAGGCAAGATCGGCCGGGTTTACTACCCGGCGCCGTACATGACCAACGACAACCTGGAGTACTACCAGGACGCCTACGAAATCGGTTACGAGAAGATCATCGACACCTACGCCGCGGCCACCCAGCATGTGGACCAAGGGCTGAGCCTGACGCTGTTCTTCAAAGACACCGCGACCACCCGCGACGTCAACAAGGCGCAGATCTACGCCTGGCGCAAGGGGATCAAGACGCTTTACTACATCCGGCTGCGGCAAATGGCGCTGGAAGGCACCGAGGTCGAAGGCTGCGTGTCCTGCATGCTGTAGCCGGCCTTGCGCCGAGTGTGAATGGCGACGGTTCCGCGGCGTGTCGCGTCGTGGGTTTCACACTCGGCAAGCGGTCTTCCCAGGTCAGCGACCGCAACGCGGTAAAGTGCTTGACGTGGTGAGAATCCCTCGACCCCACCCGGGCCCCAGACCCGGGGGCAAGGTCGACGCGCGCAGCGAACGCTGGCGCGAACACCGCAAGAAGGTGCGCGACGAGATTGTCGAGGCGGCTTTCCGCGCCATCGACCGGCTGGGACCCGAATTGAGCGTGCGGGAGATCGCCGAAGAGGCCGGCACCGCCAAACCCAAGATCTACCGGCATTTCCACGACAAATCCGACCTTTTCCAGGCGATCGGCGAACGGCTGCGCGACATGTTGTGGGCGGCGGTCTTCCCGTCGGTCGACTTCGCCACCAACTCGGCTCGCGACATCATCCGGCGCAGTGTCGAGGAGTACGTCAACCTCGTCGAGCAACATCCCAACGTGCTGCGGTTTTTCATCCAGGGCCGCTTCCCCGAGCGCTCCGAGTCGACGATGCGGGCGCTCAACGAGGGCCGCGAGATCACCCTGGCGATGGCCGAGATGTTCAACAACGAGCTGCGCGAGATGCAGCTCGACCGTGCCGCGATCGAACTCGCCGCGTTCGCCGCGTTCGGGTCGGCCCAGTCGGCCACCGACTGGTGGCTCGGCCCCGAGCCCGACAGCCCGCGCCGCATGCCCCACGACAAGTTCGTCGAGCATCTGACGACCATCATGATGGGCGTGATCGGCGGCACCGCGGAGCTGCTCGGCATCGAGATGGATCCCGACTTGCCGATTCACAGCGCGGCGCCGCGCGAAGCCAGCTAACCCTCGCCGCGACGCACGTACAGCGCCAGCACCGCGCCGACAGCCGCTGCCACGGCGGCCACCACCATCGAGGCGTGCAGCCCAACCATGAACGCGCCGTGGCTACCCTGCGCTACCGCATGCGCCAGCGGGGCGGGCATGCCCGGGACTGTCGGCGTAACACCTTGGGCCACAAGCTCTTTCGCAGCCGTCAGTTTTGCGGCGATCGGCGCCGGCGTGCCGGCCGCGGTGAGCTGCTCGACGAGCACCGAACCGACCCGGCTCGACACCACCGAGCCCAGAATCGTGGTGCCCAACACTCCGCCCAGCTGCACGGCGGTGCTCTGCAGGCCGCCGGCCAGTCCGGCGTCGTCGACGCTGGCGTTTCCGACGATGGCGTCCGAGCTGGCGGTCAGTACCAGGCCGATCCCAGCACCCAGCAAGACGAATGCCGGCCACAGCGCGTCGTACCCGGAGTCGGCGCGCAGGAACGCCAGCGAGAACAGCCCTCCAGCGACGGCGCCCAGCCCGACGACCATGGCCGGGCGCGGCCCGAACTTCTCGGTCAGCCAGCCACTGAGCGGGGCCGTCACCATCAGCGTCAGGCTCAGCGGCAGCGTGCGCACACCGGTCTCGACGGGGGAGTAGCCCTGCACGTTCTGCAGGTACAGCGACAAGAAGAACACCGCGCCGAACAGCGCGAAGAAGTCGATGACGACCACCGCGGTGCCGATCGACAGCGACCGGTTGGCGAACAGCCGCATCGGCAGCAGCGGCTCGGCTGCGCGCAGTTCGATCAGCACGAACACCGCCAGCGCCGCCAGGCCCGCCAGCAGCACACCGAGCGTCCGGCCGGCCAGCCAGCCCCAGTTCTGGGCTTTGATCAACCCGAACACGATCAAGAACAGCCCGCCCGACAGCGTGGCGATCCCCGGGATGTCGAGATGGTGCTCGCCGGCGCTGCGCGTCTCGACGATCGCGCGCGCGCCGATCAACAAGGCGGCGGCCGCGATCGGCGCATTGATGTAAAACACCGATTCCCAGCTGACATGCTCGACCAGCAGGCCGCCGACGATGGGCCCGGCCGCGATCGACACACCCGACGCGGCGCCCCAGATCCCGACGGCGGCGTTGAGCTTTTCCGGCGGGAATGCGGCCCGGACGATGGCCAGGGTGCTCGGCATCAGCAGCGCCCCGAACACCCCCTGCAGGGTGCGCAGGGCGATGACGCCGCCGACCGTGCCGATCAGCCCGATGCCCACCGACGTCGCGGCAAACCCGACCACACCGATGAAAAACATCTGACGACGGCCGAATCGGTCGCCGAGCTTTCCGCCGAAGATCAGCAGCGAGGCCAGCGCCAGCATGTAGGCGTCGGTGATCCACTGCAGGTCCGACAGCGACGCGTGCAGGTCGGTGGCGATGCGCGGGTTGGCGATGGCCACCACGGAGGCGTCGAGACCGACCATGATGACGCCGAGCGAAACCGCGATCAACGTCCACCACGGGTTGCCGCGCATCCCGTCCCGGCTGGGAGCCCGGTGCCGGCCTGCGTGCGTCAGCTCCGGGGCAGTCAGTGTGACGGCCATGTGTGTGCTCCGTTTCGTATGTGGAGGGTAGTTACCGCTTACGGTTCTCGAAGATACGCATAAGCGGATGTCTTCCTCCAGTTCGGCGGGTATCGTCGACCTGTGATTTCAGGCGCAGCGCCGCGCGAAAAGGGAGCCAGGCCACTTCGCGCCGACGCCAAACTCAACCGCGACCGGATCCTGGCCGCCGCCGCCGAGTTGTTCGCCGAGCGCGGGCTCTCGGTGCCGCTGGAGGAGATCGCCGGCCGGGCCGGGGTAGGGGTGGCCACCCTGTATCGGCGCTTCCCGACCCGCCCTGACCTGGCGGCCGCCGCGTTCGAGCGCAACATCTCCCGCTACACCGAGGCGGTGGATCGCGCGCTGGCCAATCCGAGCGCCTGGGACGGCTTCCGCACGCTGGTCTTCGAGCTCTGCGAGATGCAGGCCGGCGATGCCGGTCTGCGCGACCTGTTGACCACGGCGTTTCCGGCCACCAGCGCCGTCGAGCAGCGCACCAACGAGACCGTGGACAAGCTCCGCGAGCTCATCCGCCGGGCGCAGGCCGAGGGAAAGCTGCGGCCCGACGCGGCGGCCGGCGACGTCGTCGTCATGCTGATGGCCAACGCCGGCGTGCTCAAGACAACCGCCACCACGGCGCCGGACGCGTGGCGCCGGTTCGCGGCGCTGATGGTCGACGCGTTCGGCGCCCGCCCCGAGGCGCCGCTGCCGCCCGCCCCGCCCGAGCAAGAGCTGCGCCGGTCGATCGCGTTGTTGACCGAGGGGCGCTGAAGTACCCGGTACCAGCGTTCCCAGGTAGGATCGCCGGGTGACCATTACTGAGTCGGCGCCGCAGGAGGCAGCACACAAACCGCCGGTGCACACCCGCGCGGTGATCATCGGGACCGGGTTCTCCGGCCTGGGCATGGCGATCGCCCTGCAGCGCCAGGGCGTGGACTTCGTGATCCTGGAGAAGGCCGACGACATCGGCGGCACCTGGCGGGATAACAGCTACCCGGGCTGCGCATGTGACATCCCGTCGCACCTGTACTCGTTCTCCTTCGAGCCCAAGCCGGACTGGAAACACCTGTTCTCCTACCAGCCCGAGATTTGGGACTACCTCAAGGGCGTCACCGACAAATACGGGCTGCGTCGCTACATCGAGTTCAATTCGCTTGTCGAGCGCGGACATTGGGACGACGAGGAGCACCGTTGGCATGTGTTCACCGACGACGGCCGGGAGTACGTCGCCCAGTTCCTGATCTCCGGCGCCGGCGCGCTGCACATCCCGTCGGTCCCCGACATCGAGGGCCGCGACGAATTCCGTGGCGCCGCTTTCCATTCCGCGCAGTGGGACCACGACGTCGATCTGACCGGCAAGCGGGTGGCGATAATCGGCACGGGGGCCAGCGCCATCCAGATCGTGCCCGAGATCGTCGGCCAGGTCGCCGAACTGCAGCTCTACCAACGCACTCCGCCGTGGGTGATCCCCCGCACCAACGAGGAATTGCCCGCCGGGTTGCGTCGCGCCCTGGCGAGCATCCCCGGTTTACGGCTGGCGCTGCGCACCGCGCTCTATTGGGGCCACGAGGCGGTGGCGGTTGGCATGACAAAGCGGCCCAACCTTCTCAAAGTCGGTGAGGCGCTGGGCAAGTGGAACATCCGCCGCGCGGTCAAGGACCGCGAACTGCGCCGCAAGCTAACCCCGAACTACCGGATCGGCTGCAAGCGAATCCTGAACTCCTCCACCTACTATCGGGCAGTCGCCGACCCGAAGACCGAGCTGGTCACTGACCACATCACCCGCATCACGCCCGACGGCATCGTCACTGCCGACGGCACGGAGCGTCGCGCGGACGTGATCGTGTTCGCCACCGGCTTCCATGTCACCGACTCCTACACCTACGTTCAGATCAAGGGCATGCACGGCGAGGACCTGGTCGACCGCTGGAACCGCGAAGGCCTTGGCGCACACCGCGGAATCACCGTCGCCGACGTGCCCAACCTGTTCTTCCTGCTGGGGCCCAACACCGGGCTGGGGCACAACTCGGTGGTGTTCATGATCGAATCCCAGATCCGCTACGTCGCCGAGGCGATCGCCGCGTGCGACCGGCTCGGCGCGCAGGCGCTGGCCCCCACCCGCGCGGCGCAGGACCGGTTCAACGAGGAGCTGCAGCGCAAGCTCGGGCGCTCGGTGTGGAACTCCGGCGGGTGCAGCAGCTGGTACCTCGACGAGCACGGCAACAACCGGGTGCTGTGGGGCGGCTACACCTGGCAGTACTGGATGGGCACCCGCTCGCTGCGCCCCGCCGAGTACCAGTTCTTCGGGGTGGGCGCATAGCGGAGTCCTGCGGTGAGGGCGTGGATTCGGCCATTTCCCCGCACTGGCCGCAGTTTCGATGCGCCTCGAAGAGACACGCCCAGGCACTAGGTGTTGTGTTGCGGCCGGTTGTCGGACCCCAGGGGTAGTGTTTGAAGTCTCAATACAGCCGACCATACGTCCTGGTGAAGTGGGGTTCTGGTGACCGAAAAACTGAAGCTGATCGACCGCGTTTCGGCGATCAACTGGAACCGTCTGCAAGACGAGAAGGACGCCGAGGTCTGGGACCGGCTCACCGGTAACTTCTGGCTGCCCGAGAAGGTGCCGGTGTCCAACGACATCCCGTCCTGGGGCACGCTGACCGATCACGAAAAGCAGCTGACCATGCGGGTTTTCACCGGGCTGACGCTGCTGGACACCATCCAGGGCACGGTCGGCGCCGTCAGCCTGATCCCCGACGCGCTGACCCCGCACGAGGAAGCCGTCTACACCAACATCGCGTTTATGGAGTCCGTGCACGCGCGCAGCTACTCCAACATCTTCTCCACGCTGTGCTCGACCGCCGAGATCGACGACGCCTTCCGCTGGTCGGAGGAAAACCCCAACCTGCAGCGCAAAGCCGAGATCGTGATGCAGTACTACCGCGGCGACGAGCCGCTCAAGCGCAAGGTGGCCTCCACGCTGCTGGAGAGCTTCCTGTTCTACTCCGGGTTCTACCTGCCCATGTACTGGTCGAGCCGGGCCAAGCTGACCAACACCGCCGACATGATCCGGCTGATCATCCGCGACGAGGCGGTGCACGGCTACTACATCGGCTACAAGTTCCAGCGCGGACTGGCGCTGGAAGACGCTGCCAAGCAAGCCGAATTGAAGGACTACACCTACGAGTTGCTCTTCGAGCTCTACGACAACGAGGTGGAGTACACCCAGGACCTCTACGACGAGGTCGGGCTGACCGAGGACGTCAAGAAGTTCTTGCGCTACAACGCCAACAAGGCACTGATGAACCTCGGGTATGAGGCTTTGTTCCCGCGCGACGAGACCGACGTCAACCCGGCGATCCTCTCGGCGCTGTCACCCAACGCCGACGAGAACCACGACTTTTTCTCCGGATCGGGATCGTCGTACGTGATCGGCAAGGCCGTTGTCACCGAGGACGAGGACTGGGACTTCTAAAGCTCAGATCCCTATCCAGACCCACTGCTGTCGACCCCCGTCCCAGACCGGGTGGACCGGCCATGGCGATGCGGCGGCGTTTCGGGGGGCGGCGGCACGTCAGGCGGGGCATACATCGGCGCATACGGTGGCGGTGGTGTGTACCAGGATGGCGGCGGCGGTGGCGTTTGCACTCGTTGGTTGCCACGATGTGCGACATGTTGGGGTCGCACTGCGCCGAGCTGACTCCCGGCGTCGCGACCATCGCAGCCGCAACCGCGGCGCCGGCCAGAACGAACCTCATCATCGCGGCCTCCCACCTTGGCGTAGTTAAGCGTATGCCTGTGAGCGGCTTATGAGTTCTGTGAGTTGTGCGGCGTCGAGTGGCGGTAACGACCGGCCGGCACAAGACTGGACGTCGTGGCCACCCCTTCATTCCTGAGTTCGGTTCTGCGCTGGCTACAGGCCGGCTATCCCGACGGCGTTCCCGGGCCCGACCGGGTACCGCTTCTGGCGTTGCTACGCAGCACGCCGCTGACCGAAGAGCAGCTGGCAGAGGTGGTGCACAACATTACCGCCAGCAAGTCAAACGGCTTGGCGGACAGCGAGATTGACCACGACGAGATCGCCGAGTTCATCTCCGACATGACCCATTACGACGCCGGCCCGGAAAACATCAGGCGGGTAGCCGCCACGCTGGCCGCCGCCGGATGGCCGCTGGCCGGGGTCAGCGCCGAGGAGGCCGACGCCTCACAAAGTTGAGGCGTCGATCACGAAGCGGTAGCGCACGTCGCTGGCCAGCACCCGCTCGTAGGCCTCGTTGACGTAGTCGGCCTCGATGACCTCGATTTCGGGTGTGACGCCGTGCTCGGCGCAGAAGTTCAGCATCTCCTGGGTTTCGGGGATGCCGCCGATCATCGACCCGGACAGGCTGCGCCGCATGCCGGCCAGCGGGAACGGCGGCACCGCCATGTCGTGTTCGGGCATGCCGAGCTCCACCAGCGTGCCGTCCACCTTGAGCAGGTTCAGGTAGTTGCCGAGATTCAGGTTGGCCGACACCGTGTTGAGGATCAGGTCGAAGCTGGTGCGCAGCTTCTTGAAGGTGTCCGGGTCGGCGGTGGCGTAGTACTCGCTTGCGCCCAGCCGCAGGCCGTCCTCCATCTTCTTCAGCGACTGCGACAGCACCGCGATCTCGGCGCCCATCGCCTTGCCCAGCTTGACGCCCATGTGGCCCAGGCCGCCCAGCCCGATCACCGCGACCCGCTTGCCGGGCCCGGCATTCCAGTGCCGCAGCGGCGAATACAGCGTGATGCCCGCGCACAGCAGCGGCGCGGCGGCGTCCAGCGGCAGCGAATCGGGGATACGCAGCACGTAGTTCTCGTCGACGACGATCGCCTGGCTGTAGCCACCGTAGGTCGGCTGGCCGTCGCGGCCGACCGCGTTATAGGTGCCGATCATGCCGCCGCCGGTGCAGTACTGCTGCAGGCCGGCCAGACAGTTGGGGCATTCGCGGCACGAGTCGACAAAACAGCCGACGCCCACGTGGTCGCCCACCTTGTACTTGGTCACCTCGGAACCCACGGCCGCTACCACGCCGGCGATCTCGTGGCCGGGAACCACCGGGTAGTTGGGCTGGCCCCACTCGGCCCTGACGGTGTGGATGTCGGAGTGGCAGATGCCGGCGAACTTGATGTCGATGGCCACGTCGTGCGGGCCGGGATCGCGGCGGTCGATCGTGGTCTTGGTCAGTGGTGCGGTCGCCGAGGTGGCGGCATACGCGGAAACAGTGCTCATCGGAAAAACCTCGTACCTGCGCGTGTCTGAGTAATCGGATTTTGGGGGATGCCCCAAATAATAGCCTAGGCAAACTATGTATTTCTTCCCGTTGAGGGCAACGTCACAAGCGCCGCGCTCAGTTGATCGGGGCGTTGATCCAGCGCAGGTCGTCGACGATGCCGCGGGCGGCGACCAGGCCCTGCCCGGTCTGCCATATCTCGTTGTTGACGATGAACACCCGGTTGTCGCGGTAGGCGGACAGCTTGCGCCACGGATCGCTGTCCAGCAGCGCGGGCGCGCGGTCCTTGGCGGCTCGCGACGCGAACGACACGTAGACGATGTCGGCGTCGGCCGCCGAGAAATCCGGGCCGCGGGCCAGGTCGGCGTCGCTGGCGCCGATCTCGATGTACGGCTTGTCGGTGAAGCGCTGCGACGGCGGGCGGTCGACGCCGACGGCGGCCAACACCGTGGCGGGGAAGTTCTCTGAGCCGTACACCCGCACGGTCTTCTCGGTGAACTGCACGATCGACGCCTGGTAGTGCGCGGCGTCGTGCGCGGCACCGGCCTCGCGGGCCTTGGCGATGAAGTCGTCGATCAGCGCGTCGGCGGCGCCGGCGCGCCCGCTGGCCGCCGCGACACCGCGCAGGTTGTCCTGCCACGCGGCACCCGGCGCCGCCGTGAACACGGTCGGGGCGATCTCCGCCAGCCGCGGGTACAGCTGCGGCGTCAACCCCGCAGAGCCCACGATCAGATCCGGTTTGGCGCCCGCAACGCCGGCCAGGTCCGGCGCGCTGCGGCTGCCCACCCCCGGCAGCCGGTTCACGATCGTGCCCAGGTAGGACGGCTGGCCCGACGAGCCGTCGGGCAGCGCGGCGGCCACGACGCGGGACTGCAGCCCCAGCGCGCACAGGGCGTCGAGCGCGTCGCCGGACAGCGCCACGATGCGCTGCGGGTCCGCGTGCACGTCGACCACGTCGGGTTGCACGCCCGCCGCGTTGTGGACCGGGCGCATTGGCGGTCCCGGAGCCGGCGCGGCCGGTTGCGGGGCGCAGGACTCGTCGGGCCGGCGCTGGTTGCCCACAACCCCGGCGCCCGCGATCTGGGTGGTGCTGGTGATCACCGACCGCGACGCCGGCTTGCCGCCGGGCGAGCCGGACGTGCAGGCCACGGCTGTAAATGTGATGGCCGCGGCGGCCAGCACGACGGCGGGTCGCAGGCGGCTGGAAAACACGCGTCCGACGGTAACACCGTCTCCGGGCGCACTACGGGGCTCATTACGACGGTTTGTAGGACCCGGGCCTGCGCGGCGCCCCTCAAAGGTTAGGATTCTCAGAAGTTCCCGGTTGCCCGACGTCTTGGAGGAGCTCTTGACAACCGAAGCGCCCCCACTGGGAGAACTCGAGGCCAGTCGCCCCTATCCGGCGCGCACCGGCCCCAAGGGCAACCTGATCTACAAGCTGGTGACCACGACCGATCACAAGCTGATCGGCATCATGTACGTCGTCACCTGCTTCGTCTTCTTCTTCATCGGCGGCCTGCTGGCGCTGCTGATGCGCACCGAGCTGGCCTCGCCGGGGCTGCAGTTCTTGTCCAACGAACAGTTCAACCAGCTGTTCACCATGCACGGCACGATCATGTTGCTGTTCTATGCCACCCCGATCGTGTTCGGCTTCGCCAACCTGGTGATGCCGCTGCAGATCGGCGCGCCTGACGTGGCCTTCCCGCGGCTGAATGCGTTCTCCTACTGGCTGTTCTTGTTCGGCTCGCTGATCGCGATGGCCGGGTTCATCACCCCGGGCGGCGCCGCGGACTTCGGGTGGACCGCCTACACACCGCTGACCGACGCCATTCACTCCCCGGGCGCCGGGCCGGACCTGTGGATCATGGGCTTGATCGTCGCCGGTCTGGGCACCATCTTGGGCGCGGTCAACATGATCACCACGGTGGTCTGCATGCGCGCGCCCGGTATGACGATGTTCCGGATGCCGATCTTCACCTGGAACATCCTGGTGACCTCGATCCTGGTGCTGCTGGCCTTCCCGCTGCTGACCGCGGCGTTGTTCGGGCTGGCCGCCGACCGGCACCTGGGCGCGCACGTCTACGACTCGGCCAACGGCGGAGTTCTGTTGTGGCAGCACCTGTTCTGGTTCTTCGGCCACCCGGAGGTCTACATCGTGGCGCTGCCGTTCTTCGGCATCGTCACCGAGATCTTCCCGGTGTTCTCCCGCAAACCGGTCTTCGGCTACACCACCCTGGTCTACGCGACGATGTCGATCGCGGTGCTCTCGGTTGCGGTGTGGGCGCACCACATGTTCGCGACGGGTGCTGTTCTGCTGCCGTTCTTCAGCTTCATGACGTATCTGATCGCGGTGCCGACCGGGATCAAGTTCTTCAACTGGATCGGCACGATGTGGAAGGGCCAGTTGACGTTCGAGACACCGATGCTGTTCTCGATCGGCTTTGCGCTGACCTTCCTGCTCGGTGGTCTGACCGGTGTGCTGCTGGCCAGCCCGCCGCTGGACTTCCATGTCACCGACAGCTATTTCGTGGTCGCACATTTCCACTACGTGCTGTTCGGCACCATCGTGTTCTCCACCTTCGCCGGGGTGTACTTCTGGTTCCCGAAGATGACCGGACGGCTGCTCGACGAGCGGCTGGGCAAGCTGCATTTCTGGTTGACGTTCATCGGGTTTCACACCACGTTTTTGATCCAGCACTGGCTGGGCGACGCCGGTATGCCGCGCCGCTACGCCGACTACCTGCCCACCGACGGCTTCCAGATGTACAACATCGTCTCCACGATCGGGGCGTTCATCCTTGGCGCGTCGATGATTCCGTTCGTCTGGAACGTCTTCAAGAGCTGGCGCTACGGCGAGGTCGTCACCGTCGACGACCCGTGGGGCTACGGCAACTCGCTGGAGTGGGCCACCAGCTGCCCGCCACCGCGGCACAACTTCACCGAGCTGCCCCGAATCCGTTCGGAGCGGCCGGCTTTCGAGTTGCACTACCCGCACATGGTGGAACGCATGCGCGCCGAAGCACACGTGGGCCGCGGCCCGCATCCCTCCGGCGGCGACGTCACCGAAGCCGACGACGTCGAAGTCCGCAGCTGACCGTCGTCTCGAGGTGACCGTGCCGAAGGTGTCGGTGCTGATCACCGTCACCGGTGTCGACCAACCGGGTGTGACGTCGGCGCTCTTCCAAGTGCTCTCGTCGCACAAGGTCGAGCTGCTCAACGTCGAACAGGTGGTGATCCGCGGCCGGCTGACGCTGGGCGTGCTGGTGTCCACCACGCCGGAGGTGGCCGAGGGCGACGCGCTGCGCACAGACGTCGCGGCGGCGATCCACGCCAAGGGCCTGGACGCCACGATCGAGCGCAGCGACGACCTGCCGATCATCCGGGAGCCCTCGACGCACACCATTGTCGTGCTGGGCCGCCCGATCACCGCCGAGGCGTTCGGCGCGGTGGCCCAGGAGGTGGCCGGGCTGGGGGTCAACATCGACGTCATCCGCGGCATCTCCGACTATCCGGTCACGGGATTGGAGATGCGCGTGTCGGTGCCGCCGGGCGTCGGCGGGCAGCTGCAGGCCGCGCTGACAAGGGTGGCCGCCGATGCCGGCGTCGACGTGGCGGTCGAGGACTACAGCCTGTCGCGGCGGGCCAAGCGGCTCATCGTGTTCGACGTCGACTCGACGCTGATCCAGGGCGAGGTCATCGAGATGCTGGCCGCCCGGGCGGGCGCGCAGGACGCCGTCGCGGCGATCACCGACGCCGCCATGCGCGGAGAGCTGGACTTCGCCGCTTCGCTGCACCAGCGGGTGGCAACCCTGGCGGGGCTGCCCGTCGAGGTGGTCGAGGAGGTGGCGTCGCAGCTGGAGCTGACCCCGGGCGCGCGCACCACGCTGCGCACGTTGCGGCGGTTGGGATTTCACGTCGGCGTGGTCTCGGGCGGCTTCCGGCAGGTGATCGAGCCGCTGGCCGACGAGCTGATGCTCGACTTCGTCGCGGCCAACAAGCTGGAGATCGTCGACGGCAAGCTGACCGGCCGGGTGGTCGGCCCGGTCATCGACCGCGCCGGCAAGGCCAAGGCGCTGCGAGACTTCGCCGCCCAGGCCGGGGTGCCGATGGAGCAGACCGTTGCGGTCGGCGACGGCGCCAACGACATCGACATGCTGGCCGCGGCCGGGCTGGGGGTGGCGTTCAACGCCAAACCGGCGCTGCGCGAGGTGGCCGACGCGTCGCTGAGCTATCCCTACCTGGACACCGTGCTGTTCATCCTCGGGGTGACCCGCGGCGAGATCGAGGCCGCGGACGCCCTCGACGGCGTGCGCCGCAGGGTCGAGATTCCGCCCGAGTAGGGTGCCAGGGTGCCCGAAACCGCAAGTGAGGCAGCCGACCCCGACCTGCTGATCGACTTTCACGACATTTCGCTGCGCCGCGACGGGCGGGTGTTGGTCGGGCCGGTCGACTGGTCGGTCGAGCTCGACGAACGCTGGGTGATCCTGGGACCCAACGGGGCCGGCAAGACGTCGCTGCTGCGTATCGCCGCCGCCGCCGAACACCCGTCGTCGGGGGTGGCCTATGTGCTCGGTGAGCGGCTGGGCCGGGTCGACATGTCCGAGCTGCGCGCCCGGGTGGGCCTGAGCTCCTCGGTGCTCGCGCAGCGGGTGCCCGGCCACGAAGTGGTGCGCGACCTGGTGGTCTCCGCGGGCTACGCGGTGCTGGGCCGCTGGAAGGAGCGCTACGAGGACGTCGACTACCACCGGGCGATCGACATGCTGGAGAGCCTGGGCGCCGAGCACCTGGCCGACCGCACCTACGAGACCCTCTCGGAGGGGGAGCGCAAGCGGGTGCTGATCGCCCGCGCGCTGATGACCGACCCCGAGCTGCTGCTGCTCGACGAACCGGCCGCCGGCCTGGATCTCGGCGGCCGTGAGGAACTGGTGGCCCGGCTGACCGACCTGGCCGCCGACCCGGACGCGCCGGCTCTGGTGCTGGTCACCCACCACGTCGAGGAAATCCCGCCCGGCTTTTCGCACTGCATGCTGCTGTCGGAGGGCCAGGTCGTCGCATCGGGCCTGCTGCCCGACGTGCTGACCGCCGAGAACCTGTCCCGCGCGTTCGGGCAGTCGATCGCCGTCGACGTCATCGACGGACGGTACTTCGCCCGTCGTACCCGCACCCGCGCAGCGCACCGGAGGCGCGCATGACCACGCCCTTACCCGCACGGCCGGCCGCGACCGTGATGCTGGTCCGCGACACCGCAGACGGGATCGCCGTCTTCCTGATGCGCCGGCACTCGAAAATGCACTTCGCGGCGGGCGTGATGGTGTTTCCGGGCGGCGGCGTCGACGACCGCGACCGCAACGCCGAGATCGCCTGGGCCGGGCCGGCGCCGTCGTGGTGGGCGCAGCGGTTCGGCATAGACGCCGACCTGGCCGAGGCGCTGGTGTGCGCGGCCGCCCGCGAGACCTTCGAGGAATCCGGCGTGCTGTTCGCCGGGCCGGCCGACGACCCGCGCGGCATCGTCGGCGACGCCTCGGTCTACCGGGAGTCGAGGCTGGCGCTGGCCGCGGGCGAGCTGTCGTTCGCCGACTTCCTGCGGACCGAGAACCTGGTGCTGCGCGCCGACCTGCTGCGGCCGTGGGCCAACTGGGTCACCCCCGAAGCCGAACGCACGCGGCGCTACGACACCTACTTCTTCGTCGGCGCGTTACCCGAGGGCCAGCGTGCCGACGGCGAGAACACCGAATCCGACCACGCCGGCTGGAGCACTCCCGAGGCCGCGATCGAGGACTTCTCGGCCGGCCGCACCTTCCTGCTGCCGCCGACCTGGACGCAGCTGGACTCGCTGGCCGGTCACACCGTCGCCGACGTGCTGGCGGTCGAGCGCAAGATCGTGGCAGTCCAACCGGACTTGGCGATCAAGGGCGACAACTGGGAGTTCGAGTTCTTCGATTCCGATCGCTACAACCAGGCGCGGGGCCGCCGGTGGCCGTGACCGAGTTCGTCAGCGTCCACACCGACGCGAACCGCCCCGGCGTGGCCACCCTGTTGCTGTCGCGGCCGCCCACCAACGCGATGACCCGCCAGGTGTATCGCGAAATCGCAAGGGCCGCTGCGGAATTGGGCGGGCGCGACGACGTCGCCGCGGTGATTCTGTTCGGCGGGCACGAGATCTTCTCGGCCGGCGACGACATGCCGGCGCTGCGCACGCTGAGCACAGCGGAGGTCGAGACGTGGGCGCGGGTGCGCAGGGAGGCCGTCGACGCCGTCGCGGCGATCCCCAAACCGACCGTCGCCGCCGTCACCGGATACGCGCTGGGCGCCGGCCTGACGCTGGCGCTGGCCGCCGACTGGCGAGTCAGCGGCGACAACGTGCGGTTGGGCGCGACGGAGATCCTGGCCGGCCTGATTCCCGACGGCGACGGGCTTGCGCGGTTGACCCGCGCGGTCGGCGGCAGCCGGGCCAAGGAACTGGTGTACAGCGGGCGTTTCTTCGACGCCGAAGAGGCGCTGGCGCTGGGCCTGATCGACGACATGGTCGCCCCGGACCATGTGTACGACGCCGCCGCGACGTGGGCCGCCCGGTTTGTCGACGGCCCGCCGTACGCGCTGGCCGCGGCCAAGGCCGGCATCGACGACGTCTACGAGCTGGGCCCGGCCGAGCGGCTGGCCGCCGAGCGCCGCCGCTATCTGGACGTGTTCGCCCGTGCCGTTAAGCTGGGCCACCATGACCAGTACTGATCCGGCGCCGCAGCCACACGCCACCGCCGAGCAGGTGGAAGCGGCGCGGCACGACAGCAAGCTGGCCCAGGTGCTCTACCACGACTGGGAAGCCGAGAACTACGACGAGAAGTGGTCGATCTCCTACGACCAGCGCTGCGTCGACTACGCGCGCGCCTGCTTCGACGGCGTTGTTCCCGACGACGAGATCCACCGGCTGCCGTACGACCGCGCCCTCGAATTAGGCTGCGGCACAGGGTTTTTCCTGCTGAACCTGATCCAGTCCGGCGTGGCGCGGCGCGGGTCGGTCACCGACTTGTCGCCGGGCATGGTCAAGGTCGCCACCCGCAACGGGCAGTCGCTGGGCTTAGAGATCGACGGCCGGGTCGCCGACGCCGAACGCATCCCGTATGACGACGACACCTTCGACCTGGTGGTCGGACACGCGGTGCTGCACCACATTCCCGACGTCGAGCTCTCGCTGCGCGAGGTGCTGCGGGTACTTCGGCCGGGCGGGCGGTTCGTGTTCGCCGGCGAGCCGACCACCGTCGGCGACGGCTACGCCCGCGCGCTGTCGACGCTGACGTGGCGCGTGACCACCAACGTCACCAAGCTGCCGGGCCTGGGGGCCTGGCGGCGTCCGCAGGCCGAGCTCGACGAGTCCTCGCGCGCCGCAGCGCTGGAGGCCGTCGTCGACCTGCACACGTTCGCCCCTGGTGACCTCGAGCGGATGGCCGCGGCCGCCGGCGCCGCCGAGGTGCAGACCGCGACCGTGGAGTTCACCGCGGCCATGGTGGGCTGGCCGCTGCGCACGTTCGAGTACGCCGTGCCCTCCGAGCGGCTGGGCTGGGGCTGGGCGAAGTTCGCGTTCACCAGCTGGAAGACGCTGACCTGGCTGGACGAGAACCTGTGGCGGCGGGTGGTGCCGAAGGGCTGGTTCTACAACGTGATGATCACCGGGGTCAAGCCGTCCTGAACTTCGGGCGCGACGACGTTGCCTACCTGATATCGGATGCGGGCGCGGCGGCGCTGGCCGTCGTGGCCGGCTTCGAGTTGACCGACCTGGTGATGGACATCGCCGCGATCCGGGCCCGGTTCGGCGATCGCACACCCGCGCTGGTCGAAACGGTGTTGCTGCGACGACGCGCCGCCGCCAAGCTGCCGGGCACCGGCGAATGGCTGTTCACCGACGAGGCGCTGCAGCAGGCCAGCGCCGCGCCCGTCGCGGCGCACCACGCGCAGCGGTTGGCCGGCGTGGTGGTGCACGACGTCACCTGCTCGATCGGCGCCGAGCTCGCGGCGCTGCGCGACCACGCCACGCGCGCGGTCGGCAGCGACATCGACCCGGTGCGGCTGGCGATGGCGCGGCACAACGTCCCGGAGGTCGCGCTGTGCCGTGCCGACGCGCTGCACCCGGTGACCCGCGACGCCGTCGTCGTCGCCGACCCTGCGCGGCGCGTCGGTGGGCGGCGCCGGTTCAACCCGCGCGATTACCAGCCGGCGCTGGATGCGTTGCTTGACGTCTACCGCGGCCGTCCGCTGGTTGTAAAGTGCGCTCCCGGAATCGATTTCGACGCGGTGCGGCGTCTCGGCTTCGACGGCGAGATCGAGGTGACCTCCTACCGCGGTTCGGTTCGGGAAGCCTGCCTGTGGTCGGAGGCGTTGGCCGAGCCGGGGGTGCGGCGCCGGGCCACGGTTTTGGACCGCGGCGAACAGGTCACCGACGCCGAGCCCGACGACTGCCCGGTGCGACCCGCCGGGCGCTGGATCGTCGACCCCGACGGCGCGGTGGTGCGGGCCGGTCTGGTGCGCCACTACGGCGCACGCCACGGGCTGTGGCAGCTCGATCCCGACATTGCCTACCTCTCCGGCGACCGGTTGCCGGCCGGGGTGCGTGGCTTCGAGGTCGTCGAGCAGCTGCCGTTCGACGAGCGACGGCTGCGTCAGGCGCTGGCCGCCTTGGATTGCGGCGCCCTCGAGATTCTGGTCCGCGGTGTCGACGTGGACCCCGACGCGCTGCGACGACGGTTGCGGCTGCGCGGCCGACAGGCTTTGTCGGCGGTTGTCACCCGCATCGGCTCCGGCAGAGCGGTGTTCGTTTGTCGTCCGTCGCGATGAGCGCCCAGGTAGGCTGGCCGGGACGGCGGCTGCGCCGTCTTTTGAGTTTGCGAGGACACATCGACGATGCGCACTGTGATCGCGGCCGCGCTGCTGGCGGCCGGAGCCCTGGTGGGCTGGCCGGGCGGGCCGCCGGCGGTCGCCGACCCGTCCTGCGCAAGCCTGGGCGGCAGCCTCGACGGGCAGACGTGTCACGTGCACACCTCGAACGCCACCTACACGCTCGACATGAAGTTTCCGGTCGACTATCCCGACCAGCAGGCCCTGACCGACTACCTCACCCAGAACCGGGACGGGTTCATCAACGTCGCGCAGACTTCGGGACCCCGCGACCAGCCCTACCAGATGGAAGTGACGTCGGAGCAGTACCGCTCGGGCAAACCGCCTAAGGGCACCCAGAGCGTGGTGCTGAAGGTGTTCGAAGACTTGGGCGGGCCGCGGCCGTCGACCTTCTACAAGGGGTTCAACTACGACCTCGACAAACGCCAGCCGGTCACCTTCGACACCCTGTTCGCGCCGGGCAGCAAGCCGCTGGACGCCATCTATCCGATCGTGCAGCGGGAGCTGAGCCGGCAGACGGGGCTGGGCGCTGCGATCCCGCCCGGCACCGGCCTGGACTCGTCGCATTACCAGAACTTTGCTATTACCGACGACTCGCTGATCTTCTACTTCGCGCCGGGGGAGTTGCTGCCGCCGTTCGCGGGCGCCGCCCAGGCCCAGGTGCCGCGCAACGCCATCCCGCCGTTGGCGGTCTCTTAGGCCGGGGAGAAGCTGTAGACCTGGCCGTCGCTGGTGGCGGCGACCACCCGGCGATCGTGGCCGACCGCCACCCCGACCGGGTAGCCGGTGGCCTCCGGCAACGGATAGCTGTTGACGGTGTGGCCGTCGCGTGGATCGAAGACCAGCAGCGACATCCCGCGATCGGCTTTTGCCACCGTGTAGCCGACACCGCTGCCGGCCAGGCTCGACGTGGACAGCGGAGTGACGTCGTCGCGGCGCCACACCTGGTCGGCGTGGTCGGCGGCGTCCTTGAAGGCGACCAGCTGTGTGTCCGGGCCGCCGCCCGACACGATCAGCCCGCCCGGCGTGAGAGCGGGCGGCGTCTGCGCCAGAAACTTCAGTGGCGCCGACCATTTCGGCTTTCCGTCGGCGACGTGCAGCGCCCACAGCCGTTGGTCGCGGCCGTTGACGTAGACGGTCGAGCCGTCGGCGGACAGCACCGGGCTGGCCAGCACACCGGCCGCCACGGCGTCACTGGTCCACTCTCGGGTGAGCAGCGGGTTTTGCCCCGGGTGATACTTCAGGCCGACCAGCACCGCCGCGGTGGCGCCGGGCTCCCACAGGCTCAGCACCACCGACCCGGTCGCGGCCGCAAAAGCCGGCGCCGCGGCCACCGGACAGCCGGATCGGGCCGGCGCGCAGTCGGCAAGCCCGCGGGTGGGATCGGTCGGGTCGACGCCTTCCACCAGATCCAGTGGGCTGCCGTCAACAGTGCCGCGGTGCGCGTCGAACACCAGCACCTGGCCTAAGTGGGTGACGACCAGCAGCTGGCCGTCTTTGAGAATCCTTGGGGTGGAAGGCATTCCGATCACCGGCGCCCGCCAGCGCGTCCACTGGGTGGGCGGAAAGGACATCATCGCTCCGGGCTGGCCGACGTAGACGTTGTCGAAGCCGTCGAACAGCGGGCCGGCAAAGCCGCCGCCCTGGACCAGCCGAACGCACCAGCGCTGCCGGCCGTTGTCGGCGTTCTCCCATTCCATCAGTGAACAGCCGGCCGGGGTTTGCGCGTTGAGCACCATCCAGCCCCGGCCGCTCAAGGCGGGCGACGCGGCCAGGCTGCCCTTCACGGACCGCGTCCAGCCCAGCTTCAGCGTCGTCGCACCGGTCGTCGGGGTGTAGCTGGTGTTGGACGCGTCGCCGTATTGCGCGGGCCATCCGGGCGCGGGCGCGGCGTCGACCCAGGAGTCGGTGTTTCGGCAGCCGGAGAGTGTCAACAGCACCACTGCGGCCATGACGTTCACGGTCTGCACACGCGACGGAAAGCGGGTGCGCCAGAACACGGTGCTGAGAGTAACGGGTATGGGCTCGGCTTTGTCGTAACGCCCTGCTCGTCCTGGAACGTCGCTGGACTAAGCTCTGCGGCCATGACGACCATGTGGGGGGCGCCCCTGCATCGCCGGTGGCGGGGATCGCGGCTGCGCGACCCGCGCCAGGCCAAATTCTTGACGCTGGCATCGCTGCGGTGGGTGTTGGCCAACCGGGCCTACACGCCGTGGTACCTGATCCGCTATTGGCGGTTACTGAGGTTCAAGCTCGCCAACCCGCACATCATCACCCGCGGCATGGTCTTCCTCGGAAAGGGCGTGGAGATCCACTGCACGCCGGAACTGGCCCAGCTCGAGATCGGCCGCTGGGTGCACATCGGCGACAAGAACACCATCCGCGCCCACGAGGGCTCGCTGCGATTCGGCGACAAAGTGGTGCTCGGCCGGGACAACGTCGTCAACACCTACCTCGACATCGAGATCGGCGATTCGGTGCTGATGGCCGACTGGTGCTACATCTGTGACTTCGACCACCGGATGGACGACATCACGATGCCGATCAAAGACCAGGGCATCGTCAAGGGCCCGGTTCGCATCGGACCGGACACCTGGATTGCCGCCAAGGTGACGGTGTTGCGCAACACCACCATCGGCCGTGGCTGCGTCCTCGGATCGCATGCGGTGGTCAAGGGCAACATCCCGGACTACTCGATCGCGGTCGGCGCACCGGCCAAGGTGGTCAAAAACCGCCAGCTGGCGTGGGAGACGTCGGCGGCACAACGGGCCGAGCTGGCGGCGGCGCTGGCCGACATCGAACGCAAAAAGGCCAGCCGCTGACTTCGGCTACGTTGGAGCCGTGTATTTGCTGCTGATGGGGAGCCCCCTGGTGCGCGGCGGGATCGACGAGGTGCACATCGGGTTAGAGGTCAAAGCCGCACCGGATGCCTAGCTTGTTGTGGTTTCGCCGCGATCTTCGGCTGAACGATCTGCCGTCATTGGCCGCCGCGGCGTCCGACGGCGACGAGGTGCTCGCCTGCTTCGTGTTGGATCCGCGGCTGGAATCCTCGTCAGGCCAGCGTCGGCTGCAGTTCCTCGGCGACTCGTTGCGCCAGCTGCGCGACGACCTCGATGGTCGATTGTTGGTGATCCGCGGGCTGCCGGAAGAGCGAATCCCGCTGATCGCCAAGGAGGTTGATGCCTCTGCGGTGCATGTCTCGGAGGACTTCGCGCCGTACGGGCGGCGCCGCGACGAGCGGGTGCGCTCGGCGCTGGGAGAGGTGCCGCTGGTGACGACGGGATCGCCGTATCTGGTTTCGCCGGGACGGGTCGTGAAGGACGACGGCGCACCGTACAAGGTGTTCACCCCGTTCTTCCGCCAGTGGCACGACGTCGGCTGGCGGGCACCGGCGCGAACCGGGCGCGGCTCGGCACGCTGGCTCGATCCGGCCGGCATTTCGAAGAAGCACGCGGCGATCCCCGATCCCGGTGCCGCGCTTGATGTCTCGGGTGGCGAGGCGGCCGCGTTACAGCAGTGGCACGGCTTCGTCGAGGACGGCCTCGACCGGTATGCCGAGGACCGGAACCGGCCAGACCGCGACGGCACCAGCCGCATGTCGGCGCACTTGAAGTTCGGCACGATTCATCCCAGGACTATGGTGGCCGACTTGGACCTACGTCGCGGCGGTCCGCGTGCTTACCTGCGCGAGTTGGCTTTTCGTGACTTCTATGCGGCGGTCTTGCACCATTGGCCGCACAGCGCGTGGTGGAACTGGAACCGCGATTTCGACGCCATCGAAACCGACAGCGGACAGGACGCCGAGCGGTTGTTCGAGGCGTGGAAAGCCGGCGAGACCGGGTTTCCGATAGTCGATGCGGGCATGCGCCAGCTGCGCCGGACCGGATACTTGCACAACCGGGTCCGGATGATCGTCGCGTCGTTTCTGGTCAAGGATCTGCACCTGCCCTGGCAATGGGGTGCGCGGTGGTTCTTGGACCAGTTGGTCGACGGCGACATGGCCAACAATCAGCACGGGTGGCAGTGGTCGGCCGGATGCGGCACTGACGCGGCGCCCTACTTTCGGGTGTTCAATCCGACGACGCAGGGTCAGAAGTTCGATCCGGCAGGCGATTACATTCGGCGCTGGATTCCCGAGCTGGCTGACGTCGATGATGTCCACTTGAAGAGCGGCCCGCGTCCGAGCGGCTACCCAGCCCCGATTGTCGACCATGCTGCGGAGCGCGTGGAGGCGCTTCGGCGCTATCAGCGCATCGGCGGAAAGTAGGCCACCAGATCCGGATACCGATCATCGCGAACAGCGCCGGAATGACCAGGGTGCGAACGACGAAGGTATCCAGCAAGATCCCGAGCCCGACGATGATGCCCAATTGGGTCAACACGATCAGCGGCAGCACGCCGAGCACACAGAACACCGCCGCCAGCACGATTCCGGCGCTGGTGATGACGCCACCGGTGGCCGAGACGGCACGCACCATGCCGTCGCGTGCGCCGTGCTCGGGAGTCTCCTCGCGGGCGCGGGTCACCAGGAAGATGGTGTAGTCGACCCCGAGCGCGACCAGGAACAGGAACGCGAACAGTGGTGTGCTGTTGTCCAGCGCGGGAAACCCGAAGAGGTGAATGCTGGCCCAGCCGCCCAGACCCAGCGCGGCCAGCGCGCTGAGCACCGTGGCCGCGACGAGCACCGGCGGGGCAAGCACCGCCCGCAGCAGTACGTACAGCACGACCAGGACCACCAGCAGTATCGCCGGGATCACCACGCGCCGGTCGCGCGTCGCGGCCGCGCGAACATCCGAGGCTTGCGCGTCCGCGCCCCCGACCAGGGCGGACGGGTCTGCTGATCGCACCGAATTGCGCAGCGCGGCAATGGTATTGAATGCATCGTTGCTCGACGGAGCCGCGTCGAGCACCACGGACCACTTGGTCAGTCCGGTCGGCGACTGGCCCGCAGGCATCGCCGAGACGACGCGGGGCACCGCCACGATGGCCTGCTGAACCTGTGCTGCCCGTGCGGTGGGTGCGATCACGACGGTGGGATCGGATGCGCCGCCGGGGAAATGTGCGGCCAATGTTCGGAATCCGGAGACCGAGTCGGCTTGCACGCGGAACTGCTCGGTCTGTGACAGCCCGATGTGGGTTCCGAGCAGCCCGGCGCTCGAGGCGGCCAGTACGGTGACCGCGACAGCGCAGACGGCGGCGGGCTGGCGGCCCAATGCTTCAGCTACGCGCTGCCAGCCGCCGGTCGCCGTTGTTTGCGCGTCGCCGGCGCGCGGAATGAAGGGCCAAAACACTCGCCGGCCGCAGAGCGCCAGCAGTGGCGGCAAGACGAACAGCAGCAGAATGGCCGCAACGACCAGCCCGCAGGCCGCGCACACGCCGAGACTGCGGGTGCTCGGCGTTACGGCCAGGACCAGCGTCAGCAGGGCCAATACCACCGTCGCGTTGCTGGCCAGAATCGCCGGGCCGGCAGCGCGCACCGCTCGCCGCAACGCCGTGCGCTGATCGGTGTCGTTTCGCAGTTCTTCGCGATAGCGCGAAATGAGCAGGAGCGCATAGTTCGTGCCAGCGCCGAATACCAGCACGCTGGTGATGCCGGCGGTGGCGCCGTCGAAGGTAAGCCCTGTTGCCCCGGCCACGATCGTTCCCAACACCGATGCCACTCGGTCGGCCAACGCGATCACGGCCAGGGGAACCAGCCATAGCACCGGGGAGCGATACGTAATCACCAGCAGCAGCGCGACGACCAGAGCGGTGACCACGAGCAGTGTGATGTTCGCGCCCGAAAATGCATTGGCGATATCGGCGCCGAACGCCGGCCCGCCGGTCAGGTGTGCGCTCAGCGTTGCGGGCAATCCGTCGCTAGCGGCCGCCCGCAGCCCTTTGACCGCATCGTTGAGCTCGAAGCCGGACAGCTTGGCGCTCACCGAGGCGGTCGTGATCGCGGCTTTTCCGTCGCGCGACACCACTACCGGGGTCGAGGCCGCGGGCAACGCCTGCGGACTGCGGTGCATGCGGTCGCGGGCCCGCTCGCTGGCGTCCACGTCAGCTGACGTCAGTGTTGATCCGTCGGTGCGAGTAATCACCAGAATCGCTGTGGCCGCGTCGCCACCGGCAAATTGGGCCAGCGCCGCCGTGGCTCTGGCCGATTCCGACGAGCTGGGCACGGAGACCGGCGACTGGTTGGCGGCGCTGTTGTTGCCGGTGATTGCCATCAATGCGCCGCAGACCGTCAAGACGGCTAGAGCGATTAACCATGAACGACGGTGCGTCACCAGAGCGGACTGGCGGTCCCACAGCACGCTGAGAGCCTCTCATCCAACTAAATCGTTAAGCAACTGAACAATCTATCCGAGTTGTGGGTACTCTCTGGTTCCAGGCGGATATATGACAATCGACCAAGGAGACGGTATGCGCGCCTCTACCCTGGCCGCCACGGCTGCAGGTGTAGCCGCCGCAGCGGTGATCGGCGGTCTGGCCAGCGGGCCAGCTGTTCGCTCCCCGTGGTACGCACGGCTACGCACACCGTCGTATCAGCCTCCGCGGCAGGCGTTTCCAGTAGTATGGCCGGCCCTGTATGCCGACACCGCGCTGGTGTCAGCCTCGACGATCGACGAGCTGGGGCCCGACGCACGCGCCTACCAGATCGCCCTTGCAGGCAACCTCGTCCTCAACGGCAGCTGGTCGTGGATTTTCTTCAATCGGCACCGTCTGGGAGCAGCGGCACTCGTCGCCGGGGCGTTGACCGCCAGCAGCGCGGACTTGACGCGACGGGCGGTGGCGGTGCGCGGCGTCAAAGCTTGGCCGTTGGGGGTTTACCCGTTGTGGTGTGCATTCGCGACGGTGCTGTCGACGCACATTTGGCTGCTCAACCGACAGCAGGGAATTTCATCTTTATGACGGACGGCGGCATCACGGACCGCAAGCGTCGTCACATCGATGTGTGTCGTGACGGCGATGTCGGCTACCCGAGCATGACCACCGGCCTGGAGCGCTATCGCTTGCCGTACAACGCGCTGACGCAAACCAGCCTTGCCGATATCGACCTGTCCACCGCGTTTTTGGGCGTGCCGCTGCGCGCGCCGGTGCTGATCGGCGCGATGACGGGAGGCGCGCAGCTGTCGGGCACGATCAACCGGAATCTGGCGGAGGCGGCACAACGGTTGGGCATCGGGATGATGCTCGGATCGCAGCGGATCATGCTCGACAGTGAGCAGGCCGCAGACAGCTTCACCGTTCGCGATGTGGCGCCCGACATATTGCTCTTCGGCAACATCGGATTGGCGCAATTGACGAAGGACGCGGTGCCCGACATCGCCAAGGCGCTTGACCGCGTCAGCGCGGATGCGCTTGCGGTACACACCAATCCGTTGCAGGAGGCGATGCAGCATCGTGGCGACACCGACTTCTCCGGCTCACTGAGCCGCCTGTGCGATGTCGCCTCCGAGTTAAGGTATCCATTGCTGCTCAAAGAGGTGGGGCATGGCCTCGGCGCCGCGGCCGTCGCCGAGTTGACCCGGCTGTGCACCGAGCCGCCGATCGCCGCGATCGACGTCGCAGGGGCCGGGGGGACGTCATGGTCTGCGGTGGAGCAGTTGGTTCGTTACGGGGAGTTGCGCTATCCCGATCTGGCCGACTGGGGTATTCCGACGGCACAAGCTATCGCCGAGGTCCGCGACGTGTGGCCCACAATGCCATTGGTGGCGTCCGGCGGCATCCGGACCGGTATGGACGCGGCCAAGGCGATCGCCTTGGGTGCCGACGTGGTGGCGATTGCGCGCCCATTGCTCGAAGCGGCGATCGGATCCGCTGATGCGGTCGAGGATTGGCTGCAGCGCTTCATCGACGAGTTCAAGATCTGCTTGCACGGCTGCGGTGTTCGCGATCTCGCGGGTCTACGGGCTGTGCGGTTGATACCCGCCGGATGACCCGATGGCAGTGATTCTCGCCTACGGCTCGCCGGCACTCGGACACCTGCTGCCGATCACCGCGCTGTTGGCCGAGCTGGCCGATCGCGGTCATCAGGTTCACCTGCGCACGATGGCGTCGGGCGTCACCCGCGCGAGAATGCCCGGGCTGCACGTCCAGCCAGTCGACCCGCGTATCGAAGCCGTCGACGGCCGGGATTGGCTGGCGCGGAACGCCCTCGGCGTGCTGGAAAGATCCATCGACGTGTTGTGTCGACGGGCCGTACTCGAAGTCGACGATCTGCGGCAAGCGATCGCTGGTGTGCGGCCCGACGCCGTGATCGTCGATGCCAACTGCTGGGGCGCCATGGCCGTCGCTGAGGCGGCAGACGTGCCGTGGCTGATATTTTCACCGTTCACCCCATACTTGGGGTCGCGTGGTGTGCCACCGTTCGGCCCCGGTTTGCGACCGTTGCCCGGCGTGGTGGGGACGGTTCGCGACGCAGTCATGCGCCCCGTGGTGGCCGCGCTGTTCGACAACCGAGTTTTGCCGCCAATCAACGCTATTCGCTTCCAGTGTGGTGTGCCGACAGTCGACTCGGTCGACGAGTTGATGCGCCGAGCACCGCTCCTTTTGGCGGTCGGTGGTGAGCCGTTCGAATACCGCCACCCGGATTGGGGTGACTCCGTGCACCTGATCGGGGCCTGCGCGACAGAACTCGCGCCGCCAGAACCGCCGAGCTGGATGACCGCCGTCGATCGGCCCCTCGTGTTGGTCAGCACCTCCTCGATCAAGCAGGCCGATAGCGTGCTTGGCCGGGTCGCGCTTCAGGCGCTCGCTGATGAGCCGGTGCACGTCGTTGCCACATTTCCGGCAGGTGTTCCGAACGGACTACCCCATACGTCGAATGCGACGGTGTGCCAGTTCACGCCGCACACTGCCGTGCTCGAGCGCGCGTGCTGTGCGATCACCCACGGCGGAATGGGCAGCACCGTCAAAGCGCTCGACCGCGGTGTGCCTGTCTGTGTGGTGCCCTTCGCCCGGGATCAGGCCGAGGTCGCGCGTCGGGTGCAGATGGCGCGATGCGGTACCCGGTTACCTCTGAGGAGGCTCAGTCCCCGGCGGCTAAGGGCCAAAGTGCGCGAGGCGATGACGATGGTCGACGGCGCAGGCCGGGTGGCCGCCGGGTTCGCGGCGACCGGCGGTGTCGCGCGTGGAGCGGACCTCATCGAGCAGCGGATGCTCGGCCAGAACGTTTCGAAGATTGCGCAGCCCGGTGCGTCGCCGCCTTACGACGTCGATTCGTAGTAGCTCTACCGCTTTTCGCGATAGCTGCCTTCTCCAGGGAACACAATTCCTCTTCGAAGAGTGACATGGACGCGATCATCGCGGTGAAGACCCGGTGTGCGGCAGCCAAATCCTTGTCTGGGAGGTCGGCGATCGCCGATCGCAGGTGCGTGCCCAAGGGACTGAAGAAGGTATGGGCCAACGCCAGGCCGCTGTCCTCGTAGCGCAGCAACGCTTTGCGACGATCGGCCGGGTCAGGTTCGCGGCGGATGTGGCCGGCGTCGATCATCCGGTCCACCAGATAGGTGATGGCCGCCGCCGAAACGCCCATCCGCTGTCGCAGTTGGGCGAGCGTCAGCGGCGCTCCCGCGGTTTCGGCGACCATGATGTGGAGCAAGGCGTGAAAATCGTTGTCGCTCACCTGGTGGCTACGCGCGAAGTGGCGACCAATACGGTCGGCCTGAGCTGTGATCGCCCGCATGTCAGCCGACATGAGCTTTTCCAGCTCTTCCCGGGACTGTGCCTTACCAGCGCCACGCTTGGCCACGTGTCTGCGTTCCTCTTCCGCGATGTGTCGACCAGCGTATCGGCACCCCATGTACGGCGACCGGAGACCCGCCGGGTCCACATTGAAAGCCGGGCCTGGACGCCGCCAAGGTTACGTGGCGCATATCTGTGTGCCCCGCACCGCGGCTAACCGTCAGGTCCTGGTGGGGTCACGAGCCCGACTCATCAGCGACTGGCGCCACCGGCATTCCGGACCGCGAGGCGGCGGTCGCGATATCGCGGGCGATGCCGCCGAATATGGCATCGTGTAGCGGCCGCAAGCTATTCCAGAACAGCTGCCCGCCCAGCCCGTAGGGCTGAAACAGTACGCGTTGGCGATAGGCAACGCGATCGCCCGGCTGCACGGACATTTCCAGCCAAAGGCGGCCCGGCAGCGGAAGATCGGCGCGTAGTCTCAGCAGATGCGGCGCGTCGATGTGCTCGACTCGCCACCAGTCGAGAGCTTCGCCGTGGTGGAGACCGTGGGTATCGCGTGCAGCCCGACGGATCCCCGCCTTGCTTGCCAGCTGGGCGATCCACCCGCGTAACGACCACGCCAAAGGTGAAGCCGACCAGCCGTGGTCGGCGCCCACGGATTCGATGACCTGCCACAGCGTTGCGGCATCAGCCGATGTTCTTAGTTCCCGCTTGCCCTCGTACAGCGAGCCGCCGGCCCAGTCCGGATCGGTGGGGAGTGGACGCGATGGCGCATCGTCGCCGTCGGACCGGGCCCATCGAGTGCGTAACTCCTCGTTGCGTAGATGTGTGAGGGCCAGTTCCACGGCGTCTTCGTAATGCGTCAATCCGCCTGGTGGGTCACCGATATAGCGGGCGATGTCGTGTTCGGCGCACGTCACGTCGTTTTTCAGCGATTCCATCAGCGACACTGCGAGCCGGCGCGGAAGCGGTGTGACCAGATGGACCCACTGCGCGGACAACCAGGGGCTCAGTACAGGTACCGGCAGCGCTATCCGCCGCTGCAGACCCGCGACCGCGGCGAATTTGCGGATCATGCCGGTGTATGTGAACACGTCGGGCCCACCGATGTCGAACGCGCGGTTCACCTCCGGGGGCAGGCTCGCGGCATGGGCCAGGTAGTACAGCACGTCGCGAATTGCGATGGGCTGCACGCGGGTTCGCAGCCAGCGAGGAGTGATCATCAACGGCAGACGTTCGGTCAGGTAGCGCAGCATTTCGAAACTGGCCGAGCCGGCGCCGATGATCGCGGCCGCCCGCAGCTCCACGGTCGGTACGCCGGACTCGCTTAACAACCGGCCCACGTGTGCCCGTGAGCTCAGATGGTCGGACAGTTCCTGCTGCTCGGCGGTGATGCCGCCGACATAGACGATTCGGGACAACCTGGCGGCCGCGGCGGCGTCGGCGACGATGCGGGCAGCCTGGGCGTCGAAATCGACGAAGTCAGGCCGCATCAGGGAATGGACAAGGTAATAGAGAACGTGTTGTCCGTCTAGTGCCTGCTGCACCGCGTCGGCGTCCGATACATCACCCTGGACGACATCGACCTGCTCGCGCCAGCCAACGTCGTTGAGCTTGGCGGGATTACGGGCCAGTACCCGCACGTCGTGACCTTCCGAGAGCAGCTCGAAAATCAACCGGGTGCCAAGGTATCCGGTCGCGCCGAGGACCACGCAGCGCATCTGGCTACTCCTCAGTCCGGCCGGCATGAGCCGCAGTATGCGCAGGATGCCCGTGGCTGCGGCGACGCTGCTTCCGCTTGCGGCCCCGTTTCGCTATCAACACCACCCATGAGATGCCGGCCACCGCGAAAGCGACTGTTTGCGCGACGTCCGTGGTCCCGACCGGGTAGAAGACACCTTCCACGTAGCGGTCGACGAACCCGGACGCCGGGAGCGGACCAAGGCCGGCTCGGCCGCGCGCCCGTTGCTCCAGCCACGTCAGCGGGCACGGAAATCCAAAGGCGACCACGCCAACCCCCCACAAAACGGCCGGCACGTGCAGTACGACGGTGCGCGGCCAGCGCAATGCCAAAAAGCCGCCGCTGGGAAGGTAGATCAGGTAAGCGAAGTGCGTGGCAACTATCGCCGCCACGCCGCTCAGATGGGCCGTTTTCCCTAGCTTTGCCATTGGCGTGACCGCACGTGGTAAAGCCGCTCGGCGTAAGCGATATCGTCGCGCCACAACTGTGTTCCGGCGTATCGCATCAACGTGGTCAGCAGCGGCGCGGCGCGGCGAGCGGCTCGAAACCCCGTCCTGTCGGAGTGCGCGACGACGGCTTCGGTCACCGCGCACCGGGGCCGTCCGTCGCCGCCCAAACCGATTGGCGTCGCGTGGGTTTCGACGACGCTGCCGATGCCTTCGCCGTCCACGATGCGCATCACGATGGTACGCGCCTCGGGACTGGTGAACTCGGCGACCACGGGCACGCCGAGTGGGCCGACGCGAAAGGTCACCGCCACCAAAAACCGGTCCACCTCCGGCGTCGGCGTGGTCAGCACCTCCAGGCGAGTGAATGAACGCGGGTGAAGCCAGGTGCCGTGCCAAGGGTCCAGTCGGTTGGCGATGACGTCGCACGGTTCGCAGACACCGACCACTCGGGTGACCGCGTGCATCGTGTCACTGATCGGGCGCGCCGCGATCACCGGCGCCTCCAGCGGTAGTTCACCGCCGGCAGCGTCCAGCCGAACCCAGGCCAGCACGCCGTCGTCGTGGCACGGCAGCGGCGTCCAGCCGAACTCGCACGCATCCTCGCTGTCGAGCGATAGGCCGTGCCAGCGGCAGATCAACGTCCCGCGCCGCACGGCTGCGGTGGCCAGGTCCGCGCCGAGATGCGGGCAACTGCGTGGGCCGACCTGCAACCGGCGGTTCTGGTCTCGCCACGCCACGATGTCGGCGCCGGCGACGGTCGCGCCCAGCGGACGGTCGATGCGTACGTCGCTGCTGGCGGCGAAGACGTACCAGTTGCCGGTGGTACGCCGCTGGGCTCGGTCGAGTGCGGCGTCGATGATCGCCGGCGCTGCATCGCGGTACGTGGGTCGCTGCGTCGCCCACGGCGTGGGTGGCAGGGCCTGAAGCGGCCAGTCCTTGGGCCAGTGCTGCCGCCATCGGTCGCCAAAACTCATCTCAGCCTCTGCATTTCGCGTCGGGCCAGCCACCGCAGCGCAGCCCAGCGGCCGCTGGTGGGCACGGTATCCACTGCGTGACCGGCCAGCCCCCACTGGGACAACAGTCTGTTGGCCGCCCACCAGCCGGTTGTGGCTGCGCGTTCCATCAACGCGACGGGCAGGTCGATGCGGATTCCGTCGCCGGCCAACACCAGCCCCGGCTGCGGAGTGAGCACGCCCGGCCGATGAGCGTGGGAGCCCGGCGCGAACAGCGGACAATCGTTGCGCTGCAACACCCTTTCGAAAACGATGTGCGCCTCCGCGGTCTCGGGGTACAGCTTGTGCAGTTGCCGAGTCGCTGCCCTACACGGCGACTTGGAACCCAGGGCATAGCAATGCAATTCGACAACAGAGCCGTGGTGTGCGCGTGCCCATTGGCCGGCTTCGCGCTCGTAGCGTTCCAGTATGCTGATATTGTCCAGCGGCTTGTGGCCGGCGGTTCCCAGAAATGCCGGCCGTTGCGCCGCGACGGGACGGTCCAGCCAGAGCCGCTGCACCGCAAACGGTGGCGCGGTGCGCAGCCGCCGTATCCGGGCCCGCCACAAGTCGTTGCCGAGCCCAGCGGATGCGGCGACGATTCGCTGCAGGCCCGCGATGTCGGTCGCCAACACCACCGCATCGGCATCAAGACGCTCACCGGAATCGATGTGCATCCGAAACGTTCTGGCACCGGCGTCGACGCGCGTGGCCTCCGTGCCCAGCCTGAACCGCACGTCGTGTTGCTCCAAGTACTGCCGCATCGGCTGCCACATAGCGGTGTCATAGTTCGCGTTGGGCACGTCGAAGATGAGTCCCTCGTTGCTGCCGAGGAAGTAGATGTGAAACATCGTTGCCAATTCGGCGGCCGACAAATGCGCGGGCTCGGCGAAGAAGCTGCGCGAGAACACCTCGAAGGCCAGATGCCGTGCGGCGTCGGGAAAGTTGATGCTTTTCAGGAAGGTTTCGGCGTCGACGTGGTCGAGCAGCTCATAGATCTGTGGCACCGAGACGGCCGCCAGCGGTGCGGCCGCACGCGCCTCGATCCGCGCGAGGTCGCGAAGCCGAAACGTCGGGCTGCGCAGCGCGAATACCAGGGCGTTCCAGGGTGGGGTGCGCGGCAACCCGCGGAAGCTGTCCCGTCGGCCGGCGGCGTCGACGAGCGGATAGTCATCGACGGGTGTGAGCATGCGCAGCGCGGGATCGGTGCGGCGCAACAGCGCGCGCAAGTTGTAATACTGACGGAAGAACGCGTGAAATCCGCGGTTCATCGGGAATTCGGCGCCGTCTCGGTGCTCCGTCCAGCCGCCAGCCCGGCCGCCGAGGTAGGTCTCGCGTTCGATCACCTCGACGGCGACGCCGCGTTCGGCCAGCCCCGTCGCGGCGGCTAGCCCGGCGATGCCGCCGCCGACCACGACCACCCGCGGTCGCCACGAGAGCGCGCCTGTGTTCGGCAATCCGCTTGCTGCCGGGTGAGTTCGGCGACGCCGATCGGTCATTGCGGCGCCTTACCGGTGCGCATGTCGGCGTTCCCACAGCAGTAGCACCGCGGTGACCATCGTGAAACCGAACAGGAAATCTTCCACCGGAATGTCGAACGGGAACCGCAGACCGATGGTCTGGTGCCGGTCGTAGCTGACGACCGGGGCGCTGAGTTTGGTCAGCCAACCGTCGACCGGGATCTGAAAGCCGAGCACAATCACCATCGACAGCCAATAGGACAGGCGGCGAAAGAGGCCGGTGCGCAACAGCATCAACTCGAGCGCACAGACCACGGCCACGGCCGCTACGGCCGGTGCGGTGTAACCCAGTCCCGTCACTGTCGCTTTACCCGATCGATGATCGTGCTCACCGCGTTGTAGGTGAGTAGTGCGCACAGCGGAATCACGAGGAAGAACAACACTTCTTCGATCGGCACGCGAATCGGGATCGTCCACCCGGTGATGTAGGCAGGGTTGTATGTCCATATCCGTGCGGCAACCGCGAGCTCATCCCACAACAGGAAGACAGCCGCAACCGGCAATATTGCGACGAGAACCCGCTTGGGCCGCTGATAGACGCCGCGACCGAAGATCTCCAGCGGCGCGGTGATCGTCAGGCATGCGGCCAGGACCAACAGGTATTGCCAGTGATCGCTCATGCGGCATCGGATTTCGGGTGGTCGGTACCGGCGCGGGCGCGCCAGGCGCGGATCAGTCCGGTGCCGGCGGCCTGCAGCCGGCGGGTGGTGCCCACTGTGGCGCGGCGACCGAACACCGCGAAGTCGCTGTCCTCGATGCGGTTCAGGATTTCCGAGTACAGCGTCAATGCGGTTGCCACACAAGGGCGTGAGCGCGGTGCCAGCATGGTGATCCCGTCGGCGGCGAGCCGATAGAACTGCCAGGTGACGTCGTGTTGGTCTGCCAGCGCGCTACGCACCCGCCTATCGGTGCGTCGGTTGTGGTGGCACCACATCAGCAGCTCACGGTCTACCCCGTAAGCGGCGAGTTCGTCGGCGGGCAGATAGACCCGGTTGCGCATCAAATCTTCGTCGATGTCACGCAGGAAGTTGGTCAACTGGAAAGCCCGCCCGAGTGCCGCTGCGTAGGGAGCCGCATCTTCCACCGGCCCGACCGTGCCCAGTATCGGAAGAAGTTGTAGCCCAATGGCTTCTGCGGAGCCGCGCATGTAGATGTTGAGCGCGTTGCGGTCCGCATAGTCGGTGACGGTCAGGTCCATGCGCATCGACGCCAGGAAGTCGGTGAACAGATCGGGGTCGATGTCGTAGCGGTGGACGGTGTCGCTGACCGCCGCGAGCACGGGGTCGTCGTGGTCGCCGCCGGCGAAGAACCGCGCGGATAGCCGGGCGAGCTGTTCGGCTCGAGTGTCGGTGCCTTGGGCAGGATCGACGACATCGAGGATGTCGTCGGCGTAGCGGGCGAAGCCGTAGAGGGCGTGCACCGGCGGCCGCTGATCCGGCGCCAGCAGCCGGGTGGCCAAGAAGAAGGTGCGGCCGTGCTTGGCGTTGATTTCGCGGCAGCGGCGATAAGCATCGCGCAGCCGCGGATCGCCGATGCCCGCGGCGTTCAACTCGGTGCGAATCATGCCTTCTGCGCTTTCAGGTCGAGGTGTGTCGTGGGTCGGGCGACGAGCCCGGTGATGCGGTCTGCGGCCAGTCGCCCGGAGATCAGCGCGGTCGGCACTCCCACCCCGGGGACGGTCGACGACCCGGCCAGCACGGCGTTGTCGATACCGCGCACGGTGTTGGCCGGACGAAACGGCCCGGTCTGACCGAAGGTGTGCGCCAGCGCGAAAGGCGTGCCGGCTACCATGCCCTGACGGGCCCAGTCGGCGGGTGTCACGACCTCGAGCACTTCGGCGTCGTCAGCCAAATCCGCCGCCAGTCGTCGTCGCACGGTTTCGACGATGTCGTCGGCATACCGGCGGCCCCCGTCGGACCAGTCGACGATGCCGTTGCCCAGGTTGGGCGCGGGGGCGAGCAGGTACAGCAGGTCGCGCCCCGCCGGTGCGAGGCTGGAATCGCTTGCCGTGGGCCGAGTGACGAGCAACGAGGGGTCGGACATGAGTCGCCCGTGGTCGATGATGTCGGTGAAGGTCTGGTGCCACGCGGCGCCGAAGAGGATGGTGTGGTGTCGCGTCGGCGGACTTATCTGACGACAGCCCACGTGCACCACCACCGCCGACGGCGAGGGCCGCAGGGCCCGCAATCGGCGTGGAGTGCGGCCCAGCAGCGCGTAGGTGTGCGGCAGTTCGGTGGTCAGGACCACGGCGTCGCAAGGAATGCGCTCACCCTGCTCGGTGTGGACGGCGGTGATCCGGCCTGTGGCGTTGTCCAGTTTCGTGACCGTGGAGCCGTAGCAGAACCGCACGCCGGCGTCGGCCGCGGCGGCGGCCATCGCGTCGGGCAGCGCGCGCATGCCGCCGTGCGGAAAGTACACGCCGGCAATGGTGTCCATGTACGCGATCACGGCGTATGCCGCGAGCGCGTTATGGGGCGCGACACCGGCATACAGCGACTGGAAGGTGAACACCCGGCGCAGCCGGTCGTTGGTGATGTGGCGCTTGACCATGCTGTCCCAGTTGCGGAAGCCGCCGATCGCCGCGAGCCGCGCCAGCGCGGGCGTCAGCAGCGACAGGGGCGACTCGAAGTTGGCAGCGATGAATCCGTCGAACTCGATGCGATAAAGGTGGGTCAGCCAGGCACGCAGTCGCCGGTAGCCGGCGGCCTGCTCTTGGCCTGCGAATTCGGTGATGGCAGCCGTCATCCGCTCCTGGTCGCTGTGAACGTCCAGGCAGCTGCCGTCGGCGAACGCGGCGCGGTAAGCCGGTTCGACCGGCAGCAAGTCCAGACGACTGGAGCGCGTCTCACCGACTGCGGCGAACACGTCGTCGATGATGTCGGGCATCGTCAAAACTGTTGGGCCGGTGTCGATCCGGTAGCCGTCCAGGTCCAGTCGGCCCGCACGCCCGCCCGGCCATGGGCGGCGTTCGACCACCGTGACCCGTCGCCCGCGGCCGGCCAGATGCAGCGCCGCGGACAGACCCGCCAAGCCGGCACCGACCACGACGACGTGGTCGCTGGCTCCCCGGATGGCCCTGCTCACTGGGCCCGCTGGGTGCAGTAGTCGGCCATCTTGACCAGCGCTGCGCTAACGGACTCGTCGATCGCCATGTCAGCCAATGCATTTCGGGCGAGCACGAGCCGCTCGCCGATCATGTCTTCGATCCGCTGCACCGCGCCCGTTGCGGCGATCAACGCCCGGCAACGATCCAGTGCGGCGTCGTCGAGGTCGTCCCCGTTCATCAGGTCCTGGAGCTCTCGGCGCGTCGGGCTGTCGGCCATTTGGTGCGCAGTGACGATGACGCTGGTCGCCTTGCATTCGAGCAGATCTGCACCGCTGGGTTTGCCGGTGACCGCGGGCGCACCGAAGATGCCCAGGATGTCGTCGCGAAGCTGAAAGGCTTCCCCGACTGCGGCACCGTATCGCCCGAGCTGTGACAACGTGCGGTCGCTGCAACCGGCCATCGCGGCGCCGATCTCCAACGGCCGACGCACGGTGTAGTTGCCCGACTTGCGCCGCGCCACCTCGAGTACCGCCTCCAACGTTGGCAGATCACGGATATCGGCTGCCAGATCGGCGAATTGACCCAGCGCCAACTCGACACGCATGGCGTCGTAGCGCGGCCACGCCTGCTGCAGATGGCGTGGCTTGAGACCGCTTTCCCGCAGCATCTGCTCGGCCCAGATCAGGCACAGGTCACCGATCAGGACGGCGGCCGATTCGCCGAACCGGCGCGACGATCCGGACAGCCGACGTTCGCGATGCAGGCGGGCCAGTTGGATGTGCACCGCCGGACGACCTCGGCGCGAGTCCGAATCGTCCATGACGTCGTCTTGCAGCAGCGCAAACGCGTGCAGCAGCTCCAGGCTCGCGGCGGCGCACAACGCCGCATCGCTGGGCTCCGCGCCGCAGAGCCAGCCCAGATACATGAACGTCGACCGCAGGCATTTACCCCCGGAGACGAACTCCACCAAGACATCACCGGCGCCGTCCAGACCGGCCCGATCCAGCTCGGCGCCGGCGACGAATCCTCGGACATTCGACAGCACGGTGCGGCGCACCTCCGAGCGCCACGCGTCGAACTGATCGATGTCGATGCGCCAGTCCGCCGGCGAGGACGGCGCGGGCACAACCGACAACGCACGCGATCTGACCACCGGCTCATACCCCTCTTGCTGCGCGGATCCCATGCTGCGTCGCAGCACCCAGCGTGTTATTGACCTTCATTCATTTTCTTAAACATTAAGCTAGCGAAGGTATCGGATATGCGCCAGGTCCAACTAGGAGACTGCTGATTTAGTGGCGCGGGTTTCGGCGTGGCTGAGTGGGTTTGGTGCGGGTTGCCGCGAGGATCGGTGCGTGGCGTTGGGATGTGAGGTTCGGCAGGGCCGATTCGATGATGTGATGCTGCTGGTGGGTGATCAGCTGCCGGTGGGCAGTATCTATCGGCTGTTGGCTGAGCACGGTGGCGCGTTGTTTGGTGATGAGTATTTCGCCGATCTGTTCAAGGCCTCGACGCGGGGTCGCCCGACGGTGCCGGCGCGGGTGGTGGCCACGGTGATGCTGCTGCAGGCCTATGAGGGGCTCTCTGATCGAGAGGCCTGTGACCGGTTGGCATTTGATCTGCGCTGGAAGGCTGCCGCCGGGTTGACGGTGGGGGCGGCGGCGTTTCATCCGACGGTGTTGGTCGGGATGCGTAACCGGCTGCGGGCTTCGGATCGGCCGCGGCGGTTGTTCGACGATGTCAACACCATTGCGCGGGCGGCGGGGTTGTTGCGGGGACGGCGGCGGGTGCTCGATTCCACTCCGTTGTTTGATGCGGTGGCTACCCAGGACACGGTGATTCAGCTGCGGGCGGTGATCCGCAAAGTCCTGTCCGCGGCTGATCGGGCCGACCCGGTGCTGGCGGGCACGGTGCGCACGGCGCTGCAGCGTGACGATGACTACGCCACGCTGGGCAAGCCGCCGTGTGATTGGGACGACCCGGCTGCGCGGGAGGCGCTGGTGGATGCGCTGGTCCGCGATGCTTTAGCCGTGCTGGCCGTATTGGACGGCCACGAATTGGGCGGGCCGTTGGCTGAGGCCGCCGAGCTGCTGGGGTTGGTGGCCGGTCAAGATGTCGAGGCCGGCGAGGATGGGGTGTTTCGTATCGCCCGGCGGGTGGCCCGCGATCGGCTGATCTCCACCGTCGATGTCGCGGCCCGCCACGGGCACAAGTCACGGGCCCGCACCTTCGACGGCTACAAGAGTCACCTCAGTGTGGATCCTGACGAGGAGCTGATCACCAATGTGGCCGTCACCGCGGCCAACACCGCCGACCGCGAGGTCATCGACGAGCTGCTGGCCGAACCCGCCACGGGCGCACCTGCTGATACCGAATCGGTGACCGGTGAGCCTTACGCCGACACCGCCGAGGATGACGGTTGCGGCTCGCAGAATGGTTCGGGGTCGAAAGGGTTTGAGGTGTATGGGGATTCGGCGTACGCCGGCGGGGCCACCTTGGATGAGCAGACCCGGCGGGGTCATGACATGCGTGCCAAGGTGCCTCCGGTTCG
>NZ_LQPE01000163.1 GCF_002101735.1 Mycobacterium kyorinense | reverse complement strand
GGCCCGACCCGAGGAACCCAAGGAAAACTGGTGCAGGCCAGCGGATCACTCATGCCACGCCAATCCCAACCGCCCCACTCGTGCAAGAATCAGCCCCGCGACGACACCAAATCACTGATCCACGGATTCAGGATAAGCGCTGCGCGCCACCGGCGACGCGGAGAGGTTGGCAGGGTCAGCGGTCACGGATATTGCCGCCAGCCCGATGGACAAGACACCGGCAAGCACTGCTCGGATCGCGGCGACGGCCACGTCCGTCGACGTTATCGGAGCGGCCCTGGTGTGTCGGGTCGGCGCGCTGGAACAAGCTCAGGCTTCTTCCGCCGCGAAGAGAACGCCGGGATTGAGGATGCCCGCCGGGTCGAAGCTCGCTTTGATGCGGCGCATGAGCTCGATCTTGACGGGGTCTTCCAGTTTGCGGAAGTACGGGGTTTTGGCGCGGCCGAGGCCGTGTTCGCCGGAGATCGCGCCGCCCAATTCCATTGCCAACGCGAAGATGTCGGTCATCAGCTTGTTCTTTTTCTCCGGATCCTTGCAGATGATGGCCAGGTGCACGTTGCCGTCGCCCGCGTGTCCGCAGCCGGCCGCGGCCCCGCCCGCGGCCGCCGCCAGATCACGTGCGGTGGAAAGGAATTTCGGCATCGCGGAACGCGGCACAACGGCGTCGATGATGTCGTCCGCGCCGATCGCCTTTGCCGTCCAAAACGCCTTCTCGCGCGCCTCGATCAGCTTGCGTCCTGAGGCTCCTTCCAGCACATAGGCGTCGACGGCACCCAGCTCGGCGACCAGCTCACCGGCCCGCTCGACATCCTCGTCCAGTCGGCCGGCAGTGCGGTGCTCAAGCGCCACAACGAGATACGCTTGGCAGCCGTCGCGGATCTGGTCGGGAATACCCAGCTCCAGATTCTGGGTATGGACGAGTGCGGCCATCGTCATGTTGTCGATGTATTCCAGAATGTAGGGCACCAGCCCGCTGGCCAGGATCCTGGGTACGGCCTCCATGACTTGGTCGAAGTCGGCGAAGGGGGCGAGCACAGTGGCGCTGTGGTCGAGCCGCGGATGAAGCTTGACGGTCACCTCGGTGGCCAAGGCCATGGTGCCTTCGGAGCCGACGATGAGCTGGGTCAGGTCGTACGCGGTGGACACCTTGGCGATCTTGCCGCCGGTTCGGATGATCTCGCCGGTCGACAGCACCGCCTGCAACCCGAGCACGTTGTGGCGGGCTATCCCGTACTTGACCGCGCGCATGCCGCCCGCGTTGGTGCCGACGTTGCCACCGACGCTGGAGGACAGCTCGCCCGGGTGGACCATGTAGCGCAGCCCGGCATCAACGGTCGCGGCGTCCAGGTCGGTCAGGGTCACACCTGGTTGCACGACAGCTACCTGGTTGGTGGTATCGACCTCCAGGACTGCGTTCATCCGCTCGAAGGAGATCACGAGCCCGCCTTCGCGCGGGATCGCGGCGCCCGACAAGCCGGTCCCGGACCCGCGGGCCGTCACCGGCACGCCATGTTCCGAGGCAGCTTTCAGCAGCTGCGAAACCTCTTCTGCGCTTGCGGGTTTGGCGACATACCCGGGCTTCTGCGGCGCCGTCGTCAACACTTCGTCGTGGAAATAGTCGTCGGGGATTGCGTCGCCAGCCAGCAAGTTATGGTCGCCGACGATTTCGGCAAACCGCGTCGTCATGTCGCTCATCGAAGACCTCAGCTTCTGTCGCCGCTCAGCGACTCACTTTATCGCCGCTCATGAGCGGCGATGCTCCCGACGGAGGCCATGCGCGTCGGCGGTGCTGATCATGTCGCACGGCTGCCGACCGGTCGATGAGCCGTACATCGTCGCCGACGCACAAGACGTCGTGATCACCGAGCTGGGAAGCGGAACGCTAATGCAGCGGTTAGACGAGGCTCGCTATCTCCTATGCAAAATCCCCGCCTCCGGAGCGAGTCATAGAGGGCTTTTGCGTTTCGCTGCGTGGCCGATTCTGGGCGCCGGATGTCCTAACTCTGTCTTACCGCGGCGGAGAACACCGCTGACGCGGCTGTCAAACGGTCGTCGGTGACCCTTCCATGAACGGCCTGGGTCATGCGCTCGGTTTGCCCGCGCCAGGCCGCGACGACATCGGCGGCGATACCCGCCGCGCGCATCCCCGAGATGTTGCTGTGTCGCAGCTGCCGAGCGTGATCGCCTTGAGTCCCGCCGCTTTGCGCTGTGCGGTGAACTCGCGAGAGGATTCGCGCACGGGAAGCGACATCCCGTCAGTCGGCGACAGCAACAGGTCATCGTCAGCCAGTGGCCGGCCCATGGCCAGACGCTCGCGCAGATGAACCACGCGCATCGCCTTGAGCATCGCGAGTTCCTTTTGCGGTAGCGGAAGATCGCGAACGCTGCAGTCGGTTTTGGTCGGCACGGTGGTGTCGCGTCCGTTCACGTCGACCCGCGCCTTGGCGGATGCATCGTTGCTTTGACTGCGGCCATCGCTGACCTGCGCGGGCAGGAAGCCGAGATGCGCGCCAAGATGCGGGCGGTCGCGGAAGCGGTTGCTGACCGCGACCACCCCATCGATGCCTGATAGCTGGACCGCTGCAGATTGAGAAGCAACGCACTGGTCCTTCTCGACGGAGCCGGAGAAACTACTGGACGGCTGGAAATGTGAGGCATCTGGCGGCCCCGTCCAGGGTGCAGACCCGGAGATGACTGGTAGAGATCGATGCCCGACGGCTGATGATCTCTGCCGATTGCTCTACGTTGATCTGCCCCGCGGTAGGGAGGCGCACGGCGCCGGCGCAGACTGTCAGTGTGCGCAGTTAAGTTCAAGGTCGACTCGTCGATCATGAGGGAGCTTAGCCAGTGGGTGGCAAGGTACGGGTGCACCAGCTAGCCAAGGAGCTTGGTGTGACCAGCAAGGAAATACTGGCGCGGCTCAACGCGGATGGCGAGCTCGCGAAGTCCGCGTCCGCACGGGTCGAGGCACCTGCTGCGCGTCGACTTCGGGAATCTTTCAGTGCAATGCCTTCAGGCCGAAAAGTCCCTGCTGACGAAGCTGGGAGGCGGCATCCGAGCGCCGCCCAAGTCCGACCGGAAGCCGCCGCACTTCGACTGAAGCAGCGGAAACCACCAGTCGATCGAGCCGATGCGGCGCTGAGCCGCCGTAACCGCCAACCAAGGTCTACTGCGAGTAACCAACGCGCTGCCAGACCGGTTCTACGACGACCGCGGAAAGAACAGGCGACAAGATCCGCTCCTAAGGGCGCCGGGCAGCAGCCCCCCGAGATGCCGCCCAGCCCAAACGTTGTGCATCGGACGCGCGCCCGGAGAAGTGGCCTGCCGCAGATCGCAGTCAATCTGGACGTGGAAGCTGTCGCTGACATCGTCGCCGCTGATCCCGCGAACGACGACGACACGGAAGCGATCGCTACCTGCCTGCACGAGATTGCCCCTTCTGGGCCAGGCGCATACGGCTACCTCACATGGCGATACGCCGCAACCCGGGCTACGGGCAGCGAATCAAGTGTCAGCACCGCACATGAGGACCTCGTCGCCCTAGCAATCTTCATCGACCATGAGAGGCAATTGCTCAAGGATTTGGTGCGAGCCCACGGCTCCATCCTGACGAAACCGAACCTTGCTGGACTGGCGTTGCGCAAAGAGTTTAAAGACCTCATCGACGCCGACGTCGCCGGTAACTCCGCAGCTGACGAGTTGCGGCGTACGAGAGCTTCTTTCAACTTCTTGCGGCGTGCGGTCCTACTGACTGTCGCCAACTCTGGCAACGACCAACAACTATGGGACATGCTCGATCGGATTCGACGTCCGAGTACTGATCGGCTGCCCGAAACGAGTCCTCAACTGGAAAGAGCGATACGGCGGCTCATCGGCTTCACCGCTGCTGTCGGAGAATTGCTAAGCACCGATGATGCGAACTTGGCTGAATTCTTTAGGCATTCGCGTCGACAGCTAATCGCGCTTCAGCTGAAAAGGTATGACTTCCTGCGTCGATTCCGCGACGGTGTCGCCGGCTGGGAGAGAGCGTCGCGCCGAACCACGGAGCTCGCGTTCGAGGTCCTTCCTCGAGGTGAGCAGCTTAGGACTTTCCTTGGCGAGATACGTCGCTCGAAGATGTACAGCGGTTACCGAGTCGACGAACACCGCCTCACCGTCTTGGAGGACCTCGAAACCCATTTTGGAGCGGAGCGATGCACTTGGCATCGGGGACGTGATCATTCCGACGGCATTGGAAACAACTACCTGGTTCTTGCGATCAACTCGGCCAACGGATCTGGCGAGAACGCGGTCGCGATCAGCCCGCTGGCAGGCCGTCACGCGACCTACGTCGTCCGCCGTGAATGGGCGGAAGCAGACTGGCGAATCCTCTTCGCGAATCCGAAGTTTGAGGCTCGCCTTCGCGGTGCACGGAAGCTCCTGTTCACCACAGGCGCCGACCGTATCGACCAGTACAGTGCTATGCGCGACAAGATCATCAACCTGCTGGAGTGCAATCCTTGACTGTAGGCTATGGTCGCCAAGACGCCGAGCCTGTAATACCGCGACGGCCCCGGCGATGCTCCAGCCTACTTTCGGAGTAAGCGGACGTCACAGCAAGGTCTGTAGCCTTCCGTACCCCAAAACCGCTATAGAATTCCGGCAACGAGGACTCTCGGTGGATCTTCTTTAAGAATAGGAGATAGCGGCGGTATCCCGGCCCGGACTGCCTGCCCTGGCACTTCCAGCCGTGCAGACTCCCAACGTCCCATGTTTCCCCGGTCCGAGGGCACATTCAGCATGAGCCATTCTCTGTCGACTGTCGAAAGCGAGACGATGCGCATTTCCTGATCGAGGCGCGCAACGGTTAAGATCCACTCTGCGTCTCGACGACTAGTCTCGAATTCGTTGCGCGATAGATAAACTTTTGTTCGAGCATGACGGGATGTTGTTTTCAGTTCGATGTGGACTATTTTCCCGGTGCCTTCGACCGCGATATCGTAACCGTAGCCGTCAGACTCGGCAGCAACGTGTCTGACACGAGCTCGAACCGCCGGCTCCAGAAGCGCCAAGAGCGCAAGCTCGCCTGCTGCGCCAAGTAGTGCTCGTTCGGCCGTATCAACCTTTCCCGAAATTTGCCGAACAATCGCGTAAGCATGTTCGGGATCGGTCCCGGTTGCATCGGCTGCCCGAAGCGCATCGGCAGGAAGCTCGGAAGAATCGGCAATCAATACATCCGCATCGGGCAGCCAGAGCGAATCGCTGATTGCCGCCTGAAAAATTGCAGCTGAGATCTCACGATCACTGGAGGGCACGCCACTTCCGAGCAGCCCCATCGTTTCCAGCCATTCGTAGGCCGCCTGGTATTGAGACGGGGTAAGGTCGCCAAACTGGGTATGGCTCGTCAAAAGAGTACGCGTGCGGTTCGTCCCAGAGGTCGGAAGAAGTGTCAACCAGCGCGATGCTGCAACGAGGATCGGGCTAGGTGGGACCGGCATGAAGGTGCCCGAGCAGCGATTGCAAGTCATTCAGGTCCAGACCCCCGCCGATGGCCGGTTCCTCGTCCAGGTCTGCAAGCTGCTGTACAGCCGGATCGTCAAGGATCCTTCCCATAAAATCAAGCTTCACTTGGAGACGTTGCGCCACAACCTCATCGATGGTTGCTTGACTCACAAGAACCGTGATTCGGGTCTCCGTGTCCGGATCAAGCCCGAGGCGATGAATGCGGTCCAGACTCTGCAGAAAACGACCAGCAGCAAAGTCACGATCGACGTAAACAGCATCGTGGCAGTACTTGTGAAGACTGATACCTTCGCCCAGTGTGGCCGGATTCGATAGCAGAACCATACAGTCAGGGTCGTGTCGGAATCGATCGATTTCTGCGGCTCGGTCCTCGGTACCGCCGTGAACTAAGGCAGGCGAGAATTCTGCTAGCAACCTCTGCATCGTAGTTATGCTACGGATAAAGGTGGACCACACTAGGGTCTTGCGTCCCGCTGCGGCATTCGCAGCAACGATGGCAAGTGCTTCTTGGTATTTCGGTGACATCTCGTAACTTGGAAGATCCTGCATGAGTTGTAGGAGGTGCGAGCCCTGCGGTGCTGACAGCGGCGGTACTTGATATGCGAGCGGGTCGTAGCGCGTTGTGCCCACCGAGAGCAGTGCGGGGCTGATCGCCGCCATTAGCAGATAAACGATGATTTTTCCAAGTTCCGATAGGTCATCTCGCGATGCGGCCGCCCGCGCCGAGTACTGACCGATCAATGCGTCATAGACCTCCCGATGAAGCGGTGGGAGCGGTATTAATCGTTGTGTTGTAATCGGCTTTGGCAGACCGAGCTCGTCTTTGGTTGTCCTCGTGAATAGAGGTCGGAGTATCCGACTAGCCTCGGCCAGATTTCCGCCAGCAACTGCCCGCGTCACCGTCTCGCGTCCGTGGCCCGGCCATACAAAGCTGAAGAGGTTCTCAAGGTCCCTCGCCCCGTTGGGAGCCGGCGTTCCCGTCAAAATCAAACGCCGTCGCGCCCGTGGCCCGAGTGCTAAGCAGGCAGACCCGTAGGCGCCTTCAGCGCCGAGCTTCATGCGGTGTGCTTCGTCCAGTATCAGAAGTGATGGCTGCTCTCCGAGCCAGCGAGCAAGCGAATTGAGAGAGCCCTGCAACCGCTCGTAATTGACAATCACCGCATCCGATGCTGGATCTATAGCTCCATTAAGGACTTCCATGCGGAGCGGCTCGCTCAGGCACTCTATGTTCTCGTCTTGCCAAGCCTCATAGGAGGACTTCGGACCAACGATCAGCAGCCGGTTCACTTGGCATTCCTGCCGAAGAGCTTGAAACACGGCTAGGGCCACTCGAGTCTTGCCGGCACCAGGGACCGAAAAGTTGGCACCGTGCCGAAGCGAAAGCAACTGGGCAACATCGCGTCGCTGGAAGTCTGTCAGGGAGCCTATCCACCCCGCACCGAGCGCCTCATCGAGGTTAGTAGCCCCGACTGAAACTTCTGTCGGCTCAAGGTGTTCGAGCCGTGCGGCCACTGCCTGAGCGTCGTGCGTGACGTCTGTCGCAAGTGACGCTAAATCAGGATCCCAGATCACACTATCCGGAGAAGACCAGGCTGCGAGTGCGGCTAGATTCACAAGCAGATCGTCGATGTCAACATCTGCGGACGTGGTTGTACGCTGCCGCGCTGTGCGAAAACGCGTAAGCAGTGTACGAAGTTCGTCTGCGTACTCTTTGCCAACGGTGAGGCGCGCCGTACTGGCGGACTCGCCCTTCCTGATCTGCAGGCTAAACGTCTGCTCGGCCATCCGGATCCTTGACAGCCTCGAGCAGCCACGCGACCCCGTCGCCCGGTTCCGTGAAGGTTCGTGCCGCTTCTCGCGCAAGCTTCTCGAGCGCGGCGCGCAACCGTAGAACGGCGTCGTCGAAGACATCCTCGTCGAGAGCTCGCGATGCGCGTGCTGTCACGAGGTCGGCGACACAGAGCTCGATATCGTCGGATGCATCCGAAAGACGCTCAGGCGCTGCAAGTTTCCTCCGTTGCAGCCGCACAGCCTGCCCCGCGGGCTCGAGCGCACGGTCGATGGCTTTCTTTGCCGCGCTGACAATCTCGCCACTCCGACTCGCCGCCTTGCTTGTGTCGCCGGCAATTTGGGCTGCGCGCGCCTTCAAGAGCGTGTCGGTCAAAGTACGTGCTGCGGTTGTCGCTGCGGAGCCATCCTGGACCGTAACGCCGGGCAGCCCTGGAATCCTGACTGCTTCTGCCTTGGCGATTTCTGGCTTGAGCTCGTCGGGCAGCTTGGCCTGCAAGTACTTAGTGTGGAAATCGCTCTGCGCAAAGCGGACATCAGTTTTCGCGTATCCGAGGACGATCATCGCCAGACGCGACTCCTTCAGTGCCTCGGCTTCATCTGAATTGCTCGCGGTGGTGTAGGCGCGGTGAAGCTCCCGAAGCTTCTCCTGGTGGTCTTCAAAATCTATCAACCGCAATTGGTTGTCACCGTTCTTGCTTCGCTCGATCGCGTCTTTTACGACGCCGTAAACCCACATGTCTCGGTCCAGCGTCGAGGTCTTGATACGAAACTCGCGTGCTATGTCGTCAGCTTGACGACCCTTCTTGAGCTCACCGTCAATCGCGATGAGTCTATTGATGTACGAATACGGCCGCTCGTGGATCTTGCGTAGCTGAAGGGACAGCTCAACGTTGTTGATATCGGACCACACCGTGGAGTCTGGTAGCACGCCCACGCGGATCTCCGGCATGCCCAATTCTCGAAGCGCTGCACAACGGGTATTGCCGTTGACAACTATGCCTTGGACGGTGATGACTCCCGGGTCCGTCTGGCCGCTGAGCTTCAAATCATCACGGAGAAGCTCGAAGTCCGGATCTGTTTTCTCTGGGTTCGATGGCAGTCGCTTCAGAAGCAGGTCAAGATAATCCTGAGCCTCCTCGGACCAGGGGGCTTCCTCCAGCTTGCGGTTGCGGACCGGATCAAGTGTGCGTTGCGCTCGGACGCGGTGCGTCTCAGGGTTGTAATACATAAGCTCGACCGGCATCGAGATCACCAGCAGATGGCGACGTTCGCCTCGCCACTCGACAGTGACACGTTCGCCGTTTTCACGGCCGGCGGCCTCGTTAAGCCGATCCTGGATCATCTGCTGGATGTATTCGCCCTGCGGTGTTTCGAGCGGTGCAGTCACTTCTCTCTCCCCTTGCGTGAGACCTTGACCACGACATACTGCCAGTAGTCTCCGACACATAGGGCATGATCGTGGTGTGTTGGCAGGCGATGATGGTGGCGACGCGGTTCCCGGATGGGACGACCCTGCGTTCGCGACGGCTGGCGGGATGGTAAAGGGCGCGTTATGGCTGGTTGGCAAGATCGGAGAAGGAAACGTCTTCACGAAGCATCAGCTACGAGAAGCGTTTCCAAATGCATCCCAGATTGATCGCCGTATACGCGACTTGCGAGCTTTTGGCTGGATAATCCACAGCAGCACCGAGGATGCGTCCCTCCGCGCAGAAGAGCAGCGTTTCGTCAAAGCAGGTATTGCCGTCTGGAACGCGGACGAACGCCGCAAGGCGGCGGCCAGAACGATCACCGCCAAAGAGCGCCAGGCCACATTTGCCGCGGACGGCTATCAATGCGTGGTTTGCGGTATCGCCGGTGGGGAGTTGTACCCAGACTCAGCTCATGAGTCAGCTGTCCTTTCAGTAGCTCGCCGCGCGATCGCGATGCCTGACGGCACGGAGGTCGATGGCCTTGTTACTGAATGTAAACGCTGTCGCGCCGGCAGCAGCGCGGCGTCCCCAACGGATGCAGCGTCATTCCTCGGGCGAGTAGCTGAGCTGGAAGATACAGAGCGCGAGCAGCTGCGCGGCTGGTTGCGCCGTGGGCGTCGCGGCGTTGCCCCGGTTGACCAGGCATGGGTTATGTACAGAAGGCTACCTGCCGAGGTGCGAGATTACGTACGCCAACTGCTTGATTAGGTGAGCTGGTGCGGTACTTCAATGCTAAGCCGCTTCCAAACGGCGGCCGTACTAAGCGCCACCTGCGCGCGACCGAACCAACCCGGCGACCGCCAACGCCGACGCCGAGAGGTCTTCGTGTTCCCAGATCCTGACTGCCAGCCAACCAGCAGCTTCAAGCGCTTCGACCGCCATGCGGTCTCGCTGAGCGGTGCGAGCAAGCTTGGGACCCCAGTACCACTCATTGACGCTCGGCTGTCGGCCATGCTCCGGACACGAGTGCCAGAAGCATGAGTCAACAAATATTGCTACTCGCGCTCGCGTGAACACCACGTCTGGGCGGACTCGGCCGGTCGGAAGGTCGAGCCTGTAGTCCTTGCGGAATCTCAGACCCGCTCGGTGAAGCAAGCGGCGCAGTTCAATTTCGGGGGCGGTGTCGCAGCGTCTGATTGCCCGCATATTTCGCGAGCGACCTTCGGTCGAGGGCTGCGGGTAGAGCCCCCGCCGCCATGCCTTATGGCGCGGGTCGGTTTCTGGCACTGAAGTCTCTTCGCGGGTGCATGCCGTCTCCTGTCGGCGAGGTGCGTCCTGATACCCCAACCACAGATCGAACCACTATCCGAACCTGCAGCCTCCGCCTAGCTGAGCAACATCGGGATGCCGTCAATCTCTGTCTGTCGCCGACGAGCGATGCCCTCGAGCGGGTCAGTCTCGCCCAGTTTAACGCTGGTCGCGTGTTCCGCGGTCGAATGACTACGACCGATTGGCATGCGCGCGACCATGTCCTAAGCCGAAATCTTCTAGCGACAGCAACATCTGGCCGGGGCGGCGCTACCTATTATTCTCTTCATCTTCGTTCTGAACTAACGCTGCTCGGATCGCTTTTCCGAAGGCTGCTGCAACCGGTGGGGGAAATGCGTTCCCCACTTGCCGGTAGGCCGCAGTCTTGCGTCCGTAGAAAGCCCAATCATCAGGAAACCCCTGCAATCTGGCTACCATTGCCACCGTTAATTTTGGCATTTTGTTAAGCGGAAAATCCGGCCCAGGGGCAGAGTCGGCAACGCCAAGACCGTCAACACCGAGTTCACGCCATGCGGCTCGTGCCCGCGTAGGTCCAAGATCCGGGCCGCCGTGCTTCTTACTGCCACCGACGATTGTCGGCGCAATCCCGTTGGCTTTCCTTGCCCAAACCCTGGCCCCAGGCCACTTGTTCGAGGACATCATGTCAACGAGCGTATTGCCGACGGTTAGTGGCGGCTCGACTGAAGGGCTTGGCCAGGCGAAGCCGGAAGCCCACTCTTCCTTGATGGCGACCAACACGAATCGGGGCCGAAGTTGAGGGACGCCATGATCGCTTGCTTGCACTAGGTCCCACCAAGTTTCGTATCCCATCTGCCGAAGCTCATCGACAATCTGCTTTCGATAGCAATCAAATCGTTTACCTGCCAGCCCTCTTACGTTCTCAAGCAGGACCGCTCGCGGGTGCATATCCCTCACCAACTGGAGGGCATGAGGAAAAAGGTCACGTTCGTCGTCGGCTCCAAGTTGCTGTCCGGCAATCGAGAACGGCGGACATGGCACCCCACCTGCGAGCAAGTCGAGATCAGCAAATTCTTTTCCATCGAAGTCACGAACGTCAGCCTCGATAACCTTCCACTCGGCCGCTTTGTTTAGCCGAAGCGTCTCGCAAGCGTCGCGGTCAATCTCCACTACGGCCAAGTGCGAGAACCCAGCTTGGTCCAGTCCAAGTGCCTGACCGCCAGCACCCGCGCAGATTTCTACTGATGTGAGCTCTGGCGGTAGCTTCGCGTCCGTACATCTCGGTGCCTTCGCTGCAGGACGAACGCCAGTGCGAGGCATGGCCAAATCGTAACTACCCGCGGGGACAAATCCAGTCCGGCGGTCGCGTGGCGTGTCACCATCAGACTCGCCCTCAAGGCCGGAGGCGTTACTCCAGTACGTCGGGCTCGTAAAGCTCATAGGCCGCCCCGCCCATCGCAGCAGCACGACCGAGCGCCAGACCAACTGAGTTGGCGCATAGGCTTTTCGGTGTGGCGCCCAGCCAATTGCATCACCGCAGGAGAAGAATGACCGTTATGCATCATCAAGTGCGAGCCTCTGGCATCGAAGTTGATGAGAAAATCGTCCCGTTACTGCTCGAGGTTTGGTCCAGAGGCTTAGCCACCCAGTTCTCCTGCCAGGGCATTTGGGCCGGTCCAGAGTACAAGATCGGCAACGGAACGAAAGACGGTCCCGGGGGGCTGCAGACCTGGTGGCCAGGCGAGGATGAGCGAAAGCGTGCTTACATCCTTTTCAGAGACCTCGATGACGCAGTGAAGTTTCTCTACACCACCACACGCCTGCTGCTCGACGCCGCCGGGCCTGACGACTGCGTGTTATATGACGCCGAACTCAAACTCGAGTCGGCCGACCCCGAAGACGGGTCACGAACGCGCGGCTGTATCAGGTTCCATCCAGCCATCCTGGGAACCATAACGCGCCTGTGGAAGCTCGCACCGGAAGAACTCAATTCGAGCTCAGGCGCACCGTTCCGTGAGTGCGTTTGCCAACGCTGAGGGCAATTACGCCCAGGTACCCCAGGGACGCAAGAAATTTCACTCGCTACCGAGGGGAATCATCGGAATCTTCGTGCCGATTCCGCGGACAATGTCAGTCGTGACAGCGACCAGCTTGCGCGTATTCCACCCCGGCCACCCATGCAGCCGTCGGCGCCACTGCGCCGGCACCGCCGACGCACCCCACACCGCGCCAAGCAGCGCGCCGGCAATCGCCGCAACAGTATCGGTGTCGCGCCCACCGCGGACCGCGGCTTGCAGCGCCAACCGCAGATGATCGGCCCGAAACACTCCCGCAGCCGGAGCCTCTTGCGGCATTGGCGTCGTCGTGATCGCCGACCACGCCGCCTGCAGCGCCTGCACCACCCACCCGTTCTTGGTGAAATCCGCCGGTCGCGATCGTTCGGCCGCATCCAGCAGCGCGGACCACCGGTCGCGTGCCGACGCATCGAGGTGCGCCAAGCCGATCCGAGCGTTGAGCTCCCCGGTCAGCACCGCACGGCGGATGGCACAACACCACAACACACGCGCATCTCCAGTGTCCGGATCGTGGTGAGTCAACGCCCTGATCGCGCGGGACCGCCTACACCAAGCCCTGCTCGTCGTCCAGGTACGCCAACGCCACCGGCGCCGTGTGCATCAACGCGCCATTGCCAGCGCTCCGGCCCGTCCGCTCGTGCTCCGCCGCCGAAGCCTCGCGCGGTGGCCGCCGAAATACCCTGGCGCCCTGCCGCGCTCAACACCAAACGGGTTTGAATGCCGACATCCTGGGTGCCGGGCTCGCGGGCCCACCGATGCCACCGGCGCACGATCGCGTCCTCGGCCGGTCTCATCGCGCAGATCCGCGCCGGTGGCTGCAACCTCGGCGATTGCGATCGCCATCGATGTGTCGTCGGTCCATTCGCCGGTCTCCCACATCGAACGACCACTCACGTCGTCGTCGCTGTCGACCTTGACGTCGGGCCCGAGCAGTGGTCCGAACTCGAACGGCGCGCCTAGTGCATCGCCGGCTGCGGTTCCCAGCAGAACTCCACACGCACGATCCAGTTGTGCTGCAGTCAATTCCATTCGTTACCTCCTTCAGCTCCGCAATTCAGTTAGACGCCGTCGGACCTGGCGCACGCCCGAGCAGGCGCTTGAAGGCGTCCACCGACGCCTCGATGCTGGGCGGCCATTCGGCCTGCCAGACCCGCAGCGGGATGTCGGCGAGCGGGTCGAACCGGCTGGCCAATCGCCGGTACTCCCGCGCCTCCCACTCGCGCAGTCGGCCGTCGCCCTTGGCGAACTCCAGTAGCCGGTCGATCTGCTTCTCTTGCACCTCGGGAGGCGCGCCACCGCTGACGCCGATCCCGTTCATCAGGCTGTGTCGGCCGAGTGCGAATGGCCGATCACCGTATTCCGCTTCCAGCTCCGCGATCGCCTTGTTGACCCGCCGGCAGTTTTCGCATGCCAGCCATGACCAGCGAGTGGTGCCGCCGGCTGTCGCCCGAAAGCAGATGATGCACAACTCTTTTGCGCGGGGCACGTCGCAGCCCTTCCACTGCTCGGGCGAATCCTCGTCGCGGCACGACTGCCACCGACTATCGATGGGCCCGCGGAGCATTCCGCATGGGATGTGGACGGACAACTCATGAATGCGTGCGCGCAGCGCCGCATCGGCTGCACTCACATTCCGCTTGGCCATGGCAGAACTCCTGTTGCCAGGCCTCCTATAGGGAGGCGCTCTTGCCGAACACCGGTTGGTGTCGGCCGCTTCGTCATCCGAGCCACCCACGAGCGTGGGGTTGGCGTGCCGTCCAGTCGGAGCTTGGCGACGGCATCTCGTGAAGCGTTCTCAGGATAACGCGGCGTACCGACACATCGCCACGCTTTCCTCACCTGCTGGCCTTCGCCCCGTGGTCGTAGCGACCATTGAGCAGGGCCGACACCGTCGACGGCTGCCACAGCCGGCCTTTCGGGGTGCGCTGGCCCGTCGAGTTCAGCACCCGTGCCGTAGCCACCTGCGTGACACCGCACCCATGCACAAGCCAGCGCACATAGCGCTTCAACATCGGCTGGCGCTGCGACCACGGCGTCGTCGGCGCCGGAAGCATTGGCGCCGAGGCGCTTTCGAACTGATCGGCCTCCACTGCAGCTCGCCGTAGCGACCGCGCTGACGTTGGGGCGGTGCTGGCCGTCGCAAGGACCCGTTCGATTTCCCGCCCCAGGGTCTTGATGCCCACGGCAGCGAGAGCCGCGTGGTCGAGCTCGTCGACGACTTGGACTTCGCGTCGCAGCGCGATGTCGATTTCGCTGTACCCGCCAGTGGTCGGGAACGGCTCGAGCTCCCGCCCATAGCGGAGGTTGAGCCCGTGGCGTTGCAGCACCAGACTCAGCCGCCGCCAGTGCTGCTCGCGCCCGAGGTCCGGTGCAAGGAAGGGCACCCAGACGTGCATGCGGCCTGCGATCGCGCAACCCAGCGCCGACACAATCGCATCGACGTCGGTCAGGTCCTCGGTCGAGGCCGCCGCGCCCTGCTCGAACCCGAACGCCTCGGCGACGGTGCAGTTATGGCGGGACGCATTTGCGGACAAGTCGTCGCGGTGCTGCACGGTGTCGTGGTCGCCGAGCAGGATGACGCGGGATTCCGCCGGTACGTGTTCTGCAGAATGCGCCATGGATACCACCCGATGTCCCAAGCCTCCGTGGTGGAGGCGCTCTTACCGGCGCCGGTCGGTGCCGGTCGCTTCGTCATCCGAGCCACCCACGAGCGTGGGGTTGGCGCGCCGTCCAGTCGGAGCTTGGCGACGGCGTCTCGTGAAGCTGACCCAAAGGTATCGCCAGGCACCGACAAGTTCGGCTGTCCAAACCTTCCCTCCCACGACCAGGACAGATGCCGATCAGATCGCGACGAACCCGAGCCGTTCGGCAACCTTCCGTTGTGCCTCGTCGCGGGATGCGAATGCCTGCGGCTCGCCCGGCTCCAACAAAGGCGGAACAACTAGTGCGGCGACCGCTAAGTGCCAGGCATCCATCGCCCGCAGCGCATGCCGCCGTACCAGCTCCAGCGCATGCTCCTCGACCTGCTCTTGCGGCGCGCCGAGCACAATCACGGGGCCGGCAAGGTCCGCGTCCAGCAGTGCGAGCAACCCTTTTTCATCACCGCGGCCTGCTCGTGCGGCGCGAACCAGCGCACCGGAGACCTCGATTCTTGTCCATGTGCCGGTGACGGTGGCAATCTCCGGGTCGGCGAGCAGCGCGGTTGCCTGCTGGTGCCCGTCTTCGTCGACAAGGTAAGCGCGGGCAAGGACCGAGGAGTTCAGATACGCGATCACGGGCGCTCGCGCTCTTGCGCGAGCAAATCATCGATTTGTGGACCGAGGCCGCGAGTTGACTCAAGGATCCGCTGCCGTCGCGCCGCACTCGCCGGCCGGGTTTTCACGGTACGCAATGTGCCTGCCGCCGCCGCCGCGGCCCGCACCTGCGCACGCCGATCGGCGCCGTCGGCATCGGCAGCCGCGTCGAGGATCTCGGTTGCGACGGCATTCAGGCTGCGACCCTCGCGCGCCGCACGAGCGACCAATCGCCGGTGTATGTCATCGGATACCCGGAGTAGGAGCTGCCGCATGCTGCCAATGCTATCAGGTCACGGGTGATGATAGCACCCATTCTCCGCGTACTAGGACGGCAAAGGCGCCGCGTTGCCCCCACCGAACGACGGCGGCGCGGATGATTCGCTAGTTCCCCACGTCGTATTAGGGACCGCGGCGAGCGAGAAGGTGACCTCGCCGCCGGTTCGGACGATCGACCCCGGCAGAAACGTCTGATCGGTGGGCTGCCTGTCGACGCTCAGCCCGCTGATGTACTTCAGACCGCTCGAGGCGCCGGGCGCCGCAATCCGGATGAATTGTCCAGCAGGAAGCCTGATCTCGATGCGATCGAACAGCGGCGTGTTCACCGTCAGGATCGATGTCCCAGGCGTCGCCGGGTACAGACCCAATGCCGCCCAGACGTACCAACTCGACATCGCGCCCAGGTCGTCGTTGCCCGGCTCGCCGTTGGGCGTCGGGGCGAACAGTTCACGGCGCACCCGATCGACCGTCTCCTGGGTCTTCCACGGTTGCCCGACGTAGTTGTACAGCCACGGCACCCCGAAGTTCGGCTCGTTACCCACCCACAGATATGGCTCGTCGGAGCCCGCGTTGAGCTGCGTCGTGAACCGGTCCAGCCGCTCGGCCGCCGCCTCCCGGCCGCCCAAAGCGGCCACCAGCCCGGCGAGATTCTGGGGCACCATCCACAGGTACTGCTCGGAGTTGCCCTCGTCGAACCCGTCCTCCCCGAGATCTGTGGTCGGCCCGGTGAACCCCGGCCACACCAGGAAAGCACCGTCGGCGCCGCGCGGCGTGATGCGGCGAGTTACCGGATTCAACAGGTTCTGCCAGAACTGCGCCCGCCGCAGGAACTCAGCGTCAATCACGTTCTCGCCCAACGCCACGGCGAATCGGGAGATCGCGAAGTCGTCGACCGCCCACTCCAGCGTGATCGACGCACCGTCGATCCCATGATCGCCGCGGAATTCCTCGATCTGCGGCGCATACCCCTGCTCCAGGTAGCTGGCGATACCCGGCCGCTCCACATAGCCGCCCCGCCCCGTGCCGCCCTCGGTGGCGCCCTTCAGCATGTAATACAGCACTCTCTTGACGTCGAAATCTTTGGCGCCGAACGCATACAGGCTCGCGATCAGCGGCACCACGTTGTCTCCGGTCATCTCCCCCGTCGCCGCATTCGCCAGCGCCCACCGCGGCAACGACCCGCTCTGCTCCGCGTCATTCACCAGCGACTGCGCCATGTCGCTGGCCCGCTCCGGAAATATCAAGGCCTGCAGCGCCGCAAGGCAGCGGTACGTATCCCAGTCCGAGAAGTTCGCGTACTGCGTGTGCCCTGCCGCCACGGAATGGATCGCGCTGTCGAACCCGATGTAACGCCCGTCGGCGTCGTTGAACGTGTTGGGGTGCAACAGCGATCGATACAGCGAGGTATAGAACGTCTCGATATCGCCCCCGTTGCTGCCCGCCACCGCCACCCGCGACAGCGCCGCGTTCCATTCGGCCGACGCAACCGCGCGGACGTCGTCGAAACCCGCCCCGCCTTCGGCCGCCAGGTTCGCTAAAGCCCCGTCGACGCTCACATACGACAGTGCGGTCCGCACCTCGACCACCGAGCCCGGCGCAAACTCGACCCATCCCCCGGCCCACGGCGAATCCGCCTGGCGGGCACCGGGAAACACCGAGTTCCCTTCGAATGTGCCGACGGACCTGAACGGCTGGCTGAAGCGCATCGCGAAATACACCGTGTAGACGTTGTCTTTGCCGCAGAATCCTCCGGTGGTCGCCGAGCCGGTGATCGTGGTGTTGTCCTCGCCGATCTGGATGGTCGCGGCGTAATTGCCCGCGAGCGACCCGCCGGGACGCACGTGGAACAGCGCGGGCCGACCGTCGTCGGGATAACTGAACCGGCCGACGCCGGTGCGAGTGGTGGCGGTCAGTTCCGCTTTCACGCCGGTGTCGGGGAACCGCACTGTGTAGTAGCCGGGCACGCCGACCTCGGTGTCGTCGTGGGCGATCGTCTCCCAGGCGTACCAGGGCTGCGCGCCGATCGGCGTCGTCGTCGGCAGCATCGGGATATCGCCGAATGCGGCGCAGCCCACCGAGGCGTGGGTCATGGAAAAGCCGGTGGAGCGGTCGTTGTCGTGGTCGTAGCCGGCGTAGGTGTCGGTGGTGTCCGGCGAGTACTGCACCATCCCGAACGGCACCGACGCGCCCGGGAAGTTGTTGATCTCGCCCCACGTCTCGTTGCCCGTCCCGGTGCCGTTGAGCGTGTCGACGTGCTCGACCGGGTTGGCGACGAAGGCCGCCTCTTCGGCGTGCGCGCTTGTCGCCGGCCACAACGTCACGCAGACAGCAACCCACAAGGCGAGCTGCCGTCGCGACCGCATAGCTGTCTCTTACTGCACGCCGTCACATCCCGTGGGAGTTTCGCGATCCGCCAAACCCGGCGTTGCTGTTCACCGCGGAACGGCGCGACGAAGCGGTGAGCCGCCGAACACCTTGCGTGCGGGAGCACGGCAGCTTCCAGGCATTGACAGATAACTTCGCAAAAGCGAATATATCTGTATGGACTTCGTGGCGGTCAAGGATGCCGCACAGCGACTTGGAGTCACGACACGGCAGATTCAATATCTCGTGGCGCGCGGGGAGTTGCGCCCGGTCGCGCGTGGCCTGATCGACGGAGCTTCTCTCGATCGGCATATTGCAACTCGACAAGCGTCTCGGCGTCGCGCCTGGTCTGAAAACACCGCGTGGGCTGCCCTGGCGCTGCTCTCAGACCTACCCACACCATGGCTGGGTCCGACGCAACGGTCGCGATTGAAGACCGCCCTCCAGCAGTTGACCGGTCCCGACCTGGTCAGCCGCACTCGCGGCCGCGCCAAAGTGCGGCGATACCAAGGCCATTCGCGTGGGGCCGAACGGCTCCGCCAGGAAGTGGTCGATACCTCGAGTGCGGCCGCTCTGCTCGAGCTGGTGGAGGCCCCGAACTATGTGGACGGTTACGTCGCTGCCCAAGACCTCAACAAGATTGTCGCCCGCCACGCTCTCATTGAAGATGCCGACGGTATCTACACCTTGCGGGCAACCACTATGGATTTGACCACTGTGCGTGCCCTTGCAGACAAGACGCCGGTACTCGCAGCCCTCGATCTCGCGGAATCTCTTGACATCCGGGAGCGTCAGATCGGGCTGAATTTTCTCGACGACACATTAAAGCGCCTCAATGCCTGAACGTTCCACGATCGACGTCGTCGCAGCACCAGGCGGCTGGCCAAAGCCATGGCCGAATGTCGCCGAACTCGCCGATCACTTGCCGGGCGACCGATGGACACTCGTCGGCGGGCTCATGGTCCAACTGCACGCTGTGCATCACCGCATCGGAACCATCCGCCCCACCAACGATGTCGACATCGTGCTGCACGTCGAGACAACCCGGGGTTCGCCTGCAGTCGCTGCGGACGCGCTGGAGTCGCTCGGATACCGCCTAACCACTCCTGTCGACCCGCGCAACAAAACCGCGCACCGGTTCACCCGCCTCGACCCATCGACCCGCACCACGGACACCGTGGATGTGCTCCTCGCCGACCACGCCGCGCCGAAGGTAGTCGAGAGACTACGCGGACACACAATGGTGAAGATCGAAGGCGGAACCCAAGCCCTACGCCGCACCATCAACGTCTGCCTGCAGATCGTCACGGGCCAGACCACCACCATCAGCGTTCCCGACGCCTTCGGTGCACTGATCCTCAAAACCGCCGCTTACCAAACCGATTCCCGCGATAGGGCCAGACACCTCTATGATGCCGCGGTCCTGCTGTGCTGCATCGAAGACCCGTATGCTCAACGAGAACGGTTTGCGGGCTCCGACAGAAAACGACTGACGTTTCTTGCGAAATCGCTTTTACCGGAACATCCTGCGTGGCAACGCATCCGAAGCGACATCCGTCGCGACGGCCAAGCCGCACTTCGGCTGCTCTCAGCGCCCTGATCGCGTCTTTCCCAGCCCTAGTCATGCTGAGCTGTCCGCACCGAAAGGCGGCGGCGCGGACGATTCGGCAATTCCCCCAAAACCGTGTTTCGAAGTGACGATGGCACGTCATGCCGCTCAGCGGGTTAGGACGAGCACCGGGCGATCACCGCCAAGGGGCTGCGAACCACAGCTCACCGCGCCGCATCCGCCCAGTCAGCCCAATCCTCCACGGGCCCCCAGTCGGCGACCTCGGCGAGCGCCGTTTCCTCGTCCGTGATGGGCTGCCAGGCGTATGCGCGCACGTCGTCATCGACCACGTCGCACCGCTTCAGCGAACTCCTCGTGGGCCCGTGTGATGCGCGGCAGTGCGTCGAGGTAGATCTTGCGGGTCGTTGCTTCCCAGGCCACCCGCCTCGCGCGATCCGTCTCGAAAAGAAGTTTTCCGCGCATCGCGACGCGGCCCGCAAGTTCAAGAGGAGCCTTGTCCAGGACCAACAGGTCGACGCCGCTGGGCAAGAGAATCTCGAACGCCGCAGGTTGCTGCCCGCCGAAGTACGCGGCGATGTCGATGTCTGAGGTTGGCCGCGCCGTGTCGTCCGCACGGCTGCCGTGCAGGTAGGCGAACACGGCACCGTGACGCCGCAGCGCCTCGCCGGCCTCGGCGGTTCGTTCCGCGACATCGGTCACGTTGGCAATTGTCTCATCGCGGCCTGGCCACACGGCAGGATGCGATCACGGCGAGTTCGGTGGAACGACCACCCGCCTCCGCGGGTGGCCCGCGCCGCTTGGCAGACTGGGCGCCATGGCACAGATAACCCTGCGTGGAAATGCGATCAACACCGTCGGCGAGCTCCCGGCCGTCGGATCCCCGGCTCCCGACTTCACCCTGACCGGCACCGACCTCGGCCCGGTCAGCAGCGACCAGTTCCGCGACAAGCCCCTGCTGCTCAACATCTTTCCGTCCATCGACACCCCGGTCTGCGCCACCAGCGTGCGCACCTTCAACCAGCGCGCCGCCGGCAGCGGTGCCTCGGTGCTGTGCGTCTCCAAAGACCTCCCCTTTGCCCAGGCGCGGTTCTGCGGCGCCGAGGGCATCGAGAACGTCAAGACCGCGTCGGCCTTCCGCGACAGCTTCGGCGATGACTACGGCGTCACCCTGACCGACGGACCGATGGCCGGCCTGCTCGCCCGCGCCGTCGTCGTCATCGGCACCGACGGCAAGGTCGCCTACTCCGAACTGGTCCCCGAGATCGCCCAGGAGCCCGATTACGACGCCGCGCTGGCCGCAGTGAGCTCGTCGGCCTGACTGTCGGCGCGCCGCTGAGCGACGCGGCGCCAAGCCAGGGATCGTTGCAGCATGCGAGTTGACGGGCGCGAGATCACCGTCTCCGGCAGCCTGCTGCAACCACTGACCCGCCGGACCAACGACATCCTGCGGCTCGTGCTGGCGGGACTGTTCCTCGCGGTCGTGATCACCAGCTCGCTGATCACCCGCACCCAGTGGGTCGCGCTGGAGAAGTCCGTCTCGCAGATCGTCGGGGTGCTCTCCCCCACCCAGTCCAATCTGGTGTACCTGATCTACGGCATCGCGATCCTGGCGTTGCCGTTCGTGATCTTGATCGGGCTGATTGTCGCCCGGCAATGGAAACTGCTCGGCGCCTACGCGGCCGCCGGGCTCCTCGCTGTGCTCTGCTTATCGATCAGCGGCAAGGGCATCGCCGCGCCCCGCTGGCATTTCGACCTCTCCGACCGGCTCGCCACCACGCTGTCGCAGTTTCTCGACGACCCGCGGTGGATCGGCATGCTCGCCGCGGTGCTCACCGTGTCGGGGCCTTGGCTGCCGGCGCGCTGGCGGCGCTGGTGGTGGGCGCTGCTGCTGGCCTTCGTGCCGATTCACCTGGTGGTCAGCGCCATCGTGCCGGCCCGCGCCCTGCTGGGGCTGGCGGTGGGGTGGTTCGTCGGCGCGCTCGTGGTCCTGGTGGTCGGGACGCCCGCGCTCGAAGTCCCGCTCGACGGCGCGGTCCGCGCGCTGGCCCGGCGCGGGTTCGTCGTGTCCGCGCTCACGGTGGTCCGGCCGGCCGGGCCGGGGCCGCTGGTTCTTTCGGCGCAGTCGGACGATCCCGCGGTGATCGAGTTGTACGGCCCGCACCAGCGCAGTGGCGGGGCGCTGCGCCAGCTCTGGCGCAAGCTGCGGCTGCGCGGCACCGAGACCGCGCCGCTGCACGCCTCGATGCGCCGCGCCGTCGAGCATCGCGCCCTGATGGCGATCGCGATCGGCGAGGCGGAGGTGGCCAACACGTCGACCGTTGCCGTCGCCTCGCTCGAGCGCGGATGGACGCTCTACGCGCACAAGCCCGTTCGCGGTAAACCGATCACCGAATGCGCGACGACGACGCCGGTCGCCAAGGTGTGGGAATCGTTGCGGCACTTGCACGATCAGCAGATCTCCCACGGCGACTTGCGTAGCAAGGAAATCACGGTCGACGACGGTGCCGTGCTGTTCGGCGGTTACGGTAGCGCCGAATACGGCGCCACCGACGCCCAGCTGCAATCCGATGTCGCCCAACTGCTGGTGACAACGTCGTCGCTCTACGACCCGCAGGCCGCGGTGGGCGCCGCGATCGACACATTCGGCAAGGACGCCGTGCTGACCGCGTCACGACGGCTCACCAAAACGGCTGTGCCGAAACGGATCCGGGACTCTGTCACCGACGCGAAGGCCGTCATCGCCGACAGTCGCGCCGAGGTGAAGCGCCAAACCGGGGCCGATCAGATCCAGGCCGAGACGATCACCCGGTTCACCCGCAGCCAGCTCATCCAGCTGGTGCTGCTCGTCGCGCTGGTCTACGTCGCCTACCCGTTCATCAGCACGGTGCCGACGTTCTTCTCCGAGCTGAAGACCGCCAACTGGTGGTGGGCGCTGCTGGGGCTGGCGGTCTCGGCGCTGACGTATGTGGGGGCGGCTGCCGCGTTGTGGGCATGCACCGACGGGTCGGTGAGCTTCGTCAAGCTGTCAATCATGCAGGTGGCCAACACCTTTGCGGCCACCACCACCCCAGCCGGCGTCGGGGGGCTCGCGCTGAGCACCCGCTTTCTGCAGAAGGGCGGGCTCAGCGCGATACGCGCCACCACGGCGGTGGCGTTGCAGCAATCGGTTCAGGTGATCGTGCACGTCGTGTTGCTGATCATCTTCACCACCGCCGCGGGCGCGGGAACCGACCTGTCGCACTTCGTCCCGAGAGCCACGGTGCTGTATCTGATCGCCGGCGTCGCGCTCGGCATCGTCGGCACGTTCTTGTTCGTGCCGACGCTGCGACGCTGGCTGTCGACGGCGGTGCGCCCGAAGCTTGCCGAAGTCTCCCGCGACCTCGTCGAGCTGGCCCGCGAACCGTGGCGACTGGGCCTGATCGTACTCGGTTGTGCCGGAACGACTCTCGGCGCTGCATTGGCGCTGTGGGCCAGCGTCGGGGCATTCGGCGGCAGCACGACGTTCGTCACCGTCACCGTGGTGACGATGGTCGGCGGAACCCTCGCCTCGGCCGCCCCCACGCCCGGCGGCGTCGGCGCCGTCGAAGCCGCGCTGATCGGTGGACTGGCCGCCTTCGGCGTCCCCGCGGCCGTCGGCGTCCCGTCGGTGCTGCTGTACCGGGTATTGACCTGCTGGCTACCGGTTTTCATCGGCTGGCCGGTGATGCGTTGGCTGACCAACAACGAGATGATCTAGCGCCTATAACCGTTGCGCGGACACAAACAGACTGCGCGGCGAGGAGTCCTCGACATCGGCAGGCGGGCGGCGGTAGCTCGCCATCAACTCCTCGGCCGGGACCACCGACACCTCCCAACCGTGGTCGCGCAGCCAGTCGCCGACGTCGGCGCGATCCTCGAAGTACCACAGATCCTGCACGTCGGGGATGTCGCGCTGCTCGCCGAGCTTGGCCGCCAGATCGCGGATGCGCTGCATCTGTTCACGCTGGCGCGCATGAACCTCGGGGTCGTTGAAACCGGGGCCATGCGCCTCCACGGCGATGCGGCTGCCAGGTGCGCTGAGCGCGGTCACCCGCTCGAAGAGCAGGTCCTGGGCGGCCGCCGGCAAAAACGGCAGCAGCCCCTCGGCCGACCAGACGCTGGGCACCGACGGGTCAAAACCCGCCTCCTGCAAGGCCTTCGGCCAATCCTGGCGCAGGTCGACGGCGACATTGACCAGCTTGGCCGTCGGCTCTGCACCGTGTTCTCTAAGCGTCGACGACTTGAACTCCAGCACCTTGGGCTGGTCGAGTTCGTACACCGTCGTCCCGTCCGGCCACGCCAGGCGCCATGCCCGCGAATCGAGGCCGGCCGCCAAGATCACCGCCTGGCGCGCCCCGGCTTTGGTGGCCGCAAGGAAGAACTCGTCGAAAAACGCTGTGCGGGAAGCCATGTAGTTCCGCATCGAGCGCATTCGCAGCGGCAGGTCCGGCTCGGCCTCGACGATCTCGGCGGGCAGCTCGGGCGCCGCGAACCAATTCCACATGCCCTCACCGGCGGCGTCGAGGAAGACCCGCGCGAACGGGTCTTGAATCAGCGGATCGTCGCTCTCGGTGTCAGCGGCGCGGGCCGCGGCCACGCCCAGCGCCGTCGCGCCCACGCTTTCGGTGATGTCCCAGGTGTCGTTGTCGGTTCGTGCCATGCTTTCGACCGTACGCGAGCTTCCTGCGCGTGTGTTTCAATTGTTTCAATCGGTGGTACCATGAGGACATGCCCACCGCCGTTGCCCCGCTTGTTCGCCAGGTCGCCGAGCGCGCCCAAAAGGATTCCGGGTTCGCCGAGGTGCTCGACGCCATCCTGGACGCGCCGACGTCTCCTCAGGGAACGCTGGTGCGCATCGCCGCCGGCAGCCTGAACGACGAGCGTCGCGGCGCTTTGGTGCGCGAGTTCGTCGAGGGCTCCCTGCCGACGCCGGCCGTGCAGGCCCGACTGGGGGTGAAATCGCCGCAGGCGGTGCACCGACTGCGCAGCCGAGGAAAACTCATCGGGTCCGCGGTCGGCAACCAAACATGGTTTCCGGCTTGGCAATTCGACGACGACCGGTTGCGGACGGATCTGCCGCGGATCCTGGAGTTGCTGGCGAGGTTCACGTCGGACCCGCTGGCCGCCGACCGGATCATGCGGCTGAAGCACGACGAGCTCGGCGGCTCGTCGATCGCCGAGGCGCTGCGCCGCCCGAAGACCGCCGAGACCGCGTGGCGGATGCTCGCCGCCGTCGGTGCCTGACCTTCCCGCCGGTTATCGGGCGCCGCTGCCCGACGCCCGGCCGGTCGGGCTGCGCCGTCGCCGCGTCGAGGCCGGCACCGAACTGTGGCGGGTGGAGGCGGCCCCGCCCGCCGAGTGGACATGGGACGGTTTCCCCACCCCACGGTTTCGCTTCGATCCGGAGTCTGGCGCGTTCCGAACCCGCTATGCCGCAAGCACACTCGTCGGCGCGTTCCGCGAGCGCTACCGGCCCACCGGGCTGATGATCCCCGCCGACCACGCCGGGCACTATCTGGTGCGGCTGGTCGCCGCGCGGCATCTGCGGGTGCTCGACCTGCGCACCGAGGCGAACCTCGATGTCCTGGGTGTCGACGACCAGATCAACACCGGTCAGCATCCCGACGTGTGGCACACCTGCCACCGCCTGGCCGATGCCGTGCGGCGATGGTGGACGGGGCCCGACGCCCTCGACGCCATCGTGTACCGGCCGCGCACCACCCCGGAGACCTCGATCAACTACGCGTTCTTCGGTCTCGACGCGTTCACCACCGAATCGCGGACAGTGGCCGAGCGCTCGGACGTCCTCGCCGAACTGGTACTGCGCCATGGGTTTACGGTCGGGTGGGACATTGGCGACTAGTCGGAGGCAACCCAGCGCTTGCACTTGTGCTATCGCATTTGATAGCATCGGCGTATGCCGAACGTGCTGATTCGCGATGTGCCAGCCAAAGATCTCGACCAGATTCGGTCGGCAGCTGCGGCGCGTGGAATGTCGCTGCAGGCTTACCTTCGCGAAGCAATGCACGCGCAGGCGGCGCATTTACGCAGGCGTGAGGCGTTGAACCGGACCGCCGCCCGGCTTAGCGGTAAACGAGCCGTCGAAGAACAAGACCGTCAGGCGGTGCTCGAGGCGATCGATGACGCACATGCTGAACGTGGCGCCCGCCTCGGCCGGAAACCGTGATCGTCGACGCTTCGGTTGTCATTGACGCAATCGTCGACTCCGGTCGCCGAGGCCGGGCTGCCCGCCGGACCCTTGCGGATCATCCAGCATCCGAACCTCTCATAGCGCCAGGACATTTCGCGGTCGAAATCCTCTCCGGTCTCGCGGCAGCCGCGAACCGGCCAACACACCCACTACAGGCCGAGCAGATCGACCAGGCACTCAGGGACGCTGAAGCGCTCGAAATAACGATCGAAGCCACACCATGGGCTGACGTCCGGCGCGCCTGGGCTCTGGCTCAGACCTCACTCCGCTATCCTGATGCCATCTATATCGCCAGCGCGGAACGCCTTGCGACCGCATTGATTACCAGTGACACCCGCATCGAACGATCCGGGGCCCCGGTCCGCTGTCCGATCATCACAGTCCAACCCGCCGACGATGAATGAATCTCCCGCGATCATGCTCTCGCACCACCCGGCGACGGTGCTGCGCGTCATCAACCCCATCATGCGGTTGCTGCTGAGCTTCGCCGGCCGGAAGACGGGACGGCCGTACTCGATTCCGGTGAACTCCCACCGGATCGACGGTGACCTCTACGCACTGACCGATGCCCCGTGGAAGCAGAACTTCCGCGGCGGCGCGACCGCACAGGTTGTCCACGACGGCAAGACGACCAGCATGCACGGCGAACTCGTCGAGGACCGGGCCGTCGTCGCGGATGTCTACCGGCGCTGCGCGCAGTCCTGCGGCGACAAAGACCCGCAGCGCACAATGGGTTTGAAGTTCCGCGACAAGCGCATCCCGTCGACCGAGGACTTCGCCGAGGCGGTCGACCGACTCGGTCTGTCCGCTATCCGGTTCCGCTGCGGCGGCCCACGCTCTACCGTATTGCCATGACAGAACAGTCACCCGCGATCACGGAATCGCACCCGCCGGAGGCCGTGCTGCGAGTCGTCAACCCGGTGATGCGGTTGCTGCTCCGCACGCCGGTGCCGAATCCGTTACGCAAACAGTTGATGGTGGTCAGTTTCGCCGGACGAAAAACCGGGCGTCGGTACTCGATCCCGCTGAGCGCCCACTGGGTCGACAACGATCTGTATGCGCTGACCGGCGCAGCCTGGAAGCGCAATTTCCGCGGTGGCGCCGCCGCTGAAGTGCTGCACGACGGCAAGACGACGAGCATGCGCGGCGAGCTGATCGAGGACCGTACGGCCGTCGCGGATCTCTACCATCGCGCCGCGGAGTCCTACGGCGCCAAGGAGGCCCAGCGCGCGATGGGGCTGAAATTCCGCGATCAGCAGGTCCCGACGCTCGAGGACTTCGCCGAGGCATTCGACCGCATCGACCTGGCCGCTATCCGGTTGACTCCGGCCTAAGCTGCTCGCGCAGCCGCTCGACCAGCCGGACCAACCCGGTGTGGTGTGACCCGGGCCAGTAGATGCGCCCGCATTCGGTGCAGCGGCGAAAATCGTTGTAGTAGCGGCGAGTCAACGGCTCCAAGTGCTCGATCACCTCGTCCTTGGAAACCGTGGCCAGCGTGCCGTTGCATCGCAGGCATCGGGTCAGCGGCGCCACGCGTTGCGCCAAGTCCAGTCGCCGGATCACCTCCAGCGTCTGCTCTTCGGCGTGCTCGGCGTGCACGAACAGACCATGGGTGATCGCCCGGCGCTTCAGCAGACCACGGTCGCGAGTCAGCAGAATCCGCTGCTGGCTCAGGCTGATTTCTGCCAGGGTCTGGTCGTCGGCGTCATTCGACCACCACACGTCGAAGCCCAGCATCCGCAGCAGCCGCGCCAGCCGGCCGAGGTTGACGTCGACGACGAAGCGCGGATCACGCAGCGGCACCGGCCGCAGCCGAGCCGTCGACCCGACGTCGAGCGCCTCGAACATCGGGTAAGCGGCGATGCGGTCGCCGACCTCCGGGCGGTGCGCGAAGCCGACCGGGTCGCCGTTGACCAGGATGAGGTCGACCTCGGTGTGCGGAACGCCCATCGCCTCGAGGATGTCCTTGACCGTCTGGTGCGACCGGAACGGGCGGCGCACGGTCACCCCTCGCGACTCTGGTCCGAGGAACTCGTTGAGCTCGGCGTATGCCCGGACATCCACATAGCCGACCATTGCCCCATGGTCGCCCCGCGAGATCGCGGGGCACAAGCCTCACAGCGACACCTTGGCTTTGTCGCGCAACGCCAGCACCCGTTGGTGGATCCGGTACTCGGTGCTGCGCGGCATTCCGCCGGGGCCATAGCGACCGCGGCCGAGCCGTCGCACCCGGCCGTATCCCATCTCCCAGCGCAATGCGTCCGAGATAGCCTTCGACGCACGCCCGCTCACGGCAAAGCCATGCCACCTGAGCGCGTCGGCCAGCTCGGTGATGGTTGCCGGCCCGTGCAGGGCCAAATGCATTGTCAGGACATAGCGGAGTTCGGTCCCCCGCAGCTGCAACGGTTCATTCATCAGCCGACCATCGCACCTGCCACCGACACGTCCCGTCTTGTCGCTGATAGCCGGGCATCCCGAAATTGCCGAATCTGCGGTAACAGATGTGGCTCGCTGGCCCCGAGTGCCTGGAGTGACGAATTCGTCACCGGCTCAACGCCTAAAAGCCCCACTTGTCGCTAGGAGGAGGGCACATCGTGCATACCTTCCGGCCGGTGACTCATGTGACACCTGGGACCCCAGCACCTCGTGCCGCGTACGTCCGGGTAATCACCGGCTGCTCGTACCCCGCTTCGTGCACCGCCCCACGCACTGCCGACGCGACGGCATCCACCCGCTCAGTCGGCACCAACGCGATCACACAACCCCCGAACCCGCCGCCGGTCATCCGCGCGCCGAAATCACCCGACCCCACCGCCGCATCGGCGATCACATCGATGTGCTCCGTGGTGATTTCGAAGTCGTCACGCATCGAGACGTGCGACGCGGTGAAGATGCCGCCCGCCGACGCGAAGTCCGACTCCCTCAGCGCCGCAACGAAATCCAGCACCCGCTGGTTCTCCGTCAACACATGCCGGGCACGACGGGCATCGACCGCATCGCCAACCGCGCGAAGCGCGGACAGGTCAGAAACCTCCCGCAGCGACGACACCCCCAGCAAAGCAGCCGCCCGTTCGCACGACGCCCGAAGGGCCGCATACTCGCCACCCGCGTGGGTATGCCGCGCCCGCGAGTCGATCAACAACAGCGCAACCCCCGCGGCTTCGGGGTCGAACGGCACCGGCCGCACGGTCAACTCCCGAAAGTCGATCAACAGCGCCCTCGCCGGCTCCCCGAACAGAGCCGCCAACTGGTCGAGCAAACCCGTTGGCGCACCGACGTATTCGTTTTCGGCGCGCTGCGCCAGCCGCGCCTGCGAGATACGGTCGACGCACACACCGGCGGCTGACACCAGCGCGCCCAGCACCGCGCACTCCAGCGCCGCCGACGACGACAACCCCGACCCGATCTCGACGTCACTGGTGACCGACATCGCCCCGCCCGGCACCGCATGCCCGGCCCGACGCAACGCCCACACCACCCCGGCCACATAGCCGGCCCAACCGCTGACGTCACCCGGAGCGGTGTCGAGTGCAATCCGCACCACACCGTCCATGCGGTCGCTGCGCACCACAAGCACATCGGTGTCCGACGGCTCGAACGTCACCGTGGTGCGCTGCGGCAACGCGATCGGCAGAGCGAAACCGAGGTTGTAGTCGGTGTGTTCGCCGATCAGGTTGATCCGCCCCGGCGCGGCGTATCGGATCGTCACCCCAGTTCTCGCAGCCGCTGGGCCACGGCTTCCGGCACCACGTCGCTGATGAACGCATCCATCGCCGATTCGGAGGCCGCCAAATACTTCAACGCGGTAGCGCTGCGCCGGATCGACATCAACTCGACGTGGAAGTAGCCCTCCCGCTGCGCGTCGGTGTCGGCGTACTGGTGCAGCGCCGACATGTACGGCAGCGGAGTCGAATACATCCGGTCGAAGCGCCGCAGCAGGTCGAGATAGATCTGCGCGAAGTCGCCCAGTTCGGCCTCAGAGAGCTCAATGAGGTTGTGCACGAACCGGTTCGGGTAGATATGCACCTCCACCGGCCAGCGCGCGGCGAACGGCACGAACGCGGTAAACGACGCGGTGCGCGCAACAATACGACTGCCGTCGGCAACCTCGCGCGCCAACAGGTCTTCAAACAGGTTGCGGCCACACCGGTTTCGATGCTCACGCGCCTGTTCCAGCAGGACAGCAGTCCGCGGCGTCAGATACGGGTAGCCGTAGATCTGACCGTGCGGATGGCTCAGCGTCACCCCGATTTCCTCGCCGCGGTTCTCGAAGCAGAACACCTGCTCGACGCCGGCCAGCGCCTTCAAGTCCGCCGTGCGATGCCGCCACGCGTCCACGACAAGCCGGGCGTGCGACACCTCCAAGTCGGCAAACGAACCCGTGTGATCCGACGAAAAGCAGATTACCTCACAGCGGCCATAACCGGGCACCGAGACGAAGTCGTCGGGCACCTGAAGCTCCCCACTGCCGCGCAGGCTGGGAAACCGGTTCTCGAAGACCACGACGTCGTAGTCGGGCGCAGGCACCTCGCTGGTCAACCCGGTCGGGCCCGGACACAGCGGACACTGGTCGGCGGGCGGCTTGTACGTGCGGTCCTGGCGCAGCGCCGCGATGATCACCCACTGCCCGGTCGTCCGGTCGAACCGCAACTGCGACGGGTGCGGATCCCGCGGCGGCAGCGACCGACGGTCTAGAACCGGCGCCGGGGTGTGACCCGGCAACGAGAAGAACAGCAGGTCGCGGCCGTCGGCCAGCTTCGCCCGGGTCGGCGCCGTCACGATGTCGAAGACTAATCGACCGCCGCGTTTGGGCCGCGGCGCCACAGTGCAGTAACGATGAGGAAGGCAGAAGGAGGCGGTCACGGGTGCGCGGGCGGTTCGAGCGGACGCTGAACTGGCTAATCGGCTCCGACCCCGGCGCGCTGCGGCTGCGGATGGCCACGAGGACGACGGCGGCTCTGGCATGCGCGCTGGTGATCCTTTTCCTGCTGGCCAAGGCCACCGGTCAGCCGGTGACCGTGGCGCTGCTCGGGGTGCTGATCACGATGGTCGCGGCGCGTTCGGTCAACGAGCCCGATCCCCGGCAGCAGAAGCTCACGATGGCGCTGCTGCCGGTGCCCGCCGCGGCGGCCATCTCCGCCGGCACGCTGTTGGCGCCGCACAAGCTGGTCAGCGACGTCGTGTTCGTGGCGGTGGTGTTCGTCGCGGTCTACATCCGCCGCTTCGGCCCGCGCGGACGGGCGCTGGGCATGGTCCTGTTCATGGCCTACTTCTTCACCCTGTTCTTGCGGGCCACCACGGCCGAGCTGCCCTGGCTGATCGGGGCCGTGCTCGTCGGCACGCTGTGCAGCTTTGTGTTCGCCACCTATGTACTGCCCGATCGGCCCGAACGCGTGCTGTCGGCCACCCTGCGCGCGCTGCGTGCCCGGATGGCGATCGTCGTCGACACCACCGCGGAGGGACTAAAAACCGGCCGGCTCGACGAGCGACGGCGCCGCCGCCTGCGGGCCCGGATCGCCCGGCTCAACGAGACCGCCCTGATGGTCCAGAGCCAGCTCGAAGACAAGGTCAATCCGGCGACGCTGCCCGGGCTCACCGGCGAGCAATTGGCGCTGTGGCTGTTCGACGCCGAACTCACCGTCGAGCGGGTCGCCACCGCCGGGGCGCGAGCCGCCACCGCCGACATTCCGGCCGCGGACCGCGCCGAACTGGCCGCGGCGCTCACCCAGCTGGCCAGTGCCATCCGGCTGCCGGACCGCGGCGGGCTCGACCAAGCGGCGGCCATGGCGCAGCGGATACTCGACCAGCGGCCAACCGACCGGGCCCGGCGCCTCGCGATGGCGATAATCGCCACGGCCACAGCAACTTCCGAAATCCGCGCGCGAGTCGAACACCCCGGAAGCTGGGCGCCCACGCCCGTCGAAAGCGAACCTCCCGAACCCGGTCTGCGGCCGACCACCCGGCAAGCCATTCAAGTCGCCGTCGCCGCATCGCTGGCGATCGTCGTCGGCGAACTGGTATCCCCGGCGCGCTGGTACTGGGCGGTGATCGCGGCGTTCGTCACCTTCGCCGGCACCAACTCCTGGGGCGAAACCCTCACCAAAGGCTGGCAGCGACTCCTCGGCACCGCGCTCGGTGTGCCGAGCGGCGTGCTGATCGCCACGCTGGTCTCCGGTGACCGCGGCGCCTCGCTGGTCCTGATCTTCGTGTGTCTATTCTGCGCCTTGTATGTCATGAAGATCGCCTACAGCATGATGATCTTCTGGATCACCACGATGCTGGCTTTGCTGTACGGCCTGCTGGGCCAGTTCACCGTCCACCTGCTGTTGCTGCGCATCGAAGAGACCGCGATCGGCGCGGTAATCGGCGCCGCGGTCGCGATCCTGGTGCTGCCGACCGACACCCGAAAAGCCATCCGCGACGACGCCCACACGTTTTTCACGACGCTGTCCAACCTGATCGACGCATCGGCGTCGTCGCTGCTCGGCAAGGCCGCCGGCAACCCGACGGACCTGGCCCGTCAACTCGACCGCAACCTGCAGCAGTACCGGCTCACGGCCAAGCCGCTGATGGCCGGGGTCGCCGGGCTGTCCGGGCGCCGCAGCATCCGCCGCGGGCTACGGATGCTCGCCGCCTGCGACCACTACGGACGGACGCTGGCTCGCAACAGTTACGACGACGCGCCGCCTGAGCTGGCCGACGCCGTGAGCGCCGCGGCCGCGCAGGTCCGCCGCAATGTCGAGGCTCTGGACGCCGCGCGCGACGGCAAGGCGAGTGTCGCCCCTGCCACCGACCACCTCGACGCCGCCGAGACTCTTGCCCGCGAGCTGGACGGCTCCCGTCTGCTGGCTGCCCTGCACGCGCTGCGCCAGATCGACCGGGCCGTGGTCACCGCCGCCGTCGAGCTGGGCGCCGAGGAGGCGGTTACCAGACCCGTATCCAGTCGATGAGCATCTCGGCCGGATAGGTTCCCGGCCCGGGATCGCCGCCGCCCGACCCGGCGACGGCCAGGTTTAGCACCGGAAACACCTGGTAGCCGGGGTCGTTGAACGGCCAGTCGGCAATCGAGCGCGCCGGAACAGTGAAATACGGCGCCGCGCCGTCGGTGTAGTCCTGCCAGAACCGCATGCCGGCGTCGTCCCACTGGCATCGCCAGGTATGCCACGCGCTGTCCAGCGCGATGTTGTGCGTCGCCCATTCGGCGCCGTTGGCCTTGGTGTGGACGGTGGTGGCCGACGGCCAGTTGCCGTTGCCGTACCACTCCATGATGTCGATTTCGCCGTTGTTGTCGTTGCCGAGCCAGAACGCGGGCCAGCAACCGGCGGTCAGGCAGTTGAGCTTGATCCGGGCTTCCCAGGTGTGGCCGATGCCGCCGCGCCACGAGCCTTGCACTTTGCCGCTGTAATAGGTGTTGCCCTCTTTTGCGGCGCGCAGCACCAAATTCGAGTTGCCGTCGAGGAACACGTTCTTGCGGTCGTCGCGGTATTGGCCGACGTTTTCCGGCCGTTCCCAGTACGTCGGGTCCTTCATCGACTCGCGGGCCCGCGCCACCATCCATTTCGACCGGTCGGGGGCCGAGTCGGCCGGGCCGTCGAACTCGTCGTGGAACAGGTAGTTCCCGGATGCCGCGGGCGGCGCGGCCTTTGCCGTGGGAACGGGAATCGCGGCGGTCAGCAGGCCGAACCCCGTCATCATCATCATGCTGCGTCGATCCATCCCATGCAGACTACCCATGCGAGTACCGCCTGCATCCGACGCGAGTAAAGCTCTACTCTACTTGCGTCGATTTGCTGAACATCGCTGGTCACACGCGTATCGTTAGCCTCTCGGGGGAGCCTTCGGGGGCCGGAGGCGTATGTGAGCCCTGACCAATCCAATACGACGATCAACGAATTGCTGGACCGCGCGGTGCGGGCCATCAATGCGGGCGACCGCGCGACCGCGACCACCCTTGCCGGACAGGTCCTTTCCGTCGACCGCGGCAATCCGGAGGCCGAGGACCTGCTCGCCGCTCCCGCCCGGTACGGCGAAATCCGCCGCCTCACAATCATGTTCGCCGACCTGGTGGATTCGACGGTGCTGTCCACCCGGTTGGAGCCGGAGACCTATCGCACGCTGGTGGGCCGTTACCGCGACGAGGTGTCCCGGCTGATCGACCGGTACGAGGGCCATATCTGCTCGATCAAGGGCGACGGGCTGCTGGCGGTGTTCGGCCATCCCAAGGCACACGAGGACGACCTGCGGCGCGCGATCGCGGCCGGGATGGACATCACCCGGGCGGTGGCCCAGCTCAGCGAGCAGGCCAGCCGCAAGTTTGGCGCGCCGATCAACGTGCGGGTCGGCATCCACCGCGGCCTGGTCTACCTCGACACCGACCAGGACGACGTCTACGGATTCGCCGCCAACCTGACGGCCCGCATCTCCGGGCTGGCCGAGCCCGGCACCGTCGCGGTGTCCGACGCGGTGGCGCCGCTGGTGCGCGACGCGTTCGAGCTCAGCGCGCGCCCGCCGGCCGCGGTGAAGGGCGTCGACGGATTGATCCCGCATCACCGGGTGGTCACCGAGCGGCCGAGCGCCCCGCCGCTGCGTCCGCTGCCGCTGATCGGGCGCGACCGGGAACACGACTGGCTGCAGCACAGCTGGCAGCGGGCAAGCGAGGGCACGCTGACCATTCCCGGCGTCGCACTTCGCGGCGAGCCTGGAATCGGCAAGACCCGGCTCGCCGGCGAGGCCGCCGGATTGGCCCGGGCCGCGGGCGCACCGGTCGTGGAGCTGATCGGCTCCCCGCTGCACACCGACACCGGCCTGCACCCGGTGCGCATGCTGTTGGAGCGGCACTGCGGCATCACCCGGCTCACCGACGGCCCGGAGCGACTTCGCCTGTTGCAGGACGAATTAGTCTCCCGCGCAATGGATCCCGAAAGCACGGTGCCGCTCTTGGCGCCGGTGCTGGGCGTCGGCCCCGAGCACGGCTACCACCCGGCCGCAGTCGAAGGCCACGCGCTGTACCAGTCGATCGGCGCGGCCGTGCGCCAGTACGTGTTGGCGCGCATCGGCGATCGAGCGGGGTTGGTGGTCGCCGAGGACGTGCACTGGTTCGACCCGTCCACTCTGGAACTGATCACCGCGTTGCTGGGAGCCGCCGACGGCCGCCTGCTGGTGGTATTGACCGGCCGCGAGGACGGGTGGATGCAATCCGATTGGCCAGTAACGCTTTTCGACCTTGCACCGTTGACCGACGAGCAATCCGACGCGCTGATCGACGCGTTGGATCCGGCACTGACCGATGCGCAGCGGGCTGCGGTGCGCCGCCGCTGCGACGGTGTGCCGTTCTACCTCGAACACGTCGTCGGCGAACTCGACGCCAAATTCGGAGTGCCCGAGGCGCTGTACGAGCCGCTGTTCGCCAGGCTGCATCGCCCCCACGCCGATGCGGTGCCGGTCGCGGAAGCGGCCGCCGTCATCGGGCGCTCCGGCGACATCGCCTTGCTTCGCGCCGTGGTCGGCCGCGACGCCGAGGACGTCGACGACATTGCCGCCGAACTCGTGCGGGCGCGGGTGCTCGAACTCAGCGGCAACGACGGCTGGCGATTTCGCCACGAGCTGCTGCGCGAGGTGGCCGCCGAACTGGCGCCGCCGTCGCTACGCCGCGACCTGCACGCCCGCACCGCCCGCGCGCTGGTCGACGCGGCCACCACCGTCGAGCCTGATTGGCGTGTGGTCGCAGACCATTTCGAGCAGGCCCACCTGTACGACGAGGCCGTCGCCGCCTACCAGAAAGCCTCGGTCGACGCCCGTCGCCGCGGCGCCATCGCCGAGGCCCGCGCCTGCCTGACCGACGCCGTCAACCAGCTCGCCCATTGTCCCAAAGGACCGGAACGCGACCGCAAAGAGATCGCGATCCGGCTGGAGCGCGGTTTTTTGGCCGGCGCCGTGCAGGGCAGCATGAGCGGGGAGGGACCCGCCGAGGTCGAACGCTGCCTCCAGTTGGCGAGCAGCGGCATGTACCAGGACGAGCTGTTCCTGACCTTGACCGCGATGATCGCCTACTACTACAACAGGGCCGAGCTGCGCCGGCTGCGGGAACTGATCGACTCGCTGTCCAGCCGGATTCCGCCGGACCGGCTCTGGAGCTATCCGGCGATCGAATCCTCACTGGGCGGGGTCATTTGGCTGGAGGGCGACTTCCCGGCCGCTCGCGAACATCTGCTGCGCGCGCTGGCCGACCGCTCCGCCGCCGACCCGGGCGAATTAGGCGCGGCGTGGTGGATTGCCGACGACCCCATCGCCGCGGCGCACATCTACTTGGCGCGAACACACATGGTGTGCGGCGACCTCGATCGCGCCTACGCGGAGCTGGCCGAAGCCGCCCGGCGCTGCGACGCCCTGGCGTTCCCGCAAAACGTCTACAACAGAGCACATCTCGACTTCGCGACGATTTGGCTGTACTCGGAGGCGGGCCAATTCGAGCAGGCCGCCGCCGTGGTCGCCGACCTTCGCCGGCTCAGCGAGCAATCGGGTCTCGACATGTGGCAAGGGGTTGCCGCGACCCAACATGCGACGGTGAAGGGCCTCGCGGCATTGAGCGCCGGCGCCGACCCGGACACCCTGATCAGCCGGGCCAGGAAAATCGCCGGGTGGGTGGACGCCTCCCGGCACCTGCATCTCAACGTCTATCTCACTTTCCACGACTCGGTGATCGGCCGACTCCTGACTGCGGCGGCCCGGCCGGAAGAGGCGCGTAAGCGGTTGGACTGGGCGCTGCAGCACGCGCACGAGACCGGGATGCACTTCCACGACGCCGAGTTGATGCGCGTGCGGGCCCACACGTTGCCGGAGCCGTCGCAGCAACACGAGGCGCTGCGCACCGCACTCGAATTCGCCCGGAAGCAGGGCGCGACGTTGTTCGAATTGCGATGCGTGCTGGATAGCTTCGAGTTGCACGGCGACGGCGACCGGTCGGCGCTGGCCGACGTCGTCGACCGCTTCCCCGGCGACGCGCGGTGGCCCGAATACGCGCGGGCGGAAAAGATCCTGTCGTGACATCGGTCGCGGTGCTGGGCGGCGGAGTCGGCGGGCTGACCGCCGCACACGAACTCGCCGAACGCGGATTCGACGTCACCGTCTACGAGCAGCGCGACGCGTTCGGCGGCAAGGCCCGCTCGATGCCGGTGCCGGGCTCGGGAACCGGTCACCGCGAAGACCTGCCGGCCGAGCACGGATTCCGGTTCTTCCCCGGCTTCTACCGCCACATCCCCGACACGATGGCCCGAATCCCAGGCGCCAACGGAACCGTGGCAACCCATCTCACCGCGTCGACGCGAATGCTGCTGGCCCAAGACGGTCATCGCAACGAGATCGTCGGGATCGCCGAACGGCCGACGTCGCTGGACGACATCGAGGTGATGATCCGGTTCATGTGGGAAACCGGTGTCGGCCTGGGCATTCCGCCGGGCGAACTGGCCTGGTTCTTCGATCGCCTGCTGACGCTGATGTGCTCCTGCGACGAACGCCGCTTCGACGAATGGGAGCAGGTCAGCTGGTGGCAGTTCATGGGCGCCGAACAGCGCTCTCCCGCGTTCCAGAAGTTCCTGGCCGACGGGATGACCCGAACCCTGGTCGCCGCACGCGCGCGTGAAATGTCGGCGCGCACAGGCGGATTGATCCTATGCCAGCTGATGTACGACCTGGTACGCGGCGACGGGCGGATGGACCGGGTGCTGGACGGCCCGACCAGCGAGGTGTGGATCGACCCGTGGGTCAGCTACCTGCGCGGCATGGGCGTCACACTGCGCGGCGGCTGCGAGGTCGACGAAATCGACTGCAAGGGACACCACATCACCGGTGTGACGATTTCCGGTCCCGGCGGTCCGGAGCGGGTGCACGCCGACTATTACGTGGCGGCGCTACCGGTCGAGCGGCTGCGCATGCTGGTGTCGCCCGCACTGAGCGCCGCGGAGCCGCGGCTGGCGGCGCTGCCGGCACTGGTCGTGCGCTGGATGAACGGCGCCATGTTCTACCTGTACCGCGATGTGCCGCTGGTACACGGGCATGCGATTTTCATCGACTCGCAGTGGGCGCTCACCGCGATCTCGCAAGCCCAGTTCTGGCCCGGCATCGACTTGGAGAAGCGCGGCGACGGGCTGGTCAACGGAATCCTGTCGGTCGACATCTCGGAGTGGAAACGCAAGGGCGGGCACGTCAAAAAGATTGCGATGCACTGCACCCCGGCCGAGATCCGCGAGGAAGTGTGGGCCGAGCTCGTCGACGCCATCGACGACGGCTCGCTCGACGCCGCCAACGTGCACAGCTGGTTCCTGGATCCCGCGATCCAGCAGCCGAACCCGACCGGGGCGACCAATTTGGAGCCGCTGCTGGTCAACACCGCGGGCTCGTGGGCGGACCGGCCCGACGCGGTCACCGCGATACCCAACTTCTTCCTGGCCGCCGACTTCGTCCGCACCTACACCGATTTGGCGACGATGGAGGCCGCGAACGAAGCGGCGCGCCGCGCGGTCAACGGCATCCTGGACGCGGCCGGTTCGCCGGCGTCGCGCTGCGCGATCTGGAAACTGCGCGAACCCGCCGTGCTGGCACCATTTCGCAAGCTGGACCAACTGCGCTGGCGGCTGGGCCGGCAGGTCGTCAAGCCGCCCATCCGGGTCAAGCCCGACGGCAAACCGCGCCACAGCGGCCCGCTGGCCCGCGTGCTGCTGGCGATCACGCGTCGCGGGCGACGCTAGGTCAGAGCAGCTTCTTGATCAGCGGGTGCGGTTTTTCGGCGATGCCCGCCAGCGCGGCTATGTTCGCGCCGACGTTGTGGCTTTCCCGCTTGCTGATGACATTGACGATGTGGTGGAAAGGTCTCCACTTTTCCGGCGGGTCCAGGTACCAGGCGCCCAGCGCCGACGTCCACGCCGACTGGTTGACCATCTTCTGCTTCGCCTGGGCCGGATTTTCGGCCAGAGCAACGGCGAACCACCAAGCGCCCGTACGGAATTTGACGATCAGCCGTCGGATCCAAAAGGTCTCGTTCGGCACCAACCAGCGGATCCGGCGGAACTCCGGTGACAGCTTCTCGATGATGTCGAGCAAGCCGGGGACCTGGCTGCCCAGCAGGGCGTTGACGCGAAAGAAATCCGGCTCCAGATCTTGCAGGGTATGAGGCGCGACGGTCGCGGCGCTGACACCCAAATCGAAACAGATGTGGGCGTTCAGCCCGGTCATCATGTGCTGGATCATGGTTGCGTCGCTGTCCGCCTGCCCGACGAACGAGACCTCCCACGGCGCCGTCACCCCGTGATAGGCGTGCGGATGGAAATACGCATTCAGCGCGTCGAAGTAGCGCTTGGCGAAAACGAGGTCGAACCGCTGCATCTGTTGCGGATCCTTGAACGCGCCGTCTTGCAGGCCTTGCCGCACGGCGAAGGTCGCCCGTTTGTACAGCACGGCGAAGTAGCCGATGGTGCTCTCGGCGTTGATCGACCAGTCGATGATCCGATCGAGATTGCGCGCGACGTCGTCGACGCTTGTGGGTTCGGGCAGGCGCGGCAATGGCCCCGGCGGGGGCGTAGACAGGGGAACAGCCATGTGAGGGATTCTCACCACGCGGGCGATAGCCGACTAGGGTAGTCGGCTACCCGAATGTCGGCTGAGCGGTTCACGTCCCAAGGCGTGGCCGCTGAGCGTGGTGGCAGGTCCAGGCTTCGAACCTGGGTAGGCATACGCCGACGGATTTACAGTCCGTCACTCTCGGCGTTTGTACCAAAAAGCTGTGTTGGTTGTGCGAGCAATACGCAGTCAGAGCGTTGGTTGTGCCGGCTAACGACAGTCGCAAAAATCTGCTGCGGGCGCATTGTCTGGCAGCGTTGCTCACGACGGCACCGAAACGCGGGCTGTGCGGCCCGTAGAGCCAAGGTCACCCGGTGGCCAACGCCATTCCCCGACCACGCCGTCAGCGGATGTGACCCGACTAGACTCCTCACATGGCAGCACAGCTGACCACCGACCCCGCCGCCCTGGTCAAAGAGGCTGGCAATTTCGAGCGGATCGCCGAAGAAATCAAAGCCGTCATCACCCGGGTAGAGCAGGCGGCCACCGACCTAGATACCCATTGGCAGGGCATTGCCGCCGACGCGGCTAAGCAAGCGCTGGCGCGCTATCACGAAGCGGCCACCGCACAGGTCGGGCTGCTCAACGAGGTCACCACCAACTTGCACACCGCAGGCCTGCAATACAGCGCGACCGACGACGAGCGGGCCGCTGCACTGGCGTCGGCGATGAGTAATGGCATGAATAGCGATAGCGGCAAGGGACACAACGGCGTTCAGCTTGTCGACTGGAAACAGGGACCAACCCCGGCACCCAGTCCCGGCCCGACAGGTCAAGACGTGCACAATGCGATCAAAGACCTCCCCAGGGGTACCCGCCCGAATTTTGCCGAGGTCCGCAGCGATGACGATCTTCGAAGACTCTGGAATTGGGCTACCGAAGGGACGCCGGAACGCACCCCGCCCAGCAGCTATAAGGGGACTGAAAGGGTGTTGCGTGATGGGACGATCATCGGGCTGCGAACCGGTGACAATGGCCTGACACTGGATTTGAATCCCCCTGGGGGATCTTACGAGAAGGTCCACGTCAATACCGAAAGGGGCGGCGTGCCAAACGTTCCGTCCGGTGGAGTGGGGTCGCCCGGTGGCGCGGCAGCTGGGACGAATGCGCCGAGTGGGCCGCCGCCCGTTGGCCGCGCGCCTGCTGGGGCTGCGCCGGTGGAGCCGCCGGCGCCCCGCCCCGCGCCAGCTATGCCCATGGGGCCGAACGATCCGAACGCTTTTCCGCATCCCGTTCAGCCACCGCATAGCCATCATGGTCCACCGGTACTCGGAAAAGACGACATGTCCGACCTACCCGAATACGAACCAGAATGATTAAGAACCAAGGGATTGAGCGAATGACTACTGCACGCGACAAGGTCCGCCAGGAGGTACTTCTAGATGCCGCCGCGGGCGACGAGTTGCCCATCACCGCGGTTGACTATTACGTGAAGCAACAGCATTCGTCTGCATCGGTGTCAGGAATTCAAGACGAGACGCTGGCGACGATCCGCTCCCTGGCCGAGGATGGGCTGGTAGCGCTCGGCGCGATGTCGGGCGAGGGTGGCCGCTGGGAGGCTTGGGACGAGCCGGTCGATGCGTCGATGCAAAGAATTACCGACTGGTATGTGCCTCACTACGATGATCCACCGGCATGGGTGTTTTCCTCGTGGATCAAAATCACCGACAAGGGCAGGCAGGTTGCGCGTGAACTTGAAGCGAAGTCCAGAGGTTCACTCACGTAAAACCGCGTGGCTTCGACACACGGGATCGCCGATAGCGGGGTTCGCCATCGGGCTTGTCCTGCGGCTTTTTTCGGTGATGGTACTTACGTCGGTCATCATCTACCTAGCCAGTGTGATCGGCATCGCGCCGTTTCTTCGGACCAATCAATAGCCCACACCGCACCCTGCGCGTCGCTGGCAATCAGTTCCGGCACGAACGTGAAGGTCGTTCAGAAGCTCCTTGGGCACAAGACGGCGGTGTTGACGCTCGACCGCTACGGGCATCTGTTCCCCGACGATCTGGCCGCCGTGGCAACCGCTTTCCACGGGGCAGCTTGACCTGCTGCAGGCGCTCTGCGGGCGCAGACCCGGTTACGCGCTGTGCCAGAGACCGCAAATAGGCTCTGAGCTTGGTGGCAGGTCCAGGATTCGAACCTGGGTAGGCATACGCCGACGGATTTACAGTCCGCTCCCATTGGCCGCTCGGGCAACCTGCCTTGGTGCGACTAGCACCCTATAACGAGGATGTACTCAGGATACAAACGACCAAGCAACCAATCGAGGAGGGACGGATCCAATGGCGGATTCATCGTTCGACATCGTCAGCAAGGTCGATCGCCAGGAAGTCGACAACGCCCTCAACCAGGCCGCCAAGGAGCTGGCCACCCGGTTCGACTTCCGCGGCACCGACACCAAGATCGCTTGGAAGGGCGACGAGGCCATCGAGCTGACCAGTTCGACCGAGGAGCGGGTCAAGGCCGCCGTCGACGTGTTCAAGGAAAAGCTGATCCGCCGCGACATCTCGCTGAAGGCCTTCGAGGCCGACGAGCCGCAGGCCTCCGGCAAGACCTACAAGATCACCGGCACGCTCAAGCAGGGCATTTCCAGCGAGAACGCCAAAAAGATCACCAAACTGATCCGCGACGAGTGCCCCAAGAACGTCAAGACCCAGATCCAGGGCGACGAGGTGCGGGTGTCCAGCAAAAAGCGCGACGACTTGCAGGCCGTCATCGCGATGCTGAAAAACGCCGACCTCGACGTCGCGCTGCAGTTCGTGAATTATCGCTAGACTCATGCGGTTCGTGCGACTCGCCACAGCGCACGAAGCGCATGTAGAATCGCCAGCGTGACCACTATCGAGGACCTGACCGCCGCAGCACAGCGCATCCGCGAAAGTGCCCAAGCCGTGGGCTCAGCGCTTGCCTCGGTCACCGTCTACACCGAGCCCGCTATCGCCCGGGCAGTGCAAGCCGAACACAACCTCTACGCACGAATCGAGGCTGAGTTCGGCATGCTCACAAGCACCGAAGCCGGCAAACGAATGGGGTCGCGGTCACGCGCGCCGCGCAATCTCGCCAGCACCGCCCGTCGCAACAACCAGCTGGTTGCCGTGCGGCGGGGCAGCTCCCTGGCCTACCCGGGCTTCCAGTTCGGGCCGGACGGGCAGCCGCTGGCCGTCATTGCGCGTTTGCGCGAGATTGCTGCGGCTAACGACTGGTCAGAGACCGGCCTGGTGCAGTGGTTGTGCTCGCCGACGACTTACTTCGACGGAGACCGTCCCGTCGACCATCTCACCGAGGATCCGGACCGCGTCGCCGCAGTGGCCGCGGATGCCCTGGCCGTCGAGTGGTGAAAGGGCCGCCGAGCCCATTCGACCCGGCCACCGTCACCCTGCCCGAAGGCGACCTGCTGTACCGCGTCTTGACGGCGACCCGCACCGCCACCAAGTTCAACCCCGGCAAAGGTGCACCGACCCGGTTCGCTTTCTTCGGCGACCCTGTGGCGCCGGTCATGTACGCGGCCGAGACCGACGTAGCGGCCGTCGCCGAGACGCTGCTGCACGACATCCCGGTCGACGGGGGCGTCCTGCCCTACGACCAGTACTCCCACAAAGCTCTTGTTCGCCTCGCGGTGACCCGCAACCTGCGGCTCGGTGTCCTACACGGCCTGGGGTTACGACGCCTCAAGATCCGCGCCGACGAGGTCACGTCAAGCCCATCCTCCACCTACCCGGACACCGTGCGCTGGGCTGAAGCCGCGCACGCGAGCGGCGTGGACGGCATGGTGTGGATGTCGCGAATGTGCAACGACACCAAGGCTTACGTCTTCTTCGGCGACCGGTGTGCCGACGCATTCGCCCAGGACACCTCCCACGCACGCATCTTCGCCAGCCCCGCCGACCAGATGTGGTTGATCGAACGGTGTGCGCCGTTGCATGTCGACGTGCTGCTTCAGCCATCGTGATGCTCTGGCCCAATCAACCGGTGGGTGCCTAATGTGATGGCCATGGACTTCGATGTCGTGATCATCGGCGCCGGCATCTCCGGGCTGGGCGCGGCCTACCGGCTCACCGAACGCAACCCCGGGCTCAACTACGTGATCCTGGAGCGTCGCGAGCAGATCGGCGGCACCTGGGACCTGTTCCGTTACCCCGGCGTGCGCTCCGACAGCAGCATCTTCACGCTGTGCTTCCCCTACGAGCCGTGGACTAGCAAGGAAGGCGTGGCCGACGGTGTGCACATCCGCGAATACCTGACCGAGACCGCGCACAAGTACGGCATCGACAAGCACATCAGGTTCAACAGCTATGTGCGCGCTGCGGACTGGGACTCCTCGACGGACACCTGGACGGTCACCGTCGAGCAGGACGGCGCCGAGAAGACCTACCGCGGCCGGTTCGTGTTCTTCGGTTCGGGCTACTACAACTACGACGAGGGCTACACCCCGGAGTTCCCCGGCATCGAAAAGTTCGGCGGCACCGTTGTGCATCCGCAGCACTGGCCGGAGGACCTCGACTACACCGGCAAGAAGATGGTGGTGATCGGCAGTGGTGCGACGGCGATTTCGCTGATCCCGTCGCTGACCGAGAAGGCCGCGAAAGTCACCATGCTGCAACGCTCCCCGACCTACATGTTCTCGGCGTCGAGGTACAGCTGGTTCGCCGACGGGCTGCGAAAGCTGTTGCCCCGCAAGCTCGCCCATCCGATCATCCGGCTGCGCAACGCGCTGTTCGAAGGGGCGATCTGGTTTCTGGCGCGTAAGACCCCGGCGTTCATGAAGTGGTGGATCCGCCAGATCGCGGTTCGCAACCTGCCCAAGGGTTATGACGTCGACACCCATTTCAAGCCGCGGTACAACCCGTGGGATCAGCGGCTGTGCCTGATCCCCGACGCCGATCTGTACGTGGCGATCAGCGAAGGCCGCGCCGATGTGGTCACCGACCACATAGACCACTTCGACGCCACCGGCATCGTGCTGAAATCCGGCGGGCACCTCGACGCCGACATCGTCGTCACCGCTACCGGTCTGCAGTTGCAGGCGCTCGGCGGCGTCACGCTGTCGTTGGACGGCGCCGAGATCAAGCCGCAGGACCGCTTTGTCTACAAGGCGCACATGCTCGAGGACGTGCCCAACCTGTTCTGGTGCGTGGGCTACACCAACGCGTCCTGGACGCTGCGCGCCGACATCACCGCCCGTGCGACGGCGAAACTGTTGGAATACATGCGAACTCGCGGCTACACGCATGCCTACCCGCATCTCGGCGGCGAGCCGATGCCCGAAAAACCGTCGTGGGATATCCAGGCCGGCTACGTGCTGCGGGCGCTGCACGCGCTGCCGAAGTCCGGAACCAAGCGGCCGTGGAACGTCAGGCAGAACTACTTCGCCGACGCGATCGACTACCGGTTCGACCGGATCGACGAAGCGATGGTGTTCGGTCGGTGTCGACAGTCACAAGTTGCTTGAAACCGACCCCCTCGGCCGGGCATTATTAAGGAATGCTAAGCACACGGAAGTTCGTCAGATCGATGGTCGTTGCGGCTGCTGCCGCGACAGCGATCGCGGCCGGACCGATGGCCGTGTTGTCTTCCCCGGCACCGGTTTCCGACCAGGTCATCGTTGCCGATCCGGGCGGTACCCAGGGCGGCGGCGGCCCTGACGGTCAGGGCGGTGGCGGCGGCTGCGGCAGCGGTCCGGGCTGGAACGGCTGCGGTAGCTGGAACCCCTTCCAGGGCGCCATCGTCAACGCTTGCACCAACGGCGCATGCGGCGGCTGGGACGGCCAGCGCGGCTGGGGCCACTTCTAAAGAACGCGGCTCTCAACCCCCGGCGATTTCGTCGGTGATGTCGTGCCAGCCGCTGTCGTTGCGGTGGTCGTTCATGTTGCGGCACTCGCCGAACAGTTGGATACGACCATATTCAGCATCTCTGCCCGGCCCCATGGTGATCGTGATGTTGCCTTTGTGCAGGTTCTCACCATGCGGCTGCATGCCGGGCGCGGCGCCGCTACCCCAGCCCGGCTGCTTGGCCATCGTTGTGGTGATCTGCTGGAAGTAAGCGCTGCGGTCGACGCCATCTGGCACTTTAAACACCATGTCGACACGGCCGTGGTAAGGCGGATCGCCCTGGTCGTTGCACCACTCCCAGGCGAAAGTCGCGTAGGTGACATGCAAGCCAACAGCTTTGGTGATCTGCCTGGCCGGCTCGACAACCTGGGCTCGTGCCTGCTCGTCGGACAGTGGCTCGACTGGGGGGCTTGCGCGGTGCTGGGACGGAAACATCAGCGAGCATCCTCCTAAGACAACGGCCAGCGCGGCGGCAACCAGCGATGCCCACTGCCGCCGAAAGCGGCTACTTCGGTGGTGGTTTGTAGTCATGGCCAAGTGTTCCCGGTCGGTCCCATTCGGGGTCGTAAATCGGTGATTCCAGCTTCGGTACAGGAATGTTGCCGAAGGGGGTATGCACCTGGCCTGTCGTGACCGGTGGCACATCCACGCGCGGTTTAGCCAGCAGTCCTTCGTCTCCCAGGTTGGCGCCGTGCCCCGTGGCGATGTCGGTCATGCTGCGCAGCGCTTCACCTCCCACCGTGTAGTAGAAGGAATGGTCATGTGGATTCAGACCGGTGGTGCCGGGGACTTCGGCGTGGAAACGTGTCGCCCCGAAGCCGTCATGGGATGGATCGGCACCCAACCCGGCCGAGGATCCAAGCGGGTGCCCCAACAGGTCGTTGAGTGGATTCGACATGCCGTGACCCTCACCAATCCAGCCGACCGGATCGGTGGAGGCATCACCGACGTAGAGCTTGCCGCCATCGAGGTGGAAATCGGCGGCGCTGTGCGCCATATCGGTTCCGGGGCAGCCCAATAGCACGGCATCGTTGGCATGCATGCCGCTGCGCGCGAACGCGTCGGCCACCGTTGTGGAGCCGTAGGAATGCCCGATCACGGTGACGTGCTGCGGGATTCCGCTGTCGTGGGTCACCCCGAGCCCGTTGACATCCCATGCCAGTAGATCGCCACCGGCTCGTGCTAGTCCCGGGTTCGCGATATTGGGGTCGGTGAAGTCCGCGGGGGCGTCATAGCCCATCCACGCGATCACCGCGGTGGGGTTCTTCGGATCAGCGTAGCTCGACTGGTCGTAGAGATTGATCGCGTCGTTGTGACCGTCGGAGAGCCAGCCGCCCTTCACACTGCTGCTGGTACCCGGCACGATGACGGCGGTGTTCGGCGATTTGTCGGGATTGCCGATCGCGATTGCGGCCCTGCCTTTACCGTTGAATGCCGTCGGGTCGTACGCCCACAGCATGGTAGGACGTAGCTGCTTTTCCCTCTTCTCCTCCTCGCTGATCTCGCTGTAGCGGCGGTGGTCTTTGCTGGTGTCGATGCCGAGATCGTGCAACAGACCCTCTTGCGTCTTTTGCGCATTTTGGTAGCGGGTGATGTCGTTGGCCGAAAGCCCATATTTCCCTGGGTCTTTCACGACATCGGCCGGGGAAACCCCGTGCTGTTGCGCGGTGTGCTCGACCCGGTTGAGGTCGTCGTCCATCACCTGCACGTTGACCTTGTCGCGCACATCGGCCGGAATACCGTTGAGGTTGCCCAGGATCGGCGGATGTTGCGCGATCAGAGCTTGGCGCTGCTCGTCGGTCAGCGAATCCCACCACTTCTTGACGTCCTCGGGGCTGGTGTCCGGTGACGGGATCTGAATGTCCTGGCCCGCCACCTTGACCGGCGGATTGGGTATCGACGAGCCGCACGCTTCGGCAATCGCCGCCGCGGTCGACTGGTCGGTCTCGTCGAATACCTGCAGGAGCTTCTGGAGGAACTTGGTGAACTTCTCCGCCAGCCCGTTCAAGAACCTGCCGATGAGCCACTGGTGTGGCTTGACCACACCGTCGTCGCTGACCGAGAAACCCATGGTCTGCAGGCTCTCGACCAAGTCCAGAATGGCTTTGCGCAGCGCTGACAGCTGGTCGCCGCCATTTTGCAGCGCCGACTGCAGTTCCTGCAGCCTGGTGTGGAACCGCTCCTGCTTGCCCAGGATCTGCAAGCCCTTGGCGATCGCGGCCTGCGCGGCGTCGCCCTGCCAGGACTGCTGAAGACGCGACAGCTCTTCGCGCTCGCCGGCCATGACGGTTTCGAGCTGGGTGATCTTGCCGGAAAGATCATGGGCAGCATCGAGCAGCCTCTCCGGATGCGACGCCCTGACGGTCGAAACCGATACGCTCACGTCGCTAAATCTCCCCGGCCCGGCGTCGAACTGCAGGTTTTCTGAAGTTACCACCGGTTTGCCAGGTGCCCGCGCAGCAATTTGCGCGCACTGGCACCAACGCGAGGATCCCGGCAATACGCTGATCGCCATGGCAGCTTTGCGCGAACCGAAGGTCGTCGTTCTGGGTGGCGGGTCTTGGGGCACCACCGTCGCGTCCATCTGCGCGCGCCGCGGACCGACGCTGCAGTGGGTGCGCTCGGAGGAGACCGCCAAAGACATCAACGACAACCACCGCAACACCCGCTACCTGGGCGACGACGTCGTGCTCAGCGACACCCTGCGCGCCACCACCGACTTCTCCGAGGCCGCCAACGCCGCCGACGTCGTCGTGATGGGTGTGCCGTCGCACGGGTTCCGCGGGGTGCTGACCGAACTGGCCGCCGAGCTGCGGCCGTGGGTGCCGGTGGTGTCACTGGTCAAGGGCCTCGAGCAGGGCACCAACATGCGGATGTCGCAGATCATCGACGAGGTGCTGCCGGGGCATCCGGCCGGCATCCTGGCCGGCCCGAACATCGCCCGCGAAGTTGGCGAGGGGTACGCGGCGGCGGCTGTCTTGGCGATGCCCGATCACCACCTGGCCGCCCGGCTCGCAGAGTTGTTCCGCACCAGGCGTTTTCGGGTCTACACCACCGACGACGTCGTCGGTGTGGAGATGGCGGGTGCGCTGAAGAACGTCTATGCGATCGCCGTCGGCATGGGTTACTCGCTGGGCATCGGAGAGAACACCCGCGCATTGGTGATGGCCCGGTCGGTGCGCGAAATGTCCAAGCTGGGCGAGGCGATGGGCGGGCAGCGCGACACCTTCGCCGGGCTGGCCGGCATGGGCGATCTGATCGTCACCTGCACCAGCCCGCGCAGCCGTAACCGCCACGTCGGCGAGCAGTTGGGCGCGGGCAAGCCGATCGACGAGATCATCGCGTCGATGAACCAGGTGGCCGAGGGCGTCAAGGCCGCCAGCGTGGTCATGGAGTTCGCCGACAAGTACGGACTGAACATGCCGATCGCCCGCGAGGTCGACGCGGTGATCAATCACGGCTCCACCGTGGAGCAGGCCTACCGCGGCCTGACCGCCGAAAAACCCGGTCACGAGGTGCACGGCGCCGGGTTTTAACAATCACCGTTGTGCGTATGTATTTTCTATGTATTGCACAGGTGCGGTTGTTGCTCCGTCGAGCCGATAAATACGCTGGCGCAGAGCAATTGGGGTTCGGCTCGCGGTGATCGAAATCACGGTACCTGTAAAGGCTTGTGCGAGAAGTGTTTTACTTCGCTGCAATCTTGGACACCGAGATGTTAACGTCGGGCCGTTACCCTTACACTCGTCGTGTCAACAAGGGTTGGGGAGTCGGATGTTCGCCGTGATCACTGCCGCAGTGGAGGTGCGGTGAGTTTTCGCGGCGCAGGCAGACATTCGCGGACGCGGCTGATTGGCGCGCTCGCTCTTGCGATATGCGTGCTCACCGCCGTGATCGGATATGGGGTGGCGCGGGCCGACCATGCGGTGTCCGCCCTGCCACAGCCGGTGTCGACATCCTCGAGCGGTCCCAACATCGCCGACGAACGTCTCGAGCACCATGTCGCAACCGCCTCTTCAGACGCTCTTCACCCGGCGTTACACATGGCGGTCCTGCACCGGACACGGCCGTCGACTTTTTCACCGTCGGTGCAGTTGCATTGGTGGTCACCTTCGCGGACTTTCTCACCCACGTTCTGGTATGGGCCCGGCGCGGCCGCCTCGTGTTTCCCCGCCACGTCGCTTGCCGGTCGAGAACGCTTGACCCAGCTCTGCGTCGCCCGGCACTGATCAGCCGCGACCAACCCGCTGTGCCGTCACCGCGGCGGGTGCCTTCCGCTTGACCTTTGCGGTATGACACCGCAACGTCAGCGGCCAGCCTGAATCTGCTTGCACTGCAACGCTGCACGCCATCGCGATGTGCGGCGGCCGGTACGCGGATACCCCACATGCCATCACGAAAAGAAAGAGATAGCCCACTTTATGACTGAGCGCAGCACAATCGACGTGGCCGAATCACCGCACGCGGATGGCCGGCCTCGACGAGCCCGGCCCTGGCTACGTGAAATCTTCGACAGTGAGGCACGGTTGTCGTGGATCCTTGCCTGGCTGGCGGGCCTGGTCGGGGCGGTGGCGTTCACCCACTCCGCCGGCTACTTCGTGACGACCGCCACCGGCAACACGCAACGCGCAGTGGCGGGTTTGTTCATCGACGACCCGTGGCTGTCGATATCGGCCACACTGCTGGTGTCGTGCTTCCTGTGCGGCGTGATTTTCGGGTCCATGTGCCGCCGGCGTATCTGGCGGGGGCATCCGCACGGACCCACCGTGATCACCACCGTGTGCCTGTCGATTGCGACTATCAGCGACGTCGGGCTGCAGGGCTGGTCGACGGCTCCTGTCGCCTTCATACCAATCTTGGTCGTTGCCTTCGGAATTGGCGCTTTGAACACCACGTTCGTCAAGGACGGGGAGGTATCGATACCGCTGAGCTACGTGACGGGGACGGTGGTGAAGCTCGGTCAGGGCATCGAGCGCCACCTCAGCGGCGGCTCGGTTGCCGACTGGCTCGGACACTTCCTGCTGTTCGCCAGCTTCGTCGCCGGCGGACTGACGGGCGGGGCCATTTGCTCGCTGGTCAGTGGTTCGCAGCTGCTGGCGGCCGCCGCCGTTGTCTGTGCGTTCACAACCGCATACACCTACTTCTTCACCGACCGGCGTGCTGTGCTGAAGCAGTCGCGCTCGATCGAGTCCTAGCCGCGCGCCATGGCCTCGAGCCGGCGAATCCGGTCCTCGATCGGCGGGTGTGTGGAGAACAGCGAGCCGATCCGTTCGCCCGCCCGGAACGGGTTGGCGATCATCAGGTGGGCCTGGCTGGCCAGCTGCGGTTCCGGCGGCAACGGCGCGGCCTGCACGCCGCCGGAGATCTTGCGCAACGCCGACGCCAAGGCCAGCGGGTCACCGGTCAGCACCGCACCGGACTCGTCGGCCTGGTACTCGCGCGAGCGGGACACCGCCAGGCGCACCACCGTCGCCGCGATCGGACCCAGCAACGAAACCAACAGCACCGCAAAGGGATTGCCGCCGTCGCGGTTGCCGCCGCCGAACATTCCGGCGAACATCGCCATGTTGGCCAGCGCGGTGATCACCGACGCGAGCGCGCCGGCCACACACGAGATCAGGATGTCGCGGTTGTAGACGTGCGAAAGCTCGTGGCCGAGCACGGCGCGCAGCTCGCGCTCGTCGAGGATCTGCAGGATGCCGGTGGTGCAGCACACCGCGGCGTTGCGCGGATTGCGGCCGGTGGCGAAGGCGTTGGGTGCGTTGGTGTCGCTGATGTAGAGCCGCGGCATCGGCTGGTGCGCCCCGGTGGCCAGCTCACGCACGATCCGATACATCGCCGGCGCCTGAACTTCCGATACCGGCTGGGCGTGCATCGCCCGCAGCGCCAGCTTGTCGCTGTTGAAGTACGTGTAGGCATTCATGCCGATGGCGAAGAGCACCGCCAGCCACATCATCGTCTTTCCGAACAGGGCGCCGACGAACACGATCAGCGCCGACATGACGACCAACAGCGCGAACGTCTTGAACCTGTTGGCGTGCGGATGCCAGGTCATCAGCTTCCTCCTCGGAACACAGCGTTCTTGCTGATTAAACGCCGACGCCGACCCGCGGGGTTCCGGATCAGCCGTGCCGGTTGATGGTGTAGTCGACGAGTGTGGCCAGCGCGTGCCTTCCGGGCAGGTCGGGCAGGGCGGCAAGCTCCTCGCGCGCCTGCGCTGCGTAGCGCGCCACGGTGTCCTTGGCCTGCGCCATGCCCGCCGACGCACGCAGCAGCGTCAGCGCCTCGGCCAGCACCGCGTCGTCGGTAACGGGGCCGGCCAGCAACTCGCGCAGCCGGTCGGCGTCCCGACCGGTCTCGCGCAGCGCGTAGAGCACAGGCAGCGTGTGCACCCCCTCACGCAGGTCGGTGCCGGGCAGCTTGCCGGACTCGTCGGGGTCGCTGTCGATGTCGATGATGTCGTCGGAGATCTGGAAGGCGGTGCCCACGATGCCGCCGAGCCGGTCCAGCCGCTCGATCTGGTCCTCGTCGGCGCCGGAAAACATCGCGCCGAACCGCCCGGCCGCGCCGATCAGGCAGGCCGTCTTCTCGTGCACCACCTTCAGGTAGTGCTCGATCGGGTCCGCGCCGTCGGCGGCGCCGCGGGTCTCGCGCATCTGCCCGGTGACCAGTTGGGCGAACGTCTCGGCGATGACCCGCACTGCCCCGGGACCCAGCAACGACACCAGCCGCGAGGCCGTCGCAAACAAATAGTCGCCGGCCAGGATCGCGACGTTGTTGCCCCAGCGCGCGTTGGCGCTCTGCGCGCCCCGGCGCACCTGCGCCTCGTCCATCACGTCGTCGTGGTAGAGCGTCGCCAGGTGCACCAGCTCGATGACCGCGCCGGCGATCGTCACCTCTTGGGCGTCCGGGTTGGGGCCCAACTGCGCGGATAGCACGGTGAAAAGCGGGCGGAACCGCTTGCCGCCGGCCTCGAACAGGTGCAGCACCGCCTCGGTCATCAAGTCGTCGGCGCCGCGCAGTTCGGTCTCCATCAGGCGCTCGATGCGATCCACACCGTCGCGCACGTCGGCGGCGAATTCGGCGTCGCCCAGGTCGACGCCCGCCACCACAGTCGCCGGAGTTCTCACCCAACCAACATACTGGTGATCATGCACAGCAACGCCGACGTGGTGGTTGTGGGCGCCGGACCGGCCGGATCGGCGGCGGCGGCCTGGGCCGCCCGGGCGGGCCACGACGTGCTGGTGATCGACGCGGCGAGCTTCCCCCGCGACAAGGCCTGCGGCGACGGGCTGACGCCGCGGGCGGTCGCCGAGCTGGAGCGGCTTGGGCTGGGCGACTGGCTGGATGCCCGGATCAGGCATCGCGGTTTGCGGATGAGCGGTTTCGGGGGCGCGGTCGAGGTCGACTGGCCGGGGCCGTCGTTTCCGTCGACCGGCAGCGCGGTGGCGCGAGTGGAGCTGGACGACCGGATCCGCAAGGTCGCCGAGGATTCCGGCGCGCAGATGCTGTTGGGTGTCAAAGCGGTTGGCGTGCATCATGATTCGTCGGGCCGGGTGGTGTCGGTTGGGTTGGCCGACGGGACCGCGGTCAGGTGTCGGTCGTTGATCGTGGCCGACGGCGCGCGTTCTCCGTTGGGCCGCGTGCTGGGGCGACGGTGGCATCAGGAGACGGTGTACGGCATTGCCGCCCGCGGGTATCTGGCGACGCCGCGCAGCGAGGAGCCGTGGCTGACGTCGCATCTGGAGTTGCGCTCCCCCGACGGCGCGGTGCTGCCCGGCTACGGCTGGATCTTCCCGCTGGGCAACGGCGAGGTGAACATCGGCGTCGGCGCGCTGTCGACCTCGAAGCGGCCGGCCGAGCTGGCGTTGAAGCCGCTGATGTCCTATTACACCGACCTGCGCCGCGACGAGTGGGGTTTTGTCGGGCAGCCGCGCGCGATCTCGTCGGCGCTGCTGCCGATGGGCGGCGCGGTGTCGGGGGTGGCCGGGCCCAACTGGATGCTGATCGGTGACGCCGCGGCGTGCGTCAACCCGTTGAACGGCGAGGGCATCGACTACGGGCTGGAGACCGGCCGGCTGGCCGTCGAGTTGCTTGGTTCGGCCGAGCAGTGGCCCGGCGTACTGCAGTCGCATTACGGCCGCGGGTTTTCGGTGGCGCGCCGGCTGGCGCTGTTGTTGACCTTCCCGCGGTTCCTGCCGGCGACCGGGCCTGTCGCGATGCGCTCGACGAGGCTGATGAGCATCGCGGTGCGCGTGATGGGCAACCTGGTCACCGACGACGACGCCGACTTTGTCGCGCGAGCCTGGCGCGGCGGCGGGTGGGCGTCACGCCTGGCGGATCGCCGAAAACCCTTCAGCTGAGTCACCTTTCGCCGCTTTTGCCGCGAGCGTGCGTGTCCCCGGTCGACACGCCGAGGGTGTCGCCTGGTCTGCGCACGCTCGCGGCGGGAAAGGGGGCTGCATATATCAAGACTATTGACATATATCAGGCGGCCTGATATGCATGGGTGATGACTCAACCTGTGGACTTCGAATTCGAATCGGCCTACCGCGGCGAATCCGCACAATTAGGCCACGGCGCCAAACCGCCGTGGAGCATCGGCGAACCACAGCCGGAGCTGGCCGCGCTGATCGACGCCGGCAAGTTCCACGGCGAGGTGCTCGACGTGGGCTGCGGCGAAGCCGCCATCTCGCTCCACCTCGCCGAACGCGGCTACACCACCGTCGGCATCGATCTGTCGCCGACGGCCATCGACTTGGCGTGGCGCGAGGCCAAGAAGCGGGGGCTGACCAACGCCAGCTTCGAAGTGGCCGACATCAGCTCGTTCACCGGCTACGACGGCAGGTTCGACACCATCGTCGACAGCACGCTGTTCCACTCGATCCCGGTCAAGGCACGCGAGGGCTACCAGCGTTCGATCGTGCGCGCCGCCGCGCCGGGGGCGTCGTACTTCGTGCTGGTGTTCGACAAGGCGGCAATGCCGGACGGCCCGGCCAACGCCGTCACCGCCGACGAACTGCGGGCGGTGGTCTCGAAATACTGGGTGATCGACGAGATCAAGCCGGCCCGCCTCTATGCCAACGCGCCGGACGGCTCGACCGACCTGTCCGCGTTGATGGGCGCCGAGTTTCGGCCCGAGCCCGACGGCCGCATGTCGGTGGCCGGCTGGCTGTTGTCAGCGCACCTGGGGTAACAACGATGACTGACCCGAAGCCCCCGCGCTGGCTGAAACTGACCAACAAGGTCATGATCGCGATGCAAAAGCTCGGCATCCCGACGGGCCCGCCGATGGTGTTGACGGTGCCCGGCCGCAAGACCGGCCAGCCGCGCAGCACGCCGATGACACCGTTCACGCTCGACGGTCAGCTCTACACCGTCGCCGGTTACCCGGGCGCCGACTGGGTACGCAACGCCCGGGCCGCCGGCTCGGGAACCCTTGCCAAAGGCCGAAAGTCGCAGCGCGTCAATATCATCGAGCTGCCGCCCGAGCAGGCTCGGCCGGTGCTGCGCGCGTTTCCGGTCGAGGTGCCGATCGGCGTCAGCTTCCTCAAACGCGCCGGCCTGGTTCGCGAAGGCACTCCTGCCGAAGTCGAGGCGTTGGCCGGCCGGATTGCGGTATTCCGCCTCGACCCGATCCCCGCGGGCTGATCGCGTTCAATTGCGTCGAGTGTGTCAGGCTTTAAAAGCCGCGTGCAGCGCGACGATGCCGCCGGTGAGGTTGCGCCAGCGCACCGCTGACCAACCGGTGCGGGATATCTGGCGCGCAAGCGTCGCCTGGTCGGGCCAGGCCCGGATCGACTCGGCCAGGTAGACATACGCCTCGGGATTGCTCGACACCGCGCGCGCGACCCGCGGCAGCGCCTGCATCAGGTATTCCTTGTAGACGGTGGCGAAGAGCGCGTTTGTGGGAGTGGCGAATTCGCACACCACCAGTCGGCCGCCGGAGCGGGTGACGCGCGCCATTTCCCGCAGCGCGGTTTCGCGGTCGGCGATATTGCGCAGCCCGAAGCTGATGGTCACCGCGTCGAACATGTTGTCGCCGAAGGGAAGTCGGGTAGCGTCGGCGGCTACCTTGGGTACTTGCCTGTCTCGGCCCGCCGCGAGCATCCCGACCGAGAAGTCCGCCGCCACACACCAGGCTCCGGAGCGCGCCAACTCCACCGTCGACACCGCGGTCCCGGCGGCCAAGTCCAGCACCTTCTCCCCCGCGGACAGTCGCAGCGCCGAGCGGGTGGCGCGCCGCCAGTAGCGGTCCTGGCCCAGGGAGAGCACCGTGTTGGTCAGGTCGTATCGGCGGGCGACGCCGTCGAACATCGACGCCACCTCACGGGGGTCTTTGTCCAGGGTCGCGCGGCTCACCTCGACGACGCTACCTGTGAACTTCGCGGAGCGGGAATGCGGCGCCGACTCCGACGTTGCACACCGGCGTGAGCGAAAAAGTTTGGTTCATCACCGGAACATCGCGCGGCTTCGGACGTGAATGGGCGATCGCCGCGCTCGAGCGGGGCGACAAGGTCGCCGCGACCGCCCGAAACACCGCGACGTTGGCCGATCTTGCCGCCAGCTACGGCGACGCGATACTGCCCATCGAGTTGGACGTCACCGATCGCGAGGCGGATTTCGCCGCGGTCAAACGGGCCCACGACCGTTTCGGGCGCCTGGACGTCGTCGTTAACAACGCGGGCTACGGGCAGTTCGGCTTCATCGAGGAGCTGTCCGAGCAGGAGGCCCGCGACCAGATCGAGACCAACGTGTTCGGCGCACTGTGGATCACCCAGGCCGCGTTGCCGTATCTGCGCGAGCAGCGCAGCGGCCACATCATCCAGGTGTCGTCGATCGGCGGCATCGTCGCATTCCCGTTGGTCGGCATCTACCACGCCTCGAAGTGGGCGCTGGAAGGCTTCTCGCAGGCGCTGGCCCAGGAGGTGGCGCCGTTCGGCGTCAAGGTCACCCTGGTCGAGCCGGGCGGCTTCGATACCGACTGGGGCGGACCGTCGGCCAAGCATGCCGAGCGGTTGGCGGCCTACGACCACGTGCGTGCCGCGGTCGAGGCCGAGCGCCGGCGGCGGTGGGCCGATCCGGGCGATCCGGCCGCGTCGGCGGCGGCGCTGCTGAAGGTGGTCGATGCCGAAAAGCCGCCGCTGCGGGTGTTCTTCGGCGCATCGCCGTTGGAAACGGCTCGTGCCGATTACGAAAGCCGGTTGCGCACTTGGGAAGAGTGGCAGCCGGTGTCGATCGAGGCGCAAGGCGGCAGCACCGCCTCGTAGTGTTCGAGCAACTGGTCGCAGATCGCCGGCCAGGACCGCTCCAGCACGCTGCGCCGCGCGGCTAGCGAATACCGCGGCCGCTGGTCAATCAGGTGCGCGACCGCGGCGGGCAAGTCGGCCTCGAAATCCTTGACAGGAAGCAGCATTCCGGTGCGGCACGGCGTCACCAGGTCGCGCGGGCCGCCGGCGTCGGGGGCAATGACCGGCAGCCCCGACGCCAGCGCTTCCTGCACGGTTTGGCAAAACGTCTCGTGCTCGCCGGGATGCACGAAGACGTCCATGCTGGCGTACGCCGTGGCGAGTTCGTCGCCGTACAGCGCGCCGGTGAAAACCGCTGTGGGCATGAGCGATTGCAGCTTGGGGCGATCGACGCCGTCGCCGACGATGACCAGCTGGACCGCCTCGTCCAGCGCCGCCAGCCGCTCGACATGCTTCTCCGGCGCCAGCCGGCCCACGTAGCCGACGATCGGTTTGCCCTCCGGTGACCACCGCCGTCGCAGCGCCTGGTCACGCGCGGACGGCACGAACCCGGTGATGTCGACGCCGCGAGCCCAGTGATACACACGCGGGATCCGATGGGCGGCAAGGCTTTCCATCGCCGAGGTGGATGGTGCCAGGGTGCGGTCGGCAAGCCGATGCAGGTGGCGGGTCCACGCCCACGCCGCCCGGGAGAGTCCGCCGATACCGTAGCTGGCCGCGAATCCCGCGACATCGGTTTGGAATACAGCGACGGTCGGCACCCCAAGTCGCCGGGCGGCCCGCACCCCGCCGTAGCCCAGCAGTGCGGGTGACGCCAGATGCACGACGTCGGGCTCGAACCCGCGCAGCACACGCAGCATTCGCGGGAGCGGCACGCCCAGCGGCAGCGTCGTCACCTTGGGGAACATCCGCGACGGCACGCGGTGCACCCGGATGCCGTCGTGAAGCCGCTCGGCGCGGGGCTCGCCGGGCGGAGTGTCGGGTGCGATGACGAGGGCTTCGTGGCCGGTGCGGCGCAAGTGCTCGAGGATGCGAACCACCGAGTTGCTGACGCCGTTGACGTGCGGGAGGAAGGACTCCGCGACGATGGCTACGCGCACACCGTTACGGTGGCAGCGCCGCCTGTCGATAAGGTTGCCGACGGGCATACGGCGTGCGACCAATGCGCGAGCAGACGCAAAATGCCCACGACACGCCGGTGCGAGGGTGATTCTGCGTCTGCTCGGCAGGAAGGGAAAAGATGCGGTCCTGGCTGGGGGTATTGGCAATCACTGTGAGCTGGATCGCATTCGGGACCGCGGCGGCGCACGCCGACGTGCCGCGCAGCAGCGACGGCAACGGCGTGGTGGTCGGGTCCGCAGGCGCCCCAGTGCAGTTGGAGATCTTCATCGAACCGCAGTGCCCACACGTCGCCGAGTTGGAGTCAACCGACGGCGACGCGATCGCGCGCGGCATCGGCGACGGCCGGCTGGCGGTGACGTATCGACCGCTGACGTTTCTGGGCGACCGCAAGCACAACGACGTGTCCGCCCGGATCAGTAATGCGCTGTTCCTGGCAGCCGATCCGGCGACATCGCCGAGCGCGTATCAGGCTTTCGTGCAAGACCTCTACCGCCACCAAACCGGGCCCGACAACGCCGACATCGCGTCGATGGCCCGCGAAAGCGGGGTGCCCGACGCGGTGGCCGACCGGATCGCGGCCGGCGACTACGCCGTCGACACCGCAGCAATGAACGACGCCAACCGGGCCCGCCTCAAAGAGGAAAACCCCGAAAATCCCGGCACTCCAACGGTGTACGACCTGAACACGAAAACGGTTGTGGACATTCAGGACTCGGACTGGCTGGACAAACTGCTCGCGTGACGGCCCGCCCGCTTTTCCAGTAACGCCAGGCCGGCCAGCGCGGCACCGGCGACCAGCCAACCCACCACCATGATGGAACCGGCCGGGATGATCGCCAGCTTGGCGGTGCGGTGCTGCACGCGGACCAGGTTCGGGTTCTTCTTGTCGTATTCGACGTAAATCCGCATGCCCGTGGCTAATTCGGACGGGTAGAGCACGCCGAGTTCGGGGCGGTAGGTGACCCGGTCCGGTGTGACGAACTCGATCGTCGAGCGTCGCGGCCCCGCGCTGAGCACCTCAGCCTGCGCGACCCCCATGTTGTTCTGGATCGACAGGTCGTTGCGCCAGGCCCCGGCCACCAACAGCACCGACTGCAACGTCACCAGCCCGGCGGCGATCAGCACCCCGATCCGCGTCCAGCGCAAGATCCGTCGCGCCGGGGTGTCGGGAAGCTCGTCGGCGCGGCCGTGAATCAGGATGCGCGCCAAGGTTTTCGCTGCGTTCAGCGCTCTCACAGCGCGGCCTTGATGGCGGCATGCAGTTGGCGCAGTGAGGACCGGTCGGCCTTGACCTCCAGCACCCGCATGCCTGCAGCGGGTTCGTCCAACGCCGCACCCAGCTGGTCCACCTCGATTTGGCGGGAATCGACATGATAGGCGCGGCACAGCGCGCCGACGTCGACGTCGTGCGGGGTGCCGAAGATGCGCGACGACACGTCGGAGAACCGCGGGTCGCCCTGTTCGAGCAGTTCGAAGATGCCGCCGCCGTTGTCGTTGGACACCACGATGGTCAACTGTCGCGGCGTCGGCTCGGTGGGGCCGATCAGCAGGCCGGAGCTGTCGTGCACGAAGGTCAGGTCACCGATCAGCGCCACGGTGCGGCCCTGGTGCGCCAGCGCGGCGCCGATCGCGGTGGACACCGTGCCGTCGATGCCCGCGACGCCGCGGTTGGAGCGCACCGCGATGCCGTGGCTGTCCAACCCGACCAGCGCCGCGTCGCGCACCGGGTTGGAGGCGCCCAGCACCAGCTGGTCGCCGGGGCGCAGCGCGTCGGCGACGGCCGCGGCAACGTGCAGGCCCGTGGTCAGCGGATGGGCCTTGAGCTGCCCTCGCACCGCGTTGACGGCGTGCCGGTTGAGCTCGGCGCAGCGGCGCAGCCAGGCCGGGCTGGGCTCGCCGCTGGTGACCGCGCGGGTGCCGGTGGCCTGCGAGTTGCCGGACACGTCGGGCCAGCGCGGGCCGGTGGTCAGCGCGTAGACCGGCACCGACGGGTCGGCCAGCAGCGCCGACACCGGCCGGTGCAGGGTGGGCCGGCCCAGCATGATCACCTGCTGCGGGTGCAGCAGCCGCAGCGCCAGCGGGTGCAGCGGGTTGGCCGGGGCGGGCGCGGTCGGCTCGGCGACGGTCGGCAACGCGGCCAGGTTGGGGTGGACGCCGGCGCCGTGGCCCGCGATGACGACGGTGTCGCGGCTCAGGTCGATATCCAGGGTCTGGTCGAAGGTGACCGGCGGCGTGTAGGTCCAGGGTTTGCCGTTCGGGCGGCCGGGCGGTGTGGGGGCGCTTTCCGGGTCCGGCACCAGCGGTTCGCGCAGCGGGATGTCGAATTGCACCGGGCCGGCGTTGGCGGTGCGGGCGCCGGTGGCGGCCACCAGCACGCGACAGGTGGCCGAGCGCCAGGTCGCGTTGAATTCGTCCATCCGCTCCGGCGCGTCCTCGGCCAGTCCCAGGCTGATGGCGGCGCGCACCTGGGTGCCGAAGTAGCCCAGCTGTTCCATGGTCTGGTTGGCGCCGGTGCCGAGCAGCTCGTAGGGCCGGTTGGCGCTCAGCACGATCAGCGGCACCCGCGCGTAGTTGGCCTCGACGACGGCCGGGCCGAGGTTGGCCACCGCGGTGCCCGACGTCATCGCAACGCACACCGGCGCCCCCGCGCCGACGGCCAGCCCGATGGCCAGGTAACCGGCGGTGCGCTCGTCGATGCGCACATGCAGCCGCAGCCGCCCGGCCCGGTCGGCATCCTGCAGCGCGAAGGCCAGCGGCGCGTTGCGCGAGCCCGGGCACAGCACCACGTCGCGGACACCGCCGCGGATCAACTCGTCGACGACGACGCGGGCCTGTGCCGTCGAGGGATTCACCAGTTCAGCTTAGTTGGGTGGCCTCAGGCCGCCATGCCCGCGAAGAACTGCAGAATCGCGGCGTTCACCGCGTCCGGGCGCTCGAGGAACCCGAGATGCCCGGCATCGGCGATCTGCAGGTAGCGGCCGTTGGGTATGGCGTCGGCGACCTCGCGGCTCAGATGCGGCGGGGTGACCATGTCGTCGGCGAAACCGATCACCAGGACCGACGCGGTGATGGCCTGATACGTCGGCAGCCGGTTGTTTTGCGGCGAGACGTCGAGCTGGCAGCGCAGCCCCGGGGTCATCTTGTTGGGCCACATGGTGAAGATGTCGATCCACTCGGCCACCGCCGCGTCGTCGTTGAGGGTCTTGGGTGAAAAGCTTTCCAGCAGGCGGATTTTCGCGTCATAGGCGGCCGGCAGCCGGGTCTCCGAGGCGGCCAGGTCGGCCTCGGCGGTGTGGAAGAACTGCCGGGCGCGGTCCAACCGGCCGCGGGTGGCCATCAGCACGGCTTTGCTGACCAGATGCGGATGCGCGACCATCAACTCTTGGGCGATGAACGCGCCCATCGACGCGCCGACGATCCGCGCCGGCGCCGCGCCCAACTCTTCGATCAGCGTCGCGGTGTCGGCGACCATGGTTTTCGTCGTGAAACCCGATGCGTTCTCGGTGGCGCCGATCCCGCGGTTGTCGAAGGTGATGGTCCGATATCCGGCCGCCAGAAAAGCCGGGACCTGGTGCAAATGCCAGCCGCGCCCGGCACCGCCGCTGCCGGAAATGAACACGACGGGCTCACCGGTCCCGCGGTCGTCATAGGCAAGGTTGATCACCTGTGTGAACCTACGGGACGCGACGCGACGCGCCTCAGCCCGGGATGCGGTCCAGGATCCGTTTTGCGATCTCGGGGGCCACGTCGCCCATCCGGATCCCCATGATTTGCAGGTCGACGACGACGTTGGACTTTGCGGCCATCGATCGCACCACTGCGAGATCCGGGCTGAGCGCCGCAGTGTTGCGCACGGTGACCAACCCACCGGACTCTGCCGGATCACCCACCACCCAGGGAATGACGCTGCCGTCGGGCCACGTCCAGGTGAGCTGCTTGCCGGCACACTGGCGCCACTGTGCGACCGATTTCGACACAAAGCTCTGCGCGGCCGCCGCGTTGTCGAACGCCGCGACGCCCTCGTCGACATCCGGCACACCCTTCGGATCCGCTTGCCGCACAGTGTAGATCGCAGTGAAGCCGCTGCCGTTGTACGACGATGCCTCACCGCTGAACACAGCGCTCATACACTCGACGGGCTCAACCTTGGTGTCGGTGCTGGCGTCCGGCTGGTTCCAGGTCTGCTGGGTGACCATCTCCGGCGCCTTCATGATGTCTTTGATTTCGTCGAGGGTGGCCAACAGTTTGGGCAGATCCGCAGCGGTCACTGCCGGTTTGGCCGGCGCAGGCTTTGTCCCGGGGCCGCGGCCGCCGGCGGGGACCGCGGTTCCGCCGATAGTGGACACGCAGCCGGCGACGGCCAGGCTCACCGCCCAGGCGGAGACCGCTTTCATACCGAGTCGCAGCACGCTGTCAGCTTACGGAGCGGGCGAACCTTTCGCGGCGGGAACGTACGGTACGCAGCGCCTGTTCCCAGGCCAGCAGTGTCGCGGCCTTGAGCTGGGCCGGTTTCACCAGGTCGCGGGCCATCAGGGCGGCGGCGGCCGCCTTCGTCGTGGCCGACGCTTTCGACATGTGGCCGGAGTCGAACGGGGGCTGCGGGTCGTACTCCATGGAGAGTTGGATCGCCTTGGCGCGGCCTTCGCCGCCGATCTGACCGGCCAGCCACAATCCCAGGTCGATGCCCGCCGAGACACCGGCACAGGTGACGATGTCGCCGGATTGCACGATGCGTTGGTCGCCAACTGGGTTGGCGCCCAATGTCTTCAGGGCGCTGAGCGCCAACCAGTGCGACGTGGCGCGCTTGCCGTCCAGCAGCCCGGCGGCGGCTAGGATCACCGAACCGGAGCACACTGACGTCGTCCACGTCGCCGCCTCGTGGGCCCGGCGCACCCAGTCCAGCAGCTTCTCGTCACGGGCGTGTTCGATGGACGTCATCCCGCCCGGCACCAAAATCAGGTCGGGAGAAGGCGTTTCGTCGAAAGAGTGGGTGGCGCCGACGACGAGCACACCGGAGTCTGCGGTGATCGGTCCCGGCTGGTGCCAGACGAAGCGGACTTCGGCTTTCGGCAGCCAGCGCAACACCTCGTAGGGCCCGATGAAATCCAGTGCGGTGAAGCCGGGATACAAAACGATGGCGATCTGCATGAGTTCTCCTTTAGGCGAAGGTTTTGCGGTATTGGTCGGGAGAGATGCCGATTCTTCGAACGAAGTTGCGCCGCATGGTTTCCGACGTGCCGAAGCCGCAGCGGGCGGCGATCGCCACCACCGTGTCGTCGGTCTCTTCGAGTTGACGGCGCGCGGCGTCGATGCGAATGCGTTCGACGTAGGCGCCGGGTGGCTCGCCGACTTCGTCGGTGAAGACCCGGGTGAAATGCCGCGGGCTCATGCCGGCCCGGCGGGCCAAGTCTGTGATGCTGTGTGCTTGGCCGGGTTCGGATTCGATGACGTGCTGCACGTCGCGGATCGGTTCGCGTTTGGCGCGGGGCATCCACACCGGGGCCGCGAACTGGGTCTGGCCGCCGGGCCGGCGCAGGTACAGCACCAGCCAGCGGGCCACTGTCTGCGCGACGTCGGTGCCGTGGTCGTCTTCGACCAACGACAGCGCGAGGTCGATGCCGGCGGTGACGCCCGCGGCGGTCCATACCTTTTCGGAGCTGCGCAGGAAAATCGGCTCAGGATCGACTGTGACGTTTGGGAATTCGCTTGCCAGTTGGTCGGCCGACCCCCAGTGCGTGGTGGCGGTGCAGCCGTCGAGCAACCCGGCCTGCGCGGCCAGGAATGCGCCGGTGCAAACAGTGACGACGCGCCGTGCGTTGTTGGCGACGGCCTGGATCCAAGCGATGACGTCCGGGTTCTGACGGGCGGCGTCGACGCCACGACCACCGGGCAGCACGACGGTGTCCACCGGTTGCCGCGGATCGGGCAGCGAGGTCGCGGCGAACGTCAGGCCCGTTTCCGTTGTCGCCGGCTGCCCGCCGGCCGATGCCAGCACCGGCCGGTATCCGTCGCGTTTGTGCGCAGCCAGGTACGTCGACGCCGCCGCGAACACCTCGAACGGTCCGACGACATCGAGTCCCTGGATGCCCGGATAGCCGAGGACCACGACCGATCGCGTCATGGATTCAGTGTCGAGGACGCGACGCCATGGCGTCTACGACATGTACCCCACAGATCAGGACATGAGGCGGTAGCAGCGCTTTACCCGGTCGATCCACCACTGGCGTCGCTCTGGCGTGGCCGCCAATGCTTGCAACCGGGCGGGGTCGGGTGTTCGTGGCACGACCGGAAGGTAGCCGTCGTTCGCCGTAATCGGTTCGGCGACGTCCTCCACGAAAAGACCGCCGGTGCCCAGCCCACAGGCATGTTTGAGTTCTGGCAATGCGGCGGCAGCGAGCAAACCGTTTGCGATCCCGACCGCCGAATCCAGCGCGCTGGAGATCACCACCGGGATGTCGATCTGCTCGGCGATGTCCAGCAGCGCCGAAACACCGCCCAGCGGAGCAACCTTCAGGACCGCGATGTCGGCGGCTTTCGCGCGGACCACATTGAGTGGGTCGCTGGCCTTGCGGATGCTTTCGTCGGCAGCGATCGGCACGTCGACGCGCTTTCGCAACGCGGCGAGCTCTTCGACTGTCTTGCAAGGCTGTTCGATGTACTCCAGCGGCCCGAGCACTTGCGCGGCCTGGACAGCCTGCGCGACGGTCCAGCCGCCGTTGGCGTCGACGCGCACCGTGGGCATCAGCGCGCGAACGGCCTCGACGCGGGCGACGTCGTCGTCGAGCGTCTGCCCTGGTTCGGCGACTTTCACCTTGGCGGTGCGTGCGCCCGGAAAGCGCGCCAGCACTTCGGGTACCTGCGCCGCGGGCACGGCGGGGACAGTGGCGTTGATAGGGATGCGATCACGTCGCGTGGATGGCGGTGTGACATAAGCGGATTCGAGGCCCGACGCCAGCCAGTGGGCGGCCTCGGCATCGTCGTATTCGAGGAAGGCGCCGAATTCGCCCCAGCCGGCCGGGCCGTCGATCAGCGCCAGCTCGCGGGTGGTGATGCCGCGGAAGCGGACCCGCATCGGCAGCGCGACGACGTGCAGCCGGTCCAGGATGTCGTCCAGCGGCGGCGTCACTCGCCGTACACCTGCCGGCCCGCCAAAAACGTTGCACGGACGTCGAGGTCGGCGATGTCTTCTGGCGGCACCATGCGCGGATTCGCCGACAGCACCACCAGGTCCGCGTATTTGCCGACCTCCAAAGACCCGATCACGTCGTCGGCGAACAGCTGCCAGGCGGCGTCGATGGTCTGCGCGCGGATGGCCTGCTCGACCGTCAACCGCTCCTCAGGCGCCAGCACCCGTCCGCTGGGCGCGGTCCTGGTGACGGCCACGCTGATGTTGCGCAGCGGCTCCTCGGGCGTGACCGGCGGATCGTTGTGCAGCGAGATGCGCATACCGGCGGCCACTGCGGAACCCGCTGGCATCCAACGGGATCCGCGTTCCGGTCCGAACAGCCCGTCGACGATGACGTCGCCCCAGTAGTGGATCTGGTCGACGAAGATACTGCAGGTGACGCCGAGATCGGCGGCCCGTCGGAGCTGATCGGGCCGGATGGCGCCGACGTGTTCGAGCCGCAACCGATGGTCGTCGCGCGGATTCCGTTGCAGCGCTTGCTCGTAGACGTCGAGGATGGTGTCGATGCCGGCGTCGCCCTGCACGTGGCAGGCCATCGGCCAGCCCAGCGGGAAGTAGGCGTCGACAATTTCGGTGAGCTGTTCGCGCGTGTAGTTGGCATGCCCGCACGATCCCGGCTCGACGCCGATGGTGCGGGTGGCGGCGGTGTCCAGATACGGAAACGACAGATCGATGTTGCCGATCCACGGCGAGCCGTCCACCCAGATCTTGATGCCGACCTGGCGCAGCATGTCGTCGCCGTCGCCCGGCTTGGCGTCGGTGTGCATTTGCGGGTTGGAGATCTCGTAGGTGCGCAGCCGCACCGTCAGCGCGTCGCGCAGCTGCTCGACCAGTGGCCGAAATGCCGGGTCAAAGGCCATCTCCGAGCAAGTGGTGAGCCCGGCGCGGTTGAGCCGGGCGCACTCGGCGAGCAGCATGGCCGGATAGTCGCCCGGCTGGATCGCCGGGCCGACGAGCGGGAACACGGCGCCGGTTTCCTCGGCGGTGCCGTCGAGTTCGCCGTCGGCGTCGCGGCCGTACTTCGCGCCTTTGGGGTCGGGGGTGTCGCGGGTCAGGCCGGCGCCTCGGGCAGCGTGCGAGTTGAAGAACGCCTTGTGCCCGGAGTTGTGCAGGATCACCAGCGGGCCGTCCGGCGCGATGTCGTCGAGCCAGCTCAGCGTCGGCTCCGGAAGCCCGGGTTGCAGCAACGGATCCCAGCCGTTGAGGTAGGCGCCGGCCGGTCCGCGTTTCGCGGCTTCGCGGCGGATGGCGTCGACGACGTCGTCGGCGCTGCGCATGGTGACCGGCCTGATGTCTACGATCCGGTCCGACAGCGCGACGGCCTCCATCAGCGGATGACCGTGTGCCTCAACGAATCCCGGCATAGCGCAGCCGTCACCGATATCGACGGTCCGGGTGGCGGGGCCGACCAGCCCGCTGACATCGGCCCGTGTGCCGACCCCGACGATTCGGCCGTCGGCCACGGCGAGCGCCTCGGCGGTGGGGCGCGCGTCGTCGACGGTCAGCACGGTTCCGGTGATCACCAGGTCAGCGTCGGCCATGCGTGCAGATTAGTGATCCCGCGATGAGAAATGGCGGTTCTGCGAGTCAGCCGTGATGAAACGTTCCCACCGAGAGGAGTTAGCGATGCGCTACATGATGATCATGCGGTCCACCGCCGAGGCGCAGGGAGCCGCCAAGGACGTCCCGTTCGACGAGATCCTGACCGCAATGGGCCGCTACAACGAGTCGCTGATCGAAGCGGGTGTGTTGCTGGCCGGCGAGGGGCTGGCCGGGCAGGACGAAGGCTTCGTCGTCGACTTCAGCTCCGACCCGCCGAACGTTTCCGACGAACCATATCCCGGTGAGCTGTTCAACGGCTTCTGGATCATCGGAGTGGCGTCGAAGGAAGAAGCTGTGGCATGGGCGACCCGCTGCCCGCTGGGGCCGGGCGTGACGCTCGAAGTGCGTCGCGTCCAGGAGGTCGAGGACTTCCCGCAGGACAACGAGTACGTCCAGAAGGAAATCCAGTGGCGCGCTGAACTGGCAAAATAGCCGATTTTCGGGAGGGGCTCGGCTATTTCTGTAACACGTTCTAGTCTTGAGCCCATGAGTGACGAGCTGCTGCGCAATCCCACCCATAACGGTCACCTGTTGGTCGGCGCGTTGAAGCGTCACCGCGACAAGCCCGTGCTGTTCCTCGGCGACACCACGCTGACCGGCGGTCAGATGGCCGACCGGATCAGCCAGTACATCCAGGCCTTCGAGGCGCTGGGCGCCGGCACCGGCGCGGCCGTCGGGCTGCTGTCGCTGAACCGGCCCGAGGTGCTGATGATCATCGGCGCCGGCCAGACGCAGGGCTATCGGCGCACCGCGCTGCATCCGCTCGGTTCGCTCGACGACCACGCCTACGTGCTGTCCGACGCCGGGATCAGCTCGCTGATCATCGACCCCAACCCGATGTTCGTCGAGCGGGCGCTGGGCCTGCTGGACAAGGTGCCGTCGCTCAAGCAGATCCTGACGATCGGCCCAGTCCCCGATCCCCTGAAGGATGTGGGCCGCGACCTGTCGGCGGAGGCGGCCAAGTACGCGCCGCAGCCGTTGGTGGCGGCCGACCTGCCGCCGGACCAGATCATCGGGTTGACCTACACGGGCGGCACGACCGGCAAGCCGAAGGGCGTGATCGGCACCGCGCAGTCGATCTCGACGATGACGATGATCCAGCTCGCCGAATGGGAATGGCCGGAACAGCCGCGGTTTTTGATGATCACTCCGCTGTCGCACGCCGGCGCGGCGTACTTCCTGCCCACGTTGATCAAGGGCGGGGAAATGTATGTGCTGCCCAAGTTCGACCCCGCCGAGGTCCTGAAAACCATTGAGGAGAAGCGGATTACGGCGACGTTCGTGGTGCCGTCGATGCTGTATGCGCTGATGGACCACCCGGATTCGCACACCCGCGACCTGTCGTCGCTGGAGACCGTCTATTACGGTGCGTCCGCGATCAATCCGGTGCGTCTGGCCGAGGCAATCCGCCGGTTCGGCCAGATTTTCGCGCAGAACTACGGGCAGTCCGAAGCGCCGATGGCCATCACCTACCTCGGGAAGAAGGATCACGACGAGAAGCGGCTGACGTCGTGCGGACGCCCGACGCTGTTCGCGCGGGTTGCGCTGCTGGACCTCGACGGCAAACCCGTCAAGCAGGGTGAGGTGGGCGAAATCTGTGTCAGCGGACCGCTTTTGGCGGGCGGCTACTGGAACCTGCCCGAAGCGACAGCCGAGACGTTCCGGGACGGCTGGCTGCACACGGGCGACATGGCCCGCGAGGACGAGGACGGCTACTACTACATCGTCGACCGGGTCAAGGACATGATCGTCACCGGCGGCTTCAACGTGTTCCCCCGCGAGGTGGAGGACGTGGTCGCCGAGCATCCGGCCGTCGCGCAGGTGTGCGTGGTCGGGGCGCCGGACGACAAGTGGGGCGAGGCCGTCACCGCGGTGGTGGTGTTGCGTGCCGACGCGCCGCGCGATGAGGCCGCTGTTGCGGCGATGACCGCCGAGATCCAGGCCGCCGTCAAGGACCGCAAGGGTTCGGTGCAGGCGCCGAAGCGGGTGGTGGTCGTCGACTCCCTGCCGGTTACCGGGCTGGGCAAGCCGGACAAGAAGGCGGTGCGCGCGCAGTTCTGGGAAGGGGCGGGCCGCGCCGTCGGCTGAGCGTGCGGCTGGCCGCACGCTCGCGACCCAACGTGCGGCTGGCCGCACGCTCAGCGGCTTAGCGAGCCACCCCGGCGACCAGTAGGTCGAGCATGCGGGCCGTCTGCTCCGGCGAACCGCTGGCCAGGAAGACGCCGATCAGGCTGGACACCACGTCGTCGGCCCGCACCTCGGCGCGCAAGCTCGCGTCGTCCGCGCCGGCCCGCAACAGCGTCTCGACGGCGCCGACGATGCTGTCGCGGGTTTGGCTGGGTTCCATTGCGCCCGAGGCGAAGATCGCCTGCAGGGACTCGGCCATTCCGCGTTTCGCGGCGACGAAGCTCGCATAGCGGTCCATCCAGCGTCGCAGCGCCGTCTTGGGCGGATGCCGTTCGAGCAGTTGCTCGGCGGCCGCGGCCACCTCAGCGAGCTCAGCGCGGTAAACGGCCTCCACGAGTGCCTCCCGGCTGGGGAAATGGCGGTAGAGCGTGCCGATCCCCACTCCCGCGTCGCGAGCGATCGACTCCAGCGAGACCGAAGCACCGTGCGCGGTGAACGCCGCGGTGGCGGCTTGCAGCAGCCGTTCGCGATTGCGGCGCGCGTCCGACCTTCGGACCAAAGCGGAGGCTCCTCCGTTTCTGCTAGGCTGACGCAAGCGGAGGATCCTCCGCATTTTTCTCCAGTGTTTCACAAGCCAGGGAGCATCATGACCGACAAACCACAGCCCGGCGGTACCGGCCGCATCGGCACGAAGACGGTTGCCCGCATGGGCTACGGCGCCATGCAGTTGGCCGAGGCGCCGTCCGTCGACGACGCGACCGCTGTCCTGCGCCGCGCGATCGAACTCGGCGTCAACCACATCGACACCGCGTCGTTCTACGGCCCCGGCGAGGTGGACCGGCGGATCCGCGCGGCGCTGGCGCCCTACCCCGACGACCTCGTCATCGTCAGCAAGGTCGGTGCGCGCTATACCGGCGAACAACCCATCCCGCTGGCCCCGGCGCAGAAGCCAGCCGAGCTGCGCGCCGCCGTCGAAGAGGACCTGCGCCAGCTCGGCCTCGAGCAGATTCCGGTGGTCAATCTGCGCCGCCTCGATCTCGGTCCGGGTCTGGCCGCCGAGGGCGATCAGATCGTCGACCTCGACGACCAACTCGCAGAGATGATCGCCCTGCGCGACGCGGGCAAGATCGGCGGAATCGGGATCAGCGCCGTGCCGCTCGAGGTCGTGCGACGCGCGCTGCCCGCGGGGATCGTCTGCGTGCAGAACGCCTACAGCCTGCTGGACCGCTCGCAAGAAGCCACGCTCGAGCTGTGTGAGGCCGCCGGCATCGCGTGGGTGCCGTACTTCCCGCTCGGCTCAGCGTTCCCGGGTTTCCCGAAGGTCGCCGACAACTCGGTGGTGGCCGACATCGCCGGCCAGCTGGGCGTTACCGGCGCCCAGGTGGGGTTGGCATGGATCTTGGCGCACGCGCCGAACACGTTGCTGATTCCCGGCACCCGGTCGATCGCCCACCTCGAGGAGAACATCGAAGCGGCGAACGTCACCCTCGACGCCGAAGCGCTCGAAAGGCTCGACGCAGTCGGGACCACCGAACCCCAGCCCCATGGTGTCGAACCCATTCAGAGGTAACGTCGCTGCCTATGGGAAGCGACAGATGCGTCAAACCGCCGTGGTGGCTGAAGCCGGCGGACAAGCTCTTCATCCGCCCGTCACCGGCGTCGGCTTCATGAAACGCTAGCGGGCGTGTGCCCGGTATTCCGGCTGGACCCGGCATAGGAGTTCAAAAACGTTGAGCGACAATTCTTTTGACGCCGACATCTGGCGACCGGTGGACGGGTTCGCCGATCTGACCGATATCACCTACCACCGCCACGCCACCGACGCCACCGTGCGCGTCGCGTTCAACCGGCCCGAAGTGCGCAACGCGTTTCGCCCGCACACCGTCGACGAGCTCTACCGCGCGCTGGACCACGCCCGGATGTCCCCCGACGTCGGCGTGGTGTTGCTGACCGGCAATGGCCCCTCCCCCAAAGACGGCGGGTGGGCGTTCTGCTCCGGCGGCGACCAGCGCATCCGCGGCCGCAGCGGCTACCAGTACGCCTCGGGTGAGACCGCCGACACCGTCGACGCGGCACGCGCCGGGCGACTGCACATCCTCGAGGTGCAACGGCTGATCCGGTTCATGCCCAAGGTCGTGATCTGCCTGGTCAACGGGTGGGCGGCCGGCGGCGGGCACAGCCTGCACGTCGTGTGCGACCTCACGCTGGCCAGCCGCCAGCACGCCCGGTTCAAGCAGACCGACGCCGACGTCGGCAGCTTCGACGGCGGCTACGGCAGTGCGTATTTGGCGCGGCAGGTGGGCCAGAAGTTCGCCCGCGAAATCTTCTTTTTGGGCCGCGAGTACACCGCCGAGCAGATGCATGCGATGGGTGCGGTCAACGCCGTCGTCGACCATGCCGAACTGGAAGCCACGGGTGTGCAATGGGCGGCCGAGATCAACGCGAAATCGCCTCAGGCACAACGGATGTTGAAGTACGCGTTCAACCTGCTCGACGACGGGCTGGTGGGCCAGCAACTGTTCGCCGGCGAAGCCACCCGGCTGGCGTACATGACCGACGAAGCCGTCGAAGGCCGCGATGCCTTCCTGGAGAAGAGGCCGCCCGATTGGAGCCGGTTCCCCCGGTATTTCTGATAACAGCGGGCCCCTAGACTCCCGACGTGAGCAAAAGTCCGCTTCGACGGCTAACCGAGGCCATCGCGCTGGCCGGGATGCGACCACCCATCGCGCCGCAGCTGCGGCTTTACGACCCGTCGGCCAAGCCCGTCGACCTCGACGGCAAGCGGATTTTGCTGACCGGCGCGTCGTCGGGAATCGGCGAGAGCGCCGCGGAAAAGTTCGCCCGGCGAGGCGCCACCGTCGTTGCCGTCGCGCGTCGGGAAGACCTGCTCAACGCGGTGGTGGACCGCATTCAGGCCCAGGGCGGCACCGCTTTGGCGATCCCCTGCGACCTGTCCGACATGGACGCCGTCGACGCCCTGGTCGCCGACGTCGAACAGCGGCTGGGCGGGGTGGACATCCTGATCAACAATGCGGGCCGCTCCATCCGCCGGCCGCTTGCCGAGTCGCTGGAACGCTGGCATGACGTCGAGCGGACGATGGTGCTCAACTACTACTCGCCGCTGCGGCTGATCCGCGGCATCGCGCCCGGCATGCTGGAGCGCGGCGACGGGCACATCATCAACGTCGCGACCTGGGGCGTGTTCAGCGAGGCGTCACCACTGTTCTCGGTGTACAACGCATCCAAGGCTGCGCTGTCGGCGGTGAGCCGGGTCATCGAAACCGAGTGGGGCACAAAGGGAGTGCACTCGACAACGCTGTACTACCCGCTGGTTGCCACGCCGATGATCGCGCCGACCAAGGCCTACGAGGGCATGCCGGCGTTGACGCCGCGCGAGGCCGCCGACTGGATGATCACCGCCGCGCGCAGCCGGCCGGTGCGGATCGCGCCGCGCATGGCCGTCGCCGCCAAAGCGCTGGACACGGTCGGCCCCGGCTGGGCGACCGCGCTGATGAAGCGTCAGCGCATCCAGCCCAGCTCGTGATAGACACGAGCCATGGAAATCCTGGCCAGCCGGATGCTGTTCCGGCCGGCGGACTATGAGCAGTCGCTTTCCTTCTACCGGGACCAGATCGGGCTGGCCATCGCCCGCGAATATGGTGCTGGCACAGTGTTTTACGCCGGGCAGTCGCTGATCGAGCTGGCCGGCCACGGCGCGCCCGACCATCCCGCCGGCCCGTTTCCGGGCGCGCTGTGGCTGCAGGTGCGCGACGTTCGCGCCACCCAAGCAGAACTGGAGGGGCGCGGTGTGCCGATCACGCGGGAGGCCCGCCGCGAACCTTGGGGACTGCATGAGATGCATGTCACTGATCCCGACGGCGTGACCCTCATTTTCGTGCAGATACCGCCGGATCACCCGCTGCGGCGCGACACCCGTGGTGAACGGCGCGCTGCCGAAGGTTAACTGGAAGGTAACATCAGGCGACGAGTCGAAATCCACCCGCGTTTCGCATCACCGTTCGTTAGACACCGCCCGAAGCTAGCCCCAGAATTGGCCCCGTGAACCTTGAGTTGTTCCTACTGATCATCGTCGTGATCACGGCACTCGCTTTCGATTTCACCAACGGGTTCCACGACACCGGCAACGCCATGGCCACGTCGATTGCCAGCGGCGCGCTCTCCCCGAAAGCCGCGGTGACTCTGTCCGCGGTGCTCAATCTGTTCGGGGCCTTCCTGTCCACCGCGGTGGCCGCAACGATCGCCAAAGGTCTGGTGGACGCTCAACTGGTGACGCTGGAACTGGTGTTTGCCGGTCTGGTCGGCGGGATCGTGTGGAACCTGCTGACCTGGCTGCTCGGTATCCCGTCGAGCTCCTCGCACGCCCTGATCGGCGGCATCGTCGGCGCGATGATCGCCGCGGTCGGCGGCCATGGGGTGATCTGGACCGGCGTGGTGTCGCGCGTGGTGATCCCGGCGGTGCTGGCCGCAGCACTGGCCACCGTGGTCGGAGCCGTCGGAACCTGGCTGGTGTACCGAATCACCCGCGGCGTCCCGGAAAAGCGCACCGACCAAAGCTTCCGCCGCGGCCAGATCTTCTCGGCGGGCCTGGTGTCGCTGGCCCACGGCACCAACGACGCGCAGAAGACAATGGGCGTCATCTTCCTGGCGCTGATGTCCTACGGCGCCGTCAGCCGGAGCGCTACCCTGCCGCCGCTGTGGGTGATCGTGTCCTGCGCGGTGGCGATGGCGGCGGGAACCTACTTCGGCGGCTGGCGGATCATCCGCACCCTGGGCAAGGGGCTGGTCGAAGTCAAGCCCCCGCAGGGCATGTCGGCCGAAACCTCCTCTGCTGCAATCATTTTGCTATCCGCACACTTCGGTTATGCGTTGTCGACCACCCAGGTGGTAACCGGGTCCGTGCTGGGCAGCGGCGTCGGCAAACCCGGCGCGGAGGTGCGCTGGGGCGTGGCCGGGCGGATGGCGACCGCGTGGGCGGTGACGCTGCCGTCGGCCGGCGTCGTCGGAGCCCTCACCTACGTGCTGGTGCACAGCATCGGCGGATACCTCGGCGTGATCGTCGGTTTCACGCTGCTATCCGCGGCGGCGCTGGCCATTTGGCTGCAGTCGCGCAAGGTGCGGATCGACCACACCAACGTGAACAGCGACTGGGCGGGCAACCTGACGGCCGGGTTGGAACCGACGGACGGGCGGGTCCCGCACGTCAATGGATCGCTACCGGCCACCGAAACCGTCCCTGCTCCCAGCGTCAACGCGTCATGACTACCTGGTTCAACTACGCTGCCACGCTGAAGATCCTGGTCTTCGGCCTTCTGGTCGGCGCCGCGCTGCCGGCGTTGTTTGCGGTCGGAGTGCGCCTCGGCGCTGTCGGCGCCGGGATCAGCGGCGACGCCACCACCCGAAAGCGCCCGGCAGTGACCGCGCTCAGCTGGACGATCTTCGCGTTGGTGCTGGGCGCGGTGGTTCTCGGCGTACTGTTCATCGCTCGCGACTTCATCGCCTACCACACCGGCTGGTTCATCCTCGGTGCCAAATCCACGTAGCATCGAATCCGTTGGCTACTTGATGCGTGACGGAGGCCCAAAGCCGGGAAGTTGACGCAGTGTGAACAGATTTCTCAACTCGATCGTTGCGTGGTTGCGTGCGGGGTATCCCGACGGGGTCCCGCAGACCGATTACATTCCGCTGCTCGCGCTGCTGTCCCGACGGCTGACCAACGATGAGGTCAAAGCGGTGGCCCACGAGTTGATGCAGCGCGGCGAGTTCGACCAGATCGACATCGGCGTGGTAATCACGCAGTTCACCGATGAGTTGCCGTCTCCGGAAGACGTGGAGCGGGTGCGGGCCCGCTTGGCCGCCAAGGGCTGGCCGTTGGACGACGTCCGCGAGGGTGAGGAGCGCGAATAGCCGTCCTGCGCGCACTCGCCATCCCGCCGGGCGCCGCGGTGCGCACGCTGATGCCCGCGCTGGAAGGTGTTCTGTCCGGCCGTGATTCGGCTTTCGTACCGGTATCCGTTGGCGCTTCGGCGTTGCCGCCGTTGGGGATTGGTGACGATATCGACGACGACGTCGCGCTGGTGGCGACGACGTCGGGCACCACGGGGACACCCAAGGGTGCGTTGCTGACGGCGGACGCGCTGACTGCCAGCGCATCGGCCACCCACGACCGCCTGGGTGGTCCCGGCCGCTGGCTGCTGGCGTTGCCGCCGTATCACATCGCGGGCGTGCAGGTGCTGGTGCGGAGCCTGGTGGCCGGGACGGTTCCGGTGGAGGTCGACGTCTCGTCGGGCTTCGATATCGGTGAGCTGCCTTCTGCCGTAGATCGATTGGGTTCGGGCCGGCGATATGCGTCATTGGTGGCCGCCCAATTGGCCAAGGCGTTGACCGATTCTGCGGCCGTCGAGGCGCTAGCGTCCTTGGATGCCGTGTTGATCGGCGGTGGGCCGGCGCCGCGGCCGGTGCTGGATGCCGCTGTTAGAGCCGGAATTACCGTGGTCCGCACCTATGGGATGAGCGAGACCGCCGGCGGCTGCGTCTATGACGGAGTGCCTCTGACCGGGGTTCGGGTGCGGGTGGAAGCCGACGGGCGCATCGTGATCGGCGGTGCGACGCTGGCGAAGGGTTATCGCAATCCCGTCGAACCTGACCCGTTTGCCGAACCGGGCTGGTTTCGGACGGAAGACATTGGCGTACTTGATGATTCGGGTGTGCTGACGGTGCTGGGCCGAGCCGACGAGGCGATCAGCACCGGCGGGCTGACCGTGTTGCCGCAGCCGGTGGAGGCGGTGCTGCGCACGCATCCCGCAGTGGCCGAGTGTGCAGTGTTCGGGTTGGACGACGATAGGCTAGGTCAGCGGGTTGTCGCGGCTGTGGTGGTCGCTAAGGGTTGCGCCGCACCGACATTGGATGAGTTGCGGGCGTACGTTGCGGGCACGCTGGACGTCACCGCGGCGCCGCGCGAACTGTACATCGTCGAGGTGCTGCCACTGCGCGGCATCGGCAAGGTGGACCGGCAAGCGTTGGCGCGACAGTTCGAGGGCTAACAGCAACAGAGGCCCGGGCACGAGGGCCTGCTAGCCATATTCTTCGGTGAGAAGCTAGCGTAATGCGCGCACGAAAACATCGAGGAGCCTGACATGGTGCACGAGATGCATCCGGAGGTGGCCGCGGCACTGAAGGACGCGCAGTCGCTGATTCAGATAATGGACGACCAGCTGTACAAGATGCGCAGCACGACCTTCACGGGCTGCGACGAATACAAGTCCGTTGAAGTGACCCTGAACGGTCACCATCAGCTACTCAGTGTCGTCATCAGCGATGGCCTCTTGCGGTTGGGCGCGGAGACAGTTGAGCAGCGGCTCAACGAAGCAGTTCGTAACGCCAACAACGCTGCGACCGAATCGATTATGGTCGACCAAGAACGTCTCGAGGACCTGATTGCCGAAGCAGTCAACGACTGGCAATAGCCCTTACGGCAGGGAATTTTCGCGCTGAACGATGACTGTTAATTGGGCGGTCACAGCTTGCGCATGACCACGGCCCGGTAGCTCCAGCCAGCATCAGTGATGGTCTGCTTCAAGATGTTTTTGAAATCCTTCGAGTCGAAGCGGTATCGCTGACCGTCGACCGAGCGCTCGGCCACATCGTGCAATTGACCGTTTTGCCAGCTTTCACGGTAGTAGCGGCCCCCATTCTCGTCCGAGTACCAATCCCCAGCGAAACAGCGATCCTTCGACCGAACTTCGTGGGCCCGAGCATGGAACCGCAGCCGGGTCGAGAAGGTGTCATTGACACCTACCTTGCTTAAGAGGTCCTTCCAGTCTGGATCGCTGGTCTTCCACTCCACCACCAAGTCGACTTTCTCGACGGTACCGTCGCGCACTAGCCAGGGTTCCGCGGGTTGGTTCAGCCGCAGCAGCCGCAGACGAAGTTCTTCTGGGTCGACGGGCGAGACGTCAGGATCGGGCCTGGCGATACCTCGTACACGATCACGAAATCCCATGCGAACTAGTCAACCACAGCACGGGAGTTAGTCCATCTCCACGTGCTCGACTACCTTTACATTCGATCTGAGACAACTTAATTCGTGGCCTTGTTGTCAACCTGCGCATCAAATTTGACGTCATTGCCGTCGACGGCCGTGGTAGTCACGTGGACGCCCAGCTTGCTGCCGCCCACCGTCAGGACGCAATGTTGAGTCGCACCCACCTTGCCCTGGAGCGTCAGCGCGTCGGTGAAGAAGCTTCACCGACGCAAATGTCTGACCCTCGTGCGGCGCCGGGCCAATAGGCTGGCCGGTGGTGAAGATCGGTCGCAGGGAGGCAGTCGCGGCCGCAGTCGGGTTCGTCCTGGTTGCGGCCGCATTCGTGTTGCCGCGGCTGCATTTGGGCATCGTGTCGCGGCGTCATTCAGCGCCCGATCGCTTCGGCTCGCACGCCGGCGCCGCGCCGCTGTTCGGATGGTTCGAGACCCATGTCGGCTGGGGCACCATCCCGGCCATCGTGATCGGGCTGGCCGCGGTGATCTGGGGACCGCTAGTCGCCCAGCGACTGCGATGGCGGCTCCTGACGTGGGCGACCTGGGCGACCGCCTGCGCGTGGGCGTTTTCCCTGGCGATGATCGACGGCTGGCGGCGCGGCTTCGCCGGCCGGCTGACCACCAAAGACGAGTACTTGCACGAAGTTCCCGGCATCACCGATATCCCGCGGGCCGTGCGCACCTTTTCCAGCCGAATCCTTGATTTCCAACCACATTCGTGGACCACCCATGTGTCGGGTCACCCCCCGGGCGCGCTGCTGACGTTCGTCTGGCTGGACCGCATCGGCTTGAGCGGCGGCGCGTGGGCCGGCCTGCTGTGTCTTTTGGTCGGCTCCAGCGCGGCCGCCGCGATCTTGGTCACGCTGCGAGTCGTCGCGGACGAGGCAACCGCGCGCCGAGCCGCACCGTTCGTCGCGGTGGCACCGACCGCAATCTGGATCGCCGTCTCTGCGGACGGATACTTCGCCGGGGTCGCGGCCTGGGGCATCGCGGTGTTGGCCGTCGCGGTGCACGGCGGGGTGCGACGCCCCCGCCTGGTAGCGGCTGCGTCGGGCCTGCTGCTCGGCTGGGCGCTCTTCCTCAACTACGGGCTGACGCTGATGGCGCTGCCGGCGTTGGCGGTCCTGGTGTGCGCTAGCGATTGGCGACCCGCGCTGCGGGCTCTGGGACCAGCCGTGCTGGCGGCGGTGGCGGTGGTCATCGCGTTCGCGGCCGCCGGTTTCTGGTGGTTCGACGGCTATACCCTTGTCCAGCAACGCTATTGGCAGGGCCTCGCCGGCGATCGACCGTTCGACTACTGGAGCTGGGCCAATCTGGCTGCGGCCGCCTGCGCGACAGGCTTGGGCAGCATTGCGGGGCTCGGTCGGGTGCTGGACGGGGCCGCGATCCGTCGACGGTCCGGCATACATCTGCTGATGCTGGCGGTATTGATAGCGATCCTCTGCGCCGACCTGAGCATGCTCAGCAAAGCCGAGACAGAGCGGATCTGGCTGCCGTTCACCGTCTGGCTGACCGCCGCCCCCACGCTGCTACCGCCGCAGTCACGCCTATTGTGGTTGACGCTCAATGTTATTGGCGCGCTGGTGGTGAACAGCCTGATCTACACGAACTGGTAGGGGCCTACAGCCCCGCCGCGCGGGTGGCGCGGGCGAACCGGCTGCTCACCTGGCAGCTTTCTCGTACCACGGGCACGTCGTCGATGACGTCGAAATCGGCCAGCTCCTCTAACAGTGCGACCTTAATTCCGTTGGAATTCAATGCTTTCAACGTGAGTATCCCTGTGTTCGGCTGCGACATGGGAACGTCGCGCAGACACGCGGCGCTCTCCGGTGTGCGCACCCCCAATGCCCACCAGCCGCCGTCGTGGGCGAAACCGAGCACAGCCGGCGATTCGCACAGCTGTCTCCCGCAGTCGACCAGCAACTCGGCGCTCACCTGAGGGGTGTCCATCCCGATCTGCAAGACCGGATAGCCGTCGGCCGCATCCGCGTGCGCATTGGCCAAGCGGTCTGCAAAACTGTTGCCGCGCTGAGGAATAACGGTGAAGGACGTGAGCCGGCTTCGGATCTCGTCGGCGTCGACGGCCTTTTCGAGCTCACCGGTGAACGCCACCACCCGTGCGACGACAGGTGCAGCGGCCACGGCATCAAGGGTGTCGAGCAGTGCGGCGGCAGCGAACTCGGCAGCGACCTGGTCACCGACCGTCGCAGCCAGCCGGGTCTTGGCCCAGCCCGGCACCGGCGCTTTGGCAACCACCAGCAGCGTCACCGGCACGACGCTCACGAGATGGCCTTCCAGAAGTCGAGGATCGCGATCACGCTGCCCCGCAGTGATCCGCTCACCTTCGATTTCCCGCCGGTGCGCGGGCCGTAAGCGACGTCGTGTTCGACGACACGCCAGCCGGCAGCGGCTGCCCGCACCAACAATTCCAGCGGATAGCCCGACCGGCGGTCCGTGATGCCCAGGCTCAGCAGGGCGTCGCGGCGAAACACCCGCATGGGCGCGATGTCATGCACCGGCAAGCCGTGCCGGGTGCGCAGCCGCCAGCTCATCATCACACTGCCCAGCCGCGCGACCCACGGCCAGTGCAATCCGGGCACCGGTCGTCGCCGCCCGACCGCGAGGTCGGCGCCATTGTCGAGGCCGGCGACCAATCGAGGCAGGTCGGCGGGATCCAGGGAGCCGTCGGCGTCGATGACCGCCACAATCGGCGTCGTCGCCGCCAGCACTCCGGCGTGGACGGCGGATCCATATCCCGGTCGCGGCTCGGCGACCACGGTGGCGCCGTGGCGGCGGGCCACCTCGGCGGTGTCGTCGGTGCTGTTGTTGTCGACCACGAGTGCCTGGTAGCCGGCCGGGATGGCCGCCAGCACGTTCGGCAGCGACTCCGCCTCGTTCATACAGGGCAGCACCACCGTGACCGGACCGTCAGGCATGTCGTCTGACCTTAAGGCTTGTCGCACCCTGAGCGCATGGGGTCGGTGAGCAGGACTGGGCCGACCGACAACAGCTTTCGCGTTTCAGTGGCCGAAGCCGCCGAACCCGCCGCCGCCGAATCCGCCGCCGGCGGAGCTAGAGCCGCCACCGATGCCACTGCTGCCGGAACCTCCGCTGCTGGAGCCGGACCCACCGGACCCGAAGCCGCCTGACCCGCCACCGCCACTGCTACCGGAACCGCTACCGCCGGAGCCGAAGCCGCCGCCAGAGCCAGGGTTGCCGGACCCGCCGGAGCTCGTCCCACCCGAACCAGAGCCACCGCCACCGGTGTTGCCGGACCCGCTGCCGCCGCCTGTGCTCCCCGAGCCGCCTGTGCCACCGGACCCGGTGCCGCTCGAGCCACTGCTGCCCGACCCTGAACCGCCGGTGCCGGTGCCGCCACTCCCGCTGCCACCCGGGTTCGTTCCCGGATTGGTACCGGGATTGGTGCCTGGGTTAGTTCCAGGGTTCGTCCCGGGATTCGTCCCCGGATTAGTTCCAGGATTCGTCCCTGGGTTCGTCCCAGGGTTGGTGCCCGGATTAGTACCGGGGTTCGTCCCCGGATTAGTACCGGGGTTCGTCCCAGGATTAGTACCGGGGTTCGTCCCGGGGTTCGTCCCAGGATTCGTCCCCGGGTTCGTCCCCGGATTCGTCCCCGGATTCGTCCCAGGATTAGTGCCGGGGTTCGTCCCCGGATTCGTACCAGGATTGGTTCCCGGGTTCGTCCCAGGATTCGTGCCTGGGTTTGTTCCGGGATTGGTGCCCGGCAGAGGCCCACTGGGCACATTGATCGGCAGCGGAATAGGTATCGGAATCGGCACCGGGTTGAAGCCCGGCGCCGACGGCGCAGCCGGGGCGGGCGGTGGGGGTGCCTGCTCGACGGGCGGAGGAGCAGCCGGCGGCGCGCTGGGCGCCTGCTGCGGCCCCGGACCCGAAACGCCTTGCGGCGAGCCCGGATTGCTGACCGCCGGAGCCTGCACTTGCGGGCTCGCGTTGGGTGACGGCAGCACCGGCATGAAGTTTCCCGGCACGGGCTTCTGTTGCTGCTGCGGCTGTTGCACGGGTGGAGGCTGCGGTTGGCTGGCGGCACTCGGGCGAACACCGATCGTCACTGCGACGGCCAACGCGGCACACCCTGCGACCACGATCCCGCCCACGGTGCTACCCACCAGCAACGCCCGTCCGACCGGCTGAGCGACGACCGCTGTCTCGTCATAGTCCTCGTCGTCGCCGTCGTACTCCATCGGCAGCAGCTCGGAACCGTCGTCGGCCATCGAGTACGCCAGCTGGTGCTCCGCCTCTGGCACTTCTGCCACCGGCTCGTTCATCGTCGGGTCTTCGACCGGAATCGCCGCATCGGTCATGGCCGCCGCGGGAGCAGCCATCGTCGCCTCCTGCGCGGGCATGGCTGCTTGGGTCGCCGGCCCCGCGGCCATCGCCGCCCCCCACGCGACCGTGAGATAAGGGTCGTCGGCCGCGCCCGCGGGCAGAGTCGCGGTGGCGCCCGGGCTGGCGATCAGCGAAGTCGCCGCCTCTGACTCCGGCAGCACGGCGACGTTCTCGACGCCAGAGTCGTCCAGCGCCCGCCGCAGCTCGTCGGCTTGCTGCTGATCCGACCAGCACAACCGAGTGCCGACCAGCCGGTGGTCTTCTGCGGCCAGCAGCCGATGGGTGCCGACCACCGTCTCGGTCAGTTTGTCGACCGCCTCGGAGCCCAGGTCGACGACCGATTCGTCGATCAGGGCGTCGCCGTCGGGTCCCGAGCCGACCAGCGCCAGACGGGCAACCGGACCGCTGACCGCGACGCCCAGAGTTACGTCCATCGCGGCTCTCCTCTCTGACACTGCAGTATCAGCTATTGGGCCGACACCGGGTCAGCGAATAATGCAGACCCAGCCTACGGAAGCGCGCCCCGTGCCGGAACTGGCCGGCACAGGCCACACTGGTGACGACCGACCACGAAGCGCGCACCCTGTCATATCGCGAGGGGAAACTGGTGAGCGACAGCAGCGACGACACAAGTACCGTCCGCCTCGGCGCTGTCCCGCGGAACGACGATCAGCCATCGCGACCCGTGGTGACTCGCAAGACCATTCAGCGCTGGAACATCGGTCGCGACGTGGTCGCGGCGGCTTTGTTGCTCGTCGCGCTCGCTTTGCCGTGGAATCTTTATTTCGGCGTCGGGGTGCCGGCTAGCCGTGGTGGACTGTTCACGGTACTGCTTGTCGTGACAGTGCTTTCGCTGGCATCAGTCGCGGGCTCGTGGCGCATGGATCCGCTGGCCGGTCGGCTGCGTGCCGTATTCAACATCCCGTACCTGCTATTGGTGCTGGGGTTTGTGGTGTTCGATGCGGTCCAGACGGTGCGGTACGGCGGAACTGCCAACGTGCCGGGCGGCGTCGGGCCGGGCGCATGGCTCGGAATCGCCGGTTCGTTGTTGAGCGCTCAACCCCTGATCAGTGCGACGGCCGCCGATAAGGACAGGTTCCGAAGGTGGCTGCGCTCTGCCCGCGTCTTCGGATACGCGTCGGTCGTCGGGGCATTGCTCGCCGTGGTGTTCAACTTGTTCTGGCGGATAAAGGCCGCGCTGCCTACCGGTTCGTCTGGCTTTGGCAAGCAGAATGTCGGGATCATCGCCACCGCGGTCGTGTACGGCGTTGTTGCTCTGGTTGCCGTCGTGGTCGCGTCGCGATGGATTCTTCAGCGCAGCAGGGTATCTCGACTCGCAACCATCGGGCTCGGAGCGTCCACCCTGCTCGCCGGAATCATCGTCTGGATCTTGCCTATCGGCCGCGAGATCGACGCATTCCACGGCATCGCGCAGAACACCTCCACGGCCGGTGTCGGGTTCGCGGGCTATCTGGTGTGGGCGGCAGCCGCCGCGGTGTTCGCGCCGCTGACCTTGCTGCGCATCGCGACGACGGAGCACATCCCCGAGAGCCTGTGGCGTCCGGCAGCACGAAAAGGCTTGCTGCTCATCATCGTATGGTGTGCCGGATCAGTGCTGATGCGCATCACCGACATCGCCGTCTCGGTCAGCTTGAACCTGCCGTACTCGGCGTACGACAGCGCGGCGATGGCCGCGTTCGATCTGGTGACCGCCGTGCTTGCGGTGTGGCTGTACCTCAACCTTGCCAACCTGTCACTTCCCCGGCCCGTGATCTCGTCGCTGTGCGGAGTTCTCTTTGTGCTCAGCGTTTCCCGCATCGTGATAGGCGTCGCATTGGCTCCGCGATATGCGAGTTCGCCTTCTTGGCTGAGCAATCCGGTTTACGGCAACGACCTCGCTCAGCAGATCACCAGCACGTTCGACGTCGTATTGTGCTGCCTGACCCTGTGTATCCTCGCCGTCGTCATCGCCACGGGTCGAGTGGCTCAACAACGCACTGCCCCAACGGAACCCGAGACGGCCCGCCCGGCCACCGGCCGACCGCGAATCTTTCGTGGCGACAACGCTCCCACGCAGCGCCTGTCCCGCCCGCCCAAGATCTACCGGCCCGGGCAACGCTAACCGCGCAGCGGCGCCGACGCGAATTCACGCAGCCCTTGCTGCGGGTCGACGGCCGCGCGGAAGCCCAAAATCTGGGCGGCCCGGGCCGGATCGGCGACGATATGGCGCACGTCGCCACTGCGATACTGGCCGGTGACGACCGGCGACACACCCCCATCGCGCGCGTCGCAGAGCGCCGTCGCGACCTCCAGGATCGAAATAGGCTGGTCCGAACAGACATTCGCGGCGACAAAGCCCTGCCCGTCGAAGGCCATGGCGGCCACGTTGGCGGCCGCCACGTCGTCGACGTGCACGAAATCACGCATTTGGCCGCCGTCCTCGAAAACCGGTGGCGGCTTACCCTTTTCGAGCGCCGACCGGAAAATGGCGGCCACCCCCGAATATGGCGTGTCGCGCGGCATGCCCGGGCCGTAGACGTTGTGGTAGCGCAGCGCGACCACCGAGCCGCCGGTCGACTCCGACCACGCCAGCGCGTAATGCTCCTGCGCGGCCTTGCTGGCCGCGTACAGGCTGCGGGGCCGCAGCGGAGTGTCCTCGTCGACCAGCTGCCAGGCCACCTCACGACCACAGCGCGGGCAACGATGCTCGAAAACCCCGGCATCCAGGTCGGCCCGGCGTCGTGGCTCCGGGTCGACCGGCCCGTGCTCGGCGCAGCGGTAGCGGCCCTGCCCGTAGACCACCATCGACGACGCCAGCACCAGCCGTCGCACACCGGTGGCAAACATCTGCGCCAGCAACACGGCGGTGCCAAAGTCGTTGTGGCTGCCGTACGCCGGGGCGTCGGCGGCGTTCACGCCGGCGCCGACGACGGCGGCCTGATGACAGACCAGGTCCACTCCGGCCAACAGCGGGGCCAGCGCGTCGGCGTCGCGGACGTCCACGCGTTGGCATCCGGGTGGCATCGGCGCATCTGGGCCGTGCGCGGCGGGCAGCAGGGCGTCGACGGCAACGACCTCGTGCCCCGCGGCTTGCAACGCGGCGTGTACTCGCGCGCCGATGAAGCCGGCCGCGCCGGTCAGCAGCACCCTCACGGCAGGTCGAACGGCAAGCTGACGCCGGTGTGTGACTGGCAGTCGGTACAGGTGTGCTCGGCGGCAACCTGGCCGATCGCCTCGTGCACCAGCTTTTTGAACGGCTCGATGTTCTTCTCGAATTCGCCGAACACGTCGACGGCCGTCACTCCCGTCCCCGCCTCGATCCCGGCGTCCAGGTCGGTCACCAAAGCGATTGAGGCATAACACATGTCGAGTTCGCGAGCGAGTACCGCTTCGGGATAACCGGTCATGTTGATCAGCCTGAACCCGGCGGCGGCGTACCACTGGCTTTCCGCACGGGTGGAAAACCGCGGGCCCTGGATCACCACCATGGTGCCGCCGTCGACCACGCCGGGCAGGCCGGTGACCGCGGCCCGCAAAGCCGGGCAGTACGGATCGGCAAAGGCGGCGTGCGCCCCGCCGGATTCGAAGTAGGTGTCGGCGCGGCCGTGGGTGCGATCCACCAGCTGGTCGGGCACCACAATCGAGCCGGGCCCGAGATCGGGCGTCAGGCTGCCGACCGCGCACGGCCCGAACACCCGGCGCACGCCCAACGCGCGCAGCGCCCACATGTTGGCCCGGTACGGAACAGTGTGCGCCGAATACTGATGCTGAGCGCCATGACGGGGCAGAAAGGCGACCTCATGCTCGCCGACGACGCCGACCGTCACCGGGGCGCTCGGCTCGCCGAACGGGGTGTCCAGGTTGATGGTGCGCGCGTCCGCCCCGAAAAAGGTGTAGAAGCCGCTGCCGCCGATCACTCCGAGCATTCGTTCATTCTGGTACAGCGCATGGAACGATCGAGCCATGGCTAGCTTTCAGCAGTGGATCGCCGGGGCCCGGCCGCGCACGTTGCCCAATGCGGTGGCGCCGGTCATCGCGGGCACCGGCGCCGCGGCCTGGATGCACGCCGCCGTCTGGTGGAAGGCGCTGCTGGCGCTGTCGGTGGCATGCGCGTTCATCGTCGGTGTCAACTTCGCCAACGACTACTCCGACGGCATCCGGGGCACCGACGACGACCGGGCCGGCCCGGTGCGGCTGGTGGGTTCGCGACTGGCCACCCCGCGCTCGGTTCTGACGGTGGCCGTGGTGAGCCTGAGCGTCGGCGCGGCGGCCGGGCTGGCATTGGCCTTGACCAGCGCGCCGTGGCTTATCGCCGTCGGCGCGGGGTGCATCGCCGGGGCCTGGCTGTACACCGGTGGGTCAAAACCCTACGGGTATGCGGGTTTTGGTGAACTGGCGGTGTTCGTCTACTTCGGCCTGATCGCCGTGCTGGGCACCCAATACACGCAGGCTTTGCGGGTGGACTGGGTGGGCCTGGTGCTGGCGGTGGCGACGGGTGCGCTGTCGTCGGCGGTGTTGGTGGCCAACAACCTTCGCGACATCCCGACCGACGCGCAGTCCGGCAAGATCACGCTGGCGGTACGGCTGGGTGATGCACGGACGCGGTTTTTGTACCAGGGCCTGCTGGCACTCGCCGCAGTGCTGACACTGCTACTCATGTTGGCGACGCCGTGGTGCGCCGCGGGATTGGTGGCAACGCCCTTGGCGCTGCGCGGTGCGCGGCCGGTGCGGTCCGGCTGCACAGGCCCCGAGTTGATCCCAGTGCTGCGGGACACCGGGCTGACGATGCTGGTGTGGTCGATCGCGGTGGCGGTAGCTCTGGCGGTGTGACGGTCAGGCCACTTTGTCGAGCAGCGCGACGACGGCGGCTCGTAGTTGCGCGGTGTAGACGTGTTCGGTGATCAGATCGATCGCCGCCCTGTCGCCGCCCCGCAGCAATCCCAGCAGCAGATGCTCGCAGCGGATCTCTCTGTCCTTGTGCGCCAAGGCTTCTCGTAGTGCGAGCTCCACCGCTTTCTTCGCCGCGCGGGTGAACGGAACGTGACCGCGGCGGCGTCGGCGCCGACCGGATCGGGACAGAGCGTGGTCGAATGCGTCGGCTCCGAAGGTGCGGGCGACGCTGTCGCGAACGGCCTGCAGGTCGATGCCGATGGCACGCAAAGCTTCGGCGTCCTCGTCGAACGACGCCCCGGACGTCGACGACGTCTCGACCAGCCGGGCACGCACCACATCGGCGGTCACGCCGTAGCCGCTCAGCACCGCCGACAGGTCATCCCGCGCGGCTTGCAGGAGTCCGAGAAGTAGGTGCTGCGTACCGATTTCGCTATCTCCGAGCTCGCGCGCCTCCTCGTGGGCGAAAACCATTGCGACTCGCGCATCGCGGGTGAACCGCTCGAAAACCATTAGGTCATCTCCTCCGGTTGTACTTCTGGTGCACGGCCTGCCGGCTCACCCCGAGTGCTTCGGCGATGGCCTGCCAACTCCAGCCCTGCTCACGGGCATTCGCGACGTGGATGGCCTCCAACCGCTCCTGCAGTCGCTGCAGCGCTCGCACGGCCCGTAATCCGACGGCCGGGTCGGCGCTGGCTGCCACGTCGGCGGTCGGGATCGACGACAGATCAGCGGTGTCACTCACGGTTGTCAATATAGGTTGACACCGCCATGCCGTCAAGCAATGTTGACGGCCCCTGGATGGACCGAGTGTGCATTCAGGTTTTCGAGTGTGCGCTCACGGCGCAGCTCATCGGCGTGTCGTCGCCCAGGACGCACACTCGACGCCGAGGCGCGCGTCAGTCCTCCGGCGGAGTCTCGCCGCGCAGCCGGGCTCGCAGTTGCTCGCGGTCGCGGCGTCGTCGCTCGGTGGCCGCCTCGATCCCGGCGGTGGCGCGGCGGCGCAGCGGGCTGAACAACCAGATGCCAAGCGGCATCGCGATGACCAATGCGAACAAGGCGGCGACAACAATGGGAAACTCCCGCACCCCGAGCAGCCGCGCCACCCCGTAGATCGCGGCAGTCAGGGCGACCGCAAGAGTAAGCCGGGCCGCCCCGTAGAGCAGAACGTCGACCGCGGCGCGACCAGCGGGGCTTCGACCAACCGGCACGGTGTGAGCCTACGGTGCGCGTATATTCGGACGCAGGAGGTGTCGAGTGCTCTACCTGCTCCTCGTCTTGGTTTTGGGGACGCTGATCTATCTTGGCTGGCGGGCCGCGCGTTCGCAGATGAACCGCCCGAAGACTCGCGTCATCGGACCAGACGACGATCCGGAGTTCCTGTGGCGGCTAGGCCGCGGCGATAACAACCCGCGTTAGATAAAGCCGGTGTTGCGCCGGTCGTCGCTCGGAAACCCGTCGGCCACAACGGCTGCCAACTCGATCAGCGCTTCTCGTGTCTCGCGCTTCAACCGCTCCAGGCTGATTTCCGCGCCCTCCTCCAGATGCGGGTCGAACGGGATCAACCGCACGGCGCGGCAGCGCCGCGAGAAGTGATCGACGACCTTTTGCATGTCGACCTTGCCTGAGCGCGGCCGCACCGCGTTGATCACCGCGATCGAATTGCGCACCTGATCCTCGTGGCCGTGCGCGTCCAGCCAGTCCAGCGTCGCCGACGCGCTGCGGGCGCCGTCGATCGATCCCGAGCTGACCACCACCAGCGTGTCGGCCTTGGCCAGCACCGCCGACATCGCCGAGTGCAGCAACCCGGTGCCGCAGTCGGTGAGCACCAGGCCGTAATAGCGCTCCAGGATTTCCAGCGTGCGGGTGTAGTCCTCGGCGCTGAACGCGTCGGACATCGCCGGGTCGCTTTCGGAGGCCAGCACCTCCAGCCGGCTCGGGCCCTGCGAGGTGTAGCTGCGCACGTCGCTGTAGCGCTGGATGCCCTCGGCGTCGCGCAGCAAATGCCGCACGGTGGCCGGCGTCTCCAACGGCACCTTCTGGCTCAGCGTGCCGCGGTCGGGGTTGGCGTCGACGGCGATCACCCGATCGCCGCGGATGGACGCGAAGGTGGCGCCCAGCGTGGCGGTGATCGTGGTCTTGCCGACCCCGCCCTTCAGCGACAGCATCGCAATCCGGTAGCAGCCCCGCAGCGGTCGGTTGGCCTGCATGATCAGGTCGTTGTAGCGGTTGACCCGCGGGCTTTCGCCGACGTTGATCAGCTGGCCGGACAGGATGTAGAGCCATTTGCGCCAGCCCTCCGACGGCGGCGGTTTGACCTGCCGCAACAGGGTGCTGGTGGACAGTTCCGGGTACGGCGACGGCGGGTGGTGCACCGCACCCTGGCGATAGGGCGCGTCCGCTCGCTGTGCGCCGTAGAAACCGGTGCCGTATGGCGGCGAGTCGACGACTCGCGGCAGTCCCTTGGCCGGGGTGGCCGCCCAGGCACGCGGCTCGACGCGGGTGGGCGGCGCCAGCCCGCCGACGGTCTCGTTCTCGGCGAAGCGGCGTTCGGTGCGGAACCCGGCGAACGCCTTGGTCTCGGCGTTGCTGGTCCTGGCGTCCGGCTCACCGGGGTGCGGCTGTGGCGGCAGTTCCGTCGTCGGATGGTCTTCAGGACCGCGAGACGCCCCAGCTCCCTGGCCCGGATGCTCAGACACGTGCACTTCCCCTCGTTGCAGTACTCGGGTCGTTTGTCGATGAACGATCGCCCTGGTCAGCCCACACCCGCATATGAATGCAGGCCCACAGTCACCAGGTTAACGAAGAACAGATTGAAGACCATGGCCACGAAGCCGACCACGTTGATCCAGGCGGCTTTGCGGTCGCGCCAGCCCGCCGTCGACCTGGCATGCAGGTAAGCGGCGTACACCACCCAGGCGATGAACGCCACAGTTTCCTTGGGGTCCCAGCCCCAGTAGCGGCCCCACGCTTCCTCGGCCCAGATGGCGCCGAATATCACCCCGAAGCCGAAGACCGGGAAGCCGAAGATGGTCGTCCGGTAGGCGATGCGGTCCAGGGTTTGCGCATCGGGAAGCCGCTGCACGATCCGGCCGACCGGAGTGTCGGCGTCGGCCAGGCGGGAGGTTTTCAGCAAGAACAAGATGCTGGCCACGCCGGCCACCAGGAACACGCCGGAGCCGAGGCTGACCACCGAGACATGTATCGGCAGCCAGTAGGACTGCAGCGCCGGCATCACCGGCGCTGCGTTGGCGTAAAGCCAGCGCCCCGAGACCGTCAGCAGGATCAGCACGGGCAGCAGCAGGAACACCCACAGCGGGCGATATTGCGGGCGGCGCAGGGTGACCGCGCCGGCGACCAGCCCGCAGAAGCAGGTCAGGTTGATGAACTCGTACATGTTGCCCCACGGCACCCGCGCGGTGGCCAGGCCGCGCAGCACGATGCACGCCAGCAGCATCGCGATCCCGACGTAGACCAGCGCCAGGCCGGCCCGCCCGACACGTTCGTCGAACGGGCGCCGCGGGACCTCGTGCACGACGCCGGGTGTGGCGCTGTCGGCGGCAACTCCGGCGCTGACCAGTTCCCGGTCGGGGCGGCGGCTGCGGGTGTAGGCGAGTTCGACGGCCAGCAGCAGCAGCGCCACCACCAGCACCACCACCGCCGACGTGAACGCCCAATCGGACGTGCGCGCCAACCCCAGGTGGATATGGGTGGTGTTCATCGGACGCTCAACTCCCTCCGGTCGCCCGCATCGAACCCGGCCAGCAAGCGGCTGGTCAGGCGTTCGAATTCGTCGCCCCAGCCGGAATTGTCGGTGCGGGCCAGGCCGCCCAGCTCGACGTTCACCGTACCGTCGTCAGCGGGCACGATCCTCGCCCAGACCCGTCGTCGTCGCACCAACAGGGACACCAGCAACCCGGCCATCATCGTGATCGCGGAGACCAGCACCCAGACCTGTCCGGGGTCGTGGGAGACCTGCAGGTTGACGAACGGCACGGCGCCGTCGAAGCGCACGGTGGTGCCGTCGTCGAGGCGGACCTGGTCGCCGGCGCGCAGATTGACCCGCTTGGCCTTCGTCAGCCGGTGCTGCTCGATCAGCCGGGGATCCAGGGTGTACAGCGACTGCGGCCGGCCGGTGTCCAGCCCGGTGTCGCCCTGGTAGATGTCGACGGCCACCGCGGGCGCGTTCAGGGCGGGGAAGCTCGACGACAGCAATGTGCCGTCGAGTTGCTCGGTGGGCGCGAGCAGTCCCTGGATGGCGATCTGGTGTTTGCGACGCTGGCCGGGGTCGGGATAGCTGCCGGCCGGCGGGTCGATGCGGGCCACGCCCGACGACAGCAGGGTCTGCGGGTTGTCGGGCCGCCACTGCACGGTCGACGCGCGGGTCTGCCCGTCGGGGAAGGTCACCGTGAACGTCGGGGCGTAGCCGTGGCCCTGCAGATACACCCGGTCGCCACCGGTGCGCAGCGGGTGGTTGACCTCCAGCCGGTAGGGCCGCCAGCTGTCGGTCGTCAGATCGCGCCCGGTCTGGTAGTCGATGTTGGCCGAGAACGACGTGGCCTGCCCGGACGGCAGGTAGTGCGCGTCAAAGTTGTTGACGCGGATACAGATTGGGTGCAGCGAGGTGCCGTCGACGGTGTTGCCGGCGCGGAACGAGTCGAACGCGGCCGGCGACGCCGAGCAGAAGCCGGGGCCGCCGTCGGCGATGACGATCACGTTGCCCTCGTAGCCGAACATCTTGCCGACGGCCACCGCGAGCAGCAGGCCAAGCAGGGCGAAATGGAATGCCAGGTTGCCGAATTCGCGCAGATAGCCCTTTTCGGCGGACACCTCGACGGTGTCGCCGTGCCGGCGCGTCACGGTGCGCCAGCCGCGCAGCCGGTGGGTGATCGTGGTCGCCAGCTCGTCGAGGTCGGCGGCGATCGTGGCCTCTGCGTGCTTGGGCAGCCGGGCCAGGTTGCGCGGGGCGGCAACAGGTTGGGCGCGCAGGCTTTTCGCGTGCTCGACCATCCGCGGCGTCAGGCAGCCGACCAGCGAGACGAACAGCAGCACGTAGATCGCGGTGAACCAGAAGCTGCCGAACACGCCGAACGCCTGCACCGCGTCCAGCCACGGCCCGATCACCGGATGGGCGGCCAGGTAGTCGTCGACCTTGCCGGCGTTGAGGCTGCGTTGCGGCAAAAGCGCGCCGGGGATCGCGCCGAGCGCCAGCAGGAACAGCAGCACCAGCGCGGTGCCCATCGACGTCAGCGCCCGCCAGGTGTTGCGTGCTGTGGCGAGCAGACGCAGAATCGCACGGCGCAGTCCCCGCGCGTGCGATTCTGCGTCTGCTCGCGGGGACACTAGACCGGCAGCCTTACGTCCGAGACGAACGCGTCGCGCAGCCACGACACGAAGTCGTTCCACACGCCGGTCAGCAGCGCCAGCCCGACGGCGATCAGCAGCACGCCGCCGACGATCTGCAGCGCCCGGGTGTGCCGGCGCAGCCAGCCCAGCCCGGCCACCGCCGACGCCGATCCAAAGGCCAAGAGCACGAACGGAACTCCCAGCCCCAGGCAATAGGCGATCACCAGTAGGATGCCGCGCGCCACGCTCGCGCCGTCGGTGGCCGAGGCGACGGTGATCACCCCCGTCAGCGTCGGCCCCAGGCACGGCGTCCAGCCCAGCGCGAACACCGCGCCCAGCAGGGGCGCGCCCGCCACCGTCGACAACTGCCGCGGCGTGAACCGGGCCTGGCGCTGCAGCGCGGGGATGAACCCGACGAACACCAGCCCCATCACGATCGTCAGTGCCCCGCCGACCCGTTGCAGCACAAGCTGATTCGTGATCAGCGTGGTGGTCATGCCGAGCACCGCGACGGTGCCGAGCACGAACACCGCGGTGAACCCGGCCACGAACAATGCAGCCGACCCAGCCACCCGCCAGCGCGCCGCGTGCGCCTGCCGTTCGTCGACGCCGACGACCGCCGCCAGATACGACAGGTAGCCGGGCACCAGCGGCACCACGCACGGCGACGCGAACGACACCAGCCCCGCGAGCACGCACGCCCCCAGCGCCACCAACAGCGGTCCGGCGGCGGCGATTTCGGTGAACCCGCTGCTCATTGCGGTCCCGGCGGCGCCTGGTCCTCGGAGGCGAGCCGCTGCACGACCGGCTGCAGGTCCTCGGCGAGCAGCTCCCGCAGGAACACCGCGGCGACGCGGTGCCGGCGGTCGAGCACCACCGTCGACGGGATCACCGTGGTGGGGTATTTGCCGCCGAACGCGATCATCGTGCGCATCGCCGGGTCGTAGATGGACGGGAACGTCACGTGGCGGTCGGTGACGAAGTCCTGCGCGGCCTGACGGTTGTTGTCGCGCACGTCGATACCGAGGAACGCCACCCCGTCGGCACGGGTGGCGTCGTAAACCCGTTGCAGCTGGGCGATTTCGGTCCGGCAAGGCCCGCACCACTGCCCCCACACGTTGATCACGACGACCTTGCCGGGAAAGTCGTCGACCGACCGCGTGCGGGCGGGATCCATCAGGTCCGGCCCGGCCAGGGGCCCGGGTCGGCCGCGGTGGTCGGGCGGGTCGTAGAAGATGTCGGTCTTTCCGCCCGGCGCGACGAACTCGAAGGTGCCGCCCTGCGCGACGGCGTCGTCGCCGTGAGAGCAGCCGGCCAGCAGCCCGGCCAGCACCGCGCCGAGGATCGCCAGCCGGCGCATGTCAACAGCCGCCCGGCATTGAATACTGCACGTCGACCAGCCGGTCGCCGTCGTAGACCAGCGAAGTCACCGAGCCCACCGCGCATTGCCGCCGGGTGGGCCAGTGCCAGAGCCGTCGGCCGGTCAGGTGCAGGCGCAGCGTCCAGATCGGCAGCTGGTGGCTGACGCACACGGCTTCGTGGCCGGCGGCCCGGGCCCGCGCCTTGTCGACCGCGGTACTCATCCGGGCCGCGATCTGGGCATACGGCTCGCCCCACGATGGAGTGAACGGGTTGCGCAGGTGCCACCACACCCGCGGGTCGCGCCAGGCGCCGTCGCCGGGCGAAACACCGCGGCCCTGCAGGATGTTGGTCGATTCGATCAGGTCGGGATCGGTGTCCACCGGCAGGTCGTGGCGGGCGGCGATCGGCGCGGCGGTCTCCTGCGCACGCTGCAACGGCGAGGCGATCACCGCAACGACGTCGCGGTCGGCCAGCGCGTCGGCCACCGCCTGGGCCTGCCGAATTCCCTTGTCGGACAGCTTGAATCCGGGCAGACGACCGTAGAGCACGCCGTCGGGGTTGTACACCTCGCCGTGGCGCACCAGGTGAATTCGGGTTTCTTCGGCCATCAGGGTTTCGACTCCTTGGCGGCCGCCGCGGCCGCGGGTAGTGCGTCGGCGATCCGGTCGAACGCGGCGTCGTCGAGCGCGGCCGAGACGAACCACGCCTCGAACGCGCTGCACGGCGGGTAGACACCGGCGTCGAGCAGAGCATGGAAGAACGGCGGGTAGCGCCAGGTGTCGCTGGCGCGGGCCGTCGCGAAGTCGGTCACCGGCTCGCCGGCGAATAACACCGACAGCATGTTGCCGGCTCGCGGAATCTGGTGTGCCACACCGGCATCCGTGAGCGAATCGGAAAGCAGCGCCGCCAGCCGGTCGGCGTTGGCGTCCAGCGCCGCGTAGACGGCGTCGTCGGCCGCCCGCAACGTGGCCAATCCCGCGGCCACCGCCACCGGATTACCCGACAGCGTGCCGGCCTGATACACCGGGCCCAGCGGCGCCAGCCGCTCCATCACCTCGGCCCGCCCGCCGAACGCCGCGGCCGGCAGCCCGCCGCTCATCACCTTGCCGAACGTGAACAGGTCCGCGTCCACCGGATCGATTCCGTACCAACCGCTTCGGCTGACACGGAAACCGGTCATCACCTCGTCGACGATCAGCAGCGCGCCGTATTCAGCGGTCACCTGTCGCAGCGCGGCGTTGTAGCCGGGCGCTGGCGGGACGACACCCATGTTGCCGGGGCTGGCCTCGGTAATCACCGCGGCGATCTGGTCGCCGAACCGGGCGAACGCCTCCCGCACCGCGTCAATGTCGTTGTAGGGCAACACAATTGTGTCAGCCGCAGTGGCGCCGGTGACACCTGGCGACGACGGCAGGCCCAGCGTCGCGACCCCGGAACCGGCGTCAGCCAATAAAGCGTCGACGTGGCCGTGGTAGCAGCCGGAGAACTTGACGATCTTGGCGCGCCCGGTGTACCCGCGGGCCAGCCGCACCGCGCTCATCGTGGCCTCGGTGCCGGAGTTCACCAGCCGGATCCGGTCCACCGGTGCCACCCGGTCGATGATCGCAGCGGCCAACTCGGTCTCCGCGGGCGTCGGCGCCCCGAACGAGACGCCGAAGGCCGCCGCGTGCTGCACGGCGTCGACCACCGCAGGGTGGGCGTGGCCCAGGATCATCGGGCCCCACGAGCAGACCAGGTCGACGTAGCGGTTGCCGTCGGCGTCGGTGAGCCAGTACCCGCTCGCCTCGGTGATGAAGCGCGGCGTGCCACCCACGGCCTTGAAGGCCCGCACCGGGGAGTTCACCCCGCCGGGGATGACGGCGCAGGCGTCGTCGAACAGCTTCGCCGAAGCTGACGTCTGGGCGGATCCACGCATGCCCACCAGTGTCCCAGCTGCGACAAAACCGTCGACTACAGGGTGTAGTTCTGGGCCGACGGGGTTGAGTTGGGCCAGCCGCGGCGGGTTGGATGACTACATGCAACTACCGCAACGGCTCGCCCAGTTCAATCGGCACGTCACCAACCCGATCCAGCGAATGTGGGCCGGCTGGCTCCCCGGCTTCGGCATCCTCGAGCACGTCGGGCGGCGCTCCGGCACGCCGTATCGCACCCCGCTGAATGTGTTCAGCGCCACCATCGACGGAAAACCCGGCGTGGCGATCCTGCTGACCTACGGCCCGGACCGTGACTGGCTGAAGAACCTCAACGCGGCCGGCGGCGGGCGGCTACGCCGCAACGGGAAAACCTTCGGCGTCACCCAGCCGCGCACGGTCACCAAGGAAGAAGCGGCCCCCTACATCAGCGGCCGGTCGCGGGCCCTGTTCGGCAGGCTGCCGTTCGAGCAGGCGGTTCTGCTCACCAAGACCGATTAGCGTGCTGTTCTCCCGAGCGCACGCCCGGTTCAACCGCCGCGTGACCAATCGCATCGTGTTGCCGATTTCCGGCTGGATGCCGATGTGGTCGGTCGTCGAGCACGTCGGGCGTCGTTCCGGGAAGACCTACCGCACGCCGGTATCGGCGTTCCGCACCCGCGACGGCGGCGTCGCCGTCTTGCTCCCGTACCGGCCGGACCGTGACTGGGTGAAGAATCTGCAGGCGGCAGGTGGCGGTCGAGTCAAGCTGTACGGCAAGACTTTTGACGTCACCGACCCCCGGATTGTCCCGACCGGGCAGGCCGCCGATTTGGTGAAGGCACCCTGGCGGCAATTGCTGGAGATGTCGCGCGTCGAGTCGACGCTGCTGCTCGCCCGCGCCGGCTGAAGCGGGTACTCATGGCGAGAGGGAGGCGACGATGACCGAAACGGGACGAGAGCAACGCCTGGCTCAGCGCATCGAGGAGCTCTACGCCAACGACCCGCAGTTCCGTGCCGCGGCGCCGGTACCGCAGGTGACCGCCGCCGCGCATCAGGCGGGCCTGCGGCCCTGGCAGGTGGTCGAGGAGTACCTCACCGGTTACGCGGACCGGCCGGCGCTCGGACAGCGCTCGCGCGAGCTGGTAAGCCAGGACGCCCCCGGACGTGCCACGGCGAGGCTGCTGCCCGGTTTCGAGACCGTCACCTATCAGCGACTGCGCCAACGGGTTGAGGCGCTCTCCAGCGTGTGGGACTCGAGCCTGCCGGGTGGTTTCAAGCCCGGCGACTTCGTGGCCGTCCTGGGCTTCACCAGCATCGGCTACGCGATCATCTACCTGACCTGCATCCGGCTCGGTGCGGTGTTCGTGCCGCTGCAAACCAGCTCCACCGCCCAGCAGTTGAAACCGATTGCCGCCGAGACCGAACCGCGAGTTTTCGCTGCCAGCATCGAGTCGCTGGACACCGCGGTCGACGTGGTGATCGACACGCCGTCGGTCGAGCGGCTGGTGGTGTTCGACTACTTCAACTACGACCACGAGCAGCGCGCCAAGTATCAGGACGCGTGTGAACGGCTGGCCGCCGCCGGCCGCGAGCTGGACGTGACGCCGTTGTTGCCGGAACTGGAGTCCGGCCGCAAGCTACCGGTAATCCCGCCATTCATCCCGCCGGCCGGCGAGAACCCGCTGGCCACACTGATTTACACGTCGGGCAGCACCGGCACCCCGAAGGGGGCGATGTACACCGCGGACATGGTGACCCGCCTCTGGCAGCGTCCACACAGCCCGTCGCTGGACATCGGCAAGCAGATTCCGGCCATCCATCTGCAGTACATGCCGCTCTCTCACGTGTACGGGCTGGAGTGGCTGATCGCCACGTTGGCGTCCGGCGGGATCGGCTACTTCGCCGCCAAGAGCGACATGTCGACGCTGTTCGACGACATCGCGCTGGTCCGTCCCACCGCACTGAACCTGGTCCCGCGGGTGTGCGACTTGATCTACCGGCGCTACCGCAAAGAACTCGACATCCGGTCGGCCACCGACGACAGCTCGGCGGCAGACGAGGTGAAAGCCGAACTGCGCCAAGACTTTCTCGGCGGCCGAGTGGTGTCGGCGATGTGCGGCAGCGCGCCGCTGTCCAAACAGATGCACGCGTTCATGGAGTCGCTGCTCGACGTCACCGTCGCCGACGGCTACGGCGCCACCGAAACCGGCGGCGGAATCATGCGCAACGGCATCATCCGTCGCCCACCGGTCACCGAGTACAAGCTCGTCGACGTGCCGGAGCTGGGCTACTTCACCACCGACAAACCGCACCCGCGCGGCGAGCTCTACGTCAAGGCAAGCAACGTCATCCCCGGCTACTTCAAGCATCCCGAGCTCTCGGCCCAGATCTTCGACGACGACGGCTTCTACAAGACCGGCGACATCATGGAGGAACTCGAGCCGGATCGCCTGAAGTATCTGGATCGCCGCAACAACGTCATCAAGCTGTCCCAGGGCGAGTTCGTGGCGGTGTCCCAGCTCGAGGCGGTCTATGCCGCCAGCCCCTACATCCGGCAGATCTATCTCCACGGCAGCAGCGACCAGCCGTTCCTGCTGGCGGTGGTGGTACCCAACGACGACGCGGTCGGTGACGGCGACGCACGGGCGCTGATCGCCGACTCGCTGCAGCAGATCGCCGCCGAAAACCATTTGCAGCCCTACGAGATTCCGCGCGACTTTCTGCTGGAGCCGGAGCGGTTCACTCGCGACAACGGGCTGTTGTCGGGGGTCGGCAAGCTGCTGCGGCCGGCGCTGCGCGCCCGATACGGCGAACGGCTCGACGCGCTGTACGCCGACATCGCAGCCGGGCAGGAAAACCAGATCGACGAGCTGCGGGCCGCGGCCGCCGAACTGCCGACCATCGACACGGTACGGCGCGCCGCCGTCGCCACCCTGGGCCTGGAGGCCACCGGGGAGGGCATGCCCGCTGACGCGAAATTCGTTGAGCTGGGCGGTGATTCGCTATCCGCATTCTCGTTCGGATCGCTGCTGGAGCAGATCTACCACGTCGACGTTCCGGTGCAGACCATTGTCAGCCCCACCGCGACGCTGGCCACCATCGCCCGCTACATCGACGGCGAGCGCGACGCTGCCTCGACGCGACCCACGTTCGCCTCAGTGCACGGCCGTGGTGCGACGGCGGCCCGCGCCACCGATCTGGCCCTGGAGAAGTTCATCGACGCCGACACTTTGGCTGCGGCGCCGGGCCTTTCGGTCGCCGGCGGTCCAGCCAAGACCGTGCTGCTGACCGGCGCCAACGGCTACCTGGGCCGATTCCTGTGCCTGGACTGGCTGGAACGGCTCGCCGAGACGGGCGGCACGCTGATCTGCATCGTGCGCGGCGCCGACCCCGTCGCTGCGCGGCAGCGCATCGAGGCCGCCATCGACACCGGCGATGCCGGGTTGTCGGCGCACTTTCGCACTTTGGCCACCGACCATCTCGAGGTGCTGTCCGGAGACCTCGGGGCGGCGAACCTGGGCGTCGACAGCGAGACGTGGGACCGGCTCGCGGAGTCGGTGGATCTGATTGTGCACGCCGCGGCGATGGTCAACCACGTGCTGCCCTACAGCCAGCTGTTCGGCCCGAACGTGGTGGGCACCGCCGAGATCATCAAGCTGGCAATCACCAAGCGGCTCAAGCCCGTTAGCTACCTGTCGACGGTCGCGGTGACGGCGCTGCCCGACGGCAGCTTCATCGGCGAGGACGTCGACGTGCGCGAGGCATCGCCGTCGCGCTCGCTGGGTGCCGCCTACGCCAGCGGGTATGCGACCAGCAAGTGGGCCGGCGAGGTTCTGCTGCGCGAGGCGAACGACCTGTGCGGTCTGCCGGTGGCGGTGTTCCGCTCGGACATGATCCTGGCGCACAGCCGCTATGCCGGTCAGGTCAACGGGACCGACATGTTCACCCGGCTGGTCCTGAGCCTGCTCGCGACCGGGATCGCGCCGCGCTCCTTCTACCAGCTCGACGCCGACGGTAACCGGCAACGGGCCCACTATGACGGGCTGCCAGCCGATTTCACTTCCGAGGCGATCACCACGCTCGGCAGTCAGGCCACCGACGGCTGCCGCACCTACAACGTGCTCAACACCCACGACGACGGCATCTCGTTGGACACCTTCGTCGACTGGCTGGTCGCCGACGGTCAGAAGATCGAGCGGATCGACGACTACGGCGAGTGGCTCGCGCGATTCGAGGCGGCGATGAAGGCGCTGCCGGAGAACCAGCGGAAGAACTCGGTGCTGCCGCTGCTCAGCGCCTACGCGCGGCCGGTGGCCCCCACGTCCGGCAGCCACCTACCTGCCGAGAAGTTCCGCGCCGCAGTGCAATCCGCGGGCATCGGCGCCGACAACGACGTGCCGCATTTGACCGAAGCGTTGATCGGCAAATATGTGACCGATCTGCGCCAGTTGGGCCTGCTGGAGAGCGCGGGCGCGCACGTGGCCTGAGGCGCATAATGCACGCCATGGACCCGACCTTCTACCGCAGCGCCGCCGACGCCATCGCGGCGCCGCCGGAGAAGCTGGCATATGTGGTGGCGTTCGACCGCAAGGCCGAGCGGCCGGACGCGCTCACCGTGATCGACGTCGACCCGGCGTCGGGCAGCTATGGGCGAGTCGTGGGGTGGGCGGACCTGCCGACCCGCGGCGACGAGCTGCACCATTTCGGCTGGAACGCGTGCAGCAGCGCGTTCGCGCACGCCGGGCATCACCCCGACGGGCTGCAGCGGCGATTCCTGCTGCTACCCGGCCTGCGGTCGTCGCGGATCCACGTCTTCGACACACACCCCGACCCGGCGCAACCGACGCTGGTGCGCTCGATCGACGCCGCCGAGCTGTCCGCGAAGGCGGGCTACTCCCGGCCGCACACCCTGCACTGCGGGCCGGACGGAATCTTCTTGTCCTGCTTGGGAAGCGGGAACGGTGACGAAGGTCCGGGCGGCATCGCGCTGCTCGATCACGACAGCTTCGACGTACTGCGCGCCTGGGAAACCGACCACGGCCCGCAGTACATGTCCTACGACGCATGGTGGCACCTCGGGCAGAACACGCTGATCACCAGCGAGTGGGGCACCCCGTCGATGATCGAGAACGGGCTGCAGCCGGATCTGCTGCTCGCCCATAAGTACGGCCATAGCATGCACTTCTGGGATCTCGCGGAGGGCCGCCACCTGCAGGCCGTCGACCTCGGCGAGCAGCATCAGATGGTGCTGGAGCTGCGGCCGTCCCACGACCCGCAGGCCACCTGGGGGTTCGTGGGTGTGGTGATCAGCACCGAGGATTTGTCGGCGTCGGTGTGGCGCTGGCACCGCGACGGCGACCGCTGGACCGCCGACAAGGTCATCACCATCCCGGCCGAGCCCGCCGAGGCCGGCGCGCTGCCGCCGGCGCTGCAGCCGTTCGGGGCGGTACCACCGCTGCTTTCCGACATCAACCTTTCGGTCGACGACCGCTTCTTGTATGCCGCGTGTTGGGGCACCGGGGATCTGAAGCAGTACGACGTGTCCGACCCGGCGCACCCGGTCCAGACCGGCTCGGTGCGGCTGGGCGGAATCACCGGCCGGGTGGCGCACCCGGCAGCGCCGTCGCAGTCGCTGGCCGGCGGCTCGCAGATGGTCGAGGTGAGCCGCGACGGCAAGCGGGTGTACATGACGAATTCGCTCTACGGGTCGTGGGACGACCAGTTCTATCCGGACGGCGTGGGCGCTTGGATGGCGAAGCTGGACACCGACCCGGACGCCGGCGGCGGGCTGCACATCGACGAGCGGTTCTTCCCGCACGGCGAGGACTTTCGGGGCTTACGCGTGCATCAGGTGCGGTTGCAGGGCGGGGACGCCTCGTCGGATTCGTACTGCTACCGCTGACGGCGGTCAGCTGGCCGTTGATTCTGCGTCCGCCACGACAAAGTGCGAGAAGACCCGGTGGTACACGCAGAGTCAACGTCGAGGGGTACCTGCGGGCTCGCGTGACACCACGTGGGTGACCGGGATCGGGTACGTCGAGCGGGCCTTGTCGACGAGCCCGAGCCGCAGCCAGGAGGACCGGCCTTCGGCGATCACCAGTTGATCCGGCCGGAAACTGCGCACGGCGTGGGCCAGCGCACGCAGAGGCCGGTAGTCGCCGAGCTCGCCCTCGGCGTGCAGGCCCATGTCTCGCATCGAGGACAAGATGCTGTCCAGTCGCTGTTGGGCGGCCTGCAGCGTCGCGTCGAAAACATAGACGGGGCCGGTGTTTTCGGCTTGTCCGGTGTCGACGGGGCTGGCCGGCACGCAGACGAAGTAGTCGGCCCGGGCCGTGGCGTCGACGCGGCGCAGCACGTCGAAAAGTTCACTGCCGGCGACGTTCTTGTTGGCCAGCACCAGCACGCGGGTCGCCTTGCCCGTCGGCCGCGGCTCAGCGCCGGCTTCGGCCGGGCCGCGCCACCATTTCGGCACGAAGTACAGCGCCAGCACCACCGCCCAGGACAGCAGGCTCAAGAACAGCTGGGTGCGTGCCTCGTGCTCGAACACCATTTGCACGAGCACGGCGACAATCCCGGCCAGCGTCAGAATCGACAGCGCCGGAAAGCCCCACATCTTCACCCGCAGCCGCTCCGGCGGTGTCCTGCGGCGCAACACAATCTGGGACAGCGCGATCAACAGATAGACGAACAGCACGATCGCGCCCGAGGACTTCAGCAGGAAGACGAACACGCTTCCCGGCGCGACCCACGCCATCACCACACACAAAAAGCCCACCACCGACGCGCCGAGGATGGCGTTGTAGGGCACTCCGCGGCGGCTGACCTTGACGAATTGGACCGGCGCCTCGTGACGTGCGGCCAGCACGAACAACATTCGCGACGCGGTGTAGAGCCCGGAGTTCAAACACGACAGCACCGCGGTGAGCACCACCGCGTTCATGATGTGGCCGGCCGCGGGGACTCCCATCGTCTTCAGTGCGGCGACGTAGGGCGATGCGCCGAGCTCGACGGAGTTCCACGGCACGATCACCGCGAGCAAGAACACCGAGCCGACGTAGAACACCAGGATGCGGGCGACCACCGACCTGGTGGCGCGCCGCACCGCACGTTCGGGGTTGTCGGTTTCCGCGGCGGCGATCGTGGCGACCTCGGCGCCGACCATCGCCGAGATGACCACCGCGACGGCGCCGAACACCGTGGCGATCCCGTGCGGGAAGAACCCGCCGTGCGAAACGAGGTTGCCGAAGCCCGAACCGCGGTGCGGCCACAACCCGGCCACGAACAGCGACCCGACGGCGAGGAAGACCATGATCGTCGCGACTTTGATTCCGGCGAACCAGAATTCGAACTCCCCGAATGACGACACTGAGAACAGGTTCGTCGCCGTCATCGTGACCATCAGGATCAGCGACAGCACCCACAGCGGCGCGTGAAACCAGTAGGTGATCACCCGGCCGCCGGCCACCGCCTCGAAACCGACGACGATCACCCAGAAATACCAGTACAGCCAGCCCACCGAGAAGCCCGCCCAGTCGCCGAGGGCGTCGCGGGCATAGTCGGCGAACGATCCGGTCGCCGGGTTGGCGGAGGCCATCTCCCCGAGCATCCGCATCACCAGGACGATCAGCAGGCCGCACAGTGCGTAGGTGAGAAATGCCGCGGGCCCGGTCTCGCCGATGACGACACCGGAGCCGACGAACAACCCGGCGCCGATCACCCCGCCGATCGCGATCATGTTGAGCTGCCGTTGCGACAGGCCTTGGCGCAGCTTGGTGGTCGTGCTCATGCGGCCCTCCTGCGTCAGCAGCATGAGCGGACGCTACACCGCTTACACCGGCACCGCGCGCAACACGGCGGGCAGGCTGGGCAGGAAGTGCTCGGTGGCGAAGGCGCGCAGGTCGTCGGCGGTGGCCAGCGGTTGGCGGCTGGGCAACAGCAGGATCATCGCGGCGTAGCGCAGGATCGTCTCGGCCAGTTCGTCGACCGCCGGCTCGCCGATGCGTTCGGCGAACCCGTCGGGGAAGATCACTCGCAGCGCGGCGGCCATCCGCTCGACCGCCGCGCCCCAATGCTGCTGCGCCAGTTCGAGCATCAGCCCGGGCTCGTCGGCGAGCATCCGGGTCAGCACCCGGTGCTGGCGAAACCGCATGATCGACAGCGCGAATGCCTCGACGTAGTAATTCGACTGCGGGCGGCGGTTTTTCAACTCCGCAGCGATGTCGGCAAACAGCGCCGCGTTCTCCCGGTCGATGACGGCGGCCACCAGCTCGTCGCGGTTGGCGAAGCGGCGGTAGATCGTGGTGCGGCTGACCCGGGCGCGGCGGGCTACGTCGTCGAGCGCGACCCGCCGGAAGCCGTGCCGCTCGAACTCGACGACGGCGGCGTCGAGGATGGCGCGGGTGGCGGGGTCAGGCCCGGGCGTATCCGGCACGAGCAAACCTGTTGTAGCGCAACCGCATCGGCAGATGATCCCATAGCCAGTTGACCGGCCGTGAGCGCCATACCGCGGCGAAGCGCTGGTAGCGACGCTCCTGGCGCTCGCTCCACGGCAGGTTCAGCAGGGTGCGGGCCTGCGGTGGCAGGCCGCCCGTCGTCAGGAACGCCGCGACCGGGTTGAACACCGGCGACACCAGCCGCCACACCAGCGGCGGAACGCCTTTGGGGCACGGGAATCCCTTGGTGACATATCCGACGCCGTATTTGGCGGTCTTGTGCGGGACCACGACGTTGTCGAGCATGTCGTTCCAGTACTTTTCGAACTCCGCGTAGTCGGCGGGCATCGCCCGGTCGCTGACTCCGTAGCGGCGATACCAGGTCTTCGACTCGAGGTAGATCTGCTCCTTTTCGGCGCCGGTGAGGCGTTTGACGAACGTGTCGGCGAAGTACAGCACCTGCTCGACGAAAGTGGCGTGCGCCCAGTAGTAGGTCTCCGGGTCCAGGGCGTGGTAGCGCTGCCCGCCCGGCATGCGGCCCTTGATCTCGTGGTGGAAGTCGCGTACCTGCTGGCCCGGATGGTCGGCGTCGGCGCCGTAGACGGTCATGAAGATCGGCGGCAGCGAGCGCTTGACGCGGGCGGCGGTGTCGGAGAAGAACACCGAGTGGTCCAGGACGCCCTGCCCCAGCTCGGCGAGCATGTTCTGCAGCACCGCCGGCCGCGGCCCGATCAAAAACATGCGGTTGTCGCCGAAGTAGCGCCAAACCAGTGACTCCGGACCCAGCGGCAGCGCGTCGACGTCGAGGTGCGTCTCGGACAGCTCAGTCATGTGGCACAGTGTTACACATTCTGAACTTTGTACCAACACCGGGGCTGTCGGCCGGCCGCACCCAAATAACGAAACGATTACGGCGAGTGTTAAAATCGGCGGATGCCTTCGCAAATCTATCGAATTCAGTTTCCCCCGGCGAATTCCGAACGACTTGCCCAAGACGAAGTCCTGTTCAAACTGATCGAAGATGGCAAGCCCCGGCGGTTACGTTTTCACGATTACGCGGAAATTTACAAACGTCCGGGACTCTACGAGGAATTGTTCTACGGTCGGCTTCGGTGCAATTCGCCCGGAAAGGTGATGGAACTACTGGAGCGGGCCCTGCACACCGCCCGCGAGCCGCTCACCGAGTTGCGGGTGCTGGATCTGGGCGCCGGCAACGGCATGATGGGCGACGAGCTCAAGCAGGAGGGCATCGCTCGGCTGGTCGGCGTCGACATCGTCCCGGAGGCGCGTGATGCCGCCTACCGCGACCGGCCCACCGTGTACGACGCCTACTACGTCGCGGATCTGGGTGATCTCGACCCGGGCCTGCGCGACGAACTCTCGGAGTGGAGCTTCGACTGCCTGACGTGCGTCGCGGCGCTGGGGTTCGGCGATATTCCGCCGCGTGCGTTTTTCAATGCGTTACGACTCATCCAGACCCGCGGCTGGCTCGCTTTCAATATCAAGCAGTCGTTTCTGGACGCCGACGAGCAGACCGGCTTTTCGCGATTAGTGCGAGCGCTTATTTTCTCGAAATACCTCGACATCTACCATCTGGAGCTTTACCGTCACCGGCTTTCCATGGAAGGCACTCAGCTGTTCTATTACGCGCTGGTCGGCCGGTTGACCGCGCCGCTGCCCGGCGACTTCCTGGAAACTCACGGCATCGAGGACTGAGCCGTTACCAGGCTGTTGCCGGATAGGTGAAGCGCCGAGACCTGCCGCGCGCGTCTGCTTGGCATGATGCGCTGGTGAAATCCCTGAGCCGCCGCGACGCGTTGCATCTGGGTATCGCCGGGGCGGTGGGTATAGGTACGGCGGGGTTGTCGGCGCTGGGCGCCCTGCTCGACCCACCGAAGCCCCATGCGTCGCCCGACCCGGGACCGGCAGCGGCGGCAAGCCCACTACCGACCCGCGAGTCCGGCTCGTTCGTCTCCGCGGCCCGCGGCGGCGTCGAGACGAAATGGATCATCGCCCGACCGCCGGGCACAACCGGCGTCTTACGACCGGTGATCGCCCTGCACGGGATGGACAGCGACGCCGCCGGCGTGATGAGCCTCGGCGTCGACGACGCCCTGGCACGGCTGACCGCATCCGGCCGGCCGCCCTTCGCGGTGGTGGCCGTCGACGGCGGCAACAACTTCTGGCGCCGACGGACCTCCGGGCAGGACTCCGGCGCAATGGTGTTGAACGAGCTGATTCCGATGCTGGCCACCAAAAACATCGACACCTCTCGGGTGGCCTTCATGGGCTGGTCGATGGGCGGTTACGGCGCCCTGCTGTTGGGCTCGCGTCTGGGTCAGGCGCGCACCGCGGCGATCTGCGCAATCAGCCCGGCGCTGTACATGACGTACTGGGGTGCCCCGCACGACGCCTTCGACAGCCTCGACGACTGGCGCAAGAGCTCGGCGATGAACCTGATACCGCAGCTGGCGGGCATCCCGCTGCGTGTCGATTGCGGCACCGGCGACGGCTTCTACGTCGCGACGCGGCAATTCGTCAACGAGTTACCCACGCCACCGGCCGGCGGGTTCTACCCGGGCGGGCACGACGCGGACTTCTGGCGCCAGCACCTGCCGGACGAGCTTGCCTGGCTGGACTCCTGAGTGCTTAGCACTGCGTTCGGGGCACCGAGCCGAATATACTCCACCAGTACAGTCTCGTGCCCGTAGGCGCAGTCTCGCCCGCCCGGAATTAGATCTGGCCGGGGCCACCGGTGTTGATGGGGTTCATCGGACTGGCGGGATTCTCAGGGCTGTCCGGATTCAACGGGCTATTGATGTTGGCCGGATTAGTAAGGCTATTGGGGCCATAGGGACCGATATTGCAAACGGCGCTCGCGTTCGCCATGCAATCGGCCGGGTTGAACGGGTCGGGGTCGGCAGGATCGGCGCCCGCCGGGACGACCGCCGCAACGGCAGGCGCGGCGACTAAAGCACCCACGACCGCCGCCTTCGCAACACCGCGAAGAACCCTGGAAAACCGTAGAGAACTCACTGAATTCCTCCCTAAACCCGTCGGCCGGCTATTGGAGCCCAGTAGCCGCGACACTACACGGGCAATTCGATTCCATCGCACAATTCCGACCGTCAGCGGGCGAATCGCCGCAGCCGCAAGCTGTTTGCCACCACGAGCACCGACGAGCAGGCCATCGCCGCCCCGGCGATCATCGGGTTGAGCACACCCAGCGCCGCCAGCGGGATGGCCGCCACGTTGTAGCCGAACGCCCAGAACAGGTTGGTCCGGATCGTCTGCAGCGTGCGGGCCGACAGCCGCAGCGCTGTCGGCACCGTGCGCAGGTCGCCGCGCACCAGCGTCAGGTCGCCCGCCTCGATCGCGGCGTCGGTGCCGGTGCCCATCGCCATACCGATGTCGGCGGTGGCCAGCGCCACCGAGTCGTTCACGCCGTCGCCAACCATCGCCACCCGAAGGCCTTGTGCCTGCAGGCTTTTGACGGCGTCCGCTTTGTCGGTCGGTAGCACTTCGGCGATCACGTCCGCCGGGTCGATGCCGACCTCGGCGGCGACCCGGTGCGCGACCGCGGCGTTGTCGCCGGTGAGCAGCACCGGCCGGATGCCCATGGCTCGCAGTTGCGAAATCGCTTGTGCGCTGGTCGGTTTCACGGCGTCGACCAGCCGGATGACGCCGCGCACCCGATCGCCCCAGATGACCTCGACGCTGGTGCGCCCGTCGGACTGTCCGGCCTTGACCACGCTCACGGTCACGCCGTCGACGTCGCCGCTGACCCCGGTGCCCGGATCGTTGACGAAGTTCGCGACCGGCCCCACGTTTGCGGCGGCGGCCACGATCGCCGCGGCGACCGGATGCTCGGACGCCGATTCGACCGCGGCGGCGCGGGCCAGCACGGTGTCGGCGTCCTCTCCCGCGGCGGGCTCGACCGCGTCGACGGTCATCACCCCGGTGGTGACGGTTCCGGTCTTGTCCAGCACGACGGTGTCGATGCCGTGCACGGCCTCGAGCACCTGCGGGTCCTTGATCAGGATGCCCAACTGCGCGCCGCACCCGGTGCCGACCAGGATGGCGGTCGGCGTGGCCAGGCCCAGCGCACACGGGCAGGCGATGATCAGCACCGCGACCGCCGCGGTGAACGCCGCGGCGGGCTCCCCGGCCAGCAGCCAGCCGGCCAGCGTCGCTGCGGCGATCGCCAGCACGGCGGGCACGAACACCGCCGAGACCCGGTCGGCGAGCCGCTGGACGGATGCCCTGCCGTTTTGGGCGTCGGCCACCAGCTTGGCCATCCGGGCCAGCTGCGTGTCGGCGCCCACCTTGACCGCGCGGACCAGCACGCGGCCGTAGGTATTCACGGCGCCGCCCAGCACGTCGTCGCCCGGACCGACGTCGACGGGCACCGGCTCGCCGGTCAGCGCCGAGGTGTCCAGCGCGGAGGCGCCCTCGACGACGACGCCGTCGGTGGCCACCCGCTCGCCGGGCCGGACCACGACCACGTCACCGACGTGCAGCTCGGCCACCGGCACCCGCACCTCGGCGCCGTCGCGCAGCACGGCGGCGTCCTTGGCGCCCAGCCTCAGCAGCGCCCGCAGCGCCGCGCCGGCCGCACGTTTGGCGCGCGACTCGGCGTACCGGCCGGCCAGCAGGAACACCGTCACGGCCGCTGCGACCTCGAAATACAGGCGGCCGCTGCCGGTGAGCACCGCAGCCGCCGACCACAGGTAGGCGGCCAGCGTGCCCAGCGACACCAGGGTGTCCATCGTCGACGCGCCGTGCCGGGCGCCGGCCAGTGCCGCCCGGTGGAACGGGTAGCCGGCCCAGGCCACGATCGGCGTCGTCAACGCCAGAACCAGCCACTGCCAGCCGGGGAACTGCCATCCCGTCACCATCGACAGCGCGACGACCGGAATCGCCAGCGCCGCAGAGCCGATCAACCGGGCCGGCAGCGCAGCTGCGGGGACGTCGTCGGCGGCTGGGTCGCGACTGACGGACGCCTGGTAGCCGGCCGACTCCACCGCGCGGATCAGGTCACGGGCCGACACCGTGGGGCCGTGCTCGACGTGGGCGCGTTCGACCGCGAAATTCACGGTCGCGCGCACACCGTCGAGCTCATTGAGGCCTCGCTCGACCCGCGCCGCGCACGACGCGCAGCTCATGCCGCGCAGCTCGAGGTCGGTGGTAGGCATGTCTCGGTTCTACCCCGACGGGCTGGCGGTCTTTCGGGCCCGTCGCAGGTTGGCCAAGCCGACCACCGCCAGCACGCCCGCCAGCGTCGCCAGAAGCAGGGTCAGCAGCAGCAACGGCGGGTCGTAGACGACCGACGTGGTGACCGGCTGGCCGTCGAGCACCGGCGCGACGGACACGGTGGAACGCACCTGCGACCACGCCGCCGCACAGCCGAACACCGAAACGCAGGCCAGTGCGAGTTCGACGACGGCCCGGCTACCGGGGCTCACCGGCGCCACCGTCGTCGTCGACCTCGGCCGGCCCGACCCGCTCCTCGACCAGCGGGGTCAGCGCCGCCCGCAGCGCCTTGTGCCGTCGCGCCCAGGCCTGCGCGGTGCGTCCGTGGGTGAGCCGCAGTCCAATGCCGACCCGGCCCTTCGGAACCCCGACCAGCTCGCCGAGCGCGCGGGCCGATTGCCAACGCGCCGATTCCTGTTCGGTGGCCTGCGGGTGCCCGGCCTCCGGGAAGACGCGCACAATCTCGGCCACCTTGATGGTCTCGGTGCCCTGACGCAGGGTGTACGGGGTCAGCTCGACCGAGGTGTGGATGCGTGCCGCCTTCACCTGCAACGCCACGAACCCGGACACCAGCACCAGAAACACCGCCGGGACCAGCGGCTGCCAGCCGTAGCCGCTGGAATGTTCGATCAGCAGCATGGCGCCCGCCGCCAGCGGGCCGGTCAGCACCCAGTACCAGCTGGCCCCGGGCTCGCGGAACAACGGGGTTTGCTTGGTGTCGGTGTCTGTGGTCACTGAAGGAAAGCCTAACGGGCGCTTACCTGGTGAAGTAGGCGTGGGCGTCGCTGCGGTGCAGCAGGAACATGCCGCCGGCGATCAGCACGCAGCCGACGATCCCGGTGACCGCGCAGATCACCGCGGCCAGCGGCGGCCAGTCCACGCTGAACAGACGGGTGCCGACGTAGACGACTGCGGCGATGCCGCCGCCGGTCAACACTGTGCGGGCCCAGCGATACCCCGCCCGCATCAGGAACAAAAACGTCACCACGATCGCGCACACCACCGCCGCGAACAGCCCGGATGCGGCGTAGACGATCGGCGAGCCGTGACCGTGCCGGGAGGCGACCAAGTCCACCACGTAGCCGATCACCATCAGCGGCAACGCCGCCAGCCACAGCCAAAACCCGGTGTCGACGTCCACGGGCCGGGTCTGCGGCTCCTGCGACTGCGGGGGTTCCGGCGGGCCAGGCGGGCCGGGCGGTCCCGGCGGCGAACCCGGCCAGCTCGGCGGTCCACTCACGACAGCCAGCCGGCCGCCTCGGCGGCCCAATAGGTCAGCACGATGTCGGCGCCGGCGCGCCGGATGCCGGTCAGCGACTCCAGCACCGCGGCGCTGCGATCGATCCAGCCGTTGGCCGCGGCGGCCGAGATCATCGCGTACTCCCCCGACACCTGGTAGGCCGCGACCGGGACCGGCGAGAGGTCCGAGGCGGCTGCCACGATGTCCAGGTAGCCCATCGCGGGTTTGACCATCACGATGTCGGCGCCCTCGTCGAGATCCAGCTGCACCTCGCGCAGCGCCTCGCGGGCGTTGCCGGGCTCCTGCTGATAGGTGCGGCGGTCACCGGACAGGCTGGAGCTCACCGCCTCGCGGAACGGCCCGTAGAACGCCGACGCGAACTTGGCGGCGTACGCCAGGATCACCACGTCGGTGTGACCGGCGGCGTCCAGGCCGTCGCGGATGGCCCCGACCTGCCCGTCCATCATTCCGCTCGGCCCTACCACCTGGGCTCCTGAATCCGCTTGCGCCACAGCAAGTTCCACATAACGGGTCAGTGTAGCGTCGTTGTCGACGCGGCCGCGTTCGTCGAGCACGCCGCAGTGCCCGTGGTCGGTGAACTCGTCGAGGCAGGTGTCGGCCATTAGCACGGTGGCCTCACCGAGATCCTTGGCCAAATCCCGCAGCGCGACGTTGAGGATGCCGTCCGGGTCGGAGCCGATCGTGCCCGCGGCGTCCTTGTCCTCGTCGCGAGGCACGCCGAACAGCATCAGCCCGCCCACGCCGGCTTCCACCGCCTCGGCGGCGGCAGCGCGCAGCGAGTCGCGGGTGTGCTGGTACACGCCCGGCATAGAAGGGATGGGGCGAGCGTCCGTTATGCCGTCGGCGACGAACATCGGCAACACCAAATGCCTTGGCTCCAGCGAGGTTTGCGCCACCAGGCGGCGCATCACCGGAGTCGAGCGAAGCCGACGCGGACGCTGCCGGGGATAGGCACCGCTCATTTGCCACCGCGAGCGTGCGCAGAATGCCAGCTTCGACGGCGTGTCGACGGACGAACACGCACGCTCGGCTGCATGAAGGCCATTAACGCCTGCGGCTCTTCTTACGCGGCGGCGGGAGCGCGCCCTCGGCGCGCAGCCGGGCGGCGTGCTCGGCCAGCGCCTCGATCAGCGGGCCCACCGCGGCGGTCTCGGGCTGCACGTCGACGCGCAGACCGAATTCCGCAGCGGTCTCAGCGGTTTTCGGACCGATACAGGCGACGATAGTCCGGGCGTGCGGCTTGCCGGCGATGCCGACCAGGTTGCGCACCGTCGAGCTCGACGTGAAGCACACCGCGTCGAAACCACCGGTCTTGATCATTTCGCGGGTTTCCGCCGGCGGCGGGGCTGCCCGCACCGTCCGGTAGGCGGTGACATCCTCGATCTCCCAACCTCTTTCGCGAAGCCCCTCGGCCAGCGTCTCGGTGGCGATGTCGGCCCGCGGCAGCAGCACCCGGTTCACCGGGTCGAAAACGCTGTCGTAGGGCGGGAATTCGTCCAGCAGCCCCAGCGAGGACTGCTCGCCCGACGGCACCAGCTCGGGGCTGATCCCGAACGCGCGGACCCGGTCGGCCGTCGCCTCGCCCACACATGCGATCTTCACGCCGGAGAATGCGCGAGCGTCGAGGCCGAACTCGCCGAACTTCTCCCACACCGCGCGCACCGCGTTCGTGGAAGTGAACACCACCCACTGGTAGCGCCCGTCGACCAGACCCTTGACCGCGCGCTCCATCTGCGCGGGGCTGCGCGGCGGCTCGACGGCGATGGTGGGCACCTCGATCGGCAGCGCGCCGTGCGCGGTCAGCCGCTCGCTCATCTCACCGGCCTGGTCCTTGGTCCGGGGCACCAGCACGGTCCAGCCGTACAGGGCGCGGCTCTCCCACCAGTTCAGCTTGGCCCGGTTGGCCACGGTCTTGCCGATCGTCACCACCACGGCGCCGGTCAGCGGACCGGCGGGGTCGGCGGCGCCCAGCGGCGCGCCGTCGGTCAGCGTGCCCAGCGTCGACTCCACCGAACGCTGCGCGCAGGTGGTACCGGAGCCGGTCACCACGCACGGGGTGGACTCGGTCAGCCCGTATTCGATCAGCGTGCGCGCCGCGTCGGCCACGTGAGATGCGGTGGCCTGCAGGATCAGCGGCCCGGGTGCGGCGGCCAAAGCTGCCCAATCCACATGTGGGTCGCGGACGTCGGCCACGGTGTGCGACGAGCCCAGCGGCAACCCGGCATACGCCGGTACGGCGGAGCTCGGCGCCAGCCCGGGCACGATCTCGAAGTGCAGGTGGCTGCGCGCCACTGCGTTGACCTCGGTGATGACCGCGTCCACCGACAGCGGGTCACCGGCCACCAGCCGCACCACGTCATGGCCCGAACGCGCCTCTGCTGTCAGGGTTTTGGCCACCTCGGCCGGATCACCGAGAGCGGGCCGGATGTCGGGCCCAACGGAGACCACCGCGGCGGCGGCGGGATCGTCGGAGGCACCCTCGGGTGCGTCGGGGCCCGGCTCGGCGGGGGCGGGGCCGGACACCGGCGGCAGGTCCTTGCCGATCAGCGCCAGCACGCCCTCGGGCACGTCAGGGTCGGTGAACACCAGGGCGGCATTGGCCAGCGCCGTCGCGGCCCGCGTCGTCAGCAGACCCGGGTCCCCAGGGCCAGAGCCCACAAACGTGATGCGGCCCGGCTTCGGCTTACGCCCTCGCCCGCCTATTTGACGAGTCATCCGCTATTCCTCCTCGCGCGGGATTTCACCGCGCCCCCGACATGAGTTCCCGTGCGCCCAGCGCGAACAGCTCCTCGGCCACCGAGAGCCCGAGCTCCCGTGCCCGATCCGGACTGCCGATGCCGGATGCGCGGATCACATCGGATCCGTCCAGCGCCGCCACGCAGCTGCGCAGCGACAGCTCCTCGAAGACGCGGCCGTCCTCGTCGATGGACTCGACCACCTCGGCGATCGCACCCACCGGCGCGGAGCAACCCGCCTCCAGTTCGGCGAGCAGGGCACGCTCGGCGGTGACGGCCGCGCGGGTATCGGCGTCGTCGAGCTCCGCCAACAGTGCCGCCAGGCCGGTGTCCCCGGCGCGGCACTCCACGGCCAGCGCCCCCTGAGCCGGTGCCGGCAACATCTGGACCGGCCCCAGCGTCTCGGTGACGGCGTCGAGCCGGCCCAGCCGGGCCAAACCCGCCCTGGCCACCACGATCGCGTCGAGATCACCGCTGCTTACCCTGTTCAACCTGGTATCTAGGTTGCCTCTTAGGGGGCGGATTTCCAAACCGAGACCCAGTGCTCTAAGCTGTGCGGCCCGCCGCGGCGACGAGGTGCCCACCACCGAGCCCGTCGGCAACTCCGCCAGCACCAGCCCGTCGCGAGCCACCACGGCGTCTCGCGGGTCTTCACGGGGCGGTATCGCCGCCACGGTGAACCGCGGATCGTCGGCCGTCGGCAAATCTTTGTGCGAGTGCACGGCGGCGTCCACCGTGCCCTCCAAGATGGCCTCCCGCAACGCCGCGGTGAACACCCCGACACCGATGCTGGCGATCGGATCGGTCGAGCGGTCCCCCTCGGTGCTGATCGTGACCAGCTCGGCGGGATGGCCATTGGCAGCCAAGGCATCGCGGACGCCACCGGCCTGAGTGGTGGCCAAGAGGCTGCCCCGCGTGCCAATCCGGATCACGTCGGCCAAGCGGCTACTCGCCCGAATCGGCTGTGACCGTAGGCAATTCGCCTGCGGTGGCGACGGCGTCGACGGCCGTCTGGTCGAGTTCGAACAGCTCGCGCAGCGCCTCGGCGTAGCTGTCGCCGCCGGGCGCGCTGGCCAACTGTTTGATCCGCACGGTTGGCGCGTGCAAAAGCTTGTCCACCACGCGGCGCACGGTGCGGGCCACCTCGTCGCGCTGGGCGGCCTCGAGGCCCGGCAGCCGGTTCTCCAGCCGCAGCAACTCCGCTTCGACGACGTCGGCGGCGCGCTGGCGCAGCGCGGTCACCGTCGGGGTCACCTCGGCCATCCGCTGACCGGCCAGGTAGGTGGCGACCTCGGCGGCGACGATGTGGCGCGCGGCTTCGGCGTCGGCGGCCGCGGCCCGGGCCGACGGTTCCCGTTGGATGCGGTCCATGTCGACGACCCAGACGCCGGGCAGGCCGGCCACCGCGGGGTCGACGTCGCGCGGCATGCCCAGGTCGCAGATCACCAGCGGCTGGGTGGTTTCGTCGCGGCGGGCGGCCGCCAGCGCGTGGTGCACGTCGGCCAGCGACACCACTGGGCGCACGGCGCCCGTGCAGCTGACGACGACGTCCGCGTCGGCCAGCGCCGCCGGAAGCCGGTCCAGGGCCCAGGCTTCCGCTTGGACGCCGGATTCGCGGACCTTGCGGGCCAGCCGCTGCGCCCGCGGCAGCGACCGGTTGACGACGTGGATGTGCTGCACGCCGGCGCGGGTCAGATGCGCCGCAGCCAGCGCGCCCATCGCTCCGGCGCCGATCACCGCGGCGGTCTTGCCTTCGAGGCCAGTTTGACCCAGCTTTTTACCGGCCATGCCGAGCGCCACGGACACCACCGATGCGCCGGCGGCGTCGATCGCGGTCTCGGTGTGCACCCGCTTGCCCACCGCCAGCGCGCGCTGAGCCAGCTCGTGCAAAACCCGCCCGACGGTGCGGTTGGCCTCGGCGGTGGCGTAGGCGCGGCGCACCTGGCCCAGCACCTGCCGTTCGCCGAGCACCGCCGAATCCAAACCGCTGGCCACCGCGAACAGATGCTCGACGGCGGCCTCGCTGTAGCGCACGTAGGCGTATTTGGTCAGGTCGCCCAGCGACATTCCGGAATGCTCGGAGAGCACCTGCCCGATGACCGACAGGCCGCCGTGGAAGGCGTCGACCACGGCGTAGACCTCGACCCGGTTGCAGGTGGACAGCACCATGGCCTCGGTGACCAGCGGCGACTGCAACACCTGGTCGATGATTTTGATCTGGTCGGACTCGTCGGTGGACAGCTGTTCCAGAACGGAAACCGGCGCGCTGCGGTGGGACACCCCGAAGAGCAGGACGCTCACGGCTGAATCACCTGGCCTGCTCCCTTGCTTTCACCAGTGAACGAACTGACATCCACGGTAGTCGTTCGGCTGGTGGGCTACCAAATTTCCGGTCAGCCCCGTCGACCGTCAGAAGGATAGGTCCGCGCGCAGCCGCTCCTCGTCGACCTCCCAGTAGCTGTGCTCGCGGCCGTCGAGCAAAACCACCGGCAGCCTGTCGCCGAATTCCGCCCGCAGGGCGGGATTCCCGGCGGCCGCGGCGGCGTCGACGTCGGTGGCCGACAGGTCGAACCCCAATTCCTCGGCCAGCCCGGCCAGTTGGGCGTAGGCGCGCTCACAGATGCTGCACCCGTCGCGAGTCAGCAGCTGCACCTGCGGGCGGTCCACGACCCCAGTGTGCAGCAGTTGCCGGATAGTGTTGTGGCGTGATGGCTTTTGCCGACTCGGGCCGCGAGCAGCCCGGTCGCTTCGACCTCCAGGCGCTGGCGTCCAACGCCAGCGCCGAGCGCGCGCTCGACGGCCTGCAAGAGGATGCCGTACCCAGCCCCGAGCAGCCGCCGGTCGACCTGACCGCGGCCGCGTTTTTCGACGTGGACAACACGCTGGTGCAGGGTTCGTCGCTGGTGCATTTCGGCCGCGGCCTGGCGGCCCGCAAATACTTCACCTACCGCGACGTGGTCGGATTCATTTACGCGCAGGCCAAGTTTCAGCTCATCGGCCGCGAGAACAGCAACGACGTCGCCGCGGGCCGGCGCAAGGCGCTGGCGTTCATCGAAGGCCGGTCGACGGCCGAGCTGATAGCGCTCGGCGAGGAGATCTACGACGAGATCATCGCCGACAAGATCTGGACGGGCACTCGCGAGCTGGCGCAGATGCACCTCGACGCGGGCCAGCAGGTGTGGCTGGTCACAGCTACGCCCTACGAGCTGGCGGTGACGATCGCGCGTCGGCTGGGCCTGACGGGGGCGCTGGGCACGGTGGCCGAATCGGTCGACGGGGTGTTCACCGGCCGGCTGGTCGGCGACCTTCTACACGGCACCGGCAAGGCCCACGCGGTGCGGTCGCTGGCAATCCGGGAGGGGCTGAACCTGCGACGCTGCACGGCCTATTCAGACAGCTATAACGACGTGCCGATGTTGTCGCTGGTCGGCACCGCGGTCGCGATCAACCCCGACGCCCGGCTGCGCGCCCTGGCCCGCGAGCGGGGCTGGGAGATCCGCGACTTTCGGACCGCGCGCAAGGCCGCCCGCATCGGGGTGCCGTCCGCGCTGGCCTTGGGCGCGGCGGGCGGGGCCCTGGCGGCGGCCGTGTCGCGTCGCCACGAGCGCGGATAGCGCGAGGGGCGCACCGACCGCATGGACCCCGTGTCGCGTCGCCATGAGCGCGGATAGGTCGCCACGAGCGCGGATAGCGCCCGACGGCAATTCCGCTGATAAGCTGCGCCGCTGAGCACCCATACGAGCGGAGAGCAACGCATGTCAGTGCCCGAAGGCGCCCAAGATCTCATCGGGACGCACTACCGGTTCCCGGATCACTTCGACGTCGGACGCGAAAAGATCCGCGAGTTCGCGCGGTCGGTCAAGGACGACCACCCCCTGCACTTCGACGAGGCCGCCGCCGCCGAGGCCGGTTACCCGGCGCTGGTGGCGTCGCTGACGTTCCTGGCGGTCGCCGGGCGGCGCGTACAGCTGGACGTCTTCACCAAGTTCGACATCCCGATCAACCTCGCGCGGGTGCTGCACCGCGACCAGAAGTTCATCTACCACCGGCCGATCCTTGCCGGCGACCGGCTTTTCTTCGACACTTACCTGGACTCGGTCATCGAGTCCCACAGCACTGTGATCGCCGAGATCCGCAGCGAGGTCACCGACGCCGACGGCAATCCCGTGATCACCAGCATCGTCACAATGCTCGGGGAGTCGACGCATCCGGAGGCCGATGCGGAGGCGACGATCGCGGCCATCGCATCCATTCGAGGCGGGGCCCCGCTAGCCGCCGCCATGCAATCAGGGAGCCAAGACCAGTGAGTAACAATCTCACGCCGCACTTCGAGGACGTCCAGTCGCATTACGACCTGTCCGACGACTTCTACCGGCTGTTCCTCGACCCGTCGCAGACCTACAGCTGCGCATACTTCGAGCGCGACGACATGACGCTGGAAGAGGCACAACTCGCCAAGGTGGATCTGTCTCTCGGCAAGCTCGGGCTGGAGCCCGGTATGACGCTGCTCGACGTCGGCTGCGGCTGGGGCGCCACGTTGCGGCGCGCGATCGAAAAGTACGACGTGAACGTCATCGGCCTGACTCTGTCCAAGAATCAGGCTGCCCACGTGCAGAAGTCGTTCGACGAGATGGACAGTCCACGATCCAAAGAGGTGCGGCTGCAGGGTTGGGAGCAGTTCGGTGAGCCGGTGGACCGCATCGTGTCGATCGGCGCGTTCGAGCACTTCGGCCGGGACCGCTACGACGACTTCTTCGCGATGGCCTACCGGGTCCTGCCGGCCGGCGGGGTGATGATGCTGCACACCATCATCAAGCCCAGCGACGAGGAGTTCGCCGCCCGGGGGCTACCGCTGACGATGAGCAAGCTGCGGTTCTTCAAGTTCATCATGGACGAGATCTTCCCCGGCGGGGATCTGCCGCAGGCATGTGTGGTCGAGGAGCATGCGGCCAAGGCCGGCTTCACGCTCACCAAGAAGCAGCCGCTGCGCCTGCACTACGCCCGCACGCTGGATATCTGGGCCAAGAACCTGGAATCCCACAAGGACGAGGCCATCGCGATCCAGTCGCAGGAGGTCTACGACCGCTACATGAAGTACCTGACCGGTTGCGCCGACCTGTTCCGCGAGGGCTACACCGACGTCTGCCAGTTCACCTTGGTCAAGCCGTAGCCCAGCGAGCAGACGCAGAATCGCATTCCCGGCGCCGTGCGCATGCGATTTTGCGTTCCCCTACCTGCGGTGTGGGCCCAGCTCGCCGTGAAAACTCAGCCGAAGAACACGTTGCGGCGACCGGCCAACAGCCGATACAGCGTCTGCTGGATGGTCTCGCGGACCTGATCGGTCAGCTCGAAGGTGACCATCGGGTCGTCGGCGTCGGCAACGTCGTAGTCGGCGGTCGCGATCGGCTCGCCAAAAGCGATGTGCCACTTCGACGGTAGCGGCACCAGCCCCGCCGCGCCGGCCAGCGGGAAGAGCGGGGTGACCGGGAAGTACGGCAGGCCGAACAGCCGCGCCAGCAACTTGACGTCGGCCACCATCGGGTAGATCTCCTCGGAGCCGACGATCGAACACGGCACGATCGGCGCCTTGGTGCGCAACGCCGCCGACACGAACCCGCCGCGGCCGAACCGCTGCAGCTTGTAGCGGTCCTTGAACTTCTTGCCGAGGCCCTTGTAGCCCTCCGGGAACACCGCGGTGAGCTCACCGGAGGCCAGCAGCCGGTGTGCGTCGGTGGCGCAGGCCATGGTGTGGCCGGCCTTGCGGGCGGTTTCGCCGATCACCGGCAGGTCGAACACCATGTCGGCGGCCAGCAGCCGCAAGTCGCGATGCGCAGGATGCTCGTCGTGCACGGCCACCGAGGCCATCAGCCCGTCGAACGGCAGCACCCCGGCGTGGTTGGCCACGACCAATGCCGCGCCGCTGTCCGGCAGGTTCTCGATACCGCTGACCTCGACCCGGAACCACGACCTGAAGAAGAATCTCAGCAAAGGCCGCACGATGGCGTCGTTGAAGTGTGGGTCGAACCCGAACTCGTCGACGCTGTAGTCGCCGGTGATGCGCTGACGGATGAATTCGGCAACGGCACCGACGCGCTGCGCGAGGTCGCTGCCGGAGGTTTCGGTTTCCTGTTTGGCGCCGGCGACGCGACGGTGATGGTCGATCTCGCGGACGACTGCCGCGATCTGCTCGGCTGATGCCCGCCCCCCGGGATCCGACAACAGCGACGGATGCCGACGCGACGCCTGCGTCCGTTGACCCGCCCGCCGCTGCGCGGCTGCACGACTCGGATTCGTGTGCAGCGGAATGACTTTCGCCTTCGGCTCACCCGCCACGATATTTACTTCCCCCAAACCGATGGAATTGGGTTCCAGTTGCCAAAGCGCTGCGCTGCTGCCACGGCCCGACCCTCCAAGGAGAGTACCAACTCCGGTTTGATAATGGGAGTCAAACCTCGACCACGCACGTAGTCATCAAAGGCTTCGGCCGTCGTCCATTTCGGTTGGTAGCCGAGTTGGACACGCATCCGTGTTGTGTCCATTACCCGGCCGTAACTGAGGTAGTCGAGTTGCTCGCGGTTGATTTCGGTATAGCGGTTAGCCCGTCTCAGCGAATCGAGAATCCATAGCCCGAATCCGGGTACCGGCAGCGGGATTCGGCCCGCCCGCCGGATCGCCTGCGACAGCATGATGATCCCGTCGGCACCGATGTTGAACGTGCCGGGCTTACCGGCCATCGCGGCGCGCTCCAGCGCGCCCAACGCATCCTGCTCGTGCAGCAGCTGCAGGCGAGCGTCGCGCCCGACGACGGTGGGGACCAGCGGCCCGGCCAGATAACGCGACAGCGTGGTGTCCATCGCGGGCCCGATCATGTTGGCCAGCCGCAGAATTGTCACCGAGATGTCCGGCCGTCGGCGGCCCAGGCCGCGCACATAGCCCTCAATGTCGAGGCTGTCCTTGGGGAAACCCTCGCGGAAGGGCCGACGGCTGCTGCTGTCCTCGGTGAACATCACCGGGTCGTGCGGGCTGGACCCGTAGACCTCCGACGTGGACTTCAGTACCACGCGGCGCACCGACGGCGCCTTCTGGCAGGCCGCGAACAACTGCATCGCGCCCATGACGTTGATTTCCTTCAGCGCCGCGCCGCCGCCGGAGCGCGGCGCAAACGACGCCGCGGCCGCGTGCACCACGGTGTCGACATCGCCGTTTCGAATCACCTTGGCGATAAAGGGGTTGCGGATGTCGGCGCGGACGAATTCGGCGCGGCCCATCCGGCGCAGCATGTCCTTGCTGGGCGCAATCGCGTCCACCGCGATGACCCGGTTGATCAACGGGTTCTGCGCCAGCCGGGCGGTCAGGTAGCCGCCCAGAAAGCGGCAGGCGCCAGTCACCAATACGACTTTGGGATAGTGCACGGTGTCGCTGGTACCGCCCGACGAATCCACTCCGACAGCCTAGCGGCCCGGCGCTAAGACGGCGTTACCAGACCGTGACGACCGGCGTCTTACTTTCCGAGTTTTCTGCGCTGCACCCGGGTGCGGCGAAGCAGCTTGCGGTGCTTCTTCTTCGACATCCTCTTGCGCCGCTTCTTGATTACTGAGCCCATAACCCCGCTATCCCTATGGCCGTGCAACAACCCGCACACTCTACCTGGGCGACCGCACGCAACGGAAAAGCGCCGACCGTGCACCTAGGGCGGCAACGCGCACGCCTGAGCGCATGCTCGAAGCGGTGACCGGCTAGCCGGCGTCGAAGTAGGAGCTCTCCAGCATGTCGTGCACGGCCTTGGCGTGTACCCGGAAAGACCGCCCGACGCGGACCGCGGGCAGTTCACCGTTGTGAACCAGCCGGTAGACCGTCATCTTGCTGACGCGCATCAGCGCCGCCACTTCGGCCACAGTCAGAAATTGAGTCCTGGGCTGCTGGCCGTCGGGGGAACCGCTGTCCCGCGCCGATTTTCCGCCAGCTGAATCTCGTGCCGATGGCCCGTTCATAGACGTCATCGCAACCCAATCCGTCAGGCACGCGCAGTCCCAGCGGCTTCCCCTCCGCTGGCACCCACACGTGCATACACACAGGAGAATAGCGGTACTAGTGGGGTTACTGCGACGGGTGGTAGGAATTCAGGGAAAATTTATGAATTACTCTGATGTGATTCTTAGCTGCTCAGAGCGGGTTTTCGCGGCCCGGACGGCCTCGTCGACGGCGCTGCGCAAACCCCCGCGCTCGAGTTCCCGCAGCGCAGCAGCGGTGGTGCCGCCCGGCGAGGTAACCGTGGCCCGCAGCCGCGCCGCCGTCGTGTCCACGCCGAGGTCGGGTGCAATGCCGCCGGCGGGTGCCCGGTCCTGCTCCATCCGCTCCAGCAGCATCGCAGCCGACCCCGCCATCGTCTGGGCCACCAGCTCGGTGGCGACCTGGCGGGTCAGCCCCACCCCGACGCCGGCGTCGATCAGCGCCTCGACCATCAGGAAGAAATACGCCGGCCCGGAACCGGACAGCGCGGTCACGGCATCCATCTGCGCCTCGGGGACGGTGAGCACGCCGCCGACGCAGTCGAACAGTGCGGCGACCTCCTTGAGCTGTTCCGGCGTGACGAAGCGGCCCTTGGCCAGCGCGCTGACTCCGGCACCGACCAGCGCGGGCGCGTTGGGCATCACCCGAACCACTGGAGTGCCGGCCGGCAGTTTCGATTCCAGATATCCGGTGGTGACCCCGGCGGCGACGGTGATGAACACCTGCTCGGGGCTGTCGCCGTCGGCCTGGGCGGCCGCATGCGCGATCTCGCTGATGACCGCCTCGACGTCGGAGGGCTTCACCGCGAGGATGACGAACGTCGCGTTCTCGGCCGCGTCGGTCATCGACGTCACCAGCACCGAATAGGTGTCGGCAAGGTAGCGGGCCCGCTCCGGCACCCGCTCGGCCACCACCAGGTCCTTGACCTGCCGCCCGGACCGCAGCAGGCCCGAAAGCAAGGCTTCGCCCATGCTGCCGCCGCCGATGATCGCGATTCTGGCCATGTGGGCAAGCATGGCAGACCCTCAACGGGCCTGTGGCACCATGGCCAGCTGGCGGCTTTGCACCACGATGCGGCCCTCGCAGTCGACGACGGTGTGGTCCTCGTCGAACCAGTCCTGCCCGATCTGCACGCAGGTGCACAGCACGCGCAGCCAGCCGTCGGCGGGCAGGCCGCGCAGGTAGGCGGTGAGCTGCACGGTGGGCGCCCAGCCCGTGCGCCCGACCGCGAAGCTCGCCGGCGCCGACACGTCACCGCACATCAGCGCGAACAGCACGTCGGGCGCCACCCCGCGCGGCCGCACCCACATCTGGATCAGCGGCGGCCGCCCATCGGTGGGCTCGAGCGTGGAGACGACCGGCCGCACGTCGCAGCCCTCCGCGAGGTGCACCAGCCCGGCCATCGGGTGGCCGGGACCGATCGGGGCGATGCCGGGCGGCGGTTCGGGGGCCATCAGCTCGGTCACCGGGTTGGCCGAAAGCAGCGGCGGCACATGGTGTTCGGGCTCGCCGAGGGTGACGACGGCGTGCACAGCGGTCCGCTGGCCCTGGTTGAGCTCCACGTCGACCACGCTGATCCGCCTGCCGCGCTTGCGGATTGACGTCGTCAGCTGCATCGGCCCGGGGTCCGGCGCCCACAGGTAGCTGCCGGACACCGCGACCGGCTCGACGCCGTCGCCGTGGGCGGTGCGGGCGGCGTTGGCGCACAACGCCAGCATCGCCCCGCCGTGCACTTTGGGTCCGATGGTCCAGTTCTTGTCGAGCTCACCCTCGAAGACACCGGTGTCGGTCTGGCGCAGTGCCATGGCTTCGGTGAATAGCGGGATGCTCACCGCAGCAGGTGCTTCCGGGCGAACTGCAGCGACTCGGCCAGCATCGCCTCGCGCTCGTGGATGGAACGCGCGCGCGAGGTCGACACCTCCAGCACGACGTGGCCGGCGAAGTCGCTGCTGGCCAGCATCTGGCACACCTCCACGACCGGCTGGGTGCCGCGGCCGGGGACGAGATGTTCGTCGGCCGGCAGCCCGCTGCCGTCGCACAGATGCAGGTGCACCAGGCCCGAACCCATCCGCTGGGCCATGTCCAGCGCGTCGCTGCCCGCCGTCGCGGTGTGCGACAGGTCCAGCGTGTAGTGCGCGTGGTTGCCGTCCAGCGGATCGTAGGACGGCGAGAACGCGGAGATCGCCGGGCCGGGCCCGCCGCCCCGCCTGCGCATCCGCTCCATCGACTGCCGGAAGAATCGGTCCGCCCGGAACGGGAACATGTTCTCCACCGCCACCAGCACGTCGCTCGACTCCTCCAGGGCGGCAACCTGTTCGCCGAACCCCTCGGCGTAACGCCGCTGCCAGCGGAACGGCGGATGTACGACGACGGTTTGGGCGCCGAGCTTTTCGGCGGCGCGCACGCTGCGTTCCAGCTTGGGTATCGGGTTGGACCCCCACACCCGCTGCGAGATCAGCAGGCACGGCGCGTGCACCGACAGCACCGGCACCCGGTAGCGCCGGGAAAGCTTTTCGACGGCGGCGATGTCCTGGCTGACCGACTCGCCCCACACCATCAGCTCGACGCCGTCGTAGCCGAGTTTGGCCGCATATTCGAAGGCGGCCTCGGTCCTCATCGGGTAGACCGAGGCCGTCGACAGGCCGACCTTGATGGCTGGGCGCACTGAGCAGCTAGCCGGACTGCAGCAATGCCAACGGCCCCAGCGTGACCAGCGCCCCCACCGCGACCGCGATCAACGTGCTGCCGATGTCCTCGGTCTTGCGGACCACCCGAACCCCGACGACCAGACCGAGGATGACGAGCACCGAAAGCACCAGCGCCACAATGTTGTTCCACCGCCACAGCTGGTCGAAGGCGATGAACAGCCCGGCGCCGAACGCGACCGCCAGAATCGACTGCAGCACAACCAACCCGCCGTGCAGCAGCGTTTCGGTGCGGTCCGGCCAGGCGTAGGCGTCCTCGGCATCGTCGGCGGCCAGGTCGTCGGCGACATCATCGATGTCGGAGTCGAGGTCCGCATCGTCGGCGTAGTCGTCGGCCTCGTCGAGGTCGGTGTCGTCCGGGTAATCCTCGTCGGCCTCGAGGTCATCGGCGGTCTTGTCGCGCAGGAACCGGCCGAGATACGAGCGCACGTACGCGGAGTCCTCGGTCGGCGGTTCGGCCTCGCGCACGTCGGTGTCCATCACGTCGACGGGCATGCCGGCGTAATCCTCCAGCGGGTCGGGGTTCATCCCCTCGGCGCCGGATTGCGCGACGGGCCGGACGGCATGCTCGTCGTCGTCGACGCGGGACTTGCGCGTCGGCAAGGGGTAGGGACTGCGCTCGGGGCGAGCTTCGCGCGGGGGCCGCTGCGGCGGGGACTCCGGCCAGCGCGGCGACGGCTCGGACCAGTACGGGGCTTCGGCCTCGTCGAGTTCCGGCTCCTCGACCCGGGTGGCGCCGTTGGGGCGGCGGGCGTGTGAGTGCGGGCCGGGACGCTCGGCCTCGTCGTGCTCGGCGTCCGCACCCACGACGGGGATCTCACCGGTCAACTCGGCGACGGTCACCGCATCGTCATTGCCACGACGGCGGCGACGGCGTCCGGCCGGCGGCGGCGCGCCGATGGTGCCGTTCTTGGCGAGCAACTCGGCCACCGAGATCGGCCGGGTGCCCGGGCTGTCGTTGGGTCCAGTCATGGTGTGTTGCCTCTCGATCGGCTAACCGCAGTCCGATCAGCTTGCTGGCTTCCAGCATCGCCCACGGAAGTCTCGACGAGGGCGGTTCCGTCAGCTTCACTGTCAAGTTTGCGCAAGATGAGACCTTCCCGCAGCGCCCACGGGCAGATGTCCACCGTTTCTATCGACAGCGCACGCATAGTCGCCTCCGCCACCAGAGCTCCCGCCACGATTTGCGGCGCCCGCTCGGCACTCACTCCTTCCAGTTCGGCTCGGTCAGCCGTCGTCATCCTAGAGATGAAAGATATGAGTTGTCTGAGGCCGCTAGTGGTCAATGTCCGCTTCACCCGCGGGCCCGCCGCGGACGGCGCCGCGCCGGTCAGCCGGGCGAGCGAGCGGAACGTTTTCGACGTTGCTACGGCAAGGTCTGGGCTGCCGGCGTCTAGCAGCGTCACGCTGGCTTCGGCCAGCTCGGAGTCCAGCCAATCCCGCAGCATGCCGACCCGTCGCCGGCCGGGCGGATCGTCTTGCAGCCATTCGCGGGTCAGCCGCCCGGCGCCCAGCGGCAGCGACATCGCGACCTCGGGTTCCTCGTCGACGCCGTTGGACAGCTCCAGCGAGCCGCCGCCGATGTCGAGGTTGATGATCCGCCCGGCGCTCCAGCCGTACCAGCGGCGCACCGCCAGGAAGGTCAGCCGCGACTCGTCGACCCCGCGCAGCACCTGCAGCTCCACCCCGGTCTCGGCCTTCACCCGGGCCAGCACGTCATCGGAGTTCTCCGCGTCGCGGACCGCGGAGGTGGCGAACGCCATCAGCTCGGCGCAGCCGGAGCTCACCGCGATCTTGCTGAACTCGTCGATCGTCGAGATCAGCTTGTCGGCGCCTTTTCGGGTGATCTTGCCCGAGCTGTCGGTGGCCTCGGCCAGCCGCAGCGCGGCCTTGGTCGAACTCATCGGCGTCGGGTGCCCGCCGCGTCGCGCGTCCACCACGAGCAGATGGACCGTGTTGCTGCCCACGTCGAGCACACCCAATCGCACGGAGACAACCTACTGCCTGGCGACGATGCAGACCGCGCAGCGGTCTGAGAAGGAGCCGGGCAATCGGGCCTGCGTGGCTCGTAGCTGGTTACCGGCGCAGCCACTACCGTGGACATACGTGACGTCCTCGCAACCCGACCACCCCGGCGAAGTCGAATTGGACTTCGCGCGTGAATGGGTGGAGTTCTACGACCCGGACAATCCCGAGCATCTGATCGCCGCGGACCTGACCTGGTTGCTGTCGCGCTGGACGTGCGTGTTCGGCACCCCCGCCTGCCAGGGCACCGTGGCCGGTCGCCCGGACGACGGATGTTGTTCGCACGGCGCGTTTTTGTCCGACGACGACGACCGTGCCCGCCTCGACGACGCCGTGGCCCAGCTGAACGACGACGACTGGCAGTTCCGCGAGAAAGGCTTGGGCCCCAAGGGTTATCTGGAGCGCGACGAGCATGACGGTGAGAAGGCCTGGCGGACCCGTAAGCACAAGGGCGCCTGCATCTTCCTGAACCGGCCCGGGTTCAAGGCCGGCGCCGGTTGCGCACTGCACACCGCCGCGCTGCGGCTGGGCGTGCACCCGCTGACCATGAAGCCCGACGTCTGCTGGCAGCTGCCGATCCGGCGCAGCCAGGAATGGGTGACCCGTCCCGACGGCAGCGAAATCCTCAAGACCACCGTCACCGAATACGACCGTCGCGGCTGGGGCGCCGGCGGCGCCGACCTGCACTGGTACTGCACCGGCGATCCGGCCGCCCATGTCGGCCGCGAGCCGGTGTGGCAGAGCCTGGCCGCCGAGCTCACCGAGCTGCTCGGCGAGAAGGCCTACGCCGAGCTGGCCGCAATGTGCAAGCGGCGCAGCGCTTTAGGGCTCATCGCGGTCCACCCGGCCACTCGGCTCGCCGAATAGCTTGTAGGACTCGACCATCCGCAGCGCGCTGGCCTGCAGGTAGGCCTCGACCGTCGCGGCGGCCGTCGACGCGTCGCGGGCCAGCACCGCCTCGGTGATCGTTTGCAGCTCGGCCGCCACGGTGTCGGCGTCGTCGTAGGCGGCGGTGAGTTCGTGTTCGCGACCGCCGAAGGCCTGCTCGACCCAGCGGTAGAGCAGCCCCAGCGCCCGGTTGCGGGTGGCGTGCACGAGCACGTGGAAGAACGCCAGATCGGCCTCTTGGCGGCCCTCGGAAGTCTCGGCGGTCCGCACCGCCGTCAGCGCTGCCCGCAGCGCCCGCGCATCGTCGGGTGTGCTGCGCTCGGCGGCTAACCGACCGATGAACGCGCCGAACGAGGTTCGCAGCTCCAGCAGTTCCACCAGAAAGTCCGGGCCCAGCTTTCGCACCAGTGCTTCGACCACTGCGGGATGGGTCAGCCCGCCCGGATCGCGGACCACGTTGCCGCTGCCCTGCCGGGCTTCGATCAGCCCCATGTGTTGCAGCCGGGCCAGCCCCTGCCGCAGCGACGTGCGGTTGACGCCGAACTGCTCGGCAAGTTCCCGCTCGGGCGGCAGTGTCGAACCGGGCGGGAAGGCGCCGTCGAGGATGGCGTCGGCGATCGACGCGGCGATTTGCTCGTCGAGGCGCTGGCGATCCGGCGGGCGAAACGGGCTTGACTGGTTCATTGGTCCAACCAATATAGTGGACGAACCATGGACGCCGAGCTCCGGTCCGCCGCTGTCCCGCGCTGGCGGGGCGAGCCCGGCCGCCTGGAGGTCTGGTACGCCACGCTCTCCGATCCGGTGACGCGCGCCGGGCTGTGGGTGCACTGCGAAACCGTGGCGCCGACCCCATCTGTGGGTGGGCCCGCGTACGGGCACGGGTGGGCGACGTGGTTTCCCGCCGAGGGGCCGCCGCGCACCGAGCGCTTCGGGCCGTGTCCGGTCGAGCCGGGTTCGGAACCTGCGTGGTTTCGCATCGCCGACGCGCACGTCGCCCTTCAGGAGTTGACCGGCCGCGCCGGCACGCTGGCCTGGGATCTGCACTGGAAGAACACCGGCAGACCGCTGTGGACGTTTCCGCGGGTGGCGTGGGAACGCGACCTGCTGCCCGGCGCGCAAGTGGTGCTGGCGCCCACCGCCGATTTCACCGGGTCAGTCACCGTCGGCGATGCCGCTCACCGGCTCGACGGTTGGCGCGGCGCGGTGGCGCACATCTACGGCCGCGGCAACGCCAAGCGGTGGGGCTGGATCCACGCCGACCTCGGTGACGGCGACGTGCTCGAAGTGGTCACCGCGGTGTCGCACACACCGGGCCTGCGCAGGCTGCCTCCGATCGCGTTCGTCCGGTTCCGGCTCGACGGAAAGGATTGGCCGCCAATGGGTTTGCCGTCACTGTGGATGAGGACCACGTTGGCGCGATCGCCAGCGCGGCAGAGCCGGCCGCAACGGGCCGAGCCGCCAGCCTTGGGTGTGCGGCATTGGCAGCTGGAGGGGCGTATCGGCGGTCGCAACGCCCTGATCCGCGTGGACCAGCCCGTGGACCGATGCGTGAGCCTGGGCTACACCGATCCCGACGGCGCCACCGCGGTGTGCACGAACACCGAGCAGGCCGACGTCCACGTCGAGCTGGGCGAGCGGCGCTGGTCGGTGCTGGGTCATGCAGAAGTCGGTCTGCGCGGCGCGGCGGCTCCTCCTGTCAGAGAAGGGATTTCGTCATGAGTTTTCTGCTCGACCCGCCCATGCTGGTGGCTTCCGGTGTGGTCATCGAACGCGGACTACCGCCCGAGCAGCGCGACGCCGCCGAGGCCGCCACGCTCGGTGTGTTCTTCGGCGGCTCGTTCGGGCTCTACAACAACGTGCCGGGACTCGGGGTACTCTGGCGTCCGTTCCGGGCCCGTAATGGACGCGACTTCATGTGGAACAGCGGGGTTTTCGGAGTGAAGACCGATGAGCTCCGTTGGCCGATGCACGCGCTGGCAGCCGGAATTTTCGCGACGTATCCGTTCTTCCTCAAGCTGGGCCGTGGGCTCGGGCGGCGCTTCGGGTGACCGCCCCGTTCGGCCAGGCGTTGCTGCCCGAGGAGTGCGGCGGCCCGTCGGCTGCGCAGCTGGTCGAACGCGTCGACCGGTATCTCGCCCGGCTGCCCACAGCGTCGCGGCTGGCGGTGCGAGCCGGATCGTTGACCGTCGCGGCCGCTAGCTATCTGAGCACCGGCCGGTCCTTATCACGGTTGACCCCGCAGGCCCGCGCCGCAGTGCTGCGCCGCATTGCCGGGCTCAGCCCAGACGTCGGTGCGGCTGTCGAGGGCTTGAAAGCAGTTGTGCTGCTTGCCAATGGCGCAGACACTTATGCCGCAGAGTTGCTCGACCGCGCACAGAAGCACGACGTTGCCCGCCCCGATGCGGCGCTGAACCTCACGTCGTCTGTCGACGTCGCCTCTGTACTGCGCGCCGATGCGGTGGTCGTCGGCTCCGGCGCAGGCGGAGCGATGGCGGCCCGCACGCTGGCCCGCGCCGGGATGGCGGTGGTCATCGTCGAGGAGGGGCGGCGCTGGACGGTCGACGAGTTCCGCAGCATGCATCCGATCGACCGCTACGCCGGGCTGTACCGCGGCGCAGGAGCCACCGTAGCGTTAGGACGCCCGGCGGTGGTGTTGCCGATCGGCCGTGCGGTCGGCGGCACCACCGTCGTTAACTCCGGCACCTGCTATCGCCCCCCGCTGCCGGTGCAGCAGCGCTGGCGCGACGAATTCGGTTGGGAATTGGCCGATCCGGACCGGCTGACCCGCTATCTCGACGACGTCGAGCAGACGCTGCAGGTGGCCCCGGTGCCGGTGGAGATCATGGGCCGCAACGGGCGGCTAATGCTCGACGGCGCGGCCGCGTTGGACTGGCGGGCGGCCCCGATCCCCCGCAACGCGCCGGGCTGCGACGCCTGCTGCCAGTGCGCAATCGGGTGCCCGCACAACGCCAAGTTCGGTGTACATCTCAACGCGTTGCCGCAGGCGTGTGCGGCCGGCGCGCGAATCGTGTCGGACGCTCGCGTCGAGCGGGTCTTGCATTCGGGCGGTCGCGCAGAAGGGGTTCGGGCGCGTCGGCCCGACGGCACCGCGGTCGATGTGCTCGCTGGCACCGTCGTGGTCGCGGCGGGCGCAACGGAAACGCCGGGGCTGTTGCGGCGCAGTGGCATTGGTGGGCATCCGCGCCTCGGCCGCAACCTGGCACTGCACCCGGCGGCGATGCTGGCCGGTCGCTTCGACCACGACATCACCGCGTGGCGAGGAGTGCTGCAGAGCGCGGCGGTCGACGAGCTGCACGAGTCGCACGGTGTGCTGATCGAGGCGACCTCGACGCCGCCGGGAATGGGATCGATGGTGTATCCCGGCTACGGCGCCGAGCTGCTCGACTGGCTCGACCGCGCCAGCCACATCGCGACCTTCGGCGCTATGGTGGCCGACCGGGGCGTCGGCCGGGTCTATTCGGTACGCGGGGAAACGCTGCTGCGCTACAGCATCACCCCTACCGACACGGGCAAGGTGATGACCGCCTTGCAGGCGATGGGCCGGCTACTGTTCGCCGCTGGTGCCGTCGAGGTGCTGACCGGGCTGCCCGCCGGCCCGACCGTAACGAGCATGCCAGAGCTGCAGGATGTGCTGGCAGGCACGAACCCGAAAAGCTTGCACCTGGCGGCTTTTCACCCGACCGGCACGGCGGCGGCCGGCGACGACGAGCTGCGCTGCCCGGTCGACCCGGGCGGCCGACTGCGCGGAATTGAGGGGGTGTGGGTGGCCGACGCGTCGATCCTGCCCAGCTGCCCTGAGGTCAATCCGCAGGTGTCGATCATGGCGCTGGCGTTGGCGGTGGCCGACGAGATCGTCGAAGAGACCGCCGCGGCATGAATTTACGAGAAGAACTCCTGCAGATGATCGCCGAGGACGATTCGGTTTGGGCTCGGCTTGCCGCCGATGGTTCGGTGTTCGACGGCTATCACCCGGCGATGGAGGAGGTCCATAACCGCAACGCCGATCGGCTCGAGCAATTGCTCGAAGGTGGTTGGCCCGCCGTTTCCCGCGTTGGCGATGACGGCGCCGACGCGGCCTTCCGGATCGCGCAACATGCCATCAGCCGACCCGATTTCCAGCGACGCTGCCGCGAATTGCTGCAGGCTGCGGTCATCGCCGGTGAAGCCGACCCCAAGCAGCTCGCGATGCTCACCGATCGGATCAGGTGTTTGGAGGGTCGTGGACAGCTCTACGGAACCCAATTCGAGTGGGACGACGACGGATATCTGTCGCCACGACCCATCAGCGATCCCGCGGACGTCGACCTTCGGCGCGCGAGCGTCGGGCTCGGACCGTTGGCCGAAGCGATTGCGCACCAACGTCAGCGAGCCGTCACTTGCGGCGCACGACCGCCGGGAAATCCCGCCGAGCATCGCGCGGAATACGACAAGTGGCGTCGTCGCGTGGGTTGGGCATGAACCTGCGACAGCTCAGGTGACCGCCGCTACGCGTTCGCGGCGTCTGGTCGGTTTCCGTGGAGCTGCAGCACCCTCGGCCAGCCGCTCGATGGCGCCGCGACTCAGCTTGGATTCGGCGGCAATCTTGTCTGGGTCGAAGCGAATCGGTTGCAGCGGCACACCGGTCACTCGCGCTTGCGCTTGCCGAAATTCGGGCAGCGGGCCGGGCAGCAGGTGCGCGCTGTTGAGCATCACCTTCAGCGTTTGCCGAACCGACCACACCGTCAGCGGGTCGGGCCGGGTGTGCATGTACAGGTTGCGCGCCCATCGTGGTTCACAGCCAAAGCCCGGGCGAGGGGCCGACATAAGCCTCCGAAGGCTGACGCGGTACGCGGATTCACCCGGCGACGCCCGCGATGCTTCGCTCCGAATTACGGGATTTGGCAACCAGATTGAGCAGATGGGCGGTGACCGCCTCGCGGCGCTCATACGGCAGGAAGTGGCCGGCGCCGCGGAAGACGACAAGCTGGCTGCCTGGCAACTGCTCCGCGATCCGGTGGGCATGGGCAGGCGAGGTCAACGGGTCCCGAGTACCGGCCATGACGACGGCGTGGGCATGGCGGAATGCCGGCAAGGCGTCGTAGCGGTTGTGCCGCAGGATCGATCGGCCCAGCGCCGCAACAGCACGCGGATCGCTTTGTGCCGCCTGCAATACGGTCCGATTCATATCGTGGCGTCGCGGCTGCTTGCCGTACGCTGCGCGACCACCTTGCCGAACGAGCAACAGCGGCCTGCTGGGTAGCTTGATCCGGGCCGCCGGCACAAGTACCGCTCTCATCGCGGGCTCGGTGCCCGGAACCCGCCTGATCGTGCCCAGCAGATTCCCGGCGCTGGTCGCCACGAACGCCACCCCGGCGACGCGTTCGGCGACAATGGCGGGGTGCCGCTGCGCCAACGCCATCAGCGTCATTCCGCCCAGCGAATGACCACCGAAAACGATGGGCCCTGCCGGGACCGTCCGGGCCACCACAGCGGCCAGGTCGTCGGCGAGTTGCTCGATCGAAGCGGTCGGCACCGACGCCGAATTGCCATGGCCCCGATGGTCGTAGGCGATGACCCGCACCGACGGCTCCGCCCTGGCGATCGAGGTGGCGACGTCCTCCCAGAGCCGACCGGACAGGGTCCAGCCATGGGTGAGCACGACTGTGATATCAGGCTCGGTCGCGCCCCATTCCCTGACATTGAGCCAGGCGTCAGGAAGCGTCAGGCCGTACTGTCGGCACAGCACCTCCGATCGGTCGCTGGTCATCGTCGGTCTAGCCACGCGAACTGGGCACTGGCGCAGCTTGCACGTCAGGGCGACCACCGGGCGGATCGAGCGGTTTGGCATCGAAACGCTCCAGCAGTCGCTCGCCGAGCTTCTCCAGCGTGTCCACCGAAAATGGCTGGGTCATACGGCGGTTGACGCCTGGCGCAATGCGCAGCATGAAATAACCCAGCCAGGCCTCGGTACGCACAGGCACGACCGCGAGGTCGAACCGCACCGCGCGTACAGCCGCACGCGCGACGAGATTGGGGCTCATCGGAGCAAACGGAAGCCTCTCGGCGAGTTCTTGGAGCTGCCGGTTGACCCGCTTTCCCCGATCCATCAGTTCTTGGTCGACGCCGACGGTGATCGCGTGTTCGGCAATATTGGTGTTGATCACTCCCGGGCAGATCGCGCTGACCCCAACACCTTTGGGCCCAAGCTCCAGCCGTAGGCATTCGGTCAACATCTTCACCCCAGCCTTGGACACCGAGTACGGGGCCATCACCGGTGTCGGTGTGAATGCCGCGGCCGAGGCGATGTTGACAATGTGCCCGCTGCCCCGTTCCACCATCTGCGCGCCGAACGCCCGGCATCCGTACACAACGCCCATCAGGTTCACGCTGAGCTGCCGCTCCCAGTCGGCCGGGCTGAGCTCCAAAAACGGTCCACCGACCAGCATTCCGGCGTTGTTGACCAACACGTCGGTATACCCGCGCTCGGCGAGCACGTCACGCGCGAACGCCTCCCACGCTTCCGGATCGGTGACGTCAAGCTGCGCCGCCGAGGCGCTTCGCCCGTTGCCGCGAATCATCGCCGTGGTAGCGGATGCTGCGTCCAGGTCGATGTCGGAGACCACCACGTGGGCGCCCAGCTTGGCGAATTTGATCGCAGTGGCCCGGCCGATGCCGCTCCCCGCACCAGTGACGACGACGAGACGGGGATGCAACCTGTTGATCTTCACGCGTTCTCCTTCGACTTGGCCGCGACGTGCTCGTGCACCGCAGGACCGAGGCTGTAGCGATAGACATCCAAGTTGTAATGACGGTTCTGCCAATACATCTCACCGTGCGTCGACGGCCGGAACGGCGAGTCGCCCTTGTTGTCGATGTAATAGGTGTTCGAGCCCGCGCAGGTTGGGGTGAACAGGAAGTTGCGCTCCTGACGCTTCAGGCACTTGCGGAAGTATTCGTCGTGCGCTTCCTGGCGGATCTCGCAGATGGTTGCGCCGAGGCGTTTGGCCTCTGCGATCGCGCGGCTCAGATGAGCCGAGGTTGCCTCGATCATCCATAGGTAGGACCCGAGGACGAACCCGTACGGCCCGGTGATCGTGAACATGTTGGGGAACCCGGGCACCGAAACCCCTTGGTAGGCCTGGTACCGGTACTCGTCCCAAAATTGTCCGAGGTTGACACCGTCGCGACCGATGACCGGGAAAGGCGGAACCGCGCGGTTGTCCCACAGCCGGAAGCCGGTCGCGCAAATCAATACGTCGACCGAATGCTCCATGCCGTCGATGGTGCGGACACCGGTTTCGGTGATGCGGTCGATGGTTTCGGTGACCAGACTGACGTCGCTGCGGTTGAACGTCTTCAAATAGTCGTTGGACATCGACGGTCGCTTGCATCCCAGCCCGTAGCGCGGGATCAGCTTCTCCCGGATCACCGGGTCGTCGACTTGGCTGCGCATCCAGCGCCGCACCGGGATTTCCGCCATTCGCCGGCTGGCGTCGGTCAGCCAGCGCGGACCGACCAGCTGGCCGCTCATCGCGATCTCCGTCGCCACGGTGCCCACCAGGCGGATCGCCGACCGAAGCCGCCTGCGTCCCATGACCCAACGCCCGACGGACTTCATTTCCATGTCGATTTTGGGGAACACCCAGATGGGAGTGCGTTGGAAGACGGTCAAGTGATCGACCTCGTCGACAATGGCCGGCACTACCTGCAACGCGGTCGCACCGGTGCCGATGATCGCGACCCGCTTGCCTTCCAGCGCGACGTCGTGATCCCACAACGCGGTGTGCATCAGCGTGCCGCCGAAACTGTCAAGGCCCGGGATATCCGGCATTTTCGGGCTTTCCAGCCCGCCGACCGCCATCACCGCGTATCGGCCCGTGATCTGCTCGCCGCCGTCGGTGGTCAACCGCCACAGGCAGTTGAGCTCATCGAAGACTGCCGAGGTAATCGTGGTGTTCAGTCGCAGCTTCTCCCGCAGACCGTACTTGTCCACCATGTCGTTGGCGTAGTCGCGCAGCTCCTCCCCTGGCGCGAACAGGCGTGACCAGTCACCGCGCTGCTCGTAGGAAAAGCTATAGACGAACGACGGAATATCCACCGCCACACCGGGATAGGTGTTGGCATGCCAAGTCCCGCCGACCTGATCCCACTTGTCTACGAGCACAAAGTTGTGAATTCCTTGCCGCTGTAACGCGATACCTGCGCCAATGCCGCCGAATCCCGCTCCGACGACGACGACCTCGTAGTCGGGAGTCACACGCTCGTCGGTCGGCGCCGGCTCGATGTCGACAGTTGTACTCACGCAGATCCTCCCCTACCTCAGGTGCTCGACGAGAGTGCCCTCAGCGCCGAACAGCTCCTGCCGCCACCGTTCCACCAGGTGGTCGGTCTCGATGTCGTCCGGATGGAATCCTGGTCTCATGTAGGTGCGCAGGTCGGCCATCAAGCCCTTCACCAACGGTCCTCGGAAGAGCCCGATGGTCTGCCGCAGCACTGTGATCGGGTGCCATCCCCTGGGGTCCGTCGCAATGGACAGCAGCACTCCCACCGTCACCACCGGGATGGTGAGGTAGTACATCACCGCCATCACCGAGATGCGAAGCCACTCCGGCCCGCCGACCGCCCGATAGACATCGAAAGCAACGGACTTGTGTTCCAATTCCTCGACAGCATGCCAGTTGAACAGGTTGCGGACCTCGGGATCCTCAGCGATCGCCTGGATTTCGTCGCTGGAGAGCACACGCTCGGCAAGCGTCGCGGTGTAGTGCTCGGCGGCCGCCGTCATCGCCAGATGCGCCAGCGCGGGGGCGCGGTTCTCGATACGCAGAATCAGCCGCTGGCGGCGGCTGTCATGGGGAAATGTGAACAGCCGAACGAACGGATAGCCCATCTCGATGAGTTTTTCGTTGAGCCGGCGGTGTTCCTGGCCATGCACCGACTCCTGACCGATGAACGCGGCAACCCGCTTCTTCAACACCGGATCGGTTACCCGATCGGCAAAGCGGCGCACCGACCGAATGAACGACTCCTCTCCCGGCGGAAAAGCGGCCGACAGCACCGCAACCAGGTGGCTGAACGGAATATCGCCCTCCACGAAATGATGGTTCATCGGCTGGGGATCTCCGAACCGGAACCGGATCCGCCGCACCTTCGGATACTGGTTCGCTGGCGCCTCTGCCCTTATCGGATCAGCAGCCATCGCAATTCACTCCTTCAAACGTGCTTGGTAGTTATTTCAAGTGGCCGACGAGAGTGCCTTCAGTACCGAACAGGTTCTGGCGCCACTGCTCCAGCAGCGCACCGGTGTCGATGTCGTCGGGATGGAAACCTGGTCGCATGTACTTGCGCAGGTCTGCCATCAACCCGTTCAGGATCGGCCCTCGGAAGACGTAATGGGTTTGGCGCAGTAGCCGGATCGGGCGCCAGCCCCGAGGATCAGTCAGGATGGACAAGACCACCCCGACCGTGACGACCGGGATAGTGAAGACGTACATCACCGCCATTACCCCAATCCGGATCCACTCCGGCCCGCCGACCGCGCGGTAGACGTCAAACGCCACCGATTTGTGTTCCAACTCCTCCATGGCATGCCAGTTCAGCAAGTGCCATCCCTCCGGATCCGCTGGGATGGCTTGGATCTCGTCGCTGGATAGCACGCGCTCGGCAAGCGTCGCAGTGTAGTGCTCGGCCGCTGCCGTCATCGCCAGGTGCACATACGCGGGCACCACTTTCTCGACCCGTTCCATCACCCGCTGGCGCAGGCTGTCGCGGCCAAAAGTGAACAGTCGCACCATCGGGTAGCCCATCTCGATGAGCTTCTCGTTCATATGACGGTGTTCTTGACCGTGCACCGATTCCTGGCCAATGAACGCGGCAACCCGCTTCTTCAGCACCGGATCGGTTACCCGATCGGCAAAACGGCGCACCGACCGGATGAACGACTCCTCACCCGGCGGAAAACCGGCCGACAGCAGTGCCAGCAGGTGGCTCAGCACGATGTTGCCCTCGACGAAATGATGTTTCATCGGTTCGGGATCACCGAAGCGGAACCTGATCCGGCGAACCTTCGGGTAAGAGGCCGTCGGCACCGTCGTGTTAGTGGACGTCATCGCCTTGGACGTAACCATGTCTCTCCTATGTTCGCCGGATCACTTCAGGTGGTCGACGAGTGCGCCGTTTGCACCGAAAAGCTCTGTCTGCCAACGCCTCAGCAAGGCCGTCGTATCGATGTCGTCGGGATGAAAGCCCGGCCGCAGGTACTTGGCAAGGTCACGGAACAGCCCTTTGAACAGCGGGCCGCGCAGCTGTTCGTAGGTCTCCCGAACCAATCGGACGGGCTGTCGCCGCGCGACAGGGTCGCGCGCCAGCGAGACGGCCAGTGACGTGGCGGTCAGCGGAATCGTGAGAGCAATCAGCGCCACCATCACCGCGATGCGCGCACGCTCGGAACCGCCCACCGCCCGGTAGACGTCAAACGCCACCGATTTGTGCTCGAGTTCTTCCAGCGCGTGCCAATTCAGCAGATTCCATACCTCCGAATCGCCTGGGATCGCCTGGATTTCGTCGCTGGACAACACTCGCTCGGCCAACACAGCGGTGTAATGCTCTGCAGCCGCGGTCATCGCCAGATGCACTCGGCTCGGAATCCGCTGCTCGAAGCGAATCTGCCTTTCCTTCCACGGCTTCGAGTCCCACCACTCGATCCGGTAGCCCTTTTCGACGAGCTTCTGGTTGAGCCGGCGATGCTCTTGGCCGTGCATGGATTCCTGGCCGATGAACCCGGCGACCCGCTTCTTCAGCGTCGGGTCGGTGATGTGGTCGGCGAAACTGCGCACCGACCGGATGAACGACTCCTCGCCGGGCGGAAAAGCAGCCGATAGGCCCGCCACGAAGTGGCTGAACACGATGTCGTCGTTGACGAAGTACTTGCCGTAGGTGCGGTCCTCACCGAAGCGGAAGCGAATCCGCCTGGTCTTCGGGTAGCCGACCGTTTTCCCGGCCGCGTCGACGACGGCGACGGCTCCTCGTCCTGCATGCCCGCTGGCCATAGCCCAGCCCCTTCCTGAACGTCTAGTACCTAGTACTAGTAGTACTAGTTACAGACGGTACTGCGCGACACCACGCCGCGCAAGACCTGTCTTCGATAGCGGCCGTCGGAAGCGACACGCCTGTGCGTGCACCGAGATTTATTGCAGGACAAGGCAAACCGCGAGACCGGTGCCAAACTCGACAACTGGCACGTGCACATATCGCCCGCCGGGCGCCGACGGTCATGACGACCTTGCGGTTGGTGCCGGGGCTGGCCGCATCGTCATCCTCCACCGTCCTGCGGATCAACAAATAATGTGACTGATACGTCACTCTGTCAAGTATGGGTGTCTGGCAGCACGGTTATCCGCGGAGGTCCGGGGGCGCTCAGCCGGCGCTGTCGAGCGGTAGCACTCTTTCGTCGGGGTCGATGACGACACCGCGCGCCGCCGCCGTGGTGGCAAGCGCGCCCCAGACAAAGCAGGTGAGCTGCTCGACCAGAGCGCACTTGTTGATCGTCGGAGAATTGAGCCAGCGCAGCACGCCGAGCGTCACCGACCCAAGCGCAGCATCAACGACATACTCGAGATCGCCGCTGCATCCACCGCGCGCCCGGAGCACGGCGGCCCAAACCTCGACCATGGCATCCGACAGCGGCCTGCCGCTGTCGATCAACTCCGCGGCCGAACGCCCGCCCCTGAAATGCGAGCCAACCAGGAAGCGAAAGAGGGCGGGCCGCTCGTCGACCAAGTCGACATATCCGGTGAGCGCCGAGCGGACCAACTCCCGCGCCGTTGCAGTGACGTCGAAATGCGGCACCACTCGCTCGATGATCATCTCCTGCACGCGTTCGGCGACCGCGGCGAACAACGTCGCCTTGTCCTCGAAGAAGCGGTACAGCTTCGGGCGCGGCACAGCGGCCGTCTTGAGGACGTCGTCGATGGACAACTGCGGACCGTGCTCTTCGATCGCACGAAGTGTGGCATCTACCAACTGGGCGCGCACGGCAGCCCGGTGCTCACGCCACCGGTCGGCCCGGGCATCTCCAGTCAGATTCGGGAGGCGCCCTCGACCAGCGGCAACGCGCGTCGACACGGGGGCAATCGTAATCGACAAGCCGGCGGGACCCGCATGTGGCTTGACAGAGTGACATATCAGTCCGATTATTTCCGAAGCGACAACAGCCGGTGACTGATGGAAGGACGCAATGCAGCCAGATGAAACGCCCGACCATGAAGTTGCCATCATCGGTGCCGGCCTGGGCGGGATCTGCGCCGCGATCAAACTGCGCGAAATCGGCATCGACGATTTCGTGATCATCGACCGGGATGCAGGTTTCGGCGGCACATGGCTGCGTAACACCTATCCCGGGGTGGGCGCCGACATCCCGGCGATCGCCTACCAGTTCTCGTTTGCCCCAAAAGGCAACTGGCGACGGTTTTTTGCCGACGGCGACGAGATTCGGCAGTACATCCTCGATTTGGCTATGACCCACCGCCTTTACCCGCACGCGCGGTTCAACACCCGAGTGGAGCGAGAGGTTTTCGACGACGAAACCCACCAGTGGCAGTTGCACACTGCCGACGGGGACGTCATCACCGCACGCTTTGTCATCAGCGCCATCGGTGCCTACATCAACCCGAAAACCCAGCCAGACATCCCCGGGCTGAACAGCTTCGCCGGACCCGTACTGATTCCCTCGCGCTGGCAGCATGATCTGGATTTGCGCGGGAAGAAAGTCGGCATCATCGGCGTCGGCAGCTCCACGGTGCAGATCGCGCCGGCGATCGCCCGTGACGTTGCCAGACTCGACATTTACCAGCGCACTCCGCAGTGGTACTTCCCGAAGCCGGACTTCCCGATTCCCATTGTGCTTCAGCGGATGCTGGCGAAACGCCGGTTCGCCAACGCGGTGCACTCGGTGGCGTTGGCGTTTATCGAGGCGGGGCTTCGGGTTCTGATCTACACACCCCGACCGCTCTTTCGGTTGGGCGCAGCAGTTTTCGACCGCGTGGCGCTATTGGCCTACATGCTGTGGCTGCGCTACAAAGTCCGCGACCGCCAGGTCCGATCCCAGCTTCGTCCCCGCTTCGGGGCAGGGTGCACGCGAGGCACCCTCGGCGGCGACTATCTTCCGGTGTTCAACCGCCGCAACGTAGAGCTGATCAGCATCGGAATCGACCGGATCACGCCACACGGAATTGTCGACACCGCGGGAGTGGAACGGCCAATCGACATCCTCGTGCTGGCCACCGGCTACGAGATGTTCTCCGACCCGGAAACGTATCGGATCGGGACGGTCCTGGGCAGCAACGGATTTGACCTCGCGGAGTTCTATCACCGCCACGGCTTGCAGGCCTACCAGAGTGTGACGGTCCCGAGTCTGCCGAACCGGTTCATGATGGTCGGACCATATTCATGGACGGGCACCAGTTTCCACTACATCCTCGAAAACTCGATGCGGCACATCAGCGCCGTGATCGAGCTGGCTCGTGCCCAGAACGCCACCCGGGTCGAAGTCACCAGGGATGCACTGGCCCGGTTCCAGGCGGGCTTGCGACGCAGCGGCGCCAACCTTCAGCGATACTTCAGCTTCAACTGCGCAGGTTCGAACAGCTACTTCATCAACTCCCACGGGGACACGCCGTATGTGCGGCCGTGGACCATCCTGCAGTCACGCCGCCGCAGCGTGCGGTTCCCGGCGTCAGACTACGAGTTCACCCGCCTGAGTAGTCATGCACGAGAGGTCAGACATGCGGTTTGACGCCATACCGATTACCGCGGAGCGCGCCGACGAATTCTTCGAGACGGCACCGTTCGTCACATACGTCCAACGCAGCTTCGCTGCCCCGCCGGAACACGTTTGGGGGGTCATCGCGGGCAGCCGAATGTGGTCCTGGCTGCCGACGGTGTGGGGATGCCGCTACCCGGTGGGTACTGAGCCGGCCGCGGGCGTGGTCCGCGATTTCCAGATGCACGTCCACAAGTGGCTGGTGTTCGCCCAGCACGAGCAGCTCATCGAATTCGATGCGACGCGAATGACGATGCGCTACACCGCGATTGATGCCACACTGCCGGTGTTCGGGTCCTGGTGCGAGGAATACCGGGTGGAGCCGGCCGACAATCCCGGGCATGCCACGGTGAAGTGGACGCTAGCCTGCGCACCGCGATACCTGCGTCGGATACCAGGTGTGCGCTTTGCGCTGCGCCCGGTCGCAGCCGTCCTGCAACCGATCTTCTGGATCGGGTTGGGCGGCCTGGAACGCGAACTGCCGTCGCACGCGCCGCCGCAACTCACATCGGGAATCCCGCTAGGGCTAAACAGCAAGGACCACACATGAATCCGCAGTGCAACGTGGCCGTCATCGGCGCCGGACCGGGCGGCATCGCAGCCGGGGTCCGGCTCCTCGAGGCCGGCATCGACGACTTCGTGGTCCTGGAACGCGCAGCCGCACCCGGCGGAAGTTGGCGCGACAACGACTATCCCGGCATCGGCGTCGACGTCCCGAGCTTCACCTACCAGTATTCGTTCGCCAAGAACACCACGTGGTCACGAATGTTTCCCGCCGGCGCGGAGGTCTGGGCTTACCACGATGCGGTCGCCCACGAACACGGCGTGTATCCGCACATCCGATTCGGAGTGAATGTCGTCAAAGAGCAGTGGGACGACACGGCCATGGCCTGGCGGCTGCACACAGCCACAGGCGACGTGATCACCGCGCGATTCGTGATCAGCGCCGTCGGCGCCTTCATCAATCCCAAAGACGATCCCGGCATACCCGGCTACGACAGCTTCGCCGGAAAGATCCTGCGGCCCACCGACTGGGATCACAACTATGACCTGACCGGCAAGCGGATCGGCGTGATCGGCACCGGGGCCAGTTCGGTACAGATAACCCCGGCTATCGCCCCGCTCGTCGAGACCTTGACGGTGTTCCAGCGCACGCCCGTATGGTGCTGGCCGAAACCAGATTTCACCATCGGCCCGTGGCTGCGGGCGATTCTCGGCCGCCGGACAACCCAGGCGGTTCTTTCCGGGGTGGCGCTGCTGCTGGTGGAGACCCTGACCCGGCTGCTGGTTTACACGCCGCCGCCCATTGCGAACCCTGTGGCGGCGCTGATGGATTCGGGGGCACGCGCCGTCTACCGCGGTTATCTGCGGGCGGTCGTGCGTGATCGGCGCACCCGGCGTGCTCTGACTCCGCGGTACGGCCTGCTCGGCAAGCGCCCTACGTTGTCGAACGCGTTTCTGCAAGCGTTCAACCGCGACAACGTCGAGTTGGTGGATTTGCCGATCAGTGAGATCACACCTTCCGGAGTGCGAACCGCCGACGGCCGCGAACACCAGCTGGATGCTTTGGTCGTCGCGGTCGGCTACGAACTGTTCTCCGACCCCGAGACGTACAAACCCGGAATGGTCGTGGGTGTCAACGGCTTCGATCTCGGCGACTTCTTCGCGCAGAACCGGCTGCAGGCCTACGAGAGTGTCGCCGTGCACGGCTTGCCGAACCGGTGGATGCTGGTGGGCCCCTATTCGTGGACCGGCACCGGCTGGCATTTCATGGTGGAGTCGTCCGCTCAACACGCTGTCCGGGCGATTGTCGAGGCTGTTCGTCGTGGCGCCGCTTACGTCGAAGTCACCGCCGAAGCGCAGCGGGCCTACCACGAGAAGATCCAGCATCAGGGCCGAAACATTCAGCATTACTTCCAGGTTCGCAACAAGGGTCTGCGCACCTACTACGTCAACTCCCACGGCGACATGCCCTACATCCGGCCGACCACTGCGTTGCAGTCGCGGCGCGCGGCGGCCAGCTATCCGTTCGACGACTATCTGTGGCGAAAGCCGGTCGCACAGACCGAAACCGCCCGGGTTGAACTGGTCTCCGGAGAGATTCCATGATCGGGACATATCCCAGAATCCGGCTGGACGGCGCAGTGGTCGTCGTCACCGGCGCCGCCCGGGGCATCGGCCTGGCCACCGCGAAACGCTTCGCCCAGCGCGGCGCCCGAGTGGCCATCGGCGACCTCGACGGCGAGGCGGCCTCGGCGGCGGCAGACTTTCTGGGACGCGGCATCCGCGCCTATCCCGTCAACGTGGCCCAACTCGACAGTTACAAGATGTTTCTCGACGAGATCGAAGACGACCTGGGAGAGATCGACATCCTGGTCAACAACGCCGGGATCATGCCGATCGGGCCATTTCTCGCCGAGTCAGCCGAAGTCACCCGAGCAGTATTCGATGTCAACGTGGCGGCGCACATGCACGCCGCACGCCTGGTCGCCCCGCGCATGATCGCGCGCGGCTGCGGACACATAGTCAACGTCACTTCGGCTGCGGGAAAGCTGCACTCGGCCGGGCTGGCCAGTTACACGGCGTCCAAACACGCCGCGACCGCCTTCAGCCGCAGTCTGCGCGAGGAGCTGCGCCCACACGGCGTATCGGTCACGGCGGTCCTGCCCTCGGCAATCAAAACCCAACTGGTCGACGGCATTCCGTTGGGCGTGTTGAGTATCGGCGTGCTCTCCCCGAATGTTGTGGCGAGGCGGATCGTTTCGACAGTGCGTACCAGACCGCCCCTGGCAAGCGCACCGATGGGTCTCACGCCGTTGTTCACCGCGGCGAGCCTCATCCCGGAGCGCTTGTGGCTGTCGGGCCGGCGGCTGGTGAACGCGGATCGAACGATGGGCCCGATCGACCGGACGGCGCGAGCCGAATATGACGCACGCATTGCGGCCAATATCACGCCGGAGGTGACTACGTGACAATCAGCGAATTGGGGTCCACCGAGGCAGACTCGACTCCGGGCCGTCGCCGGCCGGACATGCTGGTGGCAATCATCGGGGCCGGCATCGGCGGCCTCGGCGTCGCGATTCATCTGCAACGGGCCGGCCACGGCGATTTCACCATCTTCGAGCGCGCCGACGACATCGGCGGGACGTGGCACTCCAACCGTTACCCCGATGTCGCGGTGGACATCCCCGGCATCGTCTACCAGTTCTCGTTCGAGAAATCGCCGTTCTGGTCGCGCACGTTTCCCAAGGGGGCCGAGGTCCGCGACTATATCAATCACCTCGCCGACAAATACGGGCTGAGAAGCCACCTCAGGTTGCGAACCGAGGTGATGCGCCGCGACTGGGACGAGGACAATCACTTCTGGATCCTGATTTTGAACGACGGATCCAGCGTCACAGCACGTTTCGTGATCACCGCCACCGGAGCCTTCGTCGAACCACGCGTTCCCGACATCGCGGGGCTCGAAGATTTCACCGGCAAAGTGATCCAGACCCAGGCCTGGGACGACGATTTCGATCCCGCCGGCAAACGGATCGCGGTCATCGGAACGGGCGCCACCGCCATCCAGGTGGTGCCCGAACTCGCGAAAACCGCTGCGAGGCTCGACGTCTACCAACGGAGGGCGATCTGGGTATTCGCCAAGCCGGATTTCCCGATCCCGAAGATCGTCCAGGCGGCATTCCGAGCCGTGCCGTTTCTGCAGACGCTGGTGCGCGGAATCGCCGCCGCTTTCGTCGAGGTTGGTCTGGTTGCAATAACCGTCTACGGCAAGCAGATCGCGCCATTGGCGCGAATCCCGGCGCTGGCGTGCCGAGCGTACTTGTTCACCCAGGTCCGCGACCGTGAGCTGCGACAAAAACTCACTCCGCGTTACGGATTCGGGTGTAAGCGGCCCAGCGTGTCGAACGTGTACTACAAGACCTTCACCAAGGATCACGTCACGCTGGTAACCGACCCGATCGAGCGGATCACTGCCACCGGTATCCGAACCCGTGACGGCGTCGAACGCGACGTCGACGTGCTGGTGTTGGCAACCGGCTTCGAAATGTCGAACAGTCCGCTGGTGTATCGGATGCGGCCGGTCAAGGGCCGCAACGGGTTCGACCTCGCGTCGTTCTATGACACGCAGCGCGCCACCGCGTACGAAGGGGTGTCGATGCCCGGCTTGCCCAACACCTTTATGGTGTTCGGTCCGTACGCGTGGTCCGGTAGTTCTTGGCACGTCATGGTCGAGAACTCGGCACGGCACGCCCTGCGGGTGATCGACGAGGCTCTTCGCCGCGGCGCGACCGCGGTCGAGATCTCTGGCGAAGCCAACGATCGGTTCCACCGGTTCGTCGACCGCCGCGGCTCGGCGACTCTGATGCACGGCCGCGCCTGCATCGATTCCAACAGCTACTACATCGACAAGAACGGCGACTTCTCGTTCTTGCGGCCGACCACTGCCTACCAATCGACGCGTGCGTCAAAGACATTCGACCTCGACGACTACGTCTACGAGTCCTGACCGTCGTGGCTTTGCGCCGTTCGCTGCCGCCACTGCGCTTCGGCCCGGCCGAGCTCGGTGACCGGCTCGGCGCCGTAGATCCACTCCGCCGCGATGCGGAACCAGTTTGCGCCGGCGCCGATTTGACTCAGGGTCCCGAACAGCAGGAAATCCAGTCGACGGGAAAACAAATGCTCCGGTGGCAGCCGCTCGTTGCGCATCGTCTGGAAGGACTCGGCGGCCGGGTTGACCACGCCCAGCAGGGCCGCGCTGACGTCGATCGGCCGCACCACCACGTACTCGTCGACGAAATTCCATCCCGCGGCATCCAGCGTGTATTCCAGGCAATCCTGCGCCGACACTGTCGATCCCGGCCTCAGCACGCCGTACTCTTCCATGCTCGCCCGCAGACCCTCGCCGTCGCCGGCGATGCACAGCTGCGCCGCAAGCCGTTCGAACTCGACGGCAGTGGGGTCCATGTGCTTGTAGAGCCCGAAGTCCAGGAACGCGACCCGACCGTCGGGCAGATACAGAAAATTGCCCGGGTGCGCATCGCCGTTGAACTCGCAGTCGTGAAACAACGAGCCGAGGTAGAACCGGTAGATGATCTCCCCGATGCGGTCCCGCTCGGCCTCAGGCAGCTGCGCGACGTCGGCGGCCGGCAGTCCCGCCACGTACTCGGTGGTCAGCACCGACTCCGAGCTCAACTCCGCGATCGGGCGAGGCACATGAATGAACGGATGATCGGCGCACCGGGCGGCGACTCGAGCCTGGCTGGCCAACTCCTGGCGGTAGTCGACTTCGCGCGACAACTCGTGAGTGATCTCGTCGAGAAACTCACGGGCCGCCACGGTGGGTATGGCCGCCTTCCACATGCGCAGGAACAACGCCAGGTTTTTCAGGTCGGCCCGCACCGCGGTGCGAACACCGGGATACTGCACTTTCACCGCCACGTCGAGACCGTCGTGCGTCACCGCGCGGTAGACCTGTCCGATGGACGCGGCCGCGAACGCGTCGGTGTCGAACGACGCGAACAACCGCTCGACCGGGGCGCCGAGCTCGGCTTCGATCACCGGGCGCATGGTCTCGAACGGCATGGCGTTGATCGAGCCCTGCAGTTTGGAAAGCTGTTGGCGGAAGTAGTCCCGCGAACGTGCGTCGACGATTCCGAGGTCGATCACCGACAGCAACTGCCCGATTTTCATTGCCGCGCCGCGCATATTGCCGAGCACGGCTACGAAGTCGCGCGCGATGCGCTCGTTGGCCCGATCCAGCATCGCCTCACGCCGGCTTTCGGTGACAACGATCGATCCGGCTTTGATCGTCACCCGCCGCAACGTCTGCTTGGCAACGAGTCCCCCCAGCCGCGCGCCCCGGCCCAACCGCGACGTCGCCAGCGCGTCCGCATCCTTCGACGGTGCCGGGCCGTTCGACATGGGCTCACCTTAACCAGGTGCTAGATTGGTTCTGACACCGCAGTCCGGGAAATCTTTCGATCGGTCAAGTCAGCACAATCAATCCATCAGCGGGAGGCGCGCAATGCCATCGGATCGGCGCTGTGGTCGCTGAGGCCGCAAACCCGCCCCGCCGCAAACGGGGCCGGCCGCCGATCGAGAATCTCGAGGAGCAACGCCGCGCGCAGATCATTGCCTCGGCGGTTGCGGTGTTCGCCGAGCGCGGCTTCGAGGCGACCACGATGTCCGACATCGCCCGCCATGCCGGTGTCGGGCAGGGCACCCTCTACCGCTACGTGGCAAGCAAACGGGACCTGCTGGACCTGGTGTTCGACTACTCGGTCGAGGAAGTGATCCGGGTGGTCCGGCCCCTGCTGCACATCGACGAACCGCTGCGCGGGCCGACCGATTTGCTTGAACGTCTTGACGCTGCACTGTCGGCAATCACCGAAACCTTCGACCGCCAGCCGGAGTTGCTGTCGCTGGTGGTTGTCGAAGTCGGAGCGATGGACGAGGAGCTCAAGTTGCGCATGCTCGGGGTGGAAACCACCGTGGTGCGGATGACGGCCAGCCTGTTCGAGGAGGCACAGGATGCCGGGTTCATTCGGGCCGGTCTCGACCCCGAAGTGCTGGGCCTGCTGGCCACAAAGCTGCTGCTGCCCGCCGGCCTTCGCGAGGTGATGGGTCAGCGAGACGCCGCCACTCGCGACCGCTACCGCGCGGCGCTGGCGGATTTCGCGCGCCACGCGCTGTTCACCGAGGAGACCGATCGGTGACGAGCGCGCAGCCAGACCGTCGGGTCCAGCTGACCCGCGCCGCATTCGAAGTCTTCACCGACCGCGGCTACCGCAACACCTCGGTCGCCGACATTGTCGCCGCGGCCGGGCTGGGGCACGGCTCGTTCTACAACTACTTCGCCAATCGGCGTGAAATCCTCGATGCTGTCATCGATCTGGGGTTGGAAGAGCGAGCGTCGGAACTGTCTCCACCGGAGGAGCTCGCCGAAAACCTCGACGAGTTCCTCGACGCGGTGACCGCACCGTGGCGAGCGTTGCATTCGCTGTCGGATGCCGACAACAAAGTGGTCTCACTGATCGTCTTTGACGCCGGTGCCATCGACGAGCAGCTCACCCAACGGGTTGTAGACATCTTTCGGTCGTTCGCCCACTCGGTGCAGCGGCAGATCGACCACGGCATCGCCAAGGGGTATCTACGTCGCGGGCTCGACAGCGAAGTGCTGGGCGAGATGCTGGTCTGCATGAGCCTCGCCATGCTGCTCCCCGCGCAGGGCGGGGCTCCCCTTCCGGGCGGTCTCGATCATGTCATGGGCCAAGCTCGCGAACTTCTGCGAGCCGGCCTCGGCCAACCAGAGAGCCCGTGACGAACAGTCCCCACGATAGGGGGTGACAGAGGCCACACCGTGTGGTTAACTCTCCCCGAGTGACGCATCAGTCTGCTAATTAGCCGCCTGGTAGAGCTTCGGTTGGAGGTCCAATGTCGCTTGTCGCGGGAACCGCGGTCGACCACACCGGCCGAAACCGGCCCGAGTTGGTCCGCTTCCCCGGACCGGGCCTGGTTTCGCGCGTCCTGGCGGCCCTGCTGGTGACGTTCGTCCGGCCGGTGATCTCGCTCTTCGCGCGCTTCCCCGACGCTCGTTGGCCCTTTGCGCTGGTCGACGGGGCAGCCATCGTGTTGCCGCGTCCGCGCAAAGTACACCGGCGCACGGTTGCGCTGCCGAGCTGCCGGGCCGAGCTCATCACGCCCCGGTCGGTCGCCGATTCCGGCACCGCGATCCTCTATCTGCACGGCGGCGGCTTCATCACCTGCGGGCTGCACACTCACCGACGGCTGGCGGCCGACATCGCCCACGCCGCGGAGCGCCCGGCGCTTGCCGTGTGCTACCGGCAGCTGCCGCGGCACGGTCTCGGTGAAGCGCTCGAGGACGCGGTCGACGGGTTCCGTGCGCTGATCGGGCTGGGCTATTCAGCGGAGAACATCAGCGTGGTCGGCGACTCGGCGGGCGGCTACCTTGCCGTCGCCACTGCGCTCGCCGTTGCGCGGGCAGGATTGGGCCGGCCCCACGCGTTGGCCCTGATGTCTCCCATGACGTGGGTCGACCCTGACTTTCCCGTCGACGACGACGCCGACGACCCCCTGCTGACCGGGTCGACGATCCGGGCGATCAGCCGCAAGCTCGCCGCGGTGGCGGCGCAGCCTGCTGCTGAGCTGCCGCCCGTGCGGCTGGCATCGGCCGACCTGAGGCAATTGCCGCCGACGTTGATTCAGGTCGGCACCCGCGAGGTGCTCTACGACGGCGCCGAAGAATTGGCCGACCGCATCGCCGCCGCAGGGGTGCCATGCCAACTGCAGGTCTGGGACGGACAGTTCCACGTGTTCCAGGCCGCCGCGCTGCTGATGGCGCCTGCGCGGGCGGCAGTGGCGGAAATCGGCGCGTTTCTGCGCAGTGTCGGGGTGAAGCGGGGAGTTTGCCGTTGACTCCAGCCCCGCGCGCGGCGGCCGAGGCCCAGGAAGAGGCCTCAGAGGCTGTGCGCGGGACCACCGGCAGTGCCGACGTCGACGCCAACGGTCAGAGGCCCGCTGCGCCGGAAGAGCCTGCGCCGCTGTCGGATTCGTCGATCGGCGGCCAGGTGCTGCTGATGCTGGCCCGGCCGCTGCGCTACGGCCTAAACCAGGCCGACGCGTCGTTGATGACCCTGGGCCGCTTCTTGGAGTTGGCCGCCCAGTCGGGGATCTACCTGGCGGCGGACCTCATTCGGTTGCGCCATCCGTGGCGAGACACCGTCAACCAGGCCTGGTTCATCGTCAGCGTCACCGCGATACCGGCGTTGCTGGTGTCCATCCCGTTCGGGGTCATTGTCGCCGTGCAGGTGGGCAGCGTGATCCAGCAGGTCGGCGCGACGTCGATTTCGGGTGCGGCCGGTGGCCTGGGCGTGATCCGTCAGGGGGCGCCGATTGTGGCCGCGCTGTTGCTCGGTGGGGCGGCAGGTTCAGCGGTGACCACCGACCTGGGCGCGCGCACCATCCGCGAAGAGGTGGATGCGTTGCGCGTCATGGGTATCGACCCGGTGCAGCGGCTGGTCACACCCCGACTGGCCGCGATTCTGTTTGTAGCGCCGTTGTTGTGCGTCTTCATCATCTTCATGGGGCTAGGCGCGGGTTACCTGATCAATGTGGGCTTCCAATCGGGCACTCCGGGCAGCTATATCGCCTCGTTCGCCTCGTTCGCGAGTGTCGCCGATGTCGTTGTCGCACTGGTCAAGACGTGGCTGTTCGGCGTAGTGGTGATCCTCATCGCCTGTCAGCGCGGCCTGGAGACCAAGGGCGGCGCGCGCGGCGTCGCGGACGCCGTCAATGCGGCGGTGGTCATCGGTGTGGTCGCGGTGTTCGTGCTCAACTTGGTGATCACCCAGTTGGTCACCATGTTCATGCCGACGAGGGTCGGCTGATGGCGACCCCGTCACGGCATCTGCCTCACGGCTTGGGTTGGGCGGCGCGTGGCCCGTGGTGGGTCGTCGGCACAGGTGCCGGAATGGCCGAAACCCTTGGCCACCAAGCCACTTTCCTGTTCCAGGTGCTCGGCGCGATTCCCCGGACGCTGCGCCGGTACCGGCGGCAGACCGGCGCGCTGCTGGTCGACATGGTCTGGGGCAACGGGTCGCTGATCGTCGGGGGCGGCACCATCGGAGTCCTGGTGTTTCTCGGCGCCGCCGTCGGCGGCTCGGTGGGCGTGGAAGGGTATGCGGCGCTGGACATGGTCGGGATGGGCCCGCTGACCGGGTTCGTCTCCGCTTATGCGAACACTCGCGAGATGGCGCCGATGATCGCCGCGATCGGTTTTGCCGCCCAGGCCGGCACCCGGATGACCGCCGAAATCGGCGCGATGCGGATTTCCGAGGAAATCGACGCGCTGGAAGCTCAAGGCATTCAATCGATTCCCTTCGTGGTGACCACTCGAGTCATCGCCGGAATGATGACGATCGTTCCGCTCTACGTGTTGACGCTGGTGCTGAGCTACGTGTCCTGCGCAGTGGTGGTCAACGTGATCCACGGCCAGTCGTCAGGCACCTACCACCATTACTTCGACTCGTTCATTCAACCGTCCGACGTGGCGTTCTCACTGATCAAAGCGGTCATCTTCGTCACCGTGATCATCGCCATCCACGGCTACCAGGGCTACTACGCCGGCGGCGGTCCCGAAGGTGTCGGACGGGCCTCCGGGCGGGCGATCCGCGCCAGCATCATCACCGTGGTTGTTGCCGACATGGTGCTGACATTGCTGTTCTGGGGCAACAACTCTGGCGTGCGGATATCGGGGTAGGGCATGCCGAGGTATTCAGATCAAGCCGGGCGCGGTCCCAGTTCCCTCAAGTTGCGCATCCGCGGCGTGATCGTCGCCGCGCTGCTGGGCGTCGTCGTTCTGGTGCTGCAGCAACTGGCCACAGGCAAGTACGACGACACATTTGCGCTGACGGTGGTGGCCGACACCATCGGCGAGGGCCTGGCGCCGGGCGCGGAGGTGAAGTTCCACGGCCTGGCCATCGGATCGGTAAAGACACTGCAATCCATCGGATACAACAAACAGAAAATGACGGTGCTGCTGGACCCGCGCCAAGCGAAAGCCCTTACTGCCGACACCAAAGCCAAGTTCTCGTCGTCGAACGTCTTCGGCAGCGCCGTGGTCGAACTCGTCAGCGACGGCAAAGGCGGCCCGCTGCGCGCGAACCAGACGCTGGTGATGCCCGCCGGCACGGAAGCTGTCTCCATCACCGGGATGCTGCGCCAGACCCAGAAACTCAGCGAGATCCTGGACGCGCCCCAGTTCAATCACATTGTCAAGATTCTGGGCCAACGCACCGACCTGGTCGAGCCGGTGGTCAGATCGGCGTTCGACCTCGCCAAGATCCTGGCCGACGCCCAGACCGTGCCGTTCTCGCAGTCGCTGTCGATGGTGGCTTCAATTGCCAACGGCGCCAACGAGTTCATTCCGCTTTTCGGGCTGATGAACAACCTGCTCGACGGGTTGGCGTTTTTGGCGCAGCCCGCCGGAGTCGACCGGACGAATCGCGTCTTGAACGAGACCGGTGGGCTGCTCATCGATGCCGGCCAGCTGATCGTGGACAACAACTACTGGCTCATCCCCGCCGTTGCCGCGACGCTGAACTTGGCAATCCCTCTCACGTTTTTCGTCGGCAGCTGGTTCCCGGCGTATGACCGGCTCCCGGGTCTATTCGACCGCATCAGCACCGCGTTCCCGGTGATAGACGGCCAGGTTCAGATGCGAACCGAGGTCATCATGAACACGATGCCGGGGTTGGCCGCTGCGCTGCCGTCCGAGCCGGCCGCGGCGCCCCCGGGGGGTGGGCAGTGAGGGGTGTGTCCAAAGCGGTGCTGTGGTTGACGGTCTTCACGCTGATCGCCGCGGTATGCGCGACGATCGTGGTGACCGCATTACGCAGCCCGGTGCGCGGGGCGGTCTCGCGCTACACCGCAGCCTTCTCCGATGTGTCAGGGCTGTTCACCGGCGACGACGTTCGCATCTCCGGTGTGCAAGTCGGCAAGGTCGAGGAGGTCCGGCTCGACGGCCGCATTGCCAAGGTCGACTTCACCGCGCTCGACGACCATCCTGTGTACCAGAACACCGTGGCCGCGGTGCGCTATCAGAACCTGCTCGGCCAGCGCTACGTGGAACTCGTTCAACCGGCCCAGCCCGGCGCACGGCTGGCCGCGGGAGCGACGATCCCGCTCGAGCAGACCATCCCGTCGTTCGATGTGGCCAAGCTGTTCAACGGGTTTCGGCCGGTCTTCCAGACCCTGGACCCTGCCCAGTTCAACCAGTTCGGGGAAAACCTGCTGCGGGTGATTCAAGGCGACGAAACCGGGATCGGGGCGGTTCTGCATGACCTCGACGTCATCTCCGGGGTCGCCGTGAACCGTCAGGCGGCCGTGACCCTGTTGATCCGCAATCTGTCCGAGATCTCCCGCGACCTGGGCGGTAAGTCGGCGCAATTGTTCCACTTCATCGACACACTTGGCGGCGTGCTGGGCAAGTTCAACTCCCGCGCCGAGGCCTTCCGGGCCTCGATCGACGTGGAGCTGCCCGCTTTTCGAAGCCTCGTGCACATCCTGCAATATGCCGAACGCATCTTCGATGGAACGACGACCCCGTTCTACGACTTTTCGACGCGGACCTCGCCGCAGCTCGCGTGGGCCATCGCGGGCCTGTCCGTGGTGCCGACTCTGCTTCAAGGACTGCGGGATTCGCTCGTCGAAACCGATCCCGCGACGGGCCAACCGTATTTGCCGCACACGCCCGATCACGCGGATATCCAAGACAGGTACCCGGCAAGGGATTTGACCTGTTCGGCCGGCGAAGTCGAGCTACCGGGCGTCGGGCAGGTGTCGTTCGAGAATCAGAATCTGGTGGTGTGCAAATAATGGTGTTCGCCAAGCGGCGGCGCGGTGTGCTCGACGAGCGCACCGCGGCGGCCCGCAGTCGCCGGCGCGGAATCATCGGCGTCATCGTCATCGTCAGCGCACTGGCGGCCAGTGCCTTCGCCTACCTGAATCCGACCGGGCAGGCCAGTTACAGCGCCCATCTCGCGACTGCGGCCGGCGTCCGAGCCGGCGACGAGGTGCGGATCGCCGGCGTCAAGGTCGGGAAAGTTACCAGCGTCCGGCTGGACGGGACCGTCGTCGAAATGAAATTCGACGTCAAGCGGTCGGTGGCGGTCGGTTCCGAATCCACGCTGGAAGTCAAGCTGCTGACCCCGCTGGGCGGCCACTACATGGCTCTTGATCCGAAGGGTGCGCTTCCGTTGGGACGCAAGGTGATTCCGCCGGAGCGCACCACAACGCCGTACGAGATCAACGACATACTGCAGGCGGCGACCCCGCTCGTCGAGGAGGTCAACGGCCAGGTCATCCACGACACCTTCACCGAGGTCGCCAACGCAGCCAACAAGTATCCCGACGCGTTGCGCGACGTCATCGAGTCCGCCCATGCGCTGACCCGATCGCTCAGCCAGGTCACCGACGACTTCTATCGCGGGCTGGATTTCACCAACAATTCCCTGCGAGTGCTGGTCACCCGGCGCAAGGAGTTCCTTTCGGTGGTCGAGCAGCTCGCGCATATCGGGCAGCTGTATACCTCGAAGGCTGTCGACATCGTCGAGTACTTCACCGTGCTCGACGAACTGGCCCGCATCGTCGATCGCGCGATCACGTTCTACGGCCGCGAGATTGCGCCGTGGGTAAACGCCATCGACGACATCTTGGACACCTTGTTCGCAGACCCCGCGCCCGAGCGCCTGGCCAAGGCGGCCGCGGGCTACGACCAGTTGATGCATGTCCTGGTGCCGATGCTGAGCGGCAACGGTGTCGCTATCGACCAGCAGGACCGGCTCATGCCCGGACAGGACCTGTGTCTGCCCAGCATCATGAGGCACTGCTGACATGACCAGAATCTCCGCGATCCGCCGCCGGCTGAGCTCCCGGGTGGCGATGGTCTTGGCCCTGGCCGTGGTGGTCGCGATCGCAGCGGCCGCTGTCGCCGGCGCAAAAATCGTGCTGCCCAAACTTGCCAAGACCCGGGCGATGTGCGCCGAATTCACCGATGCGGTCGGGCTTTATCCGGGCAACAAGGTGGCGCTGTTGGGTATCGAGGTCGGCAAGGTGACCGCGGTGACCAACATGGCCGATCATGTCCAGGTTGACTTCAGCGTGCCCAAGGATCTCGATCTACCGGCCGATGTCGGCGCCGTCACCTACTCGCAGTCGATCGTCACCGACCGCAACATCGAACTCACCAAACCCTATGCGGGCGGACCGAAGTTCACCGGCCCCCAGTGCATCAACCTGCGATCCACCAAGACCCCTATCGGCGTCGGTGAAACCTTCTCTGCGCTAGGCAAACTCGCGGATGCGATCTTGGGACCCGAACAAGGCCAGGACCCGTCTGCGGCGCCGGGTGTGCAAGCCCTCAACGACAGCCTCAAGGCGGCGAGCCGCTCGCTGGCCGGCACTGGCCCCGAACTCAACCAAACGCTGCGGGATTTGGCCACCATGGTGGGCGACCCTGCCAGGTCCGACGCCGCGTTCCGGCAGCTGTTCGCCAACAGCGAGGCCGTCACGTCGCTCTTCTTGGAGCAGAAGAATTGGGACAGCTTCGCCATCCTGATCCAAACGCTGCCCGACACTGCGAAGCTGATCGAGGGGCTGTCGGACAACTTCGCCTCGGCTCTGGAGCATGTCGTGCACTTGCTGCCGATCTTGGTGGACGCGCTGAATCGCTTCGCTCCGCGGGTCTATCTCAACCTCACCGACAAGATCATCCCCTGGGTTGGAGCCAATCTGGCCGCCTACTCGCAAAACATCGCGGGCGTCATCAACGGCGTGCAGCCCTACACCGATTGGCTGGGAAGCGTCTACCATCCGGCCTGGGCCAACCAGAACGTCACGTATGCCCCTGGGCAGGTGGAGGTTTCACCGCAGCAGGCCAACGACATCTGCGCCGTGCTGCGGCAGCGAAACACCCCGGGCAGCGCAGCCGCCTGCGCACCCGGGACCGCCTCCAACCCGGCCAGCCTCGGTTTGGCCGACCTCATCCTGGGGGCCGGGCTGCCATGACAGGACGATGGCTACGCAGCCTCACCGCGCTGCTGAGCGCTCTGACCATCAGCATGGCCGCCGCATGTTCGCTCGACCCCACCCGGCTGCCGGTGCCCGGGTCCTATGTGCCCGGCAGCAAATACACGATCAAGATCGAGTTCTCCAGCGTGTTGAATGTGCCCGCCAGAACCAAAGTCGACTCCGGCGGAGTGCAGGTCGGTGTCCTGGACCGGGTTCAGCTCGCCGGCAACACGGCGGTGGCCTACGTCGACATCTCCGGTGATGTGCAGCTGCCGCAGAACACCCGCGCGGAGCTCCGGCAAGCCACCGTGCTGGGCGACATCTACATCGCGCTGCTGCCTCCGGAGCGCCCGGCGCCGGCAAGCCTGCGGAACGGCGACACTATTCCGCTGAGCAACACCGTCCCGGTTTCCAACGTCGAAGATGTGTTGCGGTCGGTGTCGAACCTGTTGGGCGGCGGCACAATCAGCACGCTGCAACAGGCCGTGGTCAACTTCAACAACGCGTTCCCCAAGGACGCCGCCGAGGTGAACCAGATCAAGACCAAGCTGGGCGGCGTGCTGAACGACCTGGCCGCCAACCAGGCGATCCTCGACGAACTCGTCACCGACGCAGAGAACGTCAGCAACAGCCTGGTGGCCAACACGGGCACCTTCGACCGGCTGGTCAACGAGGGGCCGCCCAAGCTCGCCGGCCTGGAAAGCGTGACCCTGAACATTCTCGCGCTGATCGACGACGCCCAAGACCTCGGCCGGTCCGCGGACCGATTGGTCACCCCGTACACGCCCGACATCATCGAACTGCTCTCCTACATCACACCGATGACCGAGTCTTTCTTCAACATGGACATGACCGGGCCGGTGATGGGCGACAAGCTGGTCAGACTCATCCGCGACAAGCTCAACCCGTACTTCGACAAGTTCAACCCATGGACCCCGCACGTACCCGGTGACGAGCCGAAATACATTGTCTCCGAGGTGCATCCACCGACAGCCACCACGGGCGTGCCGGTCCCCGAAACCGGTTCGGGGGTCGGGGCCTTCCAAGCGATCGACGTCCTGCGGTCGATGGGACTGCTGCCATGATCAAGGTCAATGCACCCGTGACCATCGCCATCCTGGCGATCATGACGGTTCTCGGCGCCGGCTATATGTCGTTCGGCGTGCTCCATGCGGGACCGACCAAACACTTCACCCATGTCACGCTCATGCTGCACGACTCGGGCGGGCTGCTGCCGACATCACAGGTGACGATGCGCGGGATCCGAGTAGGACGGGTCACAGGTATTCAAGCCACCCACACCGGGCTGGCCGCCTCCCTCGACCTCGACGGCGCCTATCCGGTCCCCGCCGACGCCACGATCACTGTGGAACCCCTCTCGGTCGCCGGCGAGCAGTACGTCGACTTCAAGCCGAAAGTCATTGCGCCGCCCTACCTCACCGACGGCTCAGTGATCCCTGCCGACCGGGTCGCACCGACGGTCACGGTCAGCGAGTTGCTCGCCCGGTTCAACGCGCTGCTCTCGGTCGTCAACCCGGCCGACGTGCACACCATCGTCACCAACGTCGCCCAGGCGTTGACCGGCGACGACGCTGCCCTGGATGTGCTAGGGGCCACCGCCAACTCGATCGCCACATATGTCAGTGAAAACAAGCAATTGCTGGCAGCGCTCGTGGGCAACATCTCGAGGCTGACGTCCGGGTGGGGCGAAATAGGGCTCGGCGAGGCATTGAGTGCAACCGGCAAGGTGCTGCCGGACGCCGTGCCGGCATTCACCCGGCTGATCCAGTCGTTCGACCACTTCTCGCATGACGGTGAGAACGTTTTCGGCCCAGGTGATACGGCCAACGTGCTCGTCGCGAAGCTCGCCCAGTACTTCGACATGCTCGCCCCTTCGTTCAGCGTGATCTTCGAGTCGCTGCAACGAGTTTCGGAGCCGGTGCACGACTACAAATTCCACGCTGGCTACTGGGTGGATCTTTGGGAGTCGACATTTAACGACACCGGCAGTGTCCGCGTGCAAGTAAACGTGCCGCAGCAGCAGCCCAATGATGGAGGATGAACATGACCGAAGACACGATCAATAGGGTGACCGACATGGTCACGGACGGCGAGGCTTCGGACGAGGCCCCCGCTAAGCCAGCGGCAAACGGCGACGACACCGACAAGTCCGCCGACGACACCGCACGGACCGAAAAGCGATCGCGCGCTCTGTCTAAAGTGCGCCGGCGGCGGCCACGCACCCCGTGGCTCTGGGTATCGGCCGTGTTGGCGGCGGCGATGATCGGCGGCGGGGTGTTCGGGTTCTTCAAGTACCAAGGCGTCGCCGACGATCTGGCGGCGATGCGTCGGGCCGAAGCCGACCGGAACGCCGCCGCACAGGTCGCGAAGGACTACGCGAAGAAGTCGCTGACGTACACCTTCGAAGATCCCGACGCATTTTTCCGCTCGGTCCAGGGCGGCGTATCGCAGCCGCTGAAGGACAAGTACACCAACGCTGCGGACCTGCTCAAGGGCGTCATGCTGCAGGCGCAGGTCACTTCGAGCGGTGAGGTGCTGGCCGCCGAATCCGTCGCCCAGCCAGGCGGCATCTACCAGGTGGTCGTGACGGCTGCGCAGACCACCCGCAACCTGCAGCACCCGGAGCCCAAGGTGTCGCTGATCGCACTGCAGATCACCGTAAACAAAGTCGGCGACACCTGGCAGGTCTCCGACATCGGCCCCAAGACCGGCAGCCACCCGGCGAATACCGATCAAATTCCCCAGCCGGCGCCGGCCCCTGCGCCCGGCCAGCCCGCGCCACCGGGGAGGTGACATGCGCTGCGCGATAGCCGTCGCCGCCCTGGCTGTGATCGGCGCCGCGACGGTGCTGTGCCCGCCCGCGGCGGCGGACAAACCCTTGCCCGCATGCGCGCAGACGGCTACCGTGATCAACCCCAAAACCCAATTGGCACACCAGGATTGTCGCCTCCATTCAGGTGACAGCAAAGGCCTGGACTTCGACGTCCGGTACTTCAACCTGCCCGAGGCACCCGGGCCTCTGGCGGTGAAGGTCATCGCGACGGCCCCGTCGGGTGAGGTCGTCCAAACCATCAACGAGTTGATCGAACCGTCGAGTCCCAGCCCCGTCGGCTTGCAGGACCTCGACGGGGACGGCCGTGACGAACTGATCATCCCGATGGCTCAACATCCCTACAACGGCAGCCCGAACACCCGATTCTCCGTGTGGCGGGCAGATGGCGAGCGCCTGCATTTCGAACGCACTCAGATGGAGGGACAGGCGGTATATCCCAGCGGCGACGGCTATCTCGTGGTCAACGGCGGTGCACTCATCAGCCGCGATCTGTGGTTCTACCTGCCAACCCCCGCCGGGTACTCGCTGGTGACGGTGGTGACGATCGAAGCCGAGCAGCTTGAGCCCGGCACGAACCGGGTGTTGACGGCGAGTTGCCGAATGCACAAGGAACAGGGGCTTGGGATGGTCGACATGCTCGCCGGCCCCAACTACCTCGGTTCCGGTCAGCTGCCGGTTCCCGAGGCCGAGGCCACGTTCTGCGATTCTCCCGCGGCGAAGGCGATCTGGCCTCATGCCGAGCGCGTAGCGATCTGTTCACCGCCCGAAGGCGGCAACCCTCCCGTTTGCAGCCCTGGCCGTGTACAGTAATCGCGCTACAGGTTGAAGGTGACGCCGGTCATTTTCTCGGACTCTTCCCACAACCGGCGCCACAGCGTCTGATCCCGCGACAGCCTGCTCGACGGCGACGGCCGCACGGGGCCGCGGGTCTGCATCAACCGCGTTGGACCCCAGTAGATCTGCGGATCGGCGTCCGGCATCGTCGCCGCGAACAGTGTCGAATGCGCGGCCTGCGCGGGGGGATGACCGACCAGCCGCGCTCCCTGCTTGGCGACCAGGTCCAGCACTGTCTCGGTCTTGGTGAACAAATCGGTGCCCGACACCCCGGGATGCACCGCGTACGACTTCTTGGGCGATCCGGCCTCGGTCAGTCGGCGCTGCAGCTCGCGCGCGAACATCAGATTCGCCAGCTTCGACTGCGCGTACGCCAGATTCCGCTGATAGCGGCGGCGTTGGTAGTTGAGATCGTCGATCCACAGCTTCGGCGTCTGCCGGTGGGCGATGCTGGACAGCGTTACCACCCGGTCGCCGATCTTGTCCTGGAGTAGACCGGTCAGTGCGAAATGACCGAGATGGTTGACCCCGAACTGCGTCTCGAAGCCGTCACGGGTCCGGCTGAACGGGATGTTCATCAGGCCTGCGTTGTTGATCAGGACGTCGAATTCGGCTTGCTGGGAGGCGAATTCGCGTACCGAGTCAAGGTCGGCCAAATCCAACGGGGCGACGCACACGTTGCCGTCGATCGTGTCGGCAACAGCCTTTGCCTTCTCGGCGTTGCGGCAGGCCATCACCATCGTGGCGCCCTTCGTCGCGAGCACGCGAGTGACAATTTCCCCGAGCCCGCCGTTGGCGCCGGTCACCACAAAGGTGCGTCCGCTTTGGTCGGGGATCTGATCTGGTTGCCATGCCATGGGAGTCAGCGCATTCTCTTCGTTGCGACGACGGTCTGCGACAGGCCGGCGATGTGCTGTTCGATGCCGGTGAATCCGATATCACCGAGAAATCCGGTGACCTCCTCGCGGCCGAACCATCGAACACCGCTGACGGCATTCAGCACGGCTGCGCGGACCGCGCTTTCGCGGCGACCAGGCACCAGGCTGGTCAGGAGCACCACGCGCCCACCGGGTTTGAGCACGCGGGCAAGTTCCCGGATCGCCTGGAACGGGTCGTTGATCAGATAGAGTGCGGCAAGACAGCTGACCGCGTCGGCTACGCCGTCACCGAATGGCAGGTGCTCGGCGTCACCGCGCACGTACGCGGCGCACGAACCGGAGTTGTCGACGACGGCACGCCGCAGCATCGCATGCGATGCGTCCAGTCCCACGGCAAGGCCCTCCGGGGCTACTTGCTCGCCGAACCACCCCGTGAAGTTGCCGGGACCGCAACCGATGTCGAGAACGACAGAGCCCGACTTGAGTCCCAGCCAGCTCGACATCCGCCGCCGATCTTCCTCACGGCCGGGCGCCTTCGGGCCGCCTGCCAACTTGAGACCGATCGGCCGCCCGATCTGGTACCCGGCGGAATAGACCCTCGTGCGCATGAGGCGCTGCGGGATGCTGCGTACCGGCGGGTCGCTATCGCCGAGTAGGTCGTAATAGCCGTCGCGCGCGGACCGGATCCGCGTTAACTGCGTCGGTTCCAACAACTCCAGCGCGCGGGCCGTGGCCCCCTGTTGTGCGGTGAACGTCATCGCTTCTTGGCTTTCTGCGCTACCGCGATGATGTAGTCCGACTGCAGTGTGGCCACCCGAAAACCCCGTGGGGTAAAGGAATACCGGATAACCGGATTCACATGCCGCATGTCGGGATCGGCAAGGCGCTTGCGCAGGAATCTCGCTAGCGGTAGGTAGACGTCGTCGGTGATCGACCGCGTTACTGCCTCGGCAAACCCGACGTCGAGCAGCAAGTCTCGGTACCCGGCGAGGTCTACCGCGGCCCGCACCGCACGTCGCGACGCCTTTCGCCAGCCGCGCCGGGCGACCTCGCTGCGGGCCCATGCATTGAGAACGGTGCGTTTCGGGACGATGTCGGCGGTGACCAGTCGACCGCCGGGCTTGAGCACCCGCAAGGCTTCGGTGAAGAAGTCAACCCGCGACGGAAAATGAAAGGCGGATTCGAGCGCCACCACCTTGGTGCACGATTTGTCGTCCATCGGCAGATCGGTGGCTGACGCGTTGACGTAGTCAATCCGCTGCGACAACCCGGCTTCGGCAACCCGACGGGTGGCGATGCTGATCTGCTCGGCGGCCAGATTTACCCCGGTGATGCGCTTGGGTCCAAACTCGTTGACCCACAAGATGTCCTGGTCGCCATAGCCTGGCCCACAGTCAACTATGACGTCCGACGACTTCAACTCGGCGCTCTGCGCGACGAGCCGCGCCAGGTCTCGGCTTGCCTCGTCCAATGTCGTGGGCTTGTTTCGCCAGTACCCGAAGTTGATGAACAGCGATTCCTCGCCGAACAAGTTCTGGGTGCCGACGATGTCGTAGATCTGGCCGGTCTTGGGACCCTCCGAGCGCGACAGCGCCACGCCCGCCATCTGCTTCCACTCGTCGGCCCAGCGACGTAACCGATCACTGGTTGATTCGTCCTGGATGTGACGCGGAACTGTGACCACGACGGCTCTCCTATCCCCGGCTATTATTCGTCATCGAGCGAGCGCAACCGATTTGGCGTTCAGGCGCCCGACGGCCGGGACCAGCCTGCTGAGGTGATAGGCGAGGCGTGCTTCCGGCGTCACCGGGACGACCTGCTTGTTCGTCTTGACGGCCTTGACGATCTGTTTGGCAACCTTGTCGGCGCTGTAATGGCGCAGCCGGTAGGCGCGGTCGACCATCGCGACCTTTCTTGCGGCTTCCTCGTCGGACAGGCCGGTCACGACCGAGTTACGAATGATGTTGGTGTGCACCACACCGGGGCAGATGGTGCTGACACCGATACCGGCCGACGCGAGCTCGGCACGCAGGCAGTCGGAGAACATGAACACCCCAGACTTGCTTGTCGCATAGGCGCTTAGGCCTTGTTGCGGCGAGTACGCAGCCATGCTCGACACGTTGACGATGTGTCCACCCAGGCCGCGGCGTGCCATGCTCGGCCCGAACGCGCGACATCCGTTGACCACTCCATACAGATTGACCTCAAGCACCCGGCGAAAATCCGCAGAGGGGGTGGCCAAAAACCGGCCGGCCTGACCGACGCCGGCGTTGTTGACCAGTACATCCGGCACGCCGTGCGCGGAAAGGACCTCGTCGGCGTGTGCCGTGACAGCGTCCTCGTCGGAGACATCGAGACGGTAGGCGTGCGCGGTGCCGCCCTTCTCGGCGACCAGTGCGGCTGTCTCTTTCGCCGACGACAGATTGATATCGGAGAGCACGATCTCGGCACCTTCTCGCGCAAACGCCAGCGCGGTCGCTTGGCCGATCCCGCTGCCCGCCCCGGTGATCACCACAAGCTGGTCTTCGAATGGCAGCCGCTGCCTTCCCATCTCGGCGCGACGCAAACCCCTTGCCGGAGGCAAGCCCGAGGTCGCATCGATCAGTTCGACCGTCGCGGTGGCGAGCAACTCCGGATGGGAGAACGCCAGCCAGTGCCCACCCGTGACCACGCGCTGCCACACCGTCGGCGCCCAATTCGGTTCGTCGGCAAAGCTTCCCCGGCGAACCGCCGGATCACGGCTTCCAACGATCACTTGTACCGGGACCTGGGTGAAGCGCTCCCGAAGCTTCCACTGGGAGAACAAATTGGCGCGATAGATCCGGAGCCCGTTGCCGATGTCCTTCTCGAACGTCGGCCCAAGGTGAATCTGGTCCGTACTGGCGCCCTCGGCTCGATGCAGCCAGGCGCGCCACCGATCCCGCTTCGCCACCAGGCGGAGCGTGACCTTGGGAAGCCACGGCAGCATGAGGAAGAGCATGTAGCTGAGCGACCCCGCCTGTGCCAGCACCAATCCCAAATTCTTCGGCGTCGGCCGCTTCAACCGGTTGCGCGCCCACATCAACAGATGCGCCACGTTGGGTCCTGCCACCGAGGTGAAGGAGGCGATCCGGTGTTGCGCGGAACTGTCGCATACCAATTCCCACATCGCGACGCTGCCCCAGTCGTGGGCGAGCACATGGACGGGTTTGTCGGGACTGACAGCGTCGATCACCGCGAGGTAGTCACTGGCCAGGGCATCCAACGTGAATTCCCGGTAGCTCCTCGGATTGGTCGAGTTGCCGTGACCGCGGTTGTCGACGGTCACCACGTGAAATCGCCCGGTCAACAGGGGCGTCACGCCGTCCCACATGTGGTGCGAGTCTGGCCAGCCGTGCAGCAGCAACAACGTCTCACCGGCGCGATTGCCCTGCTCATAGACGGCGATCTCAACGGCGCCGTTACGGACCATGCGCGGGCTCGGGGCTTCAGGTGTCGCCTCGGCCGGCCGCCCGACCGTCGTCAATGCTGAGTCCATCCCGATGCTCCGTCCGGCAGTGCTGACAATTAACTGTGTGACACGTCAGTCCGCATTACTATCGGTATCGTGTACCGTCTGTAATAGGAATGTCAAGATGTCCCGGCGGCGAACACTGTCGTCGCTTATGCGTCCGACAGATTTGTCAGTTCTGCGCGGTTACCGATGTCGATGCCGTGTCACCGGCCACGATCGATGCCGCGCTCACCAGTGTTGCGGTTCGGTCGATCAACGATTCGCGGTCCAGATGCGGCGGTCGTCCGATCGCGATCCGCAGTGCGGTGTGTAGCACGATTCCCATTCCGAGATAAAGTATTTCGTCGGTATCCCGCGCCGACAGCTGCGGAAAACGCTGCAGCAAGGCGAGTCGGGCGATGTGGTACAGCTGCTGCTCGATTGTCGGCAGAACGTTGCTTTGGATGCCCATCGGCAGGTCATTGACGATCGCGGTGATCACGCCGCGATGGCGTTCGAGCGCCTCGACGAGTGTGGTTACCACGTGTCGCCCTGCCGCCGGAGCCTCCATGGCCGATGCCGCCGCAAGCCCGTCGATGAGGCGGTGCATGATGTCGCCTTCGGCCCGCGCCCGCAGTGCCGAGATGATGTCGCTCTTGTCGTTGAAGTAGCGGTAGACCGTTCCGATGCTCACATGCGCCTGTTCGGCGATCTGGTTGGTCGACAACTGGTGATAACCGATCCCGCCGAGAAGCTGAGCCGCAGCGTCAAGGATCCGCTTGATCGTTTCCTGGGCCCTCTTCTGTGTTGGATTTTTCCTCTTTGACGTGGTCATATGGTCCCCCGCGTTGGAGCCGCTGGCCCTGACAAAACTGAATTGTAAGTGAGTTCTGTTCAGCTTTATCGTGGATTTGTGACGTGAGTCGCCGATGGCGGGAAGGACTTCGCGATGACCAAGGCAGCGACGCCGGCCACGCCCGTGACGGCGGGGCGACACCGCTACGACTACTACTACGAACCGGGGATGCCGTTGCGGCCGGCGCCCCCACGGTTACAACCCGACCCGGCCTGGAGTGCCTTGCCGGTGTTCGACGCATTCAAACCGACGTCGCTGTCGGAGCGGCAGTCCCAGCTGCTGGCGTTGTTCATCGACCATTACTGGCAAGGCGATCGCCTGATGGACGCGGTGGCCATGAAGTTTCGCGAGATCGGTGCGAAACATGGCCGCCGACTGCTCGACCAAGCGCTTGAACAGGGTATCGATGCACTGGACGATCCACCGCAGGAGCTGGTGGATCTCTTTGCCAGCCTGGACAATCCGCCGGCGTGGCACGACCCGAGAGTATGGAAACAGGGCCGGCGGCTATGGATTGACTGTTCCCTGGCCGGCAAGGTCGGAATGGTGATCCAGGACGCGATCGGCACCTTCGTCGGCGCCGAGGTGTCTTCGGCGGTCGGGGCAACCGGCCGGTTCGTCAACCGATTCGCGGTGCGCAATGTCGAAACCGTGCAATGGTTCTTCGACGCGACCAAACCGGGCTTCCTGGATCGTTTCGGCGACGAATTCAAGAACACCGTGCGGGTCCGGCTGATGCACTCCCAAGTACGGATCGGACTCCGGAACTCCTGGGGCGATGACCATTTCGACTTTCATGGCAACCCGATCTCGACCAGTCTGACGATGGGCGCGGCAGTTACGTTCGCACTGTTGCCAATGCTCACCGATCACAATCATGGCCGGAAGAAGTCGCGCGCGGAGATGGACGCGGTGATGCTGTACTGGTCCTACATCGCCTACGTGTTCGGTGTTGCACCGGAGATAATCCCGACCAACGCCGAAGATGCAATTATGTTGGCGCAGTATGCGACTTCCACTGCCGGCGGCCCGACCGATTGGACCGCCCAGATGGCGGGCGCCGCTTCCGACAACCTCGCTCGGGTTCCCGGAGTGGCCGGAACGCTTGCCCGATCGGCTGTTTCGCCGGCGATCGGCGCTGTCGCGTATTACAGCGGTGACGCGCTGGCCCGCGCATTGGTGGCCGCGACGCCATACCGCGATGTGCCGTTGCAACCGTGGAAGATGTTGACCGGGTTGGCTGTTCATACGGCCGTGAAGTCTCGGATGCTGACGGACCGGATCCCCGGTCGGCGGGTCCGGATGGCTACCCGCGCGGCGTTTGGCGATCCCTGGGAGCTGGCCGGTGTGCGGTTGACCAAAGTCCTCGCGAAGCGCGCGGGAGTCAACGGCTCGCCGTTCAAACATCACGACCAAACCCCGAACACGCCGGCGGGCTGTCCAATCCGTTAGGTCGACCTAGAAACGCCTCGGCAGTTTCCCGGTTTCGCGCAGCCACCCCTTGCGAGCGGTGTAATGCCATTTCAGCGATGCCGGCACATACGGCCACGCCGCGCGGATCGAAGCGCGCACCGCGGTGTAGGCGCGTTGATCGTATGCCGTCCAGGAGATTTGGAATCGCTCCCGCACGCTGGCCGGCAGCCCGCCGAAGATCACCAGCCGCATCGGCGGCGCCAGCAGCGCACGCACCGGCCAGGCCGGAAGCAGTCGGTTGGCGATGGGCTTGAGCGCGGGCGGCGCGGGGAAAAACGGCGACGAGCTCATGTCCGGGATCGCGGTGCGGTTGATGAACTCGATCAGGTAATCAGAAGCGGGGTTGGGCTCTAGGACCTCGTCGCAGTAGTGGACCCATTGGCTGTCGAACTCGGCGCGGTCGCCCGGCAGCACGGATTCGGTCATCCCGTACTGGCGATACCACTCGCACCCTTCCCGGTAAAGCTGGTCGCGCTCAGTCTCGGTGAGGCGGTGGGTGTCCCAGAACTCGGCGACGCGCTCCACCATCCGCTGGAAAGTGGCGTGCGCCCACCAATAGGTCTCGGGATTGAGCGCGTGGTAGCGCGTTCCGTCCGGCTGGACGCCCTTGATGTCGCGGTGGTAGTCGCGGACTTGCCGGCCGGTGGTTTCCGCCTGCGGCCCATTGTAGACCGTGCCGAGAATCCCTGGCAGAGAACGGAATACCCGATCGACAGGATCGTCGAAGAAGTTGGAGTGCTCGATCAGCGCATACCCGATCGCCGGGTGCATGGTCTGCAACAGGCCGGCGGTGCCGCCCTCGAACGCGATCCGCATGTCCCCGGCCCATCGCCAAAGCAGCGAGTCTGGACCGAGTTGCAAGCGCCCGTCGAGCCGGGAATCCCCTTGGCCATCCATGATTTACCCACAGCCGAACCTACTGTTGACAACGCGCGCTGTCAATGGTGGCCTCCGCGCGAGCGCTACCTACTAGCCCTCCAGCTTGTAGCCCAGGCCGCGCACCGTCACCAGGTGCACCGGGTTGGCCGGGTCGGCTTCGATCTTGGAGCGCAGCCGCTTGACGTGCACGTCGAGCGTCTTGGTGTCGCCAACGTAGTCGGCGCCCCACACCCGATCGATCAGCTGGCCGCGGGTCAGCACCCGGCCACTGTTGCGCATCAGGTACTCCAGCAAGTCGAATTCCTTGAGCGGCAACGTGATCTGCTCACCGTTCACCGACACCACGTGGCGTTCGACGTCCATGCGCACCGGCCCGGATTCCAGCACCCCGTCGGCGACCTCGGAGTCGTCGTCGCCGCCGCGGCGCAGCACGGCCCGGATTCGGGCGATCAACTCCCGGGCGGAATACGGCTTGGTCACGTAGTCGTCGGCGCCCAACTCCAGGCCGACCACCTTGTCGATTTCACTGTCGCGGGCCGTCACCATGATCACCGGCACGCTCGAACGCGCGCGCAACTGCTTGCACACGTCGGTGCCGGACATGCCCGGCAGCATCAGGTCGAGCAGCACGATATCCGCACCGGCACGGTCGAATTCGGCCAGCGCCGACGGCCCGTCGGTCACCACGGTGGCCTCGAAGCCCTCCTTGCGTAACAGAAACGCCAGCGGATCGGCCAGCGACTCCTCGTCCTCCACGATCAGCACACTGGTCATCAGCGCTGCTCCTCCTCATCGCTTCGCTCTGCATCGTCGTCAGCGCGGGTCATCGACGTAGTTCTTCCTCTCGTACGGGTGCAAGTGCTTTCTTGGTTCGAGTTTGGGGCTCCGGCGGCTTTTCGAGTTCGTCGTGGTAGGCCGGGATCGACAGCGTGAACGTCGAGCCGGTACCCGGTTGGCTCCACAATCCGATGCTGCCGTTGTGGTTTGCCGCGACGTGCTTGACGATCGCCAGTCCAAGCCCGGTCCCGCCGGTGGCCCGCGAGCGCGCCTTGTCGCCGCGGTAGAACCGCTCGAAGACCCGCTCCTGGTCTTTGCGCGGAATGCCGATACCCCGGTCCGTGACGGCGATCTCGACGTTGTTGTCGCGACGGCGACGGCTGATCGACACCAGCGATCCGCGCGGCGAGTAGGCGATCGCATTGGATACCAGGTTGGCCAGCGCGGTGATCAGCAGCGCCTGGTCCCCCAGCACCCGCAGGCCGCTGGGCGCGTCGGTACGGACCTCGATGTCGGCATTCTCAGCCGCTACCTTGTGGCGTGAAATCGCTTCAGAGACAACGGTATCCACGTCGACGGCACCAAGGTCGGGCAGCCGCTCGGCGCCCTGCAGCCGGGACAGCTCGATGAGCTCGCCGACCATGTCACCCAGCCGCTTGGCCTCGACGAGGACCCTTTCACCGAACCGGCGCACCGTCTCCGGGTCGTCGGCGGAGGCGAGCAGCGCCTCGGCGAGCACGGCCATCGCGCCGACGGGGGTCTTGAGCTCATGGCTGACGTTGGCGACGAAGTCGCGCCTGGCCGCCTCCATGCGGGCGTACTCGGACTGGTCGTAGACGAATACCACCGCGAAGCGGCGATCCTCCTCGCTCAACAGCCGCGCCTGCCCGTGCACCGACAAGTCGGATCGTCCCGGCCCGGTGCGCTTACCCGGCAGCAGGTCGAACTCCACGTCCTCGCCACCGGCGAGCGTCCGCCGCGCCGCATCCCACGCCTCATCGTCGAGCAGGCGGTCCCGCACCAGCCCCAGTTCCCTGGCGCGGTCGTTCAGATACACCACGTCGCGGTGGCTGTCGACCACCGCGGTGCCCACCGGGGTCAGGGCGACGATGCGCTGCAGCATCTGCGCGACGGTGATGCCGGCCCATTCAGCCGCCACCCGTTGCCGTCGCTCGACGACCCGCGGCGCCAGTCGGGTGCCGATGGCGATCCCCGTGGCCAACGCCAAGAGAATCGATACCCCGGCCAGCGACAGCGCCGAGAACACAGTCACATAAAAATCCTACAAATCCCCATGAACTTCACCCCAGCAGCGCAAGGCCAAAACCGGACATGTCACACCCTGCGGCGAAGGTGTTCGACCGCTGTTCATGTGTTGTTTGCCAAACGAGCCCGTCGACGCATCAGCGGGTGCCCTGGCTGGCGACCGCGGCCGCGCCGACGGCGGCGGCCTCGGGATCCAGATAAGTCCCGCCGGCGACCGTGGGCCGCAGGTCGGCGTCCAAGTCGTAGCGCAGCGGGATCCCGGTCGGGATGTTGAGCCCGACGACCTCCTCGTCGGACATGCCGTCGAGGTACTTGACCAGCGCCCGCAGCGAGTTGCCGTGCGCGGCGATCAGCACGGTCTTGCCGGAGCGCAGGTCCGGCACGACGACGTCGGTGAAATACGGCAGGAACCGGGCCACCACGTCGGCCAGGCATTCGGTCAACGGGCCGCCGCCGATGTTGGCGTAGCGCGGGTCGGCGTCCTGGCTGAACTGGCTGCCCTTCTCGATCGGCGGCGGCGGCGTGTCATAGCTGCGCCGCCACGCCATGAACTGCTCGTCGCCGTAGCGGGCCTTGGTTTCGGCCTTGTCCAGGCCCTGCAATGCGCCGTAGTGGCGTTCGTTGAGCCGCCAGCTGCGCCGCACCGGGATCCAGTGCCGGTCCGCGACGTCCAGCGCCACATTGGCGGTGGTGATCGCCCGCCGCAGCAGCGAGGTGTACACCACGTCGGGCAGCAGGTCGTGTTCGACCATCAGCTCGCCGCTGCGGACCGCTTCGGCGCGGCCCTTGTCGGTCAAGTCGACGTCCACCCAGCCGGTGAACAGGTTCAGCGCGTTCCATTCGCTCTCGCCGTGGCGGAGCAACACCAGCCTGGAAGTCTCTGCCATGCCGGCAAGTCTCTCACGCGCGTCCGGTGTCCGCGTCGTCGTCCTCGTCGATCAAATGCGCGAACGCCTCCAGGTTCTTCAGTGACTCGCCGCGCGACAGCCGCCACTCCCACTCTTTTTGGATCGACGACCGAAAACCCAACTCCAGCAACGTATTGAAGTCCGAATCCACCGCCTCGAGCACCTGGCCGAGCACCCGGTCGACTTCGGCCGCGCTCACCGACGCCAGCGACATCCGGCCCACCAAGTAGATGTCGCCGACGTTGTCGAGCGTGTACGCGACGCCGTAGAGGCGGCGGTTGCGACGCAGCAGAAACCGGTAGACACCCTCGTGGTTCTCGTCGGGCTTACGGCACACGAACGCCTCGACGCGCACCGAATGCTCGCCGATGCTCAGGATCGTGTTGGTCGTGAGTTTGCGTTCGCCGGGCAGCTCCACGACCACCCCGGGCGAGCCGCCGTGCGCACCCTCGTGCCGCGAGTAAGTCAGATGGCTGGCGTTCAGGGCGTCCTCGATCACCTTGTGTACGTCAGTCATGGCGCCACTCCTCGACCCCGGCTACGCCGGCGTCATCGTCGTCGGCGCGACTCATGCGCGCATCAACTCGCGGACCTCACCACGGGCAGCGAACTCGCCGATCGCACGACGGTAGCTGGCCAGCAGCGCGTCGACGGTGTTGTCCCACGAGAACGTCGCGGCATGCTCGACCGCGGAGCGGCTCATCGCGCCGTCCAGCCGCAGCAGCCCGTCGATGGCATCGGCCCACCTGTCCACGTCGTGCCCGGACACCAGGGTGCCGCTGACCCCGTCGCGCACCGCCACCGGTAGCCCGCCCACGGCGGCCGCCACCACCGGCGTCCCGCAGGCCTGCGCCTCCACTGCGACCAGCCCGAACGACTCCGAATAGCTGGGCACCCCCACCAGATCGGCGGCCTGAAACAGCCGGGCCAGCTCGGAGCGCGACTGCGGCGGCAGGAACGTCACGCGGTCGCTGATACCCAATTGGTCGGCCAGCCGAACCAGGCCGTCCGGGGCGGCCAGCCCGCTGCCCGACGGCCCGCCGGCCACCACGATGTGCACGCGCGGCAGTTTCGCGGCCGCGCGCAGCAGAATGTCGGGCGCCTTGAGCGGCTGGATGCGGCCAACGAAAGCCACCACGTGCTCATCCAGGGGCAACCCCAGTGCGGCGCGGGCGGCGCGGCGGTCCCCCGGGCGGAACACGTCCAAGTCCACCCCGGGATGCGCCACGTCGATCCGCGCGGGATCGGCGTTGTGCAGCGAAACCAGTTGTGCCGCTTCATCTTCGGTGTTGACGATCAGTCGGTCCGCCTCGTCGACGACCTGCTGCTCACCGACCGTGCGCAGCGGCGGCTCAGGAGCGTCCCCGTCGGCCAGCGCCGCGTTCTTGACCGCCGCCAGGGTGTGCGCGGTGTGCACCAGCGGCACCGCCCAGCGGTCCCGGGCCAGCCAGCCGACCTGTCCGGACAGCCAGTAGTGCGAGTGCACGATGTCGTAGTAGCCGGGCTCGTGGGCGGCTTCGGCGCGCAGCACCCCGGCGGCGAAGGCACACAGCTGGGTGGGCAGGTCGTATTTGTCCAGGCCCTCGAACGGCCCGGCCACCACGTTGCGCACGAGCACGCCGGGCGCCACCTGCACGACCGGCGGATCGGTGGACGCGGTGGCCCGGGTGAAGATCTCCACCTGAACGCCGCGGCGAGCCAGATGGAGCGCGCTTTGCAGCACGTAGACGTTCATTCCGCCGGCGTCCCCGGTGCCCGGCTGGGCCAGCGGCGAGGTGTGCACCGATAGCACCGCCACCCGGCGGGGATCGGTCAACTCGGAGACGTCCAGCCGGGGCAGCGCGTTATGTGGCACACCGCCATCTTTGCAGCACCGCCCGACGGGCCACCTCAGGCGGACGATTCGGCGGCTGCGACCCGCAACGCCGGGCCCTGAGCGCGCCGCATGGCGCCCAGCGGGTCGGCGTACAACCCGCCCAGCGACACGATGCCGGCCCCGGCCTCCTGCACCCGGTTGCCGAACGCAGTGACCCGGATGTCCCGGCGGGGCAGCACCGAGCGCGCGGCGAATGCCGTTTCGACGTGCGCCATTCCCTCGGGGTATTCGGTGAACGCCTGCCCGCCGACCACCAGGTCGTCGGGGTTGAGCAGGTCACGCAGCAGCGCGACCGCTTCGCCGAGCACCCGGGCCCGCTCGGCCAACAGGTCTTTGGCCTGCTGGTTGCCGGCCCGCGCGGTCTTGATCAGCTCCGTGATGCCCGAGCCGCTACGCGTCGCCGTTCGCACCCCCGGCAGCAGACCGAGCCGTCGGGCCGCGGTCAGCACGGCCTCGTCGCTGACCGTGGACTCCAGTTGCCCGGACCCGCCGAGCAGCTCGGAAGTGGCGGGCAAGTTCGCGATGGTTCCCGGGCCGCTGGCCGGGCTGTGCACCCGCCCGTCGATCATCAGCGCATACCCCACGGTCTCGCGGGCGTAGACGTACAGGCTGGTCGACGAGTTCGACGTGAAGCGGCGCATGCCCAGCAGCAGCTCGGCCCCGGCCATCGCGTCGACGTGCGAGGCCACCGACACCGGCAGTCCCAGCGCCTCGGCCAGCACCGGGCCCACCGGGGCGTCGCGCCAGCCCAGCCGCGGGTGGTCGACGTGCCCGCTGACGCCGTCGACCGCCCCGCCGATCGCCACCCCGACCCACACCGGCCGGCGCCGGTGCCAGCGCCGCAGGTAGCGGCGGGCGCCGTCGGCCAGCGACGCCAGCGCAGACGCGTGCCCGCTGAGCGGCGTCGCAGTCTCGACAGCGTCCAGCGTGCGGCCGAACAGATCGGTGGCCACGATGCTGGTGGTTCGCGCGCCGATGTGGATGCCCAGGGTCAAAAACGGCTCGTGGTTGACCTCGACGGGCACCCGCGGGCGCCCGATGGCGCCGGCGACCGCGAGGTCGGCGCGTTCGCGCAGCAGGCCGGCGTCAAGCAGCGCGATGACCTGGCGGTTGACCGTCGCGATGGAAAGCGAGGTGGCTTGGGCGATGACGTCGCGACCGATCGGGCCGCGCAGCCGCACGGCCCGGAACACCGACGCCGCGGCGGCGTCGGAGAGCTGCAGCGACGGCGCCACGACGTGGCGAGTCCGCAGCGGGGTCTTGCGACTGTGTGAGTGGCTGGTGACGGTACTGAGAGTGATGGTGCGCACGGGCGTGTGTCCTTATCCGAGTTCCGATGGCGGGTCCTGGCCGCACGCCGGCTTCGGTGGTTCTACAAGGCCGGTCAGGCGCGGCAAAGTGCGCAGCGACAACATGCGCAGTCCGCGAACAGACACGCGGACGTCAGACCGAACACAGCGCTCGAGTACACACCAGGAATTTAGCACGGTTATTAAAGTGGTCCCGATGACGACTTCGAAGCGCGTCGCGGTGGTCACCGGCGCCAGCGCCGGGATCGGCGAAGCGACCGCGAGAACCCTTGCAGCCCAAGGCTTTCACGTGGTGGCGGTGGCGCGCCGGGCGGACCGTATCGAGAAGCTGGCCGACGAGATCGGCGGCACCGCCGTGGTCGCGGACGTCACCGACGGCGCCGCGGTGGAGGCGCTGGCCGCCGGGCTGGACCGGGTCGACGTGCTGGTCAACAACGCCGGCGGCGCCAAGGGCCTGGAGCCGGTGGCCGACGCCGACCTGGAGCATTGGCGCTGGATGTGGGAGACCAACGTGCTCGGCACGCTGCGGATGACCCGCGCGCTGCTGCCCAAGCTGATCGCGTCCGGCGACGGCCTGATCGTCACGGTCACCTCGGTCGCCGCGTTCGAGGTTTACGACGGCGGCGCCGGCTACACCTCGGCCAAGCATGCGCAGGGTGCGCTGCACCGCACGCTGCGCGGCGAGCTGTTGGGAAAGCCGGTGCGGCTCACCGAAATTGCGCCGGGCGCCGTCGAAACGGAGTTCTCGCTGGTGCGCTTCGGCGGCGACCAGCAGCGCGCCGACGCGGTCTACGAGGGGATGACGCCGCTGGTGGCCGCCGACGTCGCCGAGGTGATCGGGTTCGTGGCGTCGCGCCCGTCGCACGTCAACCTCGACCAGATCGTGATCCGGCCGCGCGACCAGGCCACCGCTAGCCGCCGGGTCGGACGCTCGTAGTCGGGGTGCCCGAGAGCGTCGGCGCGTCCTTGGGCGTGGCCGGGGCACTGCGTGGCAGCGACGCCGGCGACGGCTTGGACCCGTTCGACGGCGGCAGCGCCGACATCGACACCCAGGTGTCCCAGTCCACGGCCCAGTCCCAGATGTCGCCGTCGGCGTAGGACAGCTCGATCCGGCTGCCGGTCACCTCGACCGGGTCACCGTAGATGGCGCTGTTGTAATACTGCTCGGCGTCGGCCGTCGACAGGTTGATGCAGCCGTTGGTGACGTTCGAATTCCCTTGTGCGCCAGCACTTGCCGGGTTGGCATGGATGAATTCGCCGTTGTTGGAGATCCGGACGGCCCAGCGCTCGTGGATGTTGCTGTATCCCGCGGCCGGATTGGACATGTAGAAGTCCGAGTACTTCTCGCTGACCACGTGGATGCCGTTGCGGGTGACGTTGCGCGCCTTGTCGCCCTCGCCGTAGCTGCACGGAAAGTCCATGATGACGCCCTCGTCGCGGACCACCTGGATGCGGTGCGACGAGATTTCGGCCTTGACCACCTGGCGCCGCCCGATCTGGAAGGCCAGGCTCATGTCCTGCTTGCCGTAGGCGCCGTCGCCGAACGCCAGCCCGTACAGCTTGGCCTCGACGTTGACCTTGGTGCCGGCGGGGTAGTACTCGCGGGTGCGGTAGTGCACCCGCGCTCCCTCGGCCTCGTCGGGCAGCCAGGCCCAGCTGCCCTCGACGGGCGGGTCGGTGGTGACCTTCAGTGCACGCTCGACGGCGGCCTTGTCGGCAATCGGCGCGTCGAACTGGATGATGATCGGCGCGGCCACCCCGACCGTCTGCCCGTCGGCCAGCTGGAATCCGCCGTCGATCACCTTGGTGGGCGTGACCGTGGTGAGCTTGCCGGCCACCGGCACGGCCTTGCCGTCGTGGCCCACCACGGAGCCGCTCCAGGTGTAGGTGGCGTCGTAGCCGAGCGGCTCGGTGATGGTGTAGAGGGTGCGGTCGCGGTTGAGCGACCCGGCCACCACCTTGCCGGCCGAATTCGTCAGCGCCACCTTCTGAAACCAGCCGTCGCGCACCTCGACACTGATCGGCGCAGTGGGCACCACGTCCTCGGCCTTGTCGGCCGGGTGGAACGTCAAACTCGGCGCCGCCGGTGGTTTGGCCTTATCGGCTTGCTTGGTCGACCCCCCGGCACAAGCAGCCAGCACGCTGGGCGCGAACATCCCCACCACCAGCGTCGACAAGGCCCGGCGCCGGTTGATCGACGGCAGGTCGCGCGCTGTGTTCACGACAGACAAAGATACCGGCGAAAACGGCCCTCCCCGCGCACGCGCGGCTACAACTCGCAGCCGACCAGCACCGGTTCGGGTACGAGTGTGATGCCAAACACATCGCGGACGCCGTCGCGCACCGTGCGCGCCAGCGCCACCACGTCGGCCGCGGTGGCGGTACCGCGATTCGTCAAAGCAAGCGCATGCTTGGTCGACAACCGGCAGGGCGCGCTGTCGGTATTCGGATAGCCCTTGCCGAAGCCGGCTTGCTCGACCAGCCACCCGGCGGCCAGCTTGACGCCGTCGGGCGCCGGATAGTGCGGCACCGGCCGGTCGGCCCGATCCGCCAGCTGCTGGTAAACCTCTTGCGGCACAACGGGATTGGTGAAAAACGAGCCCACGCTCCAGGTGTCGTGGTCGGCGGCGTCGAGCACCATGCCCTTGCGGGCCCGCAACGCCAGCACCGCCTTGCGTACCTGCGCAGGGTCGGCGCGCCGGCCGGCCTTGGCATTCAGCGCGGCGATCAGCTCGCCGTAGCGCAGCGGCGCGCTGCGGCCCGACGCGTCCAGCGCGAACTCGACTTCCAGCACGACGGCGTCTTGCGAATGCTTGAGCACGCTGGTGCGGTAGCCGAACCCCAGTTCGCCGGGCGGCGCCCAGCGCACGTCGCCGCTGCGCCGATCCAACAGCCGCACCCGGGTGATGGTGTCGGCCACCTCGGCGCCGTACGCGCCGACGTTCTGCACGGGGGTGGCGCCCGCCGAGCCGGGGATGCCGGACATGCACTCCAGCCCGCCCAGGCCGGCGGCGACGGAGGTGGCCACCACGTCGTCCCACACCGCGCCGGCTTGTGCGCGCAGCACGTTGCCCTCGATGCTGATGTCGCTGGTGGCCAAGCGCACCACGGTCAGGCCGGTCAGCGTATCGGCGATCACCACGTTGGAACCGCCGGCCAACACCAGCATCGGCCGGCAGTTCTCGGCATCCAGCTGAGCCAGCGTGGCGACCACTTGTTCGGTGCTGGTGCAGGTGATCACGCGTTGCGCGACGGGTCCGACGCGCAAGGTGGTCAGCGGCGCCAACGGCACGTTTTCGGCGACGCGCGCACCCGCGAACAACGTTCCCGCCACGGGCGGTAACGGTAGCGTGACCTGCTATGCCGCGTTCATTCGACATGTCCACGGACTACGGGGCGACCGTCGAAGATGTGCTTCGGGCATTCGGCGACGAGAAGTACTGGCGGGCCCGATTGGCCGATTCCGGCGCCGACGACGCGACGCTGGACGTACTGCGGGTCGATGACGACGGCGGCATCGACGTGGTCACCACGCAGGTGCTGCGCAGCGACCGGCTGCCGGCCGTGGTCACTCAGTTCCACCGCGGCGATCTGCGCATCCGGCGCGAGGAGACGTGGACCGGGATCAGCGACGGGATCGCCAATGCCACTGTCGCGGGGGCGATCATCGACGCGCCGGCGGCGCTGACCGGGACCGCCGTGCTGGAGCCGGTGGCCGAGACGGGCGGCGCCCGGCTGAAGTTTCGGGCGACCGTCGAGGTGCGCATACCGCTGGTCGGCGGCAAGCTGGAGAACTTCATCGGCAACCAGCTGGTCGAGCTGCTGATCGCCGAGCAGCGCTTCACCACCATGTGGATCAGCCAGACCGCCTGAGACGGTTCTAGGCTGGCCGTCATGCGGATTGCGGTGGCCCAAATCCTCAGCGGCACCGAGCCGACCGGCAACCTGAACCTGGTGCGCGACTACACGGCCCGGGCCGCCGACGCCGGCGCGGCGCTGGTGGTGTTCCCCGAGGCCACGATGTGCCGGTTCGGGGTGGCGCTGGCACCGATCGCCGAACCGGTCGACGGCCCGTGGGCCGACGGCGTACGCCGCATCGCCGCCGACGCCGGAATCGCCGTGATCGCCGGCATGTTCGCCCCGGCCGGCGACGGACGAGTCACCAACACCCTGCTGGCCGCGGGCCCCGGCATCGACGCGCATTACGACAAGATTCACCTCTACGACGCGTTCGGGTTCACCGAGTCGCGCACGGTCGCGCCGGGTCGCGAGCCGGTGGTGATCACGGTCGACGGGGTGGGGGTCGGGTTGAGCACCTGCTACGACATCCGCTTCCCCGCGCTCTACACCACGCTGGCGCGCCGGGGCGCGCAACTGATCGCGATCGCCGCGTCGTGGGGCGCCGGGCGCGGCAAGCTCGAGCAGTGGACGTTGCTGGCGCGCGCCCGCGCGCTGGACTCCACCAGCTACATCGCGGCGGCCGGGCAGGCCGACCCGGGCCAGCCGTTGAGCGGCTCGGGCGCACCGACCGGGGTCGGCGGGAGCCTGGTGGTGTCGCCGTTCGGCGAGGTGGTGTCCTCGGCCGGCGCCGACCCGCAGCTGTTGGTCGCCGACATCGACCTCGACCAGGTCGCGACGGCGCGGGACACCATCGCGGTCCTGCGCAACCAAGCCGACTTCCCGCACGTCGATAAGGCAGAATCGCCCGGGTGACGAACCCGCAGGGACCTCCGCACGACGACCCGTCGATTTGGGCTCGGCCGGGCAGCGAGGACGCGGCCGCGCCGCCGCACGGACCGTCCGACTCACCGCAGACCACGCCGGAGCAGCAGCCGGCAGACGCGGCCTGGGCCCCGCCGCCGGGTGTCCAGGAGTACCCAGCCGAGGACGCCGCAACCGTGAAAATGCCGGGAAAATCCAAGCGCCGCCTGTTCCGCGACCCGCTGTCGATCGTCCTGGTCGCCGTCATCGTGCTGTTGCTGGGCGCAGCCGGCCTGGTCGGCGGCGAACTGTATGCCCGCCACCGCGCCGACAGCGTGGTGGCCGCGGCCACCGAATGCGTGGTGCAGGACAAGGCCAGCGTCTCGTTCGGCCCGTACCCGTTCCTGCTACAGCACCTGGCCGGCGACTACCGAGACATCTCGATCAAAACCGCCGGCAACCAGATCCGCAGCGCCAAGGGCATGCGGGCCGACATCGCGATCAGCGAGGTCAACCTGCACGGCGACGCCAACTCCAAGGGCACCATCGGCGCGCTGGACGCCGCCATCACCTGGACGTCCGAAGGCATCAAGGAAACGGTGGCCGACGCGGTTCCGTTCGTCGGCGGCCTGGTCAACAGCGTGACCACCAATCCGAGCGCCGGAACCATCGAGCTCAAGGGCGCACTGGGCCTGGGCAGCGTCACGGTCAAGCCCGCCGTCGCGAACAACGGCCTGTCGCTGAAGGTCGTCTCGGTCACGGCGATGGGCGCCCCGGTGCCGGCCGAGACCGCGCAGGATGCGCTGGACGTCTTCACCTCGCGGCTGATCAACGACTACCCGCTCGGTATTCACGCCGATGCCGTGAAGGTCACCGATGACGGTGTGACAGCCCACTTTTCGACGCGTAACGCGTCGATACCGCCCGGCCAGTCGGACCCGTGCTTCGCCAAGCTGTGACCAACCTTCGACTTCGTTCAGTTCGATAGGGCAAAATCGCGCTAGTGACGACTCCGCAAGGGCCCTCTCGCGGCGACGGGTCGGAATGGGCTCGCCCCCCAGGACGCCCGCAGCCGACTCCCGGCCCGTCCCAATCACCCACCCAGCGAATCCCGCAGAGCGGCCGACCGCAGGAACCCCGCCGCCCCGCTCCGCCC
>NZ_LQPE01000162.1 GCF_002101735.1 Mycobacterium kyorinense | reverse complement strand
GGGTTCCAAAGTCCCATAGAGTGACCGGCGTGGCGGGCGACCCGACCCCATTTTCACGCCTGCGAGGCGGCCCCCGGAAGGGTCAGAGGGCTCGCGGGGAGAGGTGACCTACGGTGATTCGGGCTCCGGGACGTCGAAGTGTTCGTCGCGTAGCCGGAATGCTTCTTTGGTTCCGTGCTGCGCGCGGGTCTTGACGAAGTTGAACTCGCCGGGCGCGAATTGCAAGTTGGTACCGAATGCGTGGAACAAGTAGCTGGCCACTTCCTCCCCCTGGTACGCCTGACTCTGCTCGACGAGCCTGAACGCCTCCTTGGCGATAACCACACCATCGGCCGGCATTTTCGCCGCTTTCTCCGCCCAGTATCGGGCCCGCGTGGTGACCATGCCGGGATCGCAAGTGTCGGTGAAGATTCCGAGATGTTCGACGGTGCCGGCCTCGATGATGTCGCCGGTCAGGAGCAGCCGCCGCGCCAGCACCGGACCCAGCCGGTGGAAGAACATGTGCAGGCTGCCCAGTGCCGGACCCAGAAAGCGGGTGGCCGGCATACCGATTTTCGTGTTGCGCGCGATCACCGAAATGTCGGTCATCAGCGCCATCTCGAAACCACCACCGAGCGCGTAGCCGCTGATCTCGCCGACGGTGACCTTCGGAAAACCCATCAGGTTGTGGTAGAAGCCGAACGATTTCCGATCCACCGCTAATCGGCGACGTTGACTGGGACGGCTTTTGGCGTGCGGCTTGCCGCGCTCGCCGTACCAGCCGTAGGCGTTGTTCATGTCGGCGCCGGTGCTGAAGACGCCGTCGGCTCCGCGCAACAGCACCACGGTGAGGTCGTCGTCGTCGGCAACCCGATCGAGGTAACGCGCCATGGTGTCGCGCATCGTCGCGTCATAAGAGTTGCGCTGTTGGGGATTGTTCAACGTGATCGTGGCGATGCGCTTCTCCGGATCGACTTCGAAGAGAACACGATCGTCTGTCGCTGTCATCTGAGCGACTCCTTTCTGCGCCCGCCATTCGACACCCGATTGGCCTCGATGGTTTTGTCGGTGCCGAAGGCAAGAGTGTTGCGACGCGCGGCAGCCAGGTGGTCTTGCGCCAGCCGGACCGCTCGTGCGGCATTGCCGTCGCGGATTGCGTCGAGCAGACGCTGATGGTCGCGTAACGCGGCGCGCCTGGTTTTACCGCCCATGGGCGCGGGGTTGCCGTCGTCGCTCCACACCGACGACTCGTGTGCGGACCAGATCAGCTCCAGTGAACCGATCAGCAGGATCATCGGCTCGTTGCCGCATCGGGAAACCAGCGCCTCATGGAATCGCCTGGCGTTAGGCACGTAACGGGCAACATCGTCGAATTGTTCTGCCTGCACATCGATTTCGGCTTGCAGATAGGGCACCACTTCGGTCATCCGGTCTTCGCGTGCGGCACACATGCCCGCGCAGATCGGTTCGAGATGCAACAGCGCCTCGCTGACGTCGGCCGGTGTCGCGGCCCGCGCCTGCAAGACCATGCTGATCATCTGCGCGGTCCGTTCGGCAGTCGGCTGGTGCACAACCGCGCCGCCGATGTTGCCGCGGCGCACCGAGATCAGCCCGTCCGCCTCCAGAATGTGGATCGCCTCGCGCAGCGCCGGCGGGCTAACCCCGAATTCGCCGAACATGCTCTCCTGCGACGGCAGCACGTCGCCTTCCTTGAGCCGTCCCGACAGGATGTCATCGCGCAGCCGCGACGCCACGATTTCGGCGACACGTGGTTGGCGAATGCGCGTCATGTCAGGACTTCTCGGCTCGTCGCTTGCCGAACCGGTATCCGGTCAACTTGTCCGGCGGCATGGCCAGCGTGTCGACCTGGCCAATGCATAGCACCTCCGCGTCGAGCGACAGCCGGGCTGTCGAGGTAATGCCTCGCTCGGCCTCGGATCGAGTGATATCGAAGCGCAGTTCGGTGAGAATGGGTGTCGGCCGGCGGAAGGTGACGTTGAGCGAACGCGTCTTACCGGACAACCCGGTGACGCAGTTCTGGTGCTGGATGACGCAGTCGAAGAAGACACCCAGAAACCCGCCGTGCACCAACCCCGGCGGGCCCTCGTACACCAGCGGAAAGGTGACCCGTCCCGCCGCGGTCTGGCCGTCGAGGTGATCGAAGCGGTACTCGGGAAAGCATGGGTTGAACGCGCCGATGTCAGTGGCGTGGTCGAGATACACCCGCCGGCTGCCGCCGTCGTCGTCACCGATTCGCGGGCTGCTGTCCGGCGGCGCCGCCGCAGTGAGCTCCCGTTCCCACTCGGCGCACTGGGCGAGCATCGCGTCCACTGCAGGATGTGGATGTTCGAGCGCCAGCAGCAGCGAGCTCAGTCGCCGAATCGCGCCGGCAGCGGCGACGGTCTGGGCGAGCGGTTGCTCGCCGAACCGGGCGCTTCCGGGTCCGCTGGCCTGCGCCATTGTGTCCTCTTTCCCGACGCGAATGTTCCGCCGACCGGCTTTCCTTGCTAAGTTATACAGGGCAGGAATCGTATTGCCTACTGTATGGCTAACCGTAGCGGCGGGGAAGGGCGGATTCAACGGTGAGTCACGAGCTCGATTCCACGCGCGACGACGGCTCGCTCGCGGTGCGCCGGGACGGCCCGGTCTTGCGGCTAACCCTTGACCGGCCGTCGCGGCGCAACGCCCTGAGCCACTCGATGATCGACGCGTTCGTCGACACGCTGACCGAGGCAGCCACCAACGATTCGTTGCGCGCCATCCTCATTCGCGGCGCGGGTGACGACTTCTGCGCGGGGGCCGATTGGATCGCCACTAACGAATCGGGCCAGCAGCGACCGCGCACTGGCGATCTGGTCCGGCGTATCCCCCACGCCGCCCACCGCGTCATCGAACTGATCCACAGCATCCAGCTACCGGTGGTATGCGCCGTGCGGGGCTGGGCGGTGGGCCTAGGGTGCAACCTGGCGTTGGCCGCCGATTTCACCGTGGCCGCCTCGGATGCGCTGTTCTGGGAGCCGTTTTTGGCCCGGGGTTTCAGCCTGGACTCGGGCTCCAGCTGGCTGCTGCCGCGGCTGGTCGGGTTGACACGGGCCAAGCAGATGCTGCTGCTCGGCGAACAAGTCGACGCATCGGATGCCGCCGACTGGGGCCTGATCTATCGCGCCGTCAGCCCGGCAGACCTCGACAACGCGGCCGAAGACTTGGTCGCCCGACTGGCATCCGGGCCCACCGTAGCGATCGGACTGGCCAAGCAGGCCATCCACTACGGCCAGCACGCGACCCTGAGCCAGTCGATGACCCAGGAGCTCTTCAACCTCGAGCTATCCTGTCGCACCGGCGATTTCAAAGAAGGCCTGGCCGCATTCCGGGAACGCCGGGAGCCCGATTTCCGTGGGCGCTGACGAAGGGAAGACCATGTCGTTCGACACCATCAAATACGAGGTCGACGAGCATAAGGCCACCATCACCTTGAATCGGCCGGACGCCCTCAACGCGCTCAGCCCGCATATGATCACCGAGTTGCGCGCCGCCTACCACGAGGCCGAAAACGACGACAACATCTGGCTTCTCATCGTGACCGGCACCGGACGTGCCTTCTGCACCGGTGCCGATGTCAAGGCCATCCCCGGCGACGGCAAGGTGATCAACGAACGGCCCTATCTGTCGACCTACGAACAGTGGGAAGCGCCGCAGGAGGGCACACCGCCGTTTCGGACGATGGCAAAACCGGTGTTGGCCGCCATCAACGGAATCTGTTGCGGCGCGGGCCTGGACTGGGTGACTACCGGGGACATCGTCATCGCATCCGACAAGGCGACGTTCTTCGACCCGCACGTCAGCATCGGGCTGGTGGCCGGCCGTGAGGTGGTCAGGGTGGCCCGGGTGCTGCCGCGCTCGATCGCCCTGCGGATGGCACTGATGGGCAAGCACGAACGGATGAGCGCCCAACGGGCCTACGAGCTCGGAATGATCAGCGAAATCGTCGAACACGAAAGGCTATTGGAACGCGCCCACGAAATCGCCGACATCGTGAACAGCAACGCGCCGCTGGCCGTGCGCGGCACCCGGCTGGCGATCCTCAAAGGTCTGGATCTGCCTCTGCACGAAGCCGAGATGCTGGCCGAATCCTTCCGCGAGCGCAATCTGCACACCGAGGATTCACTCGAGGGTCCCAAAGCCTTTGTCGAAAAGCGGGCGCCGGAGTGGCAGTGCCGATGAGCTTCGAAACCATCCTGCTCGACGTCAATCCCGACGACCGAGTGGCCACCATCACGCTCAACCGTCCCGATCACCTCAATGCATTCAACCGCACGATGTGCGACGAGATGGCCGAGGCGTGGCGGGTCGTCAAGGCCGACGACGTGGTCCACGCGGTGGTGCTGCGCGCGGCTGGTGACCGCGCGTTCAGCGCCGGACTCGACATCAAGACGCCCTACGGCCAGCCGGAAAACGTCTGGAACCACGAGGATCCCGGCGAACCGCTCAGCCCCAAGTGGCAGAAGATGTGGAAACCCGTGGTCTGCGCAGTACAGGGCATGTGCACCGCCGGCGCGTTCTATTTCGTCAACGAATCCGACGTCGTCATCTGCTCCACGGACGCCACCTTTTTCGACTCCCACGTATCGGCGGGCCTGGTCTGCGCACTGGAGCCCATCGGATTGATGCGCCGCATCGGCCTGGGCGAAACGCTGCGGATAGCGTTGATGGGCAACGACGAACGCGTCGGCGCGGACACCGCGCTGCGGATCGGATTGGTCTCCGAAGTGGTCTCCCCCGAACGGCTCTGGGCCCGCGCGCACCAGATCGCCGCGGCCATCGCGGCCAAACCACCGTCGGCGATCCAGGGCACCGTCAAGGCCATCTGGGAATCGCTCGACAAGCCCTATCGGGCCGCGATGGAGCAGAACCTCATCTACACCCGGCTCGGTAATCCGATCGGCACCGCCGAACTCACCGCCCAGGGACGCACGGCGGTGCAGCCGAGGATCCGGTGATGCATCGGCTCAGTCGGCGCATCGCCGACGTCCTCGCTCTGCAGCCCGACGCGTCGGCCATCGAGTATGACGGCCAATGGTTGTCGTGGCGAGAGCTGGATGACGCCGCCGGCGCGATCCGCTCCCTCGCCGGAACCGGGCAGGTCGGCATTCTGTTGCGCAACAAGCCGGTGCACGTCGCCGCGCTCCTCGGCGTGCTACTCAGCGGCGCAACGGTCGTCGTCGTCAACCCCGCGCGTGGGGATGAGCGTACGAGGACCGACCTGGAACAACTGGACCTTCCGCTCATCATCGGCGAACCCGGCGATGTGACGGCGCTGGCCGGCTCGTCGACACCGGTGCGGATTGCTTGCTCGGCCGGCGAACTACTGGCGATCCGAACCGGCGGCTCCGCCGAAACGCGTTCCGCAGTCGCGGTGCGGATGTTGACCAGCGGAACCACCGGTCCGCCCAAGCGAATTGACCTCACCTACGACATGCTGGCGCACAGCGTGATCGGCCCCGACAGCAATGGAGCAGCGGCGCCTACCGAGTTACGCCGCGGTGTGGCCATCGTCAACTCGCCGCTGGTACACATCGGCGGCGTGTTCCGGGTACTGCAATGCGTCGCGGAGGCAAGGCCGTTCGTGCTGCTGGAGCGATTCGAGCTCGCGCGGTGGGCCGACGCCGTGCGCAGGCACAAGCCGCGGGCCGTGTCGCTGGTACCGGCGGCGCTACGCATGGTGTTGCACTCCGAGTTGACACGCGAGGACCTACAGAGCATCCGGGCCGTGACGTCGGGGACTGCGCCGCTGTCGGCTGACGACGCGGATGCCTTCTACGAGAAATTCGGCGTTCCTGTCTTGACCTCTTATGCCGCTACGGAATTCGGGGGCGGCGTCGCCGGCTGGACGTTGGCCGATTACCAGAAGTACTGGGCGGCCAAGCGCGGCAGTGTGGGACGCGCCAGCTTCGGTGCACAGTTGCGGGTGGTCGGCGAGGACGGCACTCCGCTCGGACCCGACGAAGTCGGGCTGCTCGAAGTCAAACCCGGGCAGCTGGGACCGTCGACGGAGTGGATGCGCACCACGGACATGGCGCGCATCGACGCCGACGGATTTCTGTGGATCGTCGGGCGCGCCGACCAGGCGATCATCCGCGGCGGTTTCAAGATAATGCCCGACGACGTGCGGCTCACGCTGGAAAGCCACCCTGCGGTGGCCGGCGCCGCGGTGGTCGGCCGGCGCGACGACCGCCTTGGGGCGACACCCGTCGCGATGGTGGAGCTGCGCAGGGCTGGGTCTGCGGATGTGGCCGCGTTGACGAAGCACCTTCGGAAGCGGTTGGCACGTTACGAAATTCCTACCGACATCGCGATTGTCGACGAAATTCCGCGAACGCCGTCGGGCAAGCCGGACCTGGCAGCGGTGCGCGCCTACTTCAACGAGTCGGCTCGTGCGGGCTGAGCCGCCCACCGTAGGCCGTGTCCTTCGGCTGCAGGCCAGTACGCGGGGGAAGCATCCGCTGCTGGTCTGCGACTCCGAGCGCATCAGCTATGGCGAGGCCGAACGGCGCTCGGCGCGGCTGGCTCGTGGTCTCCTGGATCTCGGCGCCGGCAAGGGAACTCATGTGGGGCTGTTGTATCCCAACGGCATTGCCTTCATCGTGGCGATGCTGGCGGCAGCGCGAATCGGCGCCGTCGTCGTCCCGTTCTCCACGTTCGTCACCGCATCAGAATTACGCGAGCAATTGGTCGACAGCGATGTCGAGATCCTTCTCGCGGCGCCGTCGTACCGCTCCCACAACTATCGGCAACGGCTGGCGGAAGTGCTGTCGGACGTTGAACTCGACTCTGCCGACCGGTTATTCAGCCTCCGGGTGCCGCAGCTGCGTCGTGTGCTCTTCGGTATCGACAATGCGTGGCCGTTGGCCGACGATCGGCTGCTGACGGCGCTGGAAGACGACGTCGACGGATCAGATCCGCTGGCGATCATCTACACGTCGGGTACCACCAGCGCGCCCAAAGGGGTGCTGCACACACACGCCGCACTGCTCGGCCACCAGAAGAATCTCAACGAGATCCGCGGACTGAGCGCCGCTGACAAGCTGTTCTGCAATTCGCCGTTCTTCTGGATTGGCGGTTTCGGGTTCGCGGTGCTCGCCACGCTGGTCGCCGGATCCACGTTGGTGTGCTCCAATGCCACCGACGCCGCCGCGACGCTGGATTTGCTCGAAGCTGAAAGACCCACGATCACCAACGGTTTCGCCGCTGCAGTCGCCCACCTGACGCGCCATTCGAGCTTCGCCGACCGCGACCTGTCGTCGATGCGGCGCGGCAACCTATATCCGATCATGGCGCCGGACGTGCGACCGGCCGACCCCGAGTTGCGGCACAACATGCTCGGACTCACCGAGGCCGGCAGCGTCGTGCTGATCAGCGGCGACGAAACCGACCAGCCCGAGCACCGGCGCGGCTCGTTCGGAAAACCGGCTCCTGGATTCGACATCAAGGTCATCGACCCGTCTTCTGACCGGCGAGTCCAGGAGGGCGAACTCGGCGAACTATGTATCCGCGGCCCTTATCTGATGCAGCGGTATTACAAGCGCAGCCGCGAAGAATGTTTCGACGCCGACGGCTGGTTCCACACCGGTGACCTGGTGGCAGTCGACCGCGACGGCTTCGTCTATTTCATCCGCCGCCGCGACTCGATGATCAAGACTGCAGGCGCCAACGTCTCACCGGCGGAGGTGGAAAAGGCGATCACCAAAGTCACCGGCGGCGCCGTCGCGCATGTGCTCGGCATCCCCGATCCCGAACGCGGGCAAGCGGTTGCGGCGGTGGTAGCCGTCGAGGACGGCACGCCGTTCGACGAAGGGCTACTTCGTGAGCGACTGCGGGCCGAGCTCTCGGCATACAAGATTCCCAAGCGGTTTGCGGTGGTGCGGCCCACCGAGATTCCGCTGCAGTCCAGCGGCAAGGTCGACCTGCGCCGATTGAAGAAGCTGTTCGATGCCTGACACCATCGACGGGGTGGTACGGTTGCGCGCCGGTCAGCACGGCACCAAACCGATGGTGATCGACCCGGCCGACCGGCTGAGCTACCGCGAACTCGACTCGAGCACGCGCGGTTTGGCTGCGGCATTCGTCGAAGCTGGTATCGCGAAGGGAACACGCGTCGGGCTGATCATGCCCAACAGTGCGCGCTGGGTGCAGATCGCGATCGCGCTGACCCGCGTCGGCGCGGTACTCGTTCCGTTGAGCACCCTCTTGCAGCCGTGTGAACTACTGGCGCAGCTGCGAGGCGCCGCGGTGCAATTCCTAGTCAGCGTCGAGGAATTCCGCGGCCACCGCTATCTCGACGACCTGCAGCCTGACCAGCTTCCCGCGCTGCGACAAGTGTGGACCGCAGATCAGGTCGCAACGATGCGCCCCACCGAGCGTGCCGCCCGGATCGTCGACGCATTGACCGAGACGGTGACACCCAGCGACCCGATGGTCATCATGTTCACGTCCGGGAGCAGCGGACCGCCGAAAGGAGTCGTGCATTCGCATGGCAGCGCGCTGGGCGCCGTGAAGTCCGGTCTGGCCAGCCGCTGCATCGACGCGGATACCCGGCTGTATCTGCCGATGCCGTTCTTCTGGGTCGGTGGCTTTGGCGGAGGTGTGCTGTCGGCGCTGCTGGCCGGCGCCACGCTGGTGACCGAGGAAGTCCCCCGACCGGAAACCACGCTGCGGCTGCTGGAGCGTGAACGGGTCACGCTGTTTCGTGGCTGGCCCGATCAGGCCGAAGCGCTGGCGCGCCATGCCAGTACAGCTGATTTGTCGGGGCTGCGCCCGGGCAGCCTCGAGGCTTTGCTGCCGTCCGAGCAACGCTCGGAACCCGGAGCGCGGGCGACGCTGTTCGGCATGACCGAGGCGTTAGGACCCTACTGCGGCTATCCCGCCGACACCGATATGCCACGATCCGCCTGGGGAAGCTGCGGCAAACCCTTTCCTGGGATGGAGGTCCGGATCACCGACCCCGACAGCGGACGTCCTGTGCCGACGGGAACCGTTGGGATGATCCAGATTCGGGGCCCGCACACGCTGCGCGGCATCTGCCGGCGCGCTCGCGAAGACGTTTTTACTGTCGACGGCTTCTACCCCACCGGCGATCTCGGCCGTCTGGACGACGACGGGTTTCTGTTCTACCACGGCCGGTCCGACGACATGTTCAAAGTCAGCGGCGCCACCGTGTATCCCGGCGAAGTCGAACGCGCCTTGCGGGAAATCGACGGTGTCGACAATGCACTTGTCACGAACGTGGCCGGCGCACAAGGCAACCAGGTGGGTGCGGTGATCGTGTGTGACACCGCCGTCGTGACCGTCGAACAGCTCCGCGCATCGGCGCGGGCGCTGCTGAGTTCCTTCAAGGTGCCGACGGTGTGGCTGTTGGTGGATTCGGATGACGCGGTTCCGCGGGGCGCCACCGGCAAGGTTGACGTCGGCCGGTTGCGGCAGATGTTCGACGAGCATGGTTCGAGGTCGGCATGGCAACCTACGACGCCAACCAGCAGACGACGCCGTAGGGGGTCATGAGTTTGGGCTGGTGGTTTCCTCCACAACCCCGTGCTCGATGAGGTGCTCAATCAAGGGCGCCGCACCGGCGGCGAGATGCTCGGACATGGCTTTGCGGGCCAGCTCTGCGTCATGTTTCGCCAACGCCGCCAGCACTCGGCGGTGGTCTTTGATCGACTGATCCGGCCAGCCGGGGATGGTCGGAAACACCGATTCCGGTGCGTAGCGGGTGATCTGGGACATCAGCTGGGCGAGTTTCGGCGAGTCGGCGGCAACGTTGATGGCCCGGTGGAAGTCGTGATTGAGACGAACGGTGAGCTCGTCGTCGCCGCCGGCATAGGCGTCCTCCAACTGCGCCTGGATTTCCTTGAGCTCGCGCAGCTGCTCCTCGCCGATGTTGACCGCCGCGCGTGCGGCAAGTTCACCGCCGACGTGTGCCTGCACGTTGGCGACGTCGGCGAGATCACGTCCCGTCACCGGCAACACCACAAAGCCGCGGCGGGGCTGTTGTGCCAGTAGCCCTTCGGCGCGCAGCTCGAACAGCGCCTCACGCACCGGCGTGACGCTGATGCCCAACTCCGCGGCCAACTGATCCAGACGCACGTACTCCCCTGCCGAGTATGTGCCGTCGAAAATCCGCTTACGCACAAAGCGCGCAACGTCTTCGGATAGTTGCGGCCGCGCGGCGAAATCGGGGGCGCTCATGGTTAGATCCGGTACTCGGCGAGTAGTCGCTTGCTGATGATCTGCTTTTGGATCTCGCTGGTTCCCTCGCCGATGAGCAAAAACGGGGCGTCGCGCATCAGCCGCTCGATCTCGTACTCCTTGGAGTATCCGTAGCCGCCGTGGATGCGGAAGCTCTGTTGGGTGACCTCCGAGCAGAACTCGCTGGCCAGATATTTCGCCATGCCCGCGGCGACGTCGTTGCGCTCGCCGGAGTCTTTCAGCCGGGCGGCGTTGACCATCATCAGGTGTGCGGCCTCGACTTTGGTTGCCATTTCAGCGATTTGGAACGCGATGGCCTGGTGGTCGGCGATCGGCTTGCCGAAGGTATGCCGCTGCTGTGCGTAGCGCACGGCGAGTTCGAACGCCCGCAGGGCCACCCCGCACGCTCGCGCCGACACGTTGACCCGGCCGACCTCGATGCCGTCCATCATGTGGTAAAAACCCTGTCCGGGCACGCCGCCGAGGATGTCGTCGGCGCTGGCCACGTACCCGTCGAAGATGAACTCGGTGGTGTCGATGCCCTTGTAGCCCAGCTTGTCGATCTTGCCGGGTATCACCAGGCCGGGCGCCACTTCGCCGAATCCGACCGGCTTTTCGATGAGAAACGTCGTCAAGTTGCGATGCGGCGTGTCCGCTCCTTCGTCGGTGCGCACCAACGTCGCCACCAACGTCGAACTGGCGCCGTTGGTCAACCACATCTTCTGGCCGTTGATCGTGTAGGTGCCGTCGGGATTGCGTTGCGCCCGCGTGCGGATCGCTGCTACATCGGACCCCAGTTCAGGCTCGGACATCGAAAACGCACCGCGCACTTCGCCTGTCGCCATCCGCGGCAACAGCCGCTGCTTCTGTGCGTCGGTGCCGTGCTGGCGCACCATGTAGGCGACGATGAAGTGCGTGTTGAGTACCCCGGAGATGCTCATCCAGCCGCGCGCCAGCTCCTCGACGCACAGCGCGTAGGTCAGCAGCGACTCGCCCAGCCCGCCGTACTCGACCGGGATCATCAGACCGAACAGGCCCATTTCCCGCATCTGGTCGACGATGTCCTGCGGATAGCTGTCAGTGCGCTCGAGCTCCGGCGCGTTGGGAATGACTTCCTTGTCCACGAATTGCCGTACCGTCGCGACGATCTCGCTCTGGACTTCGGTGAGACCAACGGTCTGGGCGAGCTTGGTCATGGCTATCCCTCCTAGCGGGCGATCGTTTTCGCGCTTGCCAGCCGCTCGATGTCGGCGGCGCTCAGCCCCAGCCGCTCGCACAGCAGCTCAGCAGTGTCTTGGCCCAGTGCGGGTGCGGGCTTGCTCGCCGGATGCTGTCCGTCGAAGGCGGCCGGCATGCCCGGCGCCAGATAGTCGCCGAGCCCGTCTTGGTGCAGCCGGCCAAACAACGGATTCGCCGTCACCTTCTCGTCTTCGGCGACCTCGGCAAAGGTGCGATAGCGCTCGAAGAGCACGGTGGTCGCCGCCAGCGCCTCGCTGATCTGCGCTGCGGTGTGCTCGGCGAACCAGGTGGCAAACAACCCGCTCAGCACATCTCGATATCGATAGCGGTCGCCTTCGGCGCTGAAGTCGGCGCCCACAGCGTCGGCGAGCGCCGACACAGCAGCGCCGGTTTCGGTGACCTCGACGAGGTCGCGGAAGTGCCGGCCGGTCAGCGTGACCACCATGAACACCGCGCCGTCGCTGCTGGTGAAATCCTGGCCGTACTGGCCGTAGATCGCGTTGCCCAGCCGCTGCCGTTGGGTGCCGTTGACTTGAGGTTCGGTCAGCAAGCCCAGATTGCCGGCGGTGGCCAGCGCGACATCTTCGAGGGCAATGCTGATTTGGGCGCCTGCCCCGGTTTGGTGGCGACGGTGCACGGCGGCCGTCACCGCCAGGGCGGCGTATAGCCCGCAGCACACGTCCCAGGCCGGCAGCACATGGTTGATCGGCCCGCCGTGGTCGGGCGGACCGGTCACCAACGGGTATCCCGTCGCCGCATTGACCGTGTAGTCCACGCCGGTGGACCCGTCACCGCGGCCCAGCAACTGCACATGGATCACGTCGGAGCGCAGCCCAACCAACTGTTCATAGGACAGCCAGGACAGGCCCGCGGCGTTGGTCACCACGATGCCGTCGCCCTCGACGATCAGCCGCTGGACCAGCTGCTGGCCGTCCGCGGATCGCAAATCGATTGTGGCCGAGCGCTTTCCCTTGTTCAGCCCGGTCCAGTAGATCGACTCTCCGCTGGCCGCCAATGGCCAGCGATGCACGTCGGAGGCGCCGCCGATCGGGTCGACCCGGATCACCTCTGCGCCCAACTGGCTCAGCGTCATTCCGCACAGCGGCGCGGCCACGAAGCTGGACACCTCGACGACGGTCAGATCCGTCAACGGCATACTCATTGGGACCCAACCCGTTCGAACACCGCGGCCAGCCCCTGGCCCCCGCCGATGCACATGGTCTCCAGTCCGTAGCGGGCTCCGCGCCGATGAAGTTCGCGCGCCAGCGTGGCCAGCATCCGCCCGCCCGTCGCGCCGACCGGATGGCCCAGCGAAATCCCCGAACCGTGCACGTTGGTGCGCTCCCGGTCGGCCGCCGTGAAGCCCCACTCCCGCATCACCGCAAGCGCCTGCGCGGCGAAGGCCTCGTTGAGCTCGATCAGATCCATATCGCTTAGGTGAAGCCCCGCCTTGGCCAGCGCCACCTCGGTGGCCGGCACCGGGCCGATGCCCATCACGTTGGGCGGCACCGCCGCAACTGCCCACGACACCAGCCGCACCAGCGGCGTCAACCCCAGCTCGCCGGCCCTTTCCGGTGTCGTCACCACGCACATCGACGCCGCGTCGTTTTGTCCGCTGGCATTGCCGGCGGTCACCGTCGCATCCGGATCGTCAGCCAGCAGAACGGGTTTGAGCTTCGCGAGCGACTCCACCGTGGTGTCGGCGCGCGGATGCTCGTCGGTGTCGATCAACTCCTCGCCGTGGCGGCTGGCCACCCTGACCGGAATGATCTCCTCGGCAAGGATCCCGTTCTTCTGCGCGGCCACCGCCCGCTGATGCGATGCCACCGCGAGCTCGTCTTGCTCCTGCCGCGAAATGCCGTACTCGCGGCGCAGGTTCTCGGCCGTCTCCAACATTCCGCCCGGCACCGGGTAGTGCCGGCCGCCGGCGGTGGTACGTCCGCGGGCCAGCCCGTCGTGCACCCGGATCCCGGTGCGAGCCCCGCCCCAGCGCATGTCGGTGGAATAGAACACCACGTTGCTCATGCTTTCCGCACCGCCGGCGATGACCAGATCACTGTCGCCGCAGGCGATCTGCAGACAGGCCTGGATGACGGCCTGCAGGCCCGAGCCGCAGCGCCGGTCGACCTGCATGCCCGGAACCGTGACCGGCAGCCCGGCATCGAGCGCAACCACGCGACCGATTGCCGGTGCCTCACTGCTCGGATAGCAGTGTCCCAAGATGACGTCCTGCACCGCCCCGGGCGGCAGGCTGGTTCGGTCCAGCAGCCCCTTCAGCGCGGCGACACCAAGGTCGACGGCGGTCAGCGACTTGAACATCCCGCCATACCGGCCGATCGGCGTGCGCACCGGTTCGCAGATCACCGCATGGCGCATGGCTACATGAACCTCCCGCCGGTGACCTCGAGCACCGTCCCGGTCATATACGACGACATGTCCGACGCCAAAAACAGCGCGACGTTGGCCACCTCGGCCGGCTCGCCGGCGCGGCCCATCGGCACCTCGGCCACCTTCTCATCCCAAATACGTTGCGGCATAGCCTCGGTCATGGCGGAGCGGATCAGACCAGGCGCAATCGCGTTGACCCGTACTCCGAGGTGGGCCAGCTCCTTGGCCGCGGCCTTGGTCATGCCCACGATGCCGGCCTTGGCCGCCGAGTAATTAGTCTGCCCGACCAGCCCGACCTTGCCCGACAGCGACGACATGTTCACGATGGCGCCACGCTTGTTTTCCCGCATGATCGCCGCGGCCTTGCGGGTGCCGTTCCAGGTCCCCTTCAGATGCACCGCGATCACTTCGTCGAACTGTTCCTCGGTCATCTTGCGCATCGTCGCGTCGCGGGTGATCCCGGCGTTGTTGACCATGACGTCCAGGCCGCCGAACCGCTCCACAGCCGTTCCAACGAGCACGTCGACGTCAGCCGCGACGGTGACGTCGCACCGCACCGCCAACGCAACGTCGTCGCCGCCCAACCGCTTCGCCGCAGCCTCAGTTGCCTCGAGATTCACATCGCCGAGCACCACCCGCGCACCCTCGGCCACGAACCGTTCGGCTATGGCGAATCCCAATCCCTGCGCGCCGCCTGTGACGACCGCCGTCTGACCGGTCAGCAACGACACCTGATCACCATCCTCCTGTCGACCTCCGTAATCTCAGACATCCTATTTCATATATGATCACCGGCGGATAGTGGCCCGAAAGGAGCTTCATGACGACGGTCGACGACGACGATTTCCAGCAGGTCCTGGCGCAGACCCGCGAGTTCGTCCGCGCGGCCGTCGTCCCGCGCGAGCAGGAAATCCTGGCCAACGACAGGGTGCCCGACGACCTGCGCGATCAGGCCAAGCAGATGGGCTTGTTCGGGTACGCCATCCCCCAGGAGTGGGGTGGGCTCGGCCTGAACCTGGCGCAGGATGTCGAGCTCGCGATGGAGCTGGGCTACACGTCGCTGGCGTTGCGCTCGATGTTCGGCACCAACAACGGCATCGCCGGTCAGGTGCTGGTCGGTTTCGGCACCGACGAGCAAAAATCTCGCTGGCTGGCGGCGATGGCTTCCGGTGAGGTCGTCGCTTCCTTCGCGTTGACCGAGGCCGGCGCCGGCTCCAATCCGGCTGGTCTGCGCACGAAAGCTGTTCGCGACGACGGCAATTGGGTGATTTTGGGTGAGAAGCGCTTCATCACCAACGCGCCCGTTGCCGATCTGTTCGTGGTGTTCGCTCGCACCCGCCCGGCCGACCACAACGGCCCCGGCATCGCGGTGTTCCTGGTTCCAGCCGACACCCCCGGTGTCCAGGTCGGTTCCAAGGACGCCAAGATGGGCCAGGAAGGCGCCTGGACGGCCGACGTCAGCTTCAGCGACGTGCACGTGCCGGCCGGCGCGCTGGTCGGCGGCAGCGAAGACCTGGGTTATCGGGCGGCGATGACGTCGCTGGCGCGCGGCCGGATCCACATCGCCGCGCTCGCCGTCGGAACGGCACAGCGGGCACTCGACGAATCGGTGACCTATGCGGCCACCGCGACGCAGGGCGGCACACCGATCGGCAACTTCCAGTTGGTGCAAGCGATGCTGGCCGACCAGCAGACCGGAGTGATAGCCGGGCGCGCGCTGGTGCGTGAAGCCGCCCGGTTGTGGATCACCAATCAGGACCGCCGGATCGCACCGTCGGCGGCGAAGCTGTATTGCACCGAAATGGCCGGCAAGGTCGCCGATCTCGCGGTGCAGATCCACGGTGGCAGCGGCTACATGCGGGAGGTGCCGGTGGAGCGGATCTATCGCGACGTTCGCCTACTGCGACTTTATGAGGGAACCAGTGAGATTCAGCGCCTGATCGTCGGATCGAATCTGGTGAGGGCGGCTTCGAGGGGACAACGAGCATGAGCGGTCGACTCGCGGGCAAGGTGGCGTTCATCACCGGTGCGGCGCGGGGACAAGGCCGCGCGCACGCGGTGCGGATGGCCAGCGAGGGCGCCGACATCATCGCGGTCGACGTGGCCGGCAAGCTACCGCCGTGCGTCCCTTATGATTCGGCGACCCCCGAAGACTTGGCCGAAACGGTCCGCCTGGTGGAAGCCGCCGACCGTCGAATCCTGGCCGCAGAAATCGATGTCCGTGACTTCGACGGACTGCGCGACACGGTTGACGACGGTGTGGCCAAGCTGGGGCGGCTGGACATCATCGTTGCCAACGCCGGCATTTCGGCTCCGCAGGCCTGGAACGACATCACCCCGGAATCGTTTCGGGATGTCATGGACGTCAACGTAACTGGCACGTGGAACACCGTGATGGCCGGTGCGCAGAAGATCATCGACGGCGGCCGGGGCGGGTCCATCATCTTGATCAGCTCCGCCGCCGGCATCAAGATCCAGCCGTTCATGGTCCACTACACCGCCAGCAAGCACGCCGTGACCGGGATGGCCCGCGCGTTCGCCGCGGAGCTCGGCAAGCATTCGATTCGGGTCAACAGCGTGCATCCCGGTCCAGTGAACACCGCGATGGGAAGCGGTGACATGGTTGCCGCGATCACCGCCACCACCGAAACCAATCCGCAGCTGGCCAATATGCTTACGCCGTTTCTGCCGAGCTGGGTGGCCGAGCCGGAAGACATTGCCGATGCGGTCTGCTGGCTGGCCAGCGACGAATCTCGCAATGTCACCGCGGCGGCAATTCCGGTCGACGAGGGCTCCACGCAATACTGATGCCCGCCTTGCGCGAGCGTGCGTGATCCCGGCAATCGACACGGAGTGTCGGCCGGGGACACGCCCGCTCGCGGCAGGCCCGGCTATCCCCCGATCAACTCCAGCGTGCCGAGGTCACGGATGGCTTGGCAGCCGCGCGCAAGCATCGTCAGCACCATCTCGTCACCGCGGTCGGTGGCCGTGGCGAATGCAAATCCCAACGCGGAGATCAGCAATGCCTGCGGCATGCCGAGTCGGTAATCGCGCCAACATGTTTCGCGGTCATAGTCGGTGACGCCGTAGCCGCAGAGCGCCCGGTGATACTCGTCGACCAGATCCGCTTCGATCGCTGCGCGTAGTTGCGGCTTGAGGCTGGTCGCGGTGAAGTACGCGAGGTCCCGGGCCGGCAACCCGACGCCGAGCGTCTGCCAGTCGACGACGCTGACCGTGTTGGCGTCGGGATCGAACAGCATGTTGTCCAAGCGGTAGTCACCGTGCAGCAGCGCGAATCGGTCTTGCTCGGCCAACAGCCACGGCGTCACCAAACGCATTGCGGTGGTGAAGGTTTCCCGGTCGACCACGCTCATCCGGCCACCGAGCTTGTCCAGCGTGATGTCCGCACTCATTTGCGCGACCTCACCGAGACCCTGGGCCGACGCTTCGTCGGGCCGCGCGAACGCAATCCCCGGGAAATCCAGCCAGACCGGGTCGCACCAGCTGGGCCCGTGCAGCCCGGCCAGCGCGGTGACGGCCAGCCGTGCCGCCTGCTCACCGCAGCCCCCAAGTTGGTCGCCCTGCACCGCGGGTGCCTGGTCTGCCAGCAGCAGGGCATATTCCATTGCGTCTTCGCTGATCTCGCTGTAGAAACATCGCGGCACCGGCACTTGCACCCGGTCGGCCACCGTCGAGTAAAAAGCGCATTCGCTGCGGTAGCCAATCGTGACGCGGTCGCGCACCGTATCGTCTTGGGCCGGCAGCTTGATCACAAACGTCTCCGGCAGGGCATCAGGATTGCTCGCGTACCGCGCCGACACCCGATAGGTCGCCCCGGTCTGCCCGGTGCCGATAGCTATGACGTCGACGTCGGAGACCTCGACTTGCGTCCGGTCACTGCTGAGTACAGCCGACAGCCACTCGCAGGTGACGTCGTCCGGGTAGCGCGGAATGGCCATAGACCCGCACCTCCCGGTCTTTGATTGACTGACTCGCCAACTGTAGGGCATACGGCACGCGTCGCGGCCGAGTGGTCCGCCTGTCAGGTTCTCAGCCAGACATTCGCTGGCACAGCCGCGGCAGTCCTGGACCCTCGAGCAGGTGCAACAACGCCGTGCGCCCGCAGGTAGCCATCATCAAGGCCGAAACCGGCCCACGAATTTCCGCACCGCTGCGCCAGACCCGAGAAATATCGGTCGCGCGCAGGCTAATCCCACGCAGCCGGCCTAACGGAACAAAGCCGAATGGCCACGGGCCGGTCAGGAAGTCCATCGCCAGCGCCGCTAGCTGCGGGTCAGGACGGAACGGCAGACCGAGCGGAATCGTGATGTCACCACTATGTACCAGAACGTCCGCGAGGGGGTCCAGTGGTCCGAACAACGGCGGACTGATTGGCCGAGCCGCACATCGGTGCAAATTGGCCGCGATCTCGGCGGCCGACAGTTGCGCACCACGCCGTGCCAACTCGTCGATCGCGCGAGCCATGCTGCCCCGGCGTAGGGCGAGCCGCAGAAACGCCGAAGTGCCGTCGGTGACTGTGCTAACGACATGCGCCGCCACGGTTTTGATATCCCAATCCGAGCACAAGCTCGGCGTCGTCAGCTGCGTAGCGTCCAAGCCTTCCAGCAGACTGGCAATCTTGCGTCGCTCGTCGGCGACGGCCGCGAAGACAAATTCGCGGTCCACGACTAGCCCGCCCACGCCTCGAACAACACCGGCAGCGACGTCGGCGAGCGGAATACCTGACCGCGGATGTGCGGGTCGTCGCCGTGGGGGTCGAGCCGCAGGTTCGGTAGTCGGTCGAACATCAGATTGAGCGCCACCCGCATCTCCAGCCGAGCCAAGTGCATTCCGAGACAGACGTGCACGCCGTGGCCGAAACCGATATGCGCTCGCGGCGATCGGAAGATGTCGAACCGGTCCGGGTCGGGGTACCGGTCGTCTTGCCGGTTGGCCGCGCCCAGCATCGGCATCACCGACGACCCCGCGGGGATTGGCACGCCGGCCAACTCGGTATCACGCGTCGCGACCCGAGTGATCGTCAACAACGGCGGTTCCCACCGCACCGCCTCCTCGATCGCCTGCGGCAGCAGTGAGCGGTCGGCGCGCACCGCATCGAGCTGCACGGGGTCGGACAGCAAGCCGAACAACATGTTTCCCAGTGAGCGGTAAGTGGTTTCGACGCCCGCCGGAAGCAACAACCGCAAGAACGAGAAGATCTCCTCGTCGGACAGCTTCTCGCCGTCGATCTCGGCCTGGGCGAGACCGCTGATCAGATCGTCGCGGGGTTCGGTACGCCGCGCTGCGAGGATCGGCGTGAAATAGTCGGTCAACGCCGCAGATGCTGCCCGGCCGCGCTCCGGGTTGACCGTGAAACTCAGCAGTGAGATCGACCAACGCTGGAACTGGGGATAGTCCTCGCGCGGCAAACCCAGCAGGGCGGCAATGACCTGGGTCGGATAGGGAAACGTGAACTCCTTCACCAGATCCGCGCTGCCGCGGGGGGCGAACTGATCGATCAGCTCGTTGCCGACCTTCCCGATCAGTTCGTCTTCCCACCGCGCCAACGCCTTCTGCGAGAACGCCTTTGCCACCAAAGAGCGGTGACGACCGTGTTCCGGCTCGTCCATCCCGAGCATGACATGCTTGCCCAGCACATCGCCGAACGCATCGATGATGATCGCCGACGAGAACGTCTCGTTGTCACGCAGCATCTGCTGGACCTCTTCATAGCGATACACCATGAAGACCGGCTTGGACTCCTCGTGCGGCATTCCCGAGAAGTCGATGCGCTGCACCGGTTCCTCGCGCCGCAATCGGGCCAACTCGGTATAGGGGTCACGAACGTCACCCGAGACAACGTCGTCGAAGGACCCGAAATCCTCCAGATCATCAAACAGCTGCATTCGCGTCCCTTCGGTCAGCCCGCCGGATAGCCCACGGACTTGATCTCGGTGTACTGGTCGAACCCGGCCACACCGTTTTGCCGTCCCACGCCGCTGTACTTGTATCCGCCGAACGGGGTGTCGGCGCCGTACGGAGCGCCACCGTTGACGCCCATGAAGCCGGCTCGAATCCGGCGGGCCACCTCCAACGAATGCTCCAGCGAACCCGACATCACGTTGCCCGCCAGCCCGTACGGGCTGTCGTTGGCGATCCGGATCGCGTCTTCCTCGTCGTCGAAGGGGATCACGGCCAGCACGGGACCGAAGATCTCCTCCTGGGCAATCGTCATCGAGTTGTCGACGTCCACGAAAAGCGTTGGCCTGACGAAGAACCCCTTGTCGAAACCGGTCGGCGCATCCGGCCCGCCGACCAGCGCCGTCGCGCCCTCTTCGACGCCCTTTCTGATGTAGCCCAGCACGCGCTGGCGCTGTTTGTCCGAAATGACCGGGCCGCACAGCGTTCCGGGGTCTTGTGGGTCGCCCGGCATGACGTTCTCGTAGATGCTCTTGAGGATCGCGACACCTTCGTCGTAGCGCGACCGCGGCAGCAGCATCCGGGTCGGGTTGGCGCAGCCCTGCCCGGCGTGCATGCACGGCGCGATGCCGATTGCGCATGCCATCCCGAAGTCGGCGTCCTCCAGCACGATCGTGGCCGACTTGCCGCCGAGCTCGAGGAACAGCCGCTTCATGGTCGCCGCGCCCTTTTCCATGATGCGCTTTCCGACCGCCGTCGAGCCGGTGAACGAGATCAGGTCGACTTTCGGCGACAGCGTGAGCTCCTCGCCCACCAGGTGATCCGACGCGGTGACGACGTTGACGACACCCGCTGGGATGTCCGTCTTGTCGGCGATCAGCCGGCCTAGACGGGTCGCATTGAACGGAGTGTCCGGCGCCGGCTTGAGCACCACGGTATTGCCGGTGGCCAGCGCCTGGCCGAGCTTGTTGATCGTGACCTCGAACGGGAAGTTCCACGGCACGATCGCACCGACCACCCCGGCCGGTTCCCGCCACACCTTGCGCGTGGTCAGCGTCCCGGTGAGGCTGATCGTCTTGTCGCCCAAGTCGGTTTCCCACGGGTACTCGTCGATCAGCTTGGCGGGATAGCGCAGCCCGTCTTCCAACGGAGCGTCCAGCTGAGGTCCGAACGTGATCGCCCGCGGGGCACCGGCTTCGAGGATGAGTTCCTCGCGCAGCTCCTCGCGCTCGGCGTCGATCGCGTCATGCAGTTGCAACAGGCAGCGTTGGCGCAACTTGTGGTTGGTCGACCAGTCGGTCTCGTCGAAGGCTCGCCGGGCCGCGTCGATGGCCCGGTGCATGTCCTCCTTGGACGCGTCGGCGACCTCGCCAATCGGCTCCTCGGTGGCAGGGTTGATGTTGGTGAAGGTGCCGGCCTGGCCGTCGACGAGCTTGCCGTCGATCATCATTTTCGACTCGAAACGGACCTTTACAGCCTCAGTCATGTTTGTCGCTCTCTGTGGTTGGGGGTGCTGCGCAGCGCGCCGGGACGCGGGATGCCCACCGCCAGACGGGTCACCCTATGGAGAGCCTTACTGGAAAGCAGCCGGTTGGCAACCATCAACATGCGGGCGTCGACGCCTACGGCATGCCGAGCAAACGGCGCACGGTCGTCCAACGCCTTGGCCAGGCGCGGGGCGAACCGCTCCGGTGGCCGCGCCAGCAATCGCATCGCTCCGCGACCCCGCCGGTCAATCTTGTTGTGCAACGCCGCGTACGGCCCGCTGACGTCACGGAGGTCCGACGTCCCCGCGTCGGTGATAATGTCGGTGTCGAAGGTCCCCGTCACCAAGATGGTGACGCCCAGCCCGAACGGTGCCACCTCGCCGGCCAGCGATTCGGCCCAGCGTTCCAGTGCGCCCTTGGCCGCCGAGTACGCCGACGTCTCCGGCATGCCCCGCACCCCGCCCTGACTGGAGATCACCACGATGCGCCCGCGCCCCGCGGCACGCATCGACGGCAACAGCGTCTTGGTGAGCAGTACCGGCCCGAAGATGTGGGTGGCAAACATCCGCTCCCACAGGTCCATCGGCGTCTCTTCGAGCGTCCCGGCGGCCGAGATCCCCGCATTGTGCACCAGCGCATGCGGAGCGCCGACGGCCTCCTCGATCGCCTTGCCGGCGGCGGTGACCGAAGCCGCGTCGGTGAGGTCCAGCGGGACGGCGATCAATCGCGAATCATCCACTCCCGCAATAATTTTAGAGCGCAATGCCGCAAGGCCGCGCTCCGGCGTTCGCATGGCGGCCACCACACGCCAGCCCTGTTTGTGCAGGTGTGCTGCGGACGCCAGGCCCAGTCCGCGCGACGCGCCGGTGATGACGACGGTGCGCTGGTCACCCATGGCCGGGCCCACACCGCCCGCCGTCCGCAGGCAGCTCCACATGGGGACGTCCGTTCGGCTGTGCGCTCATCCAAGTCGACCAGATACCGACCGAGTACGGTCCGGATTGCCCGCTGCGCTCGTAGAAGCCTTGGGGGTCATACACTTTGGCCTCCGGATACGGCCACGGGCAGGCGACCGAGGTGGCCGTCCTGGTCCACTTGATGATCGCGAAGCCGGTGCCGTAGCAGAAGTAGGCGAGGTTGATCAGCACGAACATCACCACGAACATGCCGAGTGCCGGCCGGCCGGCGAAAATCCGCGCCCGCTGGGTCAGCTTCTCGGCCACGGTGCGGCCAGTGTCGTCGCGGTAGAGCAGGACACCGGCGGGGATCATCACGAACGTCACCATCACGGTTTCCCAGATGAAGGGAAACTGATAGGTCTCGCCGGTGAACGCCGATCCGAACGGAACCACTTGGGAGTAGATGTAAAAGCCGGTGCGCACCAGTGTCATCTCCAGCATCGCGTCGATGACGATCCCGACCGGCAAGATGATCAAGGCCAGGCTGATCAGTGGATGGCGCCAGACAAACGAGTCGACGGGCCTGCGGGCCTGAATCTTGCGCAGGATCCAGATCGCCGGAAAGTACGGGCCCAGGTAGAACATGATGTACCCGATCACCAGGAACGGCTCCACGGTGGGCGACAGTGACACCAGCGGCCAGTCCTCCGGCCAGTGCCACAGCTCCGGGTTGTACACCGCATACGGCGACCAGTTCATGATGGGGTCCTGCCAGACGATGAGCGTCGTGACGATTCCCATCAGCAGCACAGGGTGTTTGGGGTTGCGCCGCCACACCACCACGTAGACCGCGATGATGATCAGCATCGAGACGATCGTGAAGATCTGGAACAGATCCAGCCAATGGTGGTAGCCGAACAACGGCTCCACCGGCCTTGGCGCCCCGTGGACTTCGGGATTGCGGATGCGCGGCGACACCGCACCCTTGCGGGCGTTGGCGGCGACCAGGGCCAGTAGCACCAGCGCGACCACGACCCACAAGGGACCGGCCCATGAGCGCTGCCGCGGTTCGGCGGGCGTGGCGGCAGCAGTTGCTGTTTGTTCGGCAGTCACGGCTATTCCTCACCGAAGCGGTCGACGAGATGGGAGTTGACGCCGTCGGGGTCGAGCTTGCGGGCCACCAGGTAGCCGGCGCCCATCCAGGCGCGCCGGGTCCAGTTTCCGAACGACACCCGGGTGCCGGGTGCGCCGGAGGCGGCAGGCATCATCTTCACCCGCTCAAGGGCTTCCTTGACCCCTCGCGGGCTCAACGGATGCGCGTCGCTCAAGGCACGTACCAATGTCATCGCGACGTCGCGATTGACAACGGGCACACACCATTCGGGGCGCCGGCCGTAGGCGTCGTGGTAGTCGTCGAGGAACTTCTGCCCGACCGTGTTGCCTTCGTCGTACTGGTCCACACCGATCCAGCCCATGAAGCCGTTCCACATAATCGGGTTGAGCCATGCGTTTTGGAACGCCGTGCTGGTGAACCGGGGCGGATTCCAGTCCAGCGCCTCGAGAGCAGGGTTGATGAAGACAATCCCGAACCCGAAACCGCAGTGCACCAGCGCGCTGGGCTTGGCGTCGTGAACGGTTCGGACCGCCTCGCTGACGTCTTGGGCCGTCTGGGCAATAGCCGCCTCGGCGACGATGCGAATACCTTTGCGCTGGGAGGCTTTACGGAAGTTCTCCAGATAGGTCTTGCCCACCAACGACTGTTCCACGAGAACACCAACTTCGGTGTGCCCGCCCTTGGCCAGCAGGTCCGACCAGAAGATCGGCTCGTCGGTCAGCGATCCCATGGGGAAGGAGAAAACCCACTCCCCCAGCGCCGCATCGGACCCGGTGACGCTGATCGCCGGCACCTTGAAGCGTTCCTCGATGGCCTCCCGGGTGGGCACGACATTGTCGGTGATGTTCGGGCCGAAGACAGCCAGGCATCCCTCGTCGCACAGTTCGCCATAGGCATCGATGACCGCCTTGACCGATCCCTTCGGCAGACCCTCCACCTCGCGGTAGATGATCTCGATGGGTCGGTCGAGCAGCCCTTGTTCGGCGGCTTGCTTGAAGACCAGATCGAACGGCTGCGTCAGGTCTTCGAAATACGACTTCGGAAACCCTTCGGGCAGCCGGAAGTCCATCAGGTAGCCGATCTTGATCGGCTCTGCGGTGCTCTCGTAGGACATCTCGCCTCCGTTGGTGCAGCGCTACGGCCGCCGCCCCACTGTGGAACCTAAAATTTGTTCAGACCCTAGCGCGGCTGGCGTCCGATCGTCAATCATCGTGTCCGCCTTGACCGGGCAGGTACACGTCGATCATCTTGTCCAGACCACTGGTCACCGCGGCGTCGTCGGTGAGCGGCCCGGCGATGGCGGTCCGGGCCGCCTCGCGGGGGCTCAGTCCCTCGGCGATCAGCCGCCCGGCGGCGATCAGCACCCGGGTCGAGGCGACCTCGCGCAGTCCCGCGGTGTCGAGGCGCCGAATCGCCTGCCCGAACCGCACCAACTCAACCGCGGTCTCGTGATCGACGCCTGCCTCGCAGGCAACGATTTTCTCCTCGACGTCGGGCGTCGGAAAACCGAACTCGATGGCCACCATGCGTTGACGCGTGGAGTCCTTGAGATCCTTCAAAACGCTTTGGTATCCCGGGTTATACGAGACCACCAAGCAGAAGCCGGGCGCCGCTTCCAGCGTCACCCCCAGCCGCTCGATCGGAAGCTGGCGGCGATAGTCGGCCAGCGGGTGCAGCACAACGGTGGTGTCCTGGCGGGCCTCCACCACCTCGTCGAGGTAGCAGATGGCTCCCTCGCGCACGGCGCGCGTCAACGGCCCGTCGACCCACTCGGTTTCGCCACCGCGCAGCAGAAATCGGCCCACCAGATCCGCCGTCGTCAAGTCGTCGTGGCAGGCCACCGTGATGAGCGGTCGATCGAGGTCGTGGGCCATGGCCTCGACAAAGCGTGTCTTTCCGCAACCCGTGGGACCTTTGAGCACCACCGACAACCCTTGCCGGAACGCCGCTTTGAACACGTGCTCCTCGTTGCCGACAGGCACATAGTAGGGCCGTGGTGCGTACTTTTGACTAGTCATGCCACCATCCGTCGTCGAAGGTCTGCCGAGGCCAGGGCTGACCGGAACAGCGGACCGATCAGTTGGTTGAGTTGGTCAAGCCGCGGAATGGTGACATGCGCGGCGCTGCCGAATACGCGCTGCAGCTCGGCCACGTCCGTGGCAGCGCCGATGGTCAAGCACAGGCAGCCGGTGCCCCGCCGACGGGCCTCGGCCAGCGCGCGACGCGCGTCAGCCGCGCCGTAGTCGCGTTCGTAACCGTGGTCGTACGCCAACCCGTCGGACAACACGAGCAGCAACCGCCGCGGTGTGCCTGCGCGACGGTCCAATACTGCGGCGCCGTGCCGGATTGCGGCGCCCAATCTCGAATAGCCGCCCGGTGTCAGACCGGATAAACGCCGTATCGCCAGGGCGTCGAGATCGTCGTCGAACCGTTTCACCGGTAGCAGATGCACCGCGGACCGACCTTGGGAATGAAAACCGTACAACGCCACGCGATCTCCCAGATCGTGCAATGCCGCGGTCAAAGCGGCAGCCGCCGTGCGCTGCTGCTCGTGCACGGTATGGCCGATTGTTCCCGGTTCGGCCGACGAACCCGAGATGTCCAGAAGGATCAGGACGGAAAGGTCTCGGCGGCGACGCAGACTGTCGACGTAGACCGCTTCGTCGGGCGCTGACCCGGCAATGGTCTCGACACGCGCCTCGACCGCCGCATCGATATCGACGTCGTCGCCCTGAACCTGGCGATGATATCGGTCGAGACCTACGGCGAGCCGGGCAAGTGCTCGACGCAACCGGTACCCCTCGGACACGCTGATCGACGTGGCGTCGCTGGGTCGAGGCACGACTTCCTGCACGGCGCACCAGTTCGGCCGATATTGCCGGCGACGAAAGTCCCACTCGGGGTACTTGATTCCCGCAGCCTCGTCCGCAAGACCGTACTCGTCGACGTCGACCGTGGCGTTCGATACGACGGCAGTGCCGCCGCCACGCATGCCCGATCGCAACCGGTGCGTCGATGCGTCCGCGCCCGGTGGTCCATTACCGTTGAGCCGGCGCACCGAGTCCAGCATCTTCTTGAGCCACCGGCCGAGACCACCTCCGCCGCCAACCGGGCTGGAGAACAAGTCCGCGACGTCTTCCGGATCGGAGTCCTCGTGCTCTGCCAAGAGCTTGCGCCGCTGTTGTCGAGCAACGTGCTTACCGGATTGGCCTTGATCTCGGCTCTTGCTGGCAACCAACAGCTTTCGCGGATGGATGGTTCCGAATACTGCTGGCGGTTCGCTGCTGACCGCACGGCGGCTCGCCAGAGCCAGCGAACATGCCGGAGAGTCGCCGCGGCCCGCCATATCGCGGTCCACGAGCAACGACACCGCTGCCGGCAGCAACTCCTCGTTGGCCGCGAGCGCCCGATGTCCCTCTATCGCAAGGTATCGCGCGGTCAGGGCAGTCCGCCGACCCAGCCGTCGTGCGATGGTCGGCTCCAGGCTCCCTTCCGCCAAGAGACAGGCTTGAACCGCCACCGCTTGCAACTGGTGCCGCGGGCCGGCGTCGGCGTCGAGAAATATCGTCTTGCCGTCCGTCCACGCCGGCTCACCGGCGCCGGCTGCCGCCACGTCGACACTGCGGCCGGAAACCGCAGACGCCAGCATGCTCCATTGCTGCAGGGCATCGGTTGCAGTGTGGTTCGCCAACGACTCCCTCACCGCCAATGTTGACCAAATATCTGTTCCACCCTAGAGTCCGTGCTGTCCGCAGTCAATCAACTCCGGTGGTGCAGTCGGTTCGGCGTCTGCGAGCGGGTGGGGATCGACGTATTCTCGCAGTGACGCGACGCCCGGCAAAGTCGCTACTGTCTGGTAGCGTTTAACCAAACATTCGGTCAGTGGGCCCTGTTGCGGGAAGCTGTGGAGGTGACGTGGGGCGCCAGCAACCAGCCGCGGCGGCAACCTCCAGCGGCGCCTACGACGACGGGACGCGCCGCACCGAGATCCTGCAGACCGCCGCGTCGCTGATCGCCTCCTCCGGGTTACGCACCTCGCTGCAGGAGATCGCCGACGCCGCGGGGATTTTGCCGGGAAGCCTGTACCACCATTTCGAGTCCAAAGAAGCAATTCTCGTCGAGCTGGTGCGGCGGTATTACGCCGATCTGGAACGCATCGCAGACACCGCGCACCAGAAATTGGACGAACCGGGCTCGCGTCCGGTCGCCGAGACGATCACCGAGCTCGGCTCGGCAATCGCGCGCTGTGCGGTGGCGCACCGCGCTGCGCTGCAGATGTCGTTCTACGAGGCGCCAAGCGCAAACCGCGAGCTGGTGGGATTGCTGCGCCATCCGCCGACCGCCGTCCGCCAAGCGATGCTGCAAACCCTGCGCGCCGGCAGATGGAGCGGCTACATCCGGGCAGACATCGATCTTCCGACATTGGCCGACCGGATGTGTCAGTCGATGATGCACGTCGGTCTCGACGTCATCCGCCACACTGCCGCCGCCGATCAGGCCGCCGCGCTGCTGTGCCGCATCATGCTGCAGGGGCTGGCCAGTCGCCAGCACAGCGACCAAGAATTGGATCGCTCCAATGCATTTGCGGCCGCAGAAGCAGCGATCAAGACATGGCACGAGCAGACCGAATCCGAGGCCAATGACAAAGCGGCACATGTCCGTGCAGTAGCCCGAGCCGAGTTCGGCCGCAAAGGATATGAAGTCACCACCATCCGCGACATCGCCTCGGCGGCCGGCATGGGTACGGGGACCGTGTATCGGCTGATCGGCTCGAAAGACGAGCTACTTGCCTCGATCATGGAGTCGTTCGGCAAAAAGGCCGGCGGCGGATTCGTCAGCGTCCTTCGCGCGGATTCGACGCCTATCGAGAAACTGGACGCGCTGGCCTGGGTCAACATCAACGCGCTGGATCAGTTTCCGGATGAATGGAAGATTCAGCTGGCCTGGATGCGGCAGTCCCCGCCCGATACCCCGAATCCCGGCCTCCTGTTCACCACCCGCCTACGGCAACTCAAAACCCTGCTGTCCGAAGGGATTAGGTCGGGTGACATCCGTGTCGAGACTCCCTCCATCGAGATGCTCGCGAGATGCGTGATGGATGTCATTTGGATGCCCGAAAACATCGTGAGGGACCAGGGGAAGAGCGCGGCACTTGTCCATGCCCGTGACACGGTCGTGCGCGGCGTAGCGCAGCGGGACACCGTCCGCTAGCCGCCGCCCCGAAAATCGGGTATTGAACCAAAAATATGTTCCCCGTAGAGTTTTTGCGGGCCCGCAGAGTGGCGGGCCAAAGAGAAGAGGGAGAACAATGACCGGCATCGACCAATTCCGGTACGACGGCAAGCGAGTGCTCGTCGTGGGTGGCGCCACCGGCATGGGGGCGGCCGCCGCCCAGACGGCAGCGGCGCTCGGTGCCGAGGTGATTGTGATGGATTACGCGCCGGTCTCCTACGAGGCTGCCCGCGAGGTGAGAGTCGACCTATCCGACCGGTCGTCGATCGACTCCGCAATCGACGAGGTGGACGGTCCCATCGACGCCATCTTCTCGGCCGCCGGCGTTGCCGACGGGCCAAAGCTGATGAGAGTCAATTTCATCGGTCATCGCCATCTCATCGACCGGGTTCGGGCCGATGGCAAGCTTTCGCGCGGGTCCGCAATCTGCTTCATCTCCTCGGTCGCCGGGATGGGCTGGGAGAACGACTTGCCGTTGCTTCAGGAGTTCCTGGCCACACCGGACTACGAATCGGCCGACGCCTGGGTCGCGGCCCACGAGCCGGAGGGCATCATCCACTACGGCTTCAGCAAGAAAGCCATCAACGCCTACGTGGCGACTCAGGCCTTCCCCTTGCTGAAAGAGGGCGTACGCATCAACGCCATCTGCCCCGGACCGACCGACACGCCGCTGGCCCGCGCGAATGCCGACCTGTGGCTCACCTTCGCCCAGGATTACCGCGACGCCACCGGCTGCCAGGTCCACACTCCCGAGCAGATGGCCAACGCCATGATCTTCCTCAACAGCCAGGCGGCCAGCGGCATCAGCGGTATCACTCTGCTCGTCGACAACGGACACGTGATGTCCTCGCTCACCGGAGCGTTCCCGCCCGGAAAGCCCATCATGGACCTGATCATGGGCCGCGTTTCGCTCACCTAGAGCGCGTGGCGGGGCAGCGTGATCGGCAGGTCCAGCGAACTCAATAGTCCCGCAGGCGCATCCACCACATAGGGAATCGCGTTGACGACGCGCATGGCGGTGGCCGCCATCGCCCCCCTGCCCGCGGCGTGACCCTCGGCCTCCCCCAGTGTCATCGAGCAATGGATGTCGGGCTCGCCTTCGATATTGACGCGGTATGTGGCGTCGCAGTCGGAGTTCGGCCACTCTGGCGCCACGTCGCGAGCCATCCGAATGATGTGTTCGATCACGATCGCCTCGCGGCCGTCCACCACGCCGGCCGCCCGAGTGGACACCGCCCCGCAGGTTTCCGCCGTGATCGTCCCGAAGGCCACGTCGATATCGCGATAAGTCGGCCGACGCTCGAACATGCCACGGATCTCTTGCACCTCAACGCCTAATCCCTGCGCCATCAGGTGAATTGGTGCGCTCCAGGCCATCTCGATGAATCCGGGGGTGCTCAACATCGGTTCGAAGTCGAGCGGACGACCGAACCCCATCCCGTCCATCATCACGTCGGCAACGGGATAGTGATCGTTGAGCGCCACCTCCGACACCGTGACCGTGCGAATTGTTTTCGACTGCGTCGACAACACCAGCGCAAGCTGGTCCGAGCCGAACCCGGGAAAGATTCCGGAGACATAGAACGACGCGTTTCCGGATTTGGCGGCCGCTTCGAGTTGCTCGCGCCACTCGGCGTGAAAGTAGGCGGGTGGGTACACCAGGCTGGTGGACGACGTCGACGTCACATTGATTCCGGCCTCGAGCAAGCGCAGGTAGTCGGGCACCGCGCCGGCGTCGCGGTCGGGGCCGCTTGCGGTGTAGACGACGCAGTCCGGGCGGAGCGCGACAAGCGCGTCGGCGTCGTCGGTCGCCGTCACACCAATGGCCGCACCACTGGCGAGCTCGCCCGCGTCACGACCGACCTTTTCCGGCGAATGTACCCATACGCCAACAAGTTCGAGGTCCGGGCGACGTCGAATCGCATCGATGGCAATCGAACCGACGCCGCCCGTGGCCCAGACGGCGACTCGAGTTGGTTTCGCGGTCATGTTCCTCCTCAATGCGTTGACACCGCGGCCGCGCGTTCGAGATACGGCCACGCCAGCGCCGGCGGCAGACCTCCGCAGAGCGGCAACAGCGGCAACGCCTTGCCGGCGCGGACATAGTCGGCCGCCTCCGCCGTCGTGAAGATCCGGTACGGGCCCCGCTCTGCACGCAACTCTTCGAGCGTCTCAGCGCGCGAAATGCTTGCCACCGTTTCGTCGCCGTGCCGGTAGGCCGCCGCTGTCTTCGCATCGTGCAGGAGGTATGGCCCGAGTTCCGTCCAGGCCCGGTCCGGATCGTCGGCGACGAACACTGCGGTGGGCGCGCTCCCATCGGGAAATTGCGACATCCCAGGATCGCGCCCATGAGCACGGCATGCCGACTTGTAAAACTCCTTGAGCCTGTGAGGATTTGCCTGCGCGATGAATCCCAATCCGTGGGCGGCCGCCCGGTTGGCGGCGGCTCGGCTGCCACCGGCGATCATGATGTGCGGGCCGCCCGGCGTTACGGGTGGTGGGGTGACGCGAATTCGTCGGCCGTCGTGGCTGACCGTCTCGCCTCTCAGCAGTCGCAGCAGAAGCGCCAGCTTTTCGTCGGCCAGCCGCCCCCGCGTCCGCATGTCGATACCAAAGTGCTGGTATTCCTCGCTGCGGTGGCCGATTCCGAACGCGTAGGAGACGCGCCCGTTGCTGATGATGTCCAGCACGCTCATTTCTTCGGCCAGGCGGACGGGATCCCTGAATGGAATGACCACTGCGGCAAGCATTATGGCCAGCTGTTTCGTTCGAGCTGCGATTGCCGCCGCGAGTATCAGCGGCGAGGGCAGATGGCCGTCGTCGGTGCCGTGGTGCTCGGACAGCACCGCGGCGATCGCGCCGCGCGTCTCCGACCATGCGCACATCTCGATTGCCGCGGCGTAGAGCTCGCTTGTCGGCGCGCCGATGTCGGGCGCCCGCATGTCGAACCGGAGAGTGAACATCAACGCCGTTCCTCGAACCGGTGCTGCGTCAAGAATCCGCTCCCTTGGAGTCGATGGCGCGTCAAGTCACGCAGACTATAACCTAATCTTTGTTCCAACTGCGTGGGGGTGGCGATGCCTGCTTTGCCGATTCGGCCAAGAGGCCCCAAAGTGGACGGTGCACTGGTAGAAAGACGTGCGGCGAGAGGCACGCACGTACCAGCGACCGTGGGAATGGAGGTGGCCGGTGAGAGCCCGGTTCGTCGCGGCCGCGTTGACGGCTTCGGTGTTGGTGACCGGAACTTCCGGTTGCTTCATGCGCTCGGAGAAGGTGCCGCAGAAAACAGCTCGGGTCACCGTCAACAACACCACTCGGACGTCGCACGCCGTCTCCTGTAGTCAGGTGCAATGGCTGCTGACCGCTGACATCGGCGTGGCGCCGGCTCGTGTCCAGGCGGTGCTGCGCCTCGATGCCGACAAACCCAAACCCGAGTCCGTACACATCGACAACTTCGACGGCTTCACCGGCGTCGCCGATGCCGGAGTTGGCAAGGCTAAGGCTGTGTTTGCCGGCGACACCTATACGATCACCGGCACTGCCCAAGGGACTGACCCGAACAATGTCAACACCCCGGCCACGGCTGACTTCAAGATCGAAGTGAGCTGTTGATCATTACCGGATAGATTTACTGCGATGACAAGCACCATCCTGCTCAGCGTCGCTGTGATCGCCTCGGTCCTGTTAAGCCTGTGGCTCGTCCAGCGGGGCGGTCGCAATCGCTGAGGGTTGCCGTGCTTAGTCGGGCGGAGGAGCTCCTTTGGCAATCGCGTCCGCCTCAAGCCGCAGCCTGATCGCCCGCGCCCGCGCCTCAGCGGCCAGCGCTTCCGCTTCGCCGGCCGCCGCCCGCGCCCGCGCCTGGCCAGCCACGGCCTCCGCCTCGGCCGCTTCGGCCCGTGCCCGCGCCTCGGCGGCCAGCGCTTCCGCTTCGCTGGCCTGCGCCCGCGCCCGCGCTCGTGCCCGCGCCTCGGCGGCCAGCGCTTCGGCTTCGCGGGCCTCGGCGCGCGCCCGCTCCTGGGCCGACACAGCCTGGGCCTCAGCCGCTTCCGCCCTCGCCCGCGCCTGGGCTGCCAGCGCTTCGGCCTCGCCGGCCGCGGCGCGCGCCCGCGCCTCGGCGGCCACGGCCTCAGCTTCGGCGGCTTCGGCCCGCTTCCGAGACTGCGCGGCCACGGCTTCAGCGTCAGCGGCTTCGGCCCGCTCCCGTCGTCGCGCCCGGGCCTGGGTTGCCAGCGCTTCGGCTTCGCGGGCCTCGGCGCGCGCCCGGGCCTGGGCCGACACGGCTTGGGCCTCAGCGGCTTCCGCCCTAGCCCGCGCCTGAGTCGACACAGCCTGGGCCTCAGCGGCTTCCGCCCTAGCCCGCGCCTGGGCGGAAGCGGCTTCGGCTTCGGCGGCTTCGGCCCGCTCCCGGGCTTGGGCGGCCACAGCTTCAGCGTCTGCGGCTTCGGCCCGCGCCCGCCTCCGCACCTGGGCCTCGGCGGCTAGCGCTTCGGCTTGGCGCGCGTCGGCCCGCGCCCGCACCTCGGCGGCCAACGCTTCCGCTTCGGCAGCCTCTGCCCGCACTCGCGCGTCGGCGGCCAGAGCTTCCGCTTCGCCGGCTTCTGCCCGCGCCCGCGACTCGGCGGCCAACGCTTCGGCTTCAGCCGCCAAAACTCCGGCTTCGGCGGCCAGCGCTTCGGCTTCTGCCGCCCCTGCCCGCGCCCGAGCATCATCGGCCAGAGCTTCCGCGGCGCCGGCTCGTGCCTGCGCCCGCGCCTCGGTTCTCAATTTCAGCCGGGGGAGCTTCCGCGTGGTCGGTGGTCTCGCGTCGCTGTCGCGGGGTTGGCGGCTGCGTTTCGGCGGGCCCGGCGTGACGTGCGCCGGTCGCGCAACCGCCTTCTTCGGACCGTTGAAGAAATCCACCACACCTAGGGCCAAGCCGGCCAGGCCGATCGTCAATGGCACCGCGAACGCCACCGCGGCACTATCTGGCCAGTTCACCACGGCAGCGTCCTAACGCCGTACCGCGGTAATGAGAAACCCCGCGGACACTCTCGCCGTCCGCGGCTGCCGATCCGATCCACTATCTCTCGGAGACCACAACCACCGCATGATCCCTCTCCCTCGAGGAGATACCGGCATGTAGCGTACTGCCACAGCCCTCACGGCGGCGGGATAACCACTCGGTTTTGGGCAAGATGTCTTTACAAGTCGGGTGCGTTTTGACTGCTTAGCCTGAATCCGTGGATCAGTGATTTGGTGTCGTCGCGGGGCTGATTCTTGCACGAATGGGGCGGTTGGGATTGGCGTGGCATGAGTGATCCGCTGGCCTGCACCAGTTTTCCTTGGGTTCCTCGGGTCGGGCC
>NZ_LQPE01000161.1 GCF_002101735.1 Mycobacterium kyorinense | reverse complement strand
ATTCCAACACCACCCGCTCCACCAGCCCTGCGGGCCGCTTCACGCCGTCACCTCACCGTGGGTATTTTCCGGTCAGCAGTGGTGAGGCCTACGACACCCGCTAAAAATCCGTAAGGATTGGCGTCGCTTCCGTCAAGAACCCGTATCGGTTAACTTCGCCGTCACAATAGCCTGCTAACGCGGCCTAACCTCTGAATTGGGTTGGTACCCAACATCATTGAGGAGGAGCGTTATGCCTTTGGCACCTATTCAGCCGAAAACGCTGGCAGCGGCCGCTGCCAACTTGCGGGGGATCGGCTTGGCGATGGCGGCGGGGAACGCGGCTGCGGCCGTCCCGACAACCAGGCTGGCTCCGGCCGCCGCCGACGAGGTGTCGGCCCTTACCGCGGCGCAGTTCGCGGTGCACGCCGCGACGTATCAGGAGGTCAGCGCCCAAGCCGCCGCGATGCATCAGATGTTCACGGCTCTCATGTCGGCGGGCGCAGCTCAAAGTGAGGAGAAGTCATGTCTTTCGTGACCACCGTGCCCGAAGCGCTTACGGCTGCGGCCACCAGCCTGCACGGGATCGGTTCCACGATGGCCGCCCAAAACGCGGCCGCTGCAACGCCGACTACGGTTGTGGCTCCGGCGGCCGCCGACGAGGTGTCGGCCCTGCAGGCGACCCAGTTCGCTGCCTACGGAAATCTCTACCAACAGGTCAGCGCCCAGGCCACCGCGATTCACGAAATGTTTGTCAACACCTTGGCCACCAGCGCGGGTTCGTATAGCGCCACCGAGGCCGCCAACGCAGCCGGTGCCGGTTCCGGGTCCGGCGGACTCCTCGGTTTGTTCACCGGCGCCGCATCCGGCCCGTACGGGCTCCTGCCCAGCGCGCTGAGCAACACCGCCATCATCGGCGCCATGCAGGCGGGAAACTTTGGCTCCGCGGCATCGGATCTGTTCGAGTTCGGAAGCGCCGGGCTTTCGGCTCCGGGTGAGCTGACTGGCCCTGAGGCCGGGGCTGTCGGCGCCGTCGGTCCGAGCGCCCCGAGCGGAGCGCTGTTGACGGGCGTCGCGGGCTCTGCCGGCTTCGGCGGGACGCCGGTGGCGGCGGGTGTGGGCCAGGCGTCCTCAGTCGGCCGGTTGTCGGTGCCGCCCAGTTGGGCCGGCGCGGCCGCTGCGTCCAGCCCGGCCCCGGCGACGTTGACGGGCGCGGGCTGGACCGCCGCCGCTCCGCAAAGCACGCCGGTGACAACCCTGCCGGCCGGGATGCCGTCGGTGGCCTCCGCCGGGCGCGCAGGTGTCGGCTTCGGCGCACCGCGCTACGGCGTCAAGCCCACGGTGGCGCCCAAACCGGCAGTCGTTTAGCAATCAAATCGGTTATTAGAGAGCAGGTTTCACGAAATGGATTTCGGAGCATTACCGCCGGAGATCAACTCCGCACGGATGTATGCAGGCCCGGGTGCGGGGCCGATGATGGCCGTTGCCGCGGCGTGGAATGCGCTGGGCGCCGAACTCGCCACGACGGCAGCGTCCTACAAGTCGGTCATCTCAGCGCTGACCGGCGAGGAGTGGCTGGGCCCGTCGTCAGCGGCGATGGCCGCCGCGGCCGCGCCTTACGTGGCATGGATGAACACCACCGCTGCCGCTGCCGAGCACGCGGCCGCGCAGGCCACCGCATCGGCGGCAGCGTTCGAGGCGGCGTTTGCGATGACGGTGCCGCCGCCGGTGATCGCCGCCAACAGGGCGCAGCTGGCGGCGCTCGTCGCGACCAACTTCCTCGGACAAAACACCCCGGCGATCGCGGCCACCGAGGCGCACTACATGGAGATGTGGGCACAAGACGCTGCCGCCATGTACGGCTACGCGGGCTCCTCGGCCAGCGCCGGAGTACTGCAGCCGTTGACCTCTCCGGCGCCGAACACCAACCCGGCGGGGCTGGCCGGCCAAGCCGTCGCGGTGTCAGGCGCCGGCACACAGGCACAGCTGTCGCAACTGGTCTCGGCGTTGCCCACCGCGGTGCAAGGGATGGCCTCGCCGCTGGCGGGATCCGGCGGGTCCGGTGGTTTCCTGTCGGACTTCATCAACTCGACGCAGAACATCGGGATTTGGAACACCATCCAGACCTACAGCCAAGCGGCGGGAAACATCGCGGCGTGGAACATGTTCGGCGGCATTATGGGCGGCATCGGGGCCGCGAAGGCCGAAAATGCGCTGCCTGCTGCCATGGCTATGGGTGCGGGCGAGGCGTCGGGAGGAACGGTCCTGATGGGGACCGTGGGGCCGGTGAGCTTGGGCGGCCTCGCCGGGGCGCCGGTGTCGGCCGGTTTGGGTCAGGCGTCCTCGGTGGGCGGATTGTCGGTGCCGGCCAGTTGGTCGGCGGCCACCCCGGCGGGCACCGGTTCGGCGACGCTGGCCGGCACCGGATGGACGGCCGCGGCAGAAGAAACCACGCCGGTGGCGGCGGTGCCGGCCGGGATGCCGTCGGTGGCGTCGGCCGGGCGCGGCGGGTTCGGCTTCGGCGCGCCACGTTACGGCTTCAAGCCCACGGTCATGCCGAAATCGGTTGTGGGTTGATCCGGTAACGGCATGATGGGTGAGTGTTCGAGCGATTCACCGATGCGGCGCGTCGCGCAGTCGTTCTCGCCCAAGAGGCGACGCGCGAACTGCGACACGACCACATCGGCACTGAACACTTCCTGCTGGGGTTGCTGGCCCGTCCCGACACGGTGGCCGGCCATGCGCTGGCGGCGCTAGACGTTTCGGCGGACTCGGTTCGCCGCGCGGTCATTGATCGGGTCGGGGCCGGCACGGAACAAATGAGCGGGCACATCCCGTTCACGCCGAGCGGCAAGGGCACGTTGGAGCACTCGCTGCGTGAGGCGCTCGCGTTGAATCACCCGTACATCGGGACCGAGCACCTCTTGCTCGGATTGCTCGACGAGCCCGATGGGCTCGGCGCGCAAATCCTTGCCGAGCAGGTGGGTGACTTGTCGAGGGTTCGCGCCGCCGTCCTCGACGTCCTGCAGGGCGGACCGCCGGACGAGCACGGGCCTGCGGAGGAGGGGCGTCGCGACATGACCATCCGCGTCGCCGACGATCGGCTCACGCTCGAGGTCACCGACCAGGCGCTGGTCGAGCTGGCCCAGGCGGCCGTCGCCGCGCTCGGTGACCAGCTCGACGAGCCGGGTGCGATTCCGGGTGGGCTGCCGGCTGCTTTCAGCCTCGTCACGGTGTGGCAGGCGCTGCGCGACAGCCTTGACGACATCCGGCGCCGCGCAGCGCCGCCGTCGTCGTCCGGCGACTGACAAGGAGCATGAGGAAGCTGAGGTGTCGGCAATATACCCCCTTGGAGCGACGGGCGTGCGCCCGTGGCGCGGTGGCAGCCTATCTCCGTACCTCCGTGGGTATATGGAGTCAATACGTTGTGGCACAACCCAAATGCGAAAGCCGCCGAACCGACGACACTGCGGACTTGTATTCGCCGCCCTGGTCGCCACGGCACTGACCTCGGCAGGATGCCACGTGAAACAACCCTACGAACCGACGCCACCCACCGATGCGGCGAAGGCCCTGGAAGTACTCAGTACGCTGCCCTCGCTTGAAGACACCACGGCTCAAGTGGACGCGGCGATGAACGAAATCACCAGCGCCGCAAGCAAACTTATCCCGGGAATAATTTGGGAGACGGGCGAGAACGCAGACACTGGCTACTGCCAGCAGCCCTATGAGCAAACCGATGCAAAAGACTACTTTCTGCCGAACCGCATCGCCGCCAACGTCTCGGTCTCGGAGCAAGACTGGGCCAAGATTCTAGACGCAACGAAAAAGGCGGCGGCGAAACTAGATGCAACCGAAAGTCAAGTCATGCAAGACAAGCCAGGCGATCACGACGTCAGGTTCTACGGTCCAGCGCGCATATCTATCGGAGTCGGGTACAGAGGAAACCTCGTTGTCTCGGGCTACACCGGCTGCCGATTGCCTCGCGAAAAGAAGTGACGCGCACGCAGTCCAACCAGGCTCAACGGAAAGCCAGCCGGACCATCGACACCATTCTCACCGTGGTACTCCTCCTCGTTCTGGCTGCCATTGTTGGGCTGCGTTGCGCAGCTGTCGTTGATCGCGACAGCCTGGTTCATGGCGAGCAAAGCGGGGCCGATCACCTGAACTTCACGTCACACCACCGGCCCGCCACCACGTCCACGGCGGCCACCTCGACGGCAACACACGGGCATAGCGACTACCGCGCCACACCGACAAGTTGGGTTACGACTTACCAAACCCTCACGAAGGTGCTCGGGGACACGGCACGCGAGTCCGAGAAGAGGTTAAGTTGATCGACGACACCACGTCCGGGGTCAGGCAACTCAGCATTGACGGTTGCACCGGTTGTCGCTGTGGCGCGACAAAAGTGACATCGCGACCACCGGACGCTGGTTCAACCGTCTCCCGGGTTTGATGCTGCTTCCTCCGTATGGAGGAACCCCCTGGGGGAGCGCAGCGTCCCTGATAGCTACCCGCCGGCAGCACGGCGCGCCTCCTTGCCATCGAACACACGTTCGTTACTGTGGGGCTTGTTCGAACGCTGCGACGCTGGTCAGGCCGTCTTGTCGGTGCCCTTCTCTAGCGTCATGGCCAATTGGCCGATACCGGTCAACCGAACACCGACTACAGGAGAAGCACATGGCACAGGTCCCTGATCGCGAGAAGGCTCTCGAACTGGCGATAGCCCAGATCGACAAGAATTACGGCAAAGGTTCGGTGATGCGCCTCGGCGACGAGGTGCGCCAGCCCATCTCTGTCATTCCGACCGGGTCGATTGCACTGGACGTTGCCCTGGGCATCGGCGGCCTGCCGCGCGGCCGGATCATTGAGATCTACGGCCCGGAATCCTCGGGTAAAACCACCGTCGCCCTCCATGCGGTGGCCAATGCCCAGGCCGCCGGCGGCATCGCGGCGTTCATCGACGCCGAGCACGCCCTGGACCCCGAGTACGCCAAGAAGCTCGGTGTAGACACCGATTCGCTGCTGGTATCCCAGCCCGACACCGGTGAGCAGGCGCTAGAGATCGCCGACATGCTGGTCCGTTCCGGCGCGTTGGACATCCTGGTCATCGACTCGGTGGCCGCACTGGTGCCACGTGCCGAGATCGAAGGCGAGATGGGCGACAGCCACGTCGGCCTGCAGGCCCGGCTGATGAGCCAGGCACTGCGGAAAATGACTGGCGCGCTGAACAATTCGGGCACCACCGCGATCTTCATCAACCAGCTGCGCGAAAAAATCGGTGTGATGTTCGGCTCACCCGAAACAACAACGGGCGGAAAGGCTTTGAAGTTCTATGCCTCAGTTCGCCTGGACGTCAGGCGAATTGAGACTCTTAAGGACGGAACGGACGCGGTGGGTAACCGAACCCGGGTTAAGGTGGTCAAGAACAAGTGCCTAGCCGAAGGCACTCGGATCTTCGATCCCGTTACCGGTACCACGCATCGAATCGAAGATGTTGTCGACGGACGCAAGCAAATTCACGTCGTGGCTGCGGCCAAGGACGGAACGCTGCATACACGGCCCGTGGTGTCCTGGTTCGACCAGGGAACGCAGGATGTGATCGGATTGCGGATCGCCGGAGGCGTAACCGTGTGGGCGACACCTGATCACAAGGTGCTGACGGAATACGGGTGGCGCCAGGCCGGGGAACTCCGCAAGGGAGACCGGGTGGCACAACCGCGGCGCTTCGATGGATTTGGTGCTAGTGCGCCGATTCCGGCGGATCACGCACGGCTGCTCGGCTATCTGATCGGAGATGGCTACGTGGGGGGTAAGACCCCTATCAACTTCATCAATGTCCAGCAGGCGCTTATTGACGACGTGACCCGAATCGCGGCGACGCTTGGTTGCGCGGCTCATCCGCAGGGGCGTATGTCACTTGCGATCGCTCATCGACCCGGTGAACGCAACGATGTCCTCGACCTCTGCCGGCGGGCCGGGATCTACGGCAAGCTGGCGTGGGAGAAGACGATTCCCGACTGGTTCTTCGAGCCAGATATCGCCGCCGATGTCGTCGGCAACCTGCTCGTCGGCCTCTTTGAGAGCGACGGCTGGGTGAGTAGGGAACAGACTGGAGCGCTTCGGGTCGGCTACACGACGACCTCCGAACAGCTCGCGCACCAGATTCATTGGCTGCTGCTGCGATTCGGCATCGTGAGCACCGTTCGCGATTACGATCCGACCCAGAAGCGGCCGAGTATCGTCAACGGCCGCCGGGTCCAAGGCAAGCGCCAAGTGTTCGAAGTACGGGTCTCGGGCATGGAGAACGTCACGGCATTCGCCGACGCAGTTCCCATGTGGGGGCCACGCGGTACGGCTCTTACGAAGGCCATTCCCGACGCCGCGCGGGGGCCGCGGCGTGGATCACAGGCGACATACCTGGCCGCGGAGGTGGCCGATGCCGTGCTGAATTACCTTGACGAACGTGGGGTGACCGCGCGGGATGCCGCTTCCATGATCGGTAAAGGTGCCGGCGATCCTCGTGGCGGCATGAAGCAGGTCTTGGGTGTCGGTCGTCTCCGCAGGGACCGCGTGCAGGCGCTGGCGGACGCCTTGGACGACAAGTTCCTTCATGAGGTGCTGGCCGAAGAACTCCGGTACTCAGTGATCCGAGAAGTGCTGCCAACGCGGCGGGTACGGACGTTCGACCTCGAGGTCGAGGAACTGCATAACCTCGTCGCGGAAGGGGTTGTCGTGCATAACTGCTCACCCCCCTTCAAACAGGCCGAGTTTGACATCCTGTACGGAAAGGGCATCAGCCGGGAAGGCTCGCTGATCGACATGGGCGTGGACCAGGGCTTCATCCGTAAGTCCGGCTCCTGGTTCACCTACGAGGGCGAGCAGCTCGGCCAGGGCAAGGAGAACGCCCGAAACTTCCTGATGGAGAACACCGAAGTGGCCCTCGAGATCGAGAAGAAGATCAAGGAAAAGCTCGGCATTGGCGCCGTGGTGACCGATGACGAAGTCCTGCCCGCCCCCGTCGACTTCTGACGGGGCGCCGGCTCGCGAGGAGCAGGCGCGGGCATTGTGCCTGCGCCTGCTCACCGCGCGGTCGCGCACCCGCGCAGAGCTGGCCGGGCAGTTGGCCAAGCGGGGATATCCCGACGACATCAGCGCCCGGGTACTGGACCGCCTGGCCGCTGTGGGCCTGGTCGACGACGTCGACTTCGCTGAACAATGGGTGCACTCCCGGCGAACCAACGCCGGAAAAGGCAAGCGGGCGTTGGCCGCTGAGCTGCGCACCAAAGGCGTCGACAACGACGTGATCACCGCGGTGCTCGACGGCATCAAACCTGCCGCCGAGCGGGACCGGGCCGAGAAGCTGGTGCGGGCCAGGTTGCGCCGGGAGTCGCTGAACAACGAGAACGACGACGCACGAGCCACCCGCAGGCTGGTGGCGATGCTCGGGCGCCGCGGATACAGCCAGAGCATGGCTTACGACGTGGTCAGCACGCAGTTGGCCGCCGAAAGGGAGCGTCGACGCGTCTAGCGTCCACGCGGGCCGAGGTTCGGTTCCAGTCTCCATGTTGCTTACATATACTTCAGGCATACATCACCAACATGGGAGGCTGGAGTGTCGGTGACGCAGATCGACCTCGATGACGAGGCGCTAGCGGAAGTTATGCGCATCGCGGGCGTGCACACCAAGAAGGAAGCCGTGAATCTCGCCTTGCGCGATTACGTCGAGCAATTCCGGCGCATCAATGCGCTCGCTCGGTCGCGCGAACATGCAAAGAGCTGGGACTACGAGGGCTGGCTCGCGGCGCGCGCCGACGAGAAGGCCGTCGGGCCTTGATCCACTTCCTGGTGGATTCCTCCGCGGTGTGGCGACTCCAACGGCAGCCAGAACTCACCGAGGCGTGGAGCTTGTCTCTTCGCAGAGGAGCCGTCGGATCATGCGAGCCACAACGTGCCGAGTTTCGTCGATCGGCGCGGAATGCGGACGAGTTCGATCAAATGGGCGAGATGTTTCGTGATGTGTACCCCGATGTGCCCGTGCCGAAATCTGTGTGGCGGTGGATCGATTCGGCGCAGCGACGGCTTGCAGGGGCGGGTGCGGTGCGCGCCCTGTCGGTCGTCGATCTGCTGATCTGCGCCACCGCGGCGGCGAACGGCTTAGTTGTCCTTCACGACGACGCCGACTACGAACTCGCGGAGCGCCACTTTCCCGATATCCGAGCGCAGCGCGTCGTGAGCGCCGGAGGGTAGCGGCCTTCTGGCCGACGTGTCTAGCCTGCCGCCTGCACCACTGGGGCGCCGGGCGTGCCCTCCGGTTCGATCGTTGCGGCCTCCAGCGGCGGACGGCGGGTGCGCCGCAGACGCTGTTCGATGCCGAATGCGACGCCCGACAGCGCCATGTTCACCGCGATCATCAGCGCGGCGATAACCACCAGTGCCGGAAGGAAATTGCCGTACTGCGAGCCGACAACGGTGCCCTGGCGCACCATTTCGACGAACGTGATCTGATACCCGATCGCGGTGTCTTTGAGCACTACCACTAGTTGTGACACCAGCACCGGCAGCATCGCGGTAATGGCCTGGGGGAGTAGGACCAGGCGCATGGTCTGGGTCCAGCGCAACCCGAGCGCTGCCGCGGCCTCCGACTGGCCGCGCGGCAGCGTATTCACGCCGGCGCGCACGATTTCGGCGATCACCGCGCCGTTGTACAGCGTCAGCCCGGTCACCACACCGGCCAACGCCAGCTGCCGGCCCGGAACGACGTCGTAAGCCGCGTAGCAAAAGTAGGCGAAGATCATCAGGATCAGCACCGGGATTGCGCGGAAGAACTCCACCACGACCGCGCACGGCCACCGGATCGCCGCGACCGTCGACAACCGGCCCACACCGAGCACCGCGCCCAGACCTGTTGCCAGCACCATCGACCATGCCGCCGCCGTCAGCGTGCCCCGAACCCCGGGCAGCACATAGGTTTTCCACAGGTTCGCGGTGAGAAACGGCGACCACTTCGCCGTCTCGAACTGTCCCTTGGCCTCCAGCCGGCAATACAGCGCCCAAAGCAGCAACGCCGCAACCACAACGGTGGCCACCGACAGCACCCGGTTGCGGCGCAGTCCACGCGGGCCCGGCGCGTCGAACAACACCGACGCGCCCGTCACCGCGCCACCTCCCAGCGTTTGCCCAGCCAACCGAATAGCAGGCCGAGTGGCAGTGTCAGGACGAGGAATCCGACCGCGAAGATGGCGCCCACCTCGATCAGCGCGGCGGTGTTCTCGATCATCGATTTCATCAGCAGCGCCGCCTCGCCCACACCGATCGCCGAAGCGATCGTCGTGTTCTTCGTCAACGCGATCAGCACCGACCCCAGCGGAACGATGACCGCGCGAAAAGCCTGCGGCAGCAGAATGAGTCGTAGGTTCTGGCCGAACGTCAACCCCAGCGACCGCGCCGCCTCCGCCTGTCCCACCGGGACGGTGTTGACGCCGGAACGCACCGACTCGCACACGAATGATGCGGTGTAGACGGTGAATCCGAGCACCGCCAGCCGGAAATCGCTGTCGTCGATCGAGGTTGGCGACGCCGAATCGGCCAGCGTCACACCCAGCGTCTGGGACAGCCCGAACGAGCAGAACAGGATGATCAGCGTCAGCGGCGTGTTGCGGACCAGGTTGACGTAGCCGGCGCCGATCCAGTTCAGCACAGGTACCGGTGCCAGCCGCATGGCCGCCAGCGCGGTCCCCAGTATCAGTGCGCCGACGGCCGACAGCACACTCAATTCCACGGTGACCCCGAACGCCGAGAAGATCTGCTCGCGATACTCGTTGAACATGGTCAATACCGATCGACCACCGGTGGTTTCGGCACCGCAAGACCCGACGCCCCAAAGTTCTTCTCGAAGAACATTTTCCACGACCCGTCGCGCTCCATCTTCTCGATCGCGTCGTCGACCTTGTTGCGCAGCGGCGTGTTGTCCTTCTTCAATCCGATTCCGTACTTCTCGGTGGAGAACGGCTTCCCGACCAGCTTGAAGGCGCCGGGGCTCTGTGCGGCATAGCCGGCCAAGATCACGTCGTCGGTGCTAACGGCGTCCACTGCACCGTTTTTGAGCGCTTCGACGCAGGCGGAGTAGGTGTCGTAGCGCTGCAACTGCACACCGGGGTAGCGGTCTTTGATCAACTGCGCCGCCGTGGAGCCCGCGACCGAGCACAGCTTCTTGTTGTGCTGCAACGACTGTGGACCGGTGATCCCGGTCTCGCCGGCACGCACCAACAAGCTCTGCCCGGCGATCAGATACGGCCCGGCGAAACCGACCTTTTTCTTGCGCGCATCGGTGATCGAATAGTTCGCGACGATGTAGTCGACTTGCCCATTGCGGATCAGCATCTCGCGTTGCCCCGCCGGCGCCTCGACCCACACGATGTCGTCCGCCGAGTAGCCGAGCTGCCGGGCGACGTAGCGCGCCACGTCGACGTCGAATCCGCTCATCGTTCCGTCGGGCTTCTTCAGTCCCAGCCCGGGTTGGTCGAACTTCACCCCGACCACGAGCTTGCCGCCCTGCCCGCCGCACCCCGCGGCCAGCGCCACCACCGCGAGTGCGATGACGACAAGCCGCAGCATGGTGACCTTCTAGTGGTTGAGGATCTTCCCGAGGAAGTCTCTCGCACGCTCCGTTCGCGGGTGCTCGAAAAAGTCAGCCGGTTCGGCGTCCTCGACGATCGTCCCGTCGGCCATGAACACGACGCGGTCGGCGGCGTGCCGCGCGAAGCCCATCTCATGGGTGACCACCAGCATCGTCATGCCATCACCGGCCAGAGACGTCATCACCGCCAGCACCTCGGAGATCATCTCGGGATCCAGCGCGCTCGTCGGCTCGTCGAACAGCATCACCTTCGGGTTCATCGCCAGCGACCGCGCGATCGCCACCCGCTGCTGCTGACCGCCCGACAGTTGCGCAGGATGCTTGTCGGCCTGATCGGCCACGCCCACGCGCTCCAGCAGCGCCATCGCGGTGTCCCGCGCCTCGGCCTTCGGCACCTTGCGGACCTTCATCGGCGCCAGCATCACGTTCTGCAGCACGGTCTTGTGCGCGAACAGGTTGAATGACTGAAACACCATGCCCACATCGGAGCGCAGCCGCGCCAACGCGCGGCCTTCGGCGGGCAGCTGGACGCCGTCGATCACGATCGTGCCGGAGTCGACGGTCTCCAGGCGGTTGATGACCCGGCACAGCGTCGACTTGCCCGAACCCGATGGGCCCAGCACCACGACCACCTGCCCGCGGCCCACATCCAGGTCGATGTCGGCGAGCACATGCTGACCGCCGAAATACTTGTTGACCCCGCGCAACGAGATCATCGGCCCGGTGGCCTCCATGCGCTGTGACCTTACTGGTCGCCGTACCATGGCCCCGTGACTTCGACGGCGCTAGCGGGCCGGACCTACCAGGTCCGCACCTACGGCTGCCAGATGAACGTGCACGATTCCGAGCGGTTGGCCGGGTTGCTGGAGGCGGCCGGCTACCACCGGGCGCCCGACGGCGCCGACGCCGACGTCGTCGTCTTCAACACCTGCGCCGTGCGTGAGAACGCCGACAACAAGCTCTACGGCAACCTCAGCCACCTGGCGCCGCGCAAGCGGACCAACCCGGACATGCAGATCGCCGTCGGCGGCTGCCTGGCGCAAAAGGACCGCGACACCGTGCTGCGCAAGGCGCCCTGGGTCGACGTCGTCTTCGGCACCCACAACATCGGGTCGCTGCCCACGCTGCTGGACCGGGCCCGGCACAACCGGGCGGCGCAGGTGGAGATCGCCGAGGCGCTGCAGGAGTTCCCGTCGAACCTACCCACCGCCCGCGAATCCGCTTACGCCGCTTGGGTTTCCATCTCGGTCGGCTGCAACAACAGCTGCACGTTCTGCATCGTGCCGTCGCTGCGCGGCAAGGAGGTCGACCGCAGCCCGGCCGACATCCTGGCCGAAATCCGATCCCTGGTCGCCGACGGCGTGCTGGAAATCACGCTGCTGGGCCAGAACGTCAACGCCTACGGCGTCTCGTTCGCCGACCCGGCCCTGCCGCGCAACCGCGGCGCTTTCGCCGAACTGCTGCGCGAGTGCGGCCGCGTCGACGGCCTGGAGCGGGTCCGGTTCACCTCACCGCATCCCGCCGAGTTCACCGACGACGTCATCGAGGCGATGGCCGAGACCCCGAACGTCTGCCCGGCCCTGCACATGCCGCTGCAGTCCGGCTCGGACCGCATCCTGCGGGCCATGCGACGGTCGTATCGCGCCGAGCGCTACCTCGGCATCATCGACCGGGTCCGGGCGGCCATGCCGCACGCCGCGATCACCACCGACCTGATCGTCGGCTTCCCCGGGGAAACCGAGGAGGACTTCGCGGCCACGCTCGACGTGGTGCGGCGGGCCCGGTTCTCCGCCGCGTTCACCTTCCAGTACTCCAAGCGCCCCGGCACCCCGGCCGCCGAGCTCGACGGACAACTGCCGAAACAGGTGGTGCAGCAGCGCTACGAACGGCTGGTCACACTGCAGGAGCAGATCTCGCTCGAGGAGAACCGCGCGCAGATCGGGCGCACCGTCGAGCTGCTGGTCGCCACCGGGGAAGGCCGCAAGGACGAGCGCACCGCGCGGATGAGCGGACGTGCCCGCGACGGTCGGCTGGTGCACTTCGCGCCCGGCGCCAACGAGGTGCGTCCCGGCGACGTCGTCACCACGGTGGTGACCGGCGCCGCGCCGCACCACCTGATCGCCGACGGCCAGCTCGTCACCCACCGCCGCACCCGCGCCGGCGACGCCCACGAAAACGCTCCGCGCGGAGTGGGTTTGGGAATGCCGGCGGTGCGGCGATGAACGCCAAAAACGACGGCGACTTCGACGCCTTCCGTGACGACATCGAGGCGGCCGAACGCCGCATCGCACGCGAAATCGAGCCCGGCGCAAGGGCTTTGGTGGTCTCGATCCTGGTGTTCGTGCTGCTGGCGTCGTTCATCTTGCCGCACACCGGCGACGTGCGCGGCTGGGACGTGCTGTTCGGCAGTCACGGGTCCGCCGACGCCGCGGTGGCACTGCCGTCGCGGGTGTTCGCCTGGCTCGCACTGGTATTCGGTGTCGGATTTTCGATGCTGGCGCTGCTGACCCGCCGCTGGGCGCTGGCCTGGGTGGCGCTGGCCGGCTCGGCGCTGGCCAGCGGTGTCGGCCTGCTGGCGGTGTGGTCACGGCAGACGGTGGCCGCGGGGCACCCCGGCCCGGGCATCGGGCTGATCGTGGCGTGGATCACCGTGATGGCGTTGACTTTTCACTGGACCCGGGTGGTTTGGTCGCGCACGATCGTGCAACTGGCCGCCGAGGAGCAGCGCCGCCGCGCCGCCGCGCAAAAGCAGTCCCGCACGCTGCTGGAAACCCTCGACGACGACGAGAAGCCAGGGGACGAGCAGTAGCTCGCCGTTAGGACTTCAGCGCCTCGGCCGCCGCGTCGGCCCACTGCCGCCACTGCTCGGCGTTGGCCTTGGCCTCCTCGGCCTCTTTCTCGCGCCCGGCGGCTTGGGCTTTGGCGGCCTGGCGTTCGAACTGCTCGGCACGAGCTTTGAACTGCTCGGCGCGGGCCTGCGCCTGCGGGTCGGCCCAGTCCGACTCGCCGGCCTCGCGCACCTTCTTCTCGACGGCGCGCAGCCGCCGCTCCAATTCGGCAGAGCGCTCCCGCGGCACCTTGCCGATCGCGTCCCACTTCTCGGCGATCGTCCGCAGGGCCGTCCTGGCGGCCTCGAGATTGCTGGTGTCGATCTTTTCCGCCTCGGCCAGCAACGCCTCCTTGGCGGCGGCGTTGGCCCGCAGCTCGGCGTCGCGTTCGGCCGTCGCGGCGTTACGCGCCTTGAAGAACGTGTCCTGGGCGGCCTTGAAGCGGTGCCACAGCGTGTCGTCGACGTCGCGGGCCGCCCTGCCCGCGGCCTTCCATTCGGTGAGCAGCTTGCGGAACTCGGCGCTGGTAGCACTCCAGTCCGTGGACTCGGCCAGCTCCTCGGCCTGCCGGCAGAGCCGCTCTTTGACCTCGCGGGCACCGGCCCGTTCCCGGTCCAGCTCGGCGAAGTGCGACCCGCGGCGCCGGTTGAACATCTCCCGGGCGGCCGAGTACCGCTTCCACAGCGCGTCGTCGGTTTTGCGGTCCAGCCCGCCGATTGTCTTCCACTCGTCGAGAATCGCGCGCAGCCGATCGCCGGCGGCTTTCCACTGCGTCGAGTTGGCGGCCAGTTCCTCGGCTTCGGCGGCCAACGCCTCCTTGCGGGCGGTCTGGGCGGCGCGGTGCTCCTCACGCCGGGCGCGCTCCGCGGCGGCCACCGCGTCGGCGTGGTCGGCGATGGCGGCCAGCCGGGCGGCCAGCGCGTCGACGTCTCCGAGCACGCTCGCCGTCGGCAAGGTCTCGGCCAGCGCCGCGGCGTTGGCCTTGATCTTGCGGGCGTCGCCGGTGCCCGACGCCAGCCGCTCCTCCATCAATGCGACTTCGGTGCTCAGATCGTCGAATCGCCGGCCGAAGTGGGCGAACGCGGCTTCGGGGTCGCCGGCCTGCCAGGAACCGATCACTCGTTCACCGGAGGCGCTGATCAGCCACACGGTGCCGTCGGGGTCGACGCGGCCGAACCGGTGCGGATCGGTGGCCAGCGGCGCTATCACGGGGTGGGGGGACGGTCTGGGGGTGGGCCGAGGGCCGGGACGCGGCCCGGGCCGGGGCACCGGCCTGGATTCGTTGCTGCGGGGCTCGTCAGCCATCTACACCGTCACCTACCCTTCGCGCGGGTTCATCCCGCGCACCTGCCGCGCATCGCGGCGCCGCCTGCCATAACTCCCGGAGATATCCCGAGGGTCCCCTTCAGTATTGAAGCAGCTTGGCGGGCGGCATGCCGCCACCTTTTTGTTGCCAACCCTGGCTACGACGTCATGTGACAGTGGGTTTGTACCCGCCACCGGTGACCGGCTACCGACGAGGAGATACCCATGGCAGACGCGGACATCGCCAGCCTGCTTGCCCTGGGTGCGGCGCTGTTCATCGCGATCGGCGACGTCCTTCACCAGCGTTCGGCACACGAGGTTACCGACGAGCCCGTCGGCAACCTCGGCCTGTTCGCCAAGCTGCTGCGCGATCGGCGCTGGTGGCTGGGCAGCCTGGTGTCCGCGGGCGGATTCGCATTGCAGGCCGCGGCGCTCGGTCTGGGTTCGGTGCTGTTGGTGCAGGCGCTGCTGGTCAGCTCCCTGCTGTTCGCGCTGCTGGTCAGCGCGCGACTGTCCGGCCGTGCGGTCACCCGCTGGGAGTGGGTGTGGGCGGTGTTGCTGGCGGCTGCGGTGGCGGTGATCGTCACGGTCGGCAACCCGCAGGCGGGGCAGTCGCGGGCGTCCTGGGAGACATGGGTCTGGGTCGCCGCCGTGATGGGGCCGGCGGTGGTGGCCTGCGTGATCGGCGCACGGATGCTCGGCGGCCGGGTGGCGGCGGTCCTGCTCGCGGTGGTGTCGGGTTCGCTGTGGGGCCTGTTCGCGGTGCTCACTAAGGGCGTCGTCGGCCAGATTCCGCACGGGGTCGGCGAGCTGCTGCGGACCCCGGAGCTCTACGCCTGGGCGCTGGTCGCGTTGGCCGGCACCAGCTGGCAGCAGTCCGCGTTCCGGGCGGGCGCACTGACGGCGTCGCTGCCCACGATGACGGTCACCGAGCCGGTCGTCGGGGCGGTGCTCGGGGTCGTCGTGCTCGGCGAGACGCTGCACACCGGCAGGGCCGGGTTCGTCGCCCTGGCGGCAGCGGTGGCGGTGATGGCCGCGGCCACGGTCGCGCTCGCCTACAGCGAGGCTACCGCCACCGCGCCACAGCCCGCCTAGTTGTCAAGGCGCACAACGGAATTCGTTGATGCGACACGCCCGGGCCGCGAATACCGGCCAGTGCCAGCGACTTTTGTGACACTGGAAACAACACCAGGCCGCATACCGCGAGGGGGTCCACCCATCACGTACGTCGATATCGCGGCGGTGCTTGCGCTGGTCGCAGCGTTGATTTCCGGCATCGGGGACGTGGTCCGCCAGCGCTCGGCGCAGGAGATCACCGACGAGCCGGTCGGCCACTTCGAGTTGTTCCGCATATTGTTGCGCGACACCCGGTGGTGGGTGGGCGGCGTGGCGGCGGCGGCCAGTTTCGGTCTGCAGGCCGTGGCGCTGGCCCTGGGGTCGGTGGTGCTGGTGCAGGCGCTGCAGGTGACGGCGCTGCTGTTCGCGCTGCCGATCAGCGCGCGGCTGACCGGTCAACCGGTGACCCGGCGGGAGTGGATGTGGGCTGTGCTGCTGGCCGGCGCCGTCGCCGTCTTCGTGAGCGTCGGCGATCCGGCCGCGGGCTACCAGCGGGCCTCGTTGGAGAGCTGGGCGGTGGCGGCCGCGGTGCTGGGCCCTGCGCTGGTGCTGTGTGTGGTCGCGGCGCGGATCTGCACAGGAGCCGTCGCCGCGGCGCTGCTGGCGGTGGTGTCGGCCTCGTCGTGGGCGCTGTTCGCGGTGCTGACCAAGGGCGTCGTCGACGTCCTGCCGCACGGCGCCGGGGCCCTGCTGCGTGCGCCGGAGCTCTACGCCTGGATCGCGGTCGCGCTGATCGGCACGGTGTTTCAGCAGTCGTCGTTTCGGGCCAGCGCCTTGACCGCTTCGCTGCCGACGATGACGGTGGCCGAGCCGGTGGTGGCCTCGGTGCTGGGGGTCACGCTGCTCGGCGAGACGCTCGACGCCGACGGCCCCGAGATGCTGGCCCTGGCGGCATCGGTGGTCGTGGTGGTCGTCGCGACGGTCGCGCTGGCCCGCGGCGAGGCCGCGACGATGACGGGCGGCGAAGACGTAGCGATCCCGGCCGCCGACCTCGAGCGGTGCCCGGACGCACGAGCTGTCGCGCCGGCGGCGGCAGGCACGGGCAGCGCCCCGCTCGGCCCCGCGCAATAGAGTGGCAGCAATGTGGAGGACGGATCTGGCAGCGCTGATCGCGCTGTGCGCCGCGTTGGCATCCGCGTTCGGGGATGTGATTCGTCAGCGCTCGGCGCAGGAGATCACCGACAAACAGGTCGGCCACCTCGAGCTGTTCGGCATGTCGCTGCGCGACCCCCGGTGGTGGTTGGGCGGCGCGGGCGCCGTCGCCAACTACGCGCTGCAGGCTGGGGCGCTGGCGCTGGCTTCGGTGATGTTGGTGACGTCCCTGCAGGTGACGGCGCTGCTGTTCGCACTGCCGATCTACGCGCGGTTCACCCACCACCGGGTCACCCGGTGGGAGTGGATGTGGGCCGCGGTGCTGGCGGTGGCGCTGGCGGTGGTCGTCGTCGTCGGTGACCCCACCGCCGGCCATTCGCGGGCGTCGCTGGAAACCTGGATCATGGTCGCCATCGTGATGGGCCCGGCCCTGGTCTTGTGCGTGCTGGGAGCGCGGATCTGGTCCGGCCCGGCAGCGGCGGTGCTGCTGGCGGTGGTCGCGGGGTCGTCGCTGGCGCTGTTCGCGGTGCTGACCAAGGGCGTCGTCGAGGTGCTCGAAGGCGGCTTCGGGGCGGTGCTGCGAGCGCCGGAGTTCTACGCCTGGATACCGTCTGCGCTGGCCGGGATGATCTTTCAGCAGTCGGCGTTCCGGGCGGGTGCGCTGACCGCCTCGCTGCCGACGATCACGGTGGCCAAGCCCGTGGTGGCCTCGGCGCTCGGCGTGATCGTGCTGGGCGAGAGCCTGCGGATCGACGGCGCTGAGGGCTTCGTGCTGACCGCGGCCGTCGCGATGGTCATCATTGCGACGGTGGCGCTGGCCCGCGGCGAGGCCGCCACCATCGCCGCCGGCGCGGGCCGCGACGCGCCGAGCGCCCCCGAGTCCACGGCGTCGCTGGGGCGCTAGCGTGCTGGGCGCCATAGCGATCGTTCCGACGGCGCCGGTGCTGGTTCCGCAGCTGGCCGGAGCCGCGGCCGTCGAAGTGGCCGACATTCGGGCGGCCGTGATCGCCGCGGCCGCCGCCCTGCCCCCGCAGTGGGTCGCGGTCGGCGTGGGTCGGACGGACGCCGTGTTCGGACCCGAAAGCGTCGGCACTTTCGCGGGTTTCGGCGCCGACGTGCCGGTGCGACTCTCACCCGAGGCGAGTGGTCCGCCAACCGAATTGCCGCTGCCGGTGTTGTTCACCGGCTGGGTGCGCGGGCAGGCCCAGCCCGACGCGCGCGCCGAGGTGCGCGTCTATTCCGCCGGCCTCGGCGCCGACGCGGCACGGGCGTGCGGAAGCCAGCTGCGCGCCGAGCTCGAGCAGGCCGCCGAGCCGGTGGGCGTGCTAATCCTCGCCGACGGCGCCAACACCCTGACCGCCGCCGCTCCCGGCGGCCACCACCCCGAAGACGTCGACGTCCAGCGGGCGCTCGACGAAGCACTGGCCAGCGGCGACCTCGCCGCGTTGGGCGCGTTGGGAGACCGGGTCGTCGGCCGGGTGGCGTTGCAGGTGCTGGCGGGGCTCGCCGAGCCGGCGCCGCGATCGGCCAAGGAGCTCTACCGCGGGGCGCCCTACGGGGTGGGCTACTTCGCCGGCGTCTGGCAGCCGTGAGGCCGCTGGCGATCGTCGGGCCGACCGGCACCGGCAAGTCGCAGTTGGCACTCGAGGTCGCCGAGCGGCTCGGCGGCGAGATCGTCAACGCCGACGCGATGCAGCTCTACCGCGGAATGGACATCGGCACCGCGAAACTGCCTGTGGCGCAACGCCGCGGCATCCCACACCATCAGCTCGACGTCCTCGACGTCACCGAAACCGCGACCGTCGCCCGCTACCAGCAGGCGGCCGCCGCCGACGTCGAGGCGATCGCGGCCCGCGGCGCGGTGCCGGTCATCGTCGGCGGGTCGATGCTGTACGTCCAGTCGCTGCTCGACGACTGGTCGTTCCCGGCGACCGACCCGGCGGTGCGGGCCAAATGGGAGCAGCGGCTGGCCGAGGTCGGGGTCGCCTCGCTGCACGCCGAGCTCGCCCGCCGCGATCCGGCCGCGGCGGCGTCGATCCTGCCGACGGACGGCCGGCGCATCGTGCGGGCGCTGGAGGTGGTGGAGCTCACCGGACAACCCTTCGCGGCGTCGGCACCCGACATCGGCGCACCCCGCTGGGACACCGCAATCATCGGATTAGATTGCGACACAGAGCTTCTCGACGAGCGGCTGGCCCGGCGCACCGACGCGATGTTCGAGCAAGGTCTGGTCGACGAGGTGGCCGGGCTGCTGGCAAAGGGGCTGCGCGACGGCGTGACGGCGTCCCGGGCACTCGGTTACGCCCAGGTGATCGCCGACCTCGACGCGGGCGGCACCGGCGAGGGCGGGCGGGAACCGACGTTCCTCGCCACCCGCCGCTATGTGCGACGGCAGCGGTCGTGGTTCCGCCGCGACCACCGCATCCACTGGCTCGACGCGGCCGCCGGCATCGTCGACGACGCCGTGCGGGCCTGGCGGCACGTATCCTGAGCTGGTGAATTTCGCCAAGGGCCACGGCACGCAAAACGATTTCGTGCTGTTGCCCGACGTGCGCGCCGAGTTGGCGCTGACCCCGGCGGCCGTCGCCGCCTTGTGCGACCGTCGCCGCGGCCTCGGCGCCGACGGGGTGCTGCGGGTCACCACCGCCGGCGCGGTCCTGGCGGCCGGCGTGCTCGATCGGCTGCCCGATGGCGTCGATGCCGACGACTGGTACATGGACTACCGCAACGCCGACGGATCGGTCGCCCAGATGTGCGGCAACGGCGTGCGGGTGTTCGCGCATTACCTGCGGGCCAGTGGGCTGGAGTCACGCGACGAGTTCGTCGTCGGGTCGCTGGCCGGCCCGCGGGCCGTGATCATGCATAGCGTCGGACCGGTCTACGCCGATGTCACCGTCGACATGGGCAAGGCCAACCGGCTCGGTACCGGGGAAGCCGTGGTCGGCGGTCGCCGGTTCGCGGGTATCGCGGTCGACGTCGGGAACCCGCATCTGGCGTGCGTGGACGTCGACCTGACCGCCGAGTCGCTGGCCGCGCTGGACGTCGCCGCGCCGGTGAGTTTCGACACCGCCCAGTTCCCGGACGGCGTCAACGTCGAGGTGCTGACCGCGCCCGCCGGCGGCGCCGTGAGCATGCGGGTGCACGAGCGCGGAGTGGGCGAAACCCGCTCCTGCGGCACCGGAACCGTCGCCGCCGCCGTCGCCGCGCTGGCCCACACCGGCGTGGCCACCGGGACCCTGACCGTCCGGGTGCCCGGCGGCGAGGTCGTCGTCACCGTCACCGAGGCCACCAGCTACCTGCGCGGGCCGTCGGTGCTGGTCGCCCATGGCGAACTCAGCGAGGAATGGTGGCGTGCCGAGCAGCGTTAATTCGGATGCGTGCCGCCGTCGAAGCGGGCACCATCGCTATTACCTATGACTGAATTTCCCGAACTCACGCCCAGCACGGGCGAATTGGCGCTCGACGACCGCTCGGCGCTGCGCCGTGTCGCCGGGCTGTCCACCGAACTCGCCGACATCTCCGAGGTCGAGTACCGGCAGCTGCGCCTCGAGCGGGTCGTGCTCGTCGGCGTGTGGACCGACGGCAGCGCCGCCGACGCCGAAGCCAGCCTCGCCGAGTTGGCCGCACTGGCCGAAACCGCCGGATCCCAGGTGCTCGAAGGCATGATCCAGCGCCGCGACAAGCCCGACGCCTCGACCTACATCGGCTCGGGCAAAGCGGCCGAGCTGCGCGAGGTGGTGCTCGCGACCGGCGCCGACACCGTGATCTGCGACGGCGAACTGTCCCCGGCCCAGCTCACCGCGCTGGAGAAGGCGGTCAAGGTGAAGGTCGTCGACCGCACCGCGCTGATCCTCGACATCTTCGCCCAGCACGCCACCAGCCGCGAAGGCAAAGCTCAGGTGTCGCTGGCGCAGATGGAATACATGCTGCCGCGGTTGCGTGGCTGGGGTGAGTCGATGTCCCGGCAGGCCGGTGGCCGCGCCGGCGGCAGCGGCGGCGGGGTGGGCCTGCGTGGCCCCGGTGAGACCAAGATCGAAACCGACCGGCGCCGCATCCGTGAGCGAATGTCGAAGCTGCGCCGCGACATCAAGGCGATGAAGCAGGTCCGCGATACCCAGCGCAGTCGCCGGCTGCACAGCGACGTGCCGTCGATCGCGATCGTCGGCTACACCAACGCCGGCAAGTCGAGTTTGCTCAACGCGCTCACGGGTGCGGGGGTGCTGGTGCAGGACGCGCTGTTCGCGACCCTCGAACCCACTACGCGCCGTGGGCAATTCGACGACGGACGACCGTTCGTGGTCAGCGACACCGTCGGTTTTGTCCGGCACCTGCCCACGCAGTTGGTCGAGGCCTTCCGCTCGACGCTGGAAGAGGTCGTCGACGCCGACCTGTTGGTGCATGTGGTCGACGGCTCCGACGTCAACCCGCTGGCCCAGATCAACGCGGTGCGTCAGGTGATCTCCGAGGTGATCGCCGACCACCACGGCGACCCCGCGCCGGAGCTGATCGTGGTCAACAAGGTCGACGCCGCAAGCGATTTGGCGCTGGCCAAGCTGCGCCGCGCACTGCCGGGCGCGCTGTTCGTCTCCGCGCGCACCGGCGAGGGCATCGATGTGCTGCGCCGGCGGATGGCCGAGCTGGCCGCCCCCACCGACACCGCGGTCGACGTCGTGATCCCGTATGACCGTGGGGATCTGGTGTCGCGCGTGCATGCCGATGGGCGGGTGCAGCAGACCGAGCACAACAGCGACGGCACTCGCATCAGGGCACGGGTTCCGGTGGCACTGGCCGCCAGCTTGCGAGAATTCTCGGCGAACGGTGATCCGTCGGCCACGTAACGCGGGGAAATCGGCGTAGGCGGCGTGCGGTATGCTGTGACGCGAACGTTGGCGCCACGAGGAATGACGCCAATACGTCGTGGAATGCTTCATCCCTCACCGATTCCGGTGATCAGTGCACCCGCACAAGCTCTTCTCGCGGCGATCGATTTTGCCGACCGGCAATATCGCCCCCGTGTGCGCTAGCGCCGCTTGACGTTTCGTCGCGGCAGCACGCACAACCAATGCCCGAAAGGCACTCAAAACACATGACGACATCCTTCGCCGATCTCGGCGTGCCCGCACCACTTGTCAAGGTGCTGACCGCCCGCGGCGTCACGACGCCGTTTCCGATTCAGGCCAACACCCTTGCCGACACCCTGGCGGGCCGCGACGTGCTCGGCCGCGGCAAGACGGGCAGCGGCAAGACCCTGGCCTTCTCGCTTCCGCTGGTCACCCGGCTCGCGGACGCCAAGCGGCGCCAGTCGCGCCCGTCGGGCCTGGTGCTGGCGCCGACGCGCGAACTGGCCACCCAGATCTGCGAGGTGCTCGAACCGCTGGCCGCGCCCTATGGGCTGAAAGTCACCACGATCTTCGGTGGTGTCCCGCAGACCCGGCAGGTGGCCACGCTGAAAAGCGGCGTCGACATCGTGGTGGCCTGCCCCGGGCGGCTCGAGGACTTGATGAAACAGCGGCTGATCAGCCTCGACGCCGTCGAGATCAGCGTGCTCGACGAGGCCGATCACATGGCGGACCTCGGCTTTCTGCCCGGCGTCACCCGCATCCTGGCGGCGACGCCGGCCGGCGGCCAGCGGCTGCTGTTCTCCGCGACGCTGGACAACGGCGTGGACAAGCTGGTCAAGCGGTTCCTGCGCAACCCGGTGTCACACTCCGTCGACGAGCTCAGCGCGCCGCCGGCGGCGATGACCCACCACGTGTTCCACGTCGCCGGCGCCGGTGACAAAAAAGAACTCGTGCACCGGCTGGCGTCCGGCGCCGGTCGCCGCATCCTGTTCATGCGCACCAAGCACCAAGCCCGCAAGCTCGCCAGGCAGCTCACCGAAGCCGGCGTGCCCGCGGTCGACCTGCACGGCAACCTCTCGCAGCCCGCACGGGACCGTAACCTCGCCGCGTTCGCCGCGGGGCGGGCGCGCGTCCTGGTCGCCACCGACATCGCCGCACGCGGCGTGCACGTCGACGACGTCGAGCTGGTGGTGCACGTGGACCCGCCTGCGGAGCACAAGGCGTATCTGCACCGATCCGGCCGCACGGCACGAGCAGGCAGCGCGGGCGACGTGGTCACCGTCGTGTTGCCCGAGCAACGCGACGACACCCGGCGGTTGCTGCGCAAGGCCGGAATCACGGTGACGCCGCAAGCGGTGGCCGCCGACTCGGCGCCGGTGCTGGCCCTCACCGGCGAGATCGCGCCGCCCCGCCATTCGGCCGGCCACGACCAGCCGGTCCGCCCGCCCGGACAACCACCACACGGTCACCCCCGGCAGCACAGCCGCCGCAGGGCCCGTCGGCCCCAGCGAATCGCCGGCTGAATCCCCGGGTTAAGCCCGGCGCGTCCAACCAACCGCCCGGTTGGTATATGTTGGGCGGCAGAGTCCCCAGCCGCCGGAGGTGATCCATGGGTAGCGCCATCAAATATGAGCGCACGCTGTTCGAGCCCGAGCATGAACTGTTCCGCGAGGCCTACCGCGCCTTCCTGGACCGCCACGTCGCGCCCTACCACGACGAGTGGGAGAAGGCCAAGATCGTCGACCGCGGGGTGTGGCTGGAGGCCGGCAAGCAGGGCTTTTTGGGCATGGCCGTGCCCGAGGAATACGGCGGCGGGGGCAACCCCGACTTCCGCTACAACACGATCATCACCGAGGAGACCGCCAAGGGCCGCTACAGCGGCATCGGCTTCGGGCTGCACAACGACGTCGTCGCGCCGTATCTGCTGCGGTTGTGCAACGAGGAGCAGAAGCAGCGCTGGCTGCCCAAGTTCTGCACCGGGGAACTGATCACCGCGATCGCCATGACCGAGCCGGGCACCGGCAGCGACCTGCAGGGCATCAAGACCCGCGCGGTCAAAGAGGGCGACCATTACGTGCTCAACGGATCCAAGACGTTCATCACCAACGGCATCAACTCCGACCTGGTGATCGTCGTGGCCCAGACTGATCCCGACAAAGGCGCGCAAGGCTTTTCGCTGTTGGTGGTCGAACGCGGGATGGAGGGATTCGAGCGCGGCCGGCACCTGGACAAGATCGGCCTGGACGCCCAGGACACCGCCGAGTTGTCGTTCACCGACGTCAAGGTCCCCGCGGAGAACCTGCTCGGGCAGGAGGGCATGGGATTCATCTACCTCATGCAGAACCTGCCGCAGGAGCGCATCTCGATCGCGATCATGGCCGCCGCGGCGATGGAAACGGTGCTCGAGCAGACGGTGCAATACACCAAGGAGCGCAAGGCTTTCGGCCGGCCGATCGGCAGTTTTCAGAACAGCCGGTTCCTGCTGGCCGAGCTGGCGACCGAAACCACCGTGGTGCGGATCATGGTCGACGAGTTCATCCGCTTACACCTCGAGGAGAAGCTGACCGTCGAACAGGCCGCGATGGCCAAGTGGTACTCGACCGAAAAGCAGGTGCACCTGATCGATCGCTGCCTGCAGCTGCACGGCGGTTATGGCTACATGCGCGAATACCCCATCGCGCGAGCCTATCTCGACGCGCGGGTGCAGACGATCTACGGCGGTACCACCGAGATCATGAAGGAGATCATCGGCCGCGGCCTCGGCGTCTAGGCGTGGTTGTATCCGTCGTGAGCCCGGTGCGCCCGCTCGAGCAGCTCCATCAGCTCGTCGGATTCCCGGATCCGCACGCGGTATTTCGTTGGTAGCGCGCGGATTTGGTCCTCCTCGCCCAATAGCCGGTTGAAGATCTTCTCCCGCTCGACCGGGTCCACCTCGTAGTGGCGGTCCAGGTACTCCGTCGCGTGCCGGCGGGCGTTGGCGACGGTGTTCTGCACCCGTCCACGCTCCGAGGCCAGCGACGCCACGGTCGTGATCACCAGAATGACGACGATCACCGTCAGCGAGACGGTGGTGCTCACCTCGCCGACGGGAACCGGCTTGCCGCCGTTGATGAACGGGACGTTGTTCTCGTGCAGCGCCTGCAGCATCAGCTTGACGCCGATGAACCCGAGGATGCCGGCCAAGCCGTAGGACAGATAGATCAGCCGGTCCAGCAGGCCGTCGATCAGGAAGTACAACTGCCGAAGACCCAAGAGCGAGAACGCCGTAGCGCTGAAAATCAAGTAGACGTTCTGGGTCAGGCCGAACAGCGCCGGGATCGAGTCGAACGCAAACAGTAGATCGCTGCCGCCGACCGCGATCATCACCAGCAGCATCGGTGTCATGACCCGTTTGCCGTTCTCGACAATGAACAACCGGTCGCCGTCGTAGCGATCGGAGGTGCGCAGGAATCGCTTGGCGATACGGATGACCGCAAGGTCGGCGGTGCGGCCCTCCGACGCCGTCGGCCGCACCAGGTTGCCCGCGGTGATCAACAGGACAACCCCGAAAAGGTAGAACGCCCAACCGAATAGGGTGATGAATGCGGCGCCCAGGAAGATGAATGCGGTGCGCGCCACCATCGCGACCACGATGCCGAACAACAGCACTTTCTGCTGGGCAACGCGCGGTACCGCGAAACTGCCGATGATCACCAGGAAGACGAACAGGTTGTCGACGGAAAGGGCTTCGTTACTCAAGTAGCACGCGAAATATTCGACGCCCATCGTGACGTCACCGACGATCATCACGGCGACGCCGAATAGTATTGCGATTCCCAGATAGGACGCCGACCAGACGGCGGCCTCGGACAGCGTCGGCGTGTGCGATTTGCGCACATGGAAGAAATAGTCGAACAACGTCAGACCGACGAGCAAGACGACGGTCAGGGTCCAGACCAGCGCGGAAACACCCATGTCAGTGCGTTTCCTCCCGTGGCGTTCCGCGCTGAGCCCTTCCCGGCACGGTAACGCACCCCCCGCCGACGTGCAGCGCACTCAGGCGCGACACCAATGCAGTCGAGCATCATTTCGACATCGGCTGGATATCTGTTTCCGTAATGTCTGCGATATGACTTCGCAATTCTCGTTGCGCTGGCGCAAAGTAGTGGAGCCCCGCGACGATGCGGGCTTTGGAGGTGTGGTGAGACGGCAGCAACGGCGATTCGGTGTGGCGCTCGGCGTGGCGGCCCTGGCGGCGGGCGCCTTCCTGGTGATGCCCACCGCGGCGGCGTCCCCGGAAAGCGACGCCGACGACGCGATCACCGCGGCATGGGACGCGGCCGGCGGCGAGAACTCCGACCTCGGTGCCAAGCAGGGCGACGTCTACGCCGTCGGCGCCGGGTTCGTCCAAAATTTCGACCACGGCAAGATCTTTTTCACGCCGCAGACCGGCGCGCGGTCGATGTACGGCGCGGTGCTCGACAAGTACGAGTCGCTGGGCGGCCCCGCGGGCAGCGACCTCGGCTTCCCGACCATCGACGAGGTGCCGGGCCTGGCCGGACCCGACAGCAGAGTCAGCACCTTCTCGGCCAGCGACAAGCCGGTGATCTTCTGGACGCCTGAGCACGGCGCGTTCGTCGTGCGCGGCGCCATCAACGCGGCCTGGGACAAACTGGGCAGCTCCGGCGGTGTGCTCGGCGTGCCGGTCGGCGACGAAACCTACAACGGCGAAGTCGCCACCCAGCCCTTCAGCGGCGGCCAGGTCTCCTGGAACCGGCTGACCAAGACGTTCACCACGACCCCGCCGCAGTTGGCGCAGCAGCTCGCGGACCTGCAGGTCCCGATCGATCCGACCGCGGCCATCAACATGGCCTGGCGCGCGGCCGGCGGGGCGTCCGGTCCGCTGGGCGCCAAGCAAGGCGGGCAATACCCGATCGGCGACGACGGGCTGGCCCAGAACTTCACCGGCGGCAAGGTGTTCTTCAGCCCCGCCACCGGCGCCAACGCCGTCGAGAGCGACATCCTGGCCAAATACGAGTCGCTCGGCGGGCCGGCCGGCAGCGACCTGGGTTTCCCGACGGCCAACGAGGCCGACGGCGGCATCAAGCCGGCCAGCAGGATCAGCACGTTTTCGGCCAGCGACAAGCCGGTGATCTTCTGGACCCCCGATCACGGCGCGTTCGTGGTACGCGGCGCAATGAAGGCCGCGTGGGACAAACTCGGCGGTGCCACCGGCAAGCTCGGCGCGCCGGTCGGCGACCAGAGCGTGGACCGCGACGTGGTCAGCCAAAAGTTCACCGGCGGCAAGATCGCCTGGGACCGTGCGAAAAACACGTTCAGCACCGAGCCGGGCAACCTGGCGTCGTCGCTGTCCGGTCTGCAGATCCCCGGACAGAACGCGCCGGCCGGTCCGGCCCGGCCGGCCGGTACCGGCGCCGGCGCAGGGCGTGCATGGCACTGGTGGTGGTTGCTGGGGCTCATTCCGGTGCTGCTGCTGATCGGGCTGGTCGCGTTGGCGCCGCGGGTGTGGCGCCGCCGACGAGCCGCTGCCCCGCACGCCGCGGCGTTCGAACCCGAACCCGAAACCGAGGCGCGCTATGACAGTGCCCCGGAGCCCGACCGGCGCTGGGCGGCCGGTGCGGAGGGCGAGCCCGCCACGTCACCGTTCTCCCGCGCCTACCCGGAGCCCGCGGAACGCACGCCGATGGCTGAGTCCAGCCGCCCGGACGCCGGCTGGATGCCTCGATCCGGCACGGGCCTGGACGAAGGCCTTGTGTCCGGCGAAACACCCAGCGCCGCAACGCCTTCCGGAGTCAGTCAAGATGTGGAGGAGCAAGAGGATCCCGACGCCGTGGACACGGCGCCGACGCGGATTCCCACCGAGAGCGAGCTGCGATCGGGACGGCACGCGGCCGCCGACACCGACACCGAGGAGCCCGCCGGGCCTGCCCACCCGGCGATCCACCTTCCGCTCGACGACCCCGACGAGGCGCCGGAGGGTTACCCGGTCAAGGGCAATGCCAGCTTCGGCCTGTACTACACGCCCGATAGTGCGCTCTACGACGACGCGTTCGCCGAAATCTGGTTCGCCAGTGAGGAAATCGCGCAGGTCAACGGTTTCACCCGGGCGGAGTAGCCGGGTCAGATCTTGCGGATGACGGTGACGACCTTGCCGAGCACGGCGGCGTCGTTTCCGGGGATGGGATCGAACGCCGGGTTGTGCGGCATCAGCCAGATCTGGCCGCCGGTGCGCTTGAACGTCTTGACGGTGGCCTCGCCGTCGATCATCGCCGCGACGATGTCGCCGTTGTCTGCGACGTTCTGCTGACGCACGACCACCCAGTCGCCGTCGCAGATCGCGGCGTCGACCATCGAGTCGCCGACCACCCGCAGCAGAAACAGCGCGCCCTCGCCGACCAACTCACGCGGCAGCGGAAAGACGTCCTCCACGGCCTCTTCGGCGAGGATCGGACCACCGGCCGCGATGCGCCCCAGCACCGGCACAAAAGTGGGCTCCGGCAAGGCATCCGAGCCTGACACGTCGGTGAGCACGGTGGGCCCGGCCGCTTCGTCGGCGCCGCGGACGTCGACCGCGCGCGGCCGGTTCGGGTCCCGGCGCAAATAGCCCTTGCGCTCCAGGGTGCGCAGCTGATGCGCCACCGAAGACGTCGACGTCAGGCCGACCGCATCACCGATTTCCCGGATGCTCGGCGGATAGCCGCGGCTGGTGACCGACGCGCGGATGACATCCAGAATTGTGCGCTGCCGTTCGGTCAGCCCGGAATCCGTGGATCGACGGCTGCTACCCGGGGTATCGCTGCGCTCGCTCATAGGAACGAAGGTAGACCCAATCGCACGGAATCTCAAACATGTGTTCGAGGCGTGTCGTCCGCGCCGACCGGGGTTGTCGGTGGCAGGGGTTACGGTCCGAATCGCAAGGCAACGATTCGATCACGTGTTCGGAATTCGAACGCACTATCGATTATAGTTCGAACAGGCGATCGATACAGCGTCGAGGAAAGGGGCACAGATGACCGCCATCGAGACCATTCGGCCGGACCTGCGTCGCCGTGCCCGCCCGGTCCGGGTGGGCCCCGCCGGCCAGCGTGACCGGCGAGCTCACCGCCCGCGGCCAGCGGGGCCCGCGGTCGCGCCGCCGCGATACCGCGGCACCGGGGTGCTGATGTCGACCGCGCCGCACCGGCCGCGCCCGATCACGCCGGCGACCACGGTGGCGCTGGCCGTGCTCGCCGCAATCATCACGGTGTGGCTCGGGCTGGTCGCCCACTTCGGCGCGGCCGTACAGGGCGATGCCGCGGGTCAGGTGCCCGACCGGCTCGCCGTGGTGCGAGTCGAACCGGGGGAGACGCTGTCGCATCTGGCCGCGCGGGTGGCACCGGACGCGCCGGCCGGACAGGTCGCCGAGCGCATCCGCCAACTCAACGGCCTCGACACCGCGGCGCTGGCTGCAGGGCAAACTCTGATCGCACCGGTCGGCTGACGGCTGCGCCCGTGGACGGCCAACGGCCGCAGCCGATCCCGGTGACGCTGGGCCTACCGGGTCGCGCGCGGGTACGCTCGGGATGTTCTGAGGTACCCGGCTATCAGCGCGGCGAAGGAGCGGCCATGCACTGTCCGTTCTGTCGTCACCCGGATTCCAGGGTGGTCGACTCCCGGGAGACCGACGAAGGCCAGGCCATCCGGCGCCGCAGGTCATGCCCCGAGTGCGGGCGGCGGTTCACCACCGTCGAAACCGCTGTGCTGGCGGTGGTCAAGCGCAGCGGGGTCACCGAGCCGTTCAGCCGGGAGAAGGTCATCAGCGGCGTGCGACGGGCGTGCCAGGGCCGCCAGGTCGACGACGACGCGCTGAACCTGCTGGCCCAGCAGGTCGAAGACACGGTCCGCGCCAAGGGGTCGCCGGAGGTGCCCAGCCACGAGGTCGGTCTGGCCATCCTGGGACCGCTGCGCGAACTCGACGAGGTGGCATACCTGCGGTTCGCCTCGGTGTACCGGTCCTTTTCCTCCACAGACGATTTCGAGCGCGAGATCGAGGCGCTGCGCGCACACCGCAAGGTCTCAGCGCCCGGCTAGGCTTCGTGCATGCCGCCCGACTTGCATCCCGACCTGAAAGAGCTCGCGCCGCTGCTGGGCACCTGGACGGGCCGGGGGTCGGGCAAATACCCGACCATCGAGCCGTTCGACTATCTCGAGGAAGTCGTCTTCGGCCATGTCGGCAAGCCATTTCTCGCCTACGGCCAAAAGACCAGGGCCGCAACCGATGGCAAGCCTCTGCACGCCGAGACGGGGTACTTGCGGGTGCCGCAGCCCGGTCAGCTCGAGCTGGTGTTGGCCCATCCCAGCGGGATCACCGAGATCGAGGTCGGCACCTATACGACAGCCGGCGACGTCATCGACATCGAGCTGACGGCGTCGACGATCGGCCTGACGCCGACCGCCAAAGAGGTGACCGCTCTTGGCCGGCGCTTCCGGGTCGACGGCGACCAGCTGTCGTATTCGGTGCAGATGGGCGCGGTCGGCCAGCCGTTGCAGAATCACCTCAGCGCGGTGCTGCGACGTAGCGGCTAGACGAAGTGCGTCACGCCGTCGTCGGCCACCCGGCCGGCAACGCGAACCCATCCTTCGGGATTCCAGGTGGTCTCGATCACCGACCCCTTGCCCTGGACGATGGTCAGATCGCGGCTGAGGTAGTCGGTGATGCGCACCGCGGCCGACCCGGTGGCTTCGTCCTCGGGTACACCCAGGCCCGGCGCGAACATCCGGGCACGCAGAGATCCGGCCGCCTGGTCGGTCCAGGTCCACAGGTAGTGGCCGATGTCGTCGGGAAACTCGGCGGGGTCGGCCGCAGCGAGTTCGTCGAGCGATTCGAGATCATGGATCGCCAATTCGGGCGCCCACTCCGAGCGGGCATGGATGGCGGTGACGTCGTCGCCGTAACTGACCTGCACGATGCCGGCGGGCAGTTGCAGGGTGCGGATCGGCGTGCCCCGCTGGCGCAGCCACCACGACACTCCCACCGCCGGGTGTCCGGCGAATGCGAGCTCGGTCATCGGTGTGTAGATGCGGGCATGCGCCGTCGTCGACCCGGGTGCGGGCAGATCGACGAATATCGTTTCGCTGTAACCCAATTGGCGTGACAGGCGCTGCCGATCGCGAACGTCCACCGTGCTGGCGTCGACGACTCCGAGGGGATTTCCGAAGTTGCCTGCCGAGTCGGTGAAAACGCGCAACACCGTGACGTCGATGCTCATGGGCTGACCCTACGACGTCGCAACATTCAGGTGGCGCTGCGTTCGTCGGAGCCCATGGCGTTCAACACCGCAACCCGGGTGTCATGCGGACCGGAGACCGTTCGCGCGCCGCCGCCGTTGCGCAGCAGTTCGCGCATCGCGGCGTCGTCGTATTCGGCGGGTTCGGTGGTATCGATGAATTGCTCGACAACCTCGATGAAGCGGTCGGGGTCGTCGTGGAACGGGAAGTGCCCGGAGCGCTCGAAGATCTCCAGCCGCGAGCCGGGCATTGCGGCGTGCGCCATCCATGCATGGCTGACCGGCACCACCACGTCTTCGGTGCCCCAGATGATCTGCGTCGGAATGGATCCCATCAAATAACATCGGTCCAGCATGGTGACCATCTGACCGCGCCAGTCCACCACCGCCCGCAGGGTGCGGGTGAACGCCGAGGAGGCCGTCGGCTCGGGCAGGTCGGCCAGCACCCGCAGTACGTCGGGCAGGTCGCGGCCCAAGGCGGTGGATCCCAGCAGCAAGCCGGCCGCGCGGCCGGCGAGCTGCACGGCGGGCAGCACGAAAGGCAGCCGCAGCAGCGCCAGCGCCTCGCCGCCCAGCGGCAGCGAGGCCAGTCGCAGCACCAGGTTGACGTCCTTGGTGACGCCGCCGGCGCCGACCAGGACCAGCCGTTCTACCAATTGCGGGAATTGGTAGGCGAATTGCATTGCCACGCCGCCCCCGAGCGAATGGCCGATCACCGTGACCCGCTCGATGCCGAGCACGGACAGCAGATCGCGCATCCCGTTGGCGTAGGCCGCCGCGGAGTAGTCGGCGCGCGGCTTGTCCGACTGCCCGTGCCCCAGCAGGTCGACGGCGATCACGGTGAACCGCTGCGCGAGCTTGGCGTGCACCGGTTCCCAGGTGGTGGAGTTGTCGCCGATGCCGTGGATCAGCAGAATGACCGGCCCGGAACCAGCGATCCGGTAGGCCCGCCGGTACCCGTGGATGGTGCGGAATTGAAGTGACGGCGTCACCTCACGCACCGGCCGGAGTCTGGTCATGTCGCCAACTTCGTTGTCGGGCCCGTCAGGCGGTCGGTCAGGCCGGATCGTCGTCGTCGAACTTCTTCTCCGCCTGCTGGGCCAAAAACCGTTCGAACTCTGCGCCGAGTTCGTCGCCGCTGGGCAGATCCTCGTCGCGCGTCAGCAGCGACCTGTTCTCCTGAGCGGCGACAAACGCATCGTACTGGCGCTCCAGCGCCGCCACCACTTGGGCCACCTCGGGGCTGGCCTCGACCTGCTCGTCGATCTTGGCCCGGATGTCGGCCGCCGCCTCTTCCAGCGCCTGCAGCGGCAGCTGCAGCGCCCCGGTCTTGGCGACCTGCTCCAGCAGCGCCTGCGCGGCGGCCGGGTAGTCGGTCTGGGCCAGGTAGTGCGGGACGTGCACAGTGAACCCGACCACCTCGTGGCCGTGCTGGGCCATTCGGTATTCGAGCAGGTTCGACGCGCTGCCGGGCACTTGGACCTCGGCGATCCACGGGGTGAAGTCGGCGATCAGCTCGCGGTTGTTGGAGTGCGCCGTCATCGTCACCGGCCGGGTGTGCGGGACCGCCATCGGGATGGTGCCCAGTCCGATGGTCTGGCGGACACCGAGACGTTCAGCCAGCAGTCGCACCGCAGTGATGAAGCGCTCCCATTTCAGGTCCGGCTCCATGCCGGCGAGCAGCAGAAACGGCGTGCCGACACTGTCGTGCAGCGCGTACAGGCTCAGCTCGGGGTCGTCGTAGTTGGTGAAGTGGTCGGTCTTGAACGTCATCAGGGGGCGTCGGGAGCGGTAGTCCAGCAGCTCGTCGATCGCAAACGACGCGACCAGCTCGGTGTTCAGCGCTTCCTTGAGGTGGGTGGCGGCCAGCCGGATCGCGTGACCTGCGTCGGAAAAGCCCTCCAGGGCGTGTACCAGCACCGGCCCGCGGCCATCAGACGACGACAACTGCGGCGCGGGGAACTCGAGCTCGTACATCCCGTTCTGTTCGGGCTGGTAGTGCTGTCCGTGGTCCGGGGGCTGGTGGTTGCCCATCGATTGCCTCCTCGTCGCGGCGCGGCGTAATGCAGCGTCTCCCATAGTCTCTCTCACATCGGCGGGTGACACCCGCCTCTACGTCGAAACGCGATGCCGTAAGGCCGCATTCCGCACGATCGGGCATGATCGGCGGGTGATGCGCACAGTGGTGGCGGGCCTGTCGGTGCTGGCCGTGATGCTGGCGGCGTGCGGGCAGCGGGCGGCGTCTGCGCCGATCACCAGCACATCCGAGCAAGCCGTCGCGCACGGCACTGCCGCAGGCCCGGTGCCGCCCGATCCGCGGGTGGGAGCGGTCTTTCTCGGCGGCGGCGACTTGCACACCTGCACCGGCTCCGTGCTGCATTCCGCCGGTGGCGACTTGGTGCTGACGGCGGCGCACTGCCTGGCGGCCGGGCTGCCGACCACCTTCGTCCCCGGTTTTTCTGGATCCGCCGCCGCTGCCGAGGTCTGGACGGTCGACACCGTGTATCTCGATCCCCGCTGGGTGGCGGCCCAGGACCCGCGCGCCGACTATGCCATCGCGAGGGTCAGCCGCGCCGACGGCGCCGCGATCGAGGCGAAGGCCGGTTCAGCGCTGTCGCTGGGCAGCGCTCCCGGGCCCGGCACCAGGGTCAGCGTCGTCGGCTATCCGGCCGGTGTCGGTGGCACGCCGATCGGCTGCCAGGCCGTTACCGAGACCACCCGCGGCGGATATCCCACGCTGCCCTGCGCGGGGCTGATCGACGGCACCAGCGGCGCGCCGTGGATCAGCGGGTCGACGGTGACGGGTGTGATCGGTGGGCTGGACGGCGGCGGCTGCGCGGAGAACGTCTCGTATTCGGCGCCGTTGGACGAGCAGACCACCGCGCTGTTGGCGCGTGCCGAGGCTGGCGGGCCGGGTGACGTTGCCCCGCAAGCCCTCAACGATGCGTGCTAGCGGCGGAACTGGTTGAGCGCCCGCATCTTGTTGGTGACGTCCAGCGCCGCCACCTTGTAGGCCTCGGAGAACGTCGGATAGTTGAACACCGCGTCGACCAGGTAGTCGACCGTGCCGCCGCAGCCCATCACCGCCTGCCCGATGTGCACCATCTCGGTGGCGCTGGTGCCGAAGATGTGCACCCCGAGCAGCCTGCGGTCCTCGGTTGACGCCAGCAGCTTGAGCATGCCGTAGGAGTCGCCGGCGATCTGGCCGCGGGCCAGTTCCCGGTAGCGGGCCACCCCGACCTCGTAGGGAATCGCGTCCTTGGTCAGCTCGACCTCGGTGGCGCCCACGTAGGAGACCTCCGGAATCGAGTAGATGCCGATCGGCTGCAGGTCGGTCATGCGTTCGGCGGGCTCGCCGAACGCATGATAGGCGGCCAGTCGGCCCTGGTCCATCGAGGTGGCGGCCAGGGCGGGGAAGCCGATCACGTCGCCGACGGCGTAGATGTGGTCGACTTTGGTGCAGAACTGGTCGTCGACGAAAATCCTTCCGCGGTGGTCGGTTTCGAGGCCGGCGTTCTCCAGGTCGAGGTCCTCGGTCTGGCCCTGGCGACCGGCGGAGTACATCACGGTCTCGGCGGGGATCTGCTTGCCGCTGGCCAGCGTGGTGACGGTGCCGACCGACCCGACGTCCACCGCCGTCACCTCCTCGCCGAACCGGAACGTGACGGCCAAATCGCGCAGATGGAATTTCAGCGCCTCGACGATCTCCGGGTCGCAGAAGTCCAGCATCGTCTCGCGCTTTTCCACGACCGTCACCTTGGTGCCCAGCGCGGCGAACATCGACGCGTACTCGATGCCGATCACGCCGGCGCCGACCACGACCATCGACGACGGCAGCGACTTGAGATCGAGGATGCCGTCGGAGTCCAGCACGCGTTCCTCGTCGAATTCGACCCCGCCGGGCCGCACCGGCTTGGTGCCGGTGGCGATCACGATGTAGTCGCCGGAAACGGTGACGCGCTCGCCGCGCGAGGCGTCCTCCACCAAGATGGTGTGTGGATCGACGAAGCGACCGTGTCCCACAATTAGGTCAATTCGGTTGCGCATCAACTGGTTTCGCACCACGTCGACCTGCTTGCCGATCACGTGCTGGGTGCGGGCCAGCAGGTCCGCCGGCGTGATCTTGTCCTTGACCCGATAGCTCGCGCCGTACAGCTCACGCTGGCTCATGCCGGTGAGGTAGACCACCGCCTCCCGCAACGTTTTCGACGGGATGGTTCCGGTGTTGACGCAGACCCCGCCCAGCATCCGGCCGCGCTCGATGACGGCGACCGACTTGCCCAGCTTGGCCGCGGCGATGGCCGCCTTCTGCCCGCCCGGACCAGAACCGATGACGACCAGGTCGTACTCCCGCATCGAACCCATGAGATAGACATTTACGCTGATTCGTCAAATCTCGCACCCCGACCGCGCGATACACAGTCGCGAGTTCATCCCCAGCCGGCCGATCGCGAGGCCCGGCCGTGCACGCCGTGACGGTGCCGGTTGCCAGCGTTCGCCCCATGACAACGCATCGAGCAGACTTTGAACTGAACCGCCCCGGCGCATTGATCGCCGCGCTGCCGGCCGTCTTGGGTTTCGTCCCGGAGAAATCACTGGTGTTGGTGTCGATCGACGCCGGCGAGCTTGGCTCCGTCATGCGCGTCGACCTGTCCGACAAGCTGCCCGACCGGCTGGGGCACCTCGCTGACGTCGCTGCCGCCGCCGATCCCGAGGCCGCCATCGCGGTGCTGGTCGACGCCGACGGCGCCGGTTGCCCGGTCTGCAACGAGGAATACCGGCAGCTGTGCGCCACCCTCACCGACGAGTTGTCGCAACGCGACGTCGTGTTGTGGGCCGCGCATGTGGTGGACCGGGTGGCCCCCGGCGGGCGGTGGCACTGCGTCGACGGCTGCGGTGCGGGCGGTCCGGTCGACGACCCGTCGGCGTCGCCGCTGGCGCTGGCCGCCGTGCTGGACGGCAGACGCCTGTACGCGCGACGTGCCGACCTGCAAGCGGTCATCGCCGCCGACGATGAGGCCGGCAGTGCCGAATTGGCCGCCCTCATCGAGCAGTGCGCCGCTGCCCGCGACGTGGCGTGTCGTGCGGATCCGGTCGCGCGCGGCCGCTGCGACATCGAGGCGGCGATGGCCGCCGCGGCGCGGGTCGCCGACGGGGGAGGGCTCGACGATGCGGAGGTGGCGCGGTTGGGCTGCGCGCTGGCCGACGTGCAGGTCCGCGACACGCTCTACGCCCTGGCCGTCGGCGAGAACGCCGGCGCGGTCGAGTCGCTGTGGGCGCTGCTGTCGCGCCGGCTGCCTGCGCCGTGGCGGACCGAGGCGCTGGTGTTACTGGCGTTCAGCGCCTACGCCCGCGGCGACGGGCCGCTGGCCGGGGTGTCGCTGGAGGCCGCGCTGCGCTGCGAGCCCGGCCACCGGATGGCGGGCATGCTGGACACCGCGTTGCAGTCGGGGTTGCGGCCGGAGAACATCCGGCAGCTCGCGCTCACCGGCTATCGGTTGGCCCGCCGGCTCGGGGTGCGGCTACCGCCGCGGCGCGCGTTCGGCCGCGCAGGCTAGACCTTCTCCACCTTGACCGCGTGGGCCATCTCGTGCGGCAGGCTCACGTTCTCGTGGCCCGGGATGACGATGGTCACCCCGCCGGCCGGGTTGGTCTCGACGGTCACCCGCGCGTTGGGTACGACGCCGGCGTCCTTCAGACGGGTGATCAGGTCGATGTCGCCCTGGACGTGCTCGGTGAGCTGGCGCACCACCACCGCGACCGGTGAGCCGGCCGGCAGCTCGGTCAACCGCACCAGGTTGGCGTCCTCGGCGCCCGTTTCCACACCGAGGTCCAGCAGCCCCGGGATCGGGTTGCCGAACGGCGAGGTGGTCGGGTTGTTGAGCACCTGCACCAGGCGGCGCTCGACGTCCTCGCTCATCACGTGCTCCCAGCGGCAGGCCTCGGCGTGCACGTCTTCCCACGGCAGGCCGATGACATCCACCAGCAGCCGCTCGGCGAGCCGGTGTTTGCGCATCACGGCAATGGCCAGCGCGCGGCCCTTGTCAGTCAGCTCGAGGTGCCGATCGCCGGCGACGTGCACCAGCCCGTCGCGCTCCATCCGGGACACGGTCTGGCTGACGGTGGGCCCGCTCTGGTCGAGCCGCTCGGCGATACGCGCACGCAGCGGCGTCACGCCCTCTTCCTCGAGGTCGTAGATCGTCCGCAGATACATCTCGGTGGTATCAACCAGGTCGTTCATTCACCCACCCTCCGTCGCAGCTCGAGTCTACTTGGCCAGCTGCGTGAATGGTTCGCTAACACACTCGCACGGTGAGTGGTGAGCCGCACGGCAGAAGTATGCCCGCCGCGTCGCGGCGGGCATACTCCGTCTGGGCCTCAGCTGGCGTAAGAGCGCAGCCGGTCGGCGCGTTCGCCGTTGCGCAGCTTGGCCATCACCTCGCGCTCGATCTGGCGCACTCGCTCACGGGACAGCCCGAACAGCTTGCCGATCTGGTCCAGCGTGCGCGGCTGCCCGTCGTCGAGGCCGAAGCGCAACCGGATCACCTGGTGCTCGCGCTCGTCGAGGGTTGCCAGCACGCTGCGGATGTCGGTGTGCAGCAACTCGGCGATCACCGCGTTCTCGGCCGACATCGCTTCGGCGTCCTCGATGAAGTCGCCCAGCGGAGCCTCCTCCTCGGAGCCCACCGGCATGTCGAGGCTGACCGGGTCGCGGCTGTGCTCGAGCAGGTCGTTGATCTTGTCGACCGGGATGCCCGACTCGGCGGCGAGCTCCTCGTCGGTGGCCTCGCGGCCGAGGTTCTGGTGCATCTCCCGCTTGATCCGCGCCAGCTTGTTCACTTGCTCGACGAGATGAACCGGCAACCGGATAGTGCGGCTCTGGTCGGCCATCCCGCGGGTAATGGCCTGCCGAATCCACCAGGTGGCATACGTGGAGAACTTGAATCCCTTTGTGTAGTCGAATTTCTCCATTGCGCGGATCAGTCCGAGATTGCCTTCCTGGATGAGGTCCAAGAGCGGCATCCCGCGACCCGTGTAGCGCTTGGCCAGCGACACCACCAGCCGCAGGTTGGCTTCCAGCAGATGGCGACGCGCCGCCTCGCCGTCGCGAACCACGGCCTGCAAATCACGTTTGCGGTTCTCGCCGAGCCGCTTACGGGTCTCCAGCAGATGCTGGGCGTACAGCCCCGCCTCGATGCGCTTGGCGAGTTCGACTTCGTCAGCGGCGTTGAGCAACGCCGTCTTGCCGATGCCGTTCAGATACACGCGCACCAAGTCCGCGGCTGGGCTTTGAGCGTCCAGATCGCTGTCAACCCGGCTTGTGGTGGCATTTGCCATAGCGGCCTCCCGATCGGCTTGAACTGTCATGTGGTCCAACGACCAACCCGAGCCAAGAGTTCCCACCACGCGCCGATCTCACACGCTTTGACGTGCACAAATGTGGCCGCGACCTGTGAAAGTGCTGAGAAACTCCGGCCGGTCGCCGATTACCCGGAACCCGGGGCGTCCGGTGGCGGCGCCGGTGCACGGCGCGGCTCCAGCGCGGGCCGCTCGGCGGTGGGGAAGATCGGGGTGCGGCGACGGGTGCTGTCGAACCGCCGGGGTTCGTCGGCGCGGCGCGGCGGCCGGTCGTTGGCGATCAACACGGCCATCCACGGCAACGGAATTGACGCAACCAGAATCAGCAGCGAGATCAGACCGTTGTGCCAGGCGCCGTAGGCGAGCGCGGCCAGCACCAGCGCGGGGATCCGGAATGCCATCAACGTCAGGTATTTGCGGACGCGCTCGCGGTGCTGCTCCTCATACGAGGGTGCCGCCGCGGTGATCAGCACCGGCCGACCGTCGTCGTCGAAACCCAGCTCGTGGCTGTGCTTCATCTCTTTACTGTCCCACACTCCGTCGACTCTGTCGTAACGGGTTTCCGGCACAATATGAGGCATGCAGACCCAGACGATCGAGCGCACCGATACCGACGAACGCGTCGACGACGGGACGGGCAGCGACACTCCGAAATACTTCCACTACGTCAGGAAGGACAAGATCGCCGAGAGCGCGGTGATGGGTACGCATGTCGTCGCGCTGTGCGGCGAAGTGTTCCCGGTGACCCGGTCGGCCAAGCCGGGCTCGCCGGTGTGCCCGGACTGCAAGCGGATCTACGACCAGCTCAAGAAGAGCTGACCCGCGCGGCTCTGAGGTCGCGGGCGCACTCGACGTTCGCGCCGGTGTCGTCCTGGTTGCCGATCCCGGTACGTGACTTCAGCCAGCGCCGCAGCCTGTGGGCATGAGTGGCCGGGGCCGGCCACTCCTCCTGGATGGCGGCGTTGAGCTCGGCGCCCAGCATGATCGCGAACCCGCCGAAGAAGGCGAACAACAAAAAGGCGATCGGGGTTGCCAAGGCGCCGTAGGTGTAGCCGGTGGAATTGATCCAGCGCAGGTAGAACCGCAAACCCAGTGTGGCGATGAGGAACACGACCGTGGCCAGCATCGCCCCGAGGACCAGCCGGTGTGTCGGCAGCGCCTCGGGCAGCGCCACGCGGTACAGGATTATCACGGCCACCATCAGCCCGATGATCAGCGCCGGGTAGTAGCCGATGTCCAACCAGCTGTCCGGGACGAACTGCTCCACCTTGCGGGGGCCCTGCACCATCAGCGGCGCGGTGGCGATCAAAAACAGCAGCATCGCGACGTACAACCCCAGTGCATAGAGCCGCTGGCGCACCGGATGGCGCAGGGGCGTTTGGTCGTGCGCCTCGACCACCGAATCGACGAACGCCGAAACGGCCGACGAGCCGGCCCACAGCGAGATCACGAAGCCCAGCGACACCACCTCGCCGCGCGCGCCCTTGTCGATGTCGCTGATCGTCGGCTTGATGATCTCGTTGACGACGTTGTCGGAAAAGAAGCTGTGCGCCATGGTCACCAGGCGGTGCTCGATGGCAGGCAGGGTGTCCGGACCGAACAGCGGTGCGACGTAGGCGAGGCTTCCGAGCATGCCCAGCAGCAGGGGCGGCAAGGACAGCGCCGACCAGAACGCCGCCTGCGCCGACTCGGAAAAGATGGAGTCATCCCAGCTTTTCGACAGCGTCCGGCGGGTGACGCACCAGATGTGGTGGCGTGAAGGCTTCGGGATCTGGCTGCTCATGATCAGTCCAGGATTCCTGACGTGGCGACCCGCCGCGCGGATTAGCGGTGGGCGAGTTGTGGGCTAAGGCTCCAGCGGGGCGCTGACTTCCAGCACGGCGGCCAATTCGATCAGCTTGGCCTCGTGTTCGTTCGCGTGATGCTGGCAGAAGAGAAGTTCGGCACCGGAGGGCAGCTTGGCACGCACCCGCGCGGCAGCGCCGCACCGGTCGCATCGATCAGCCCTAGTGAGTTCCGGACTGGTCAACGTTGCGTTCATGGCTACTCCTTCTGGCCTAACTCCACTGTCTCAAATGTCGGGGCGTTTGGCCTTCTTCCCCACGGGTTACCCGGTGTGTCGTTTCTCACGCCTACCCAGTTACCGGCTCGGGCAGGCTGTTCGGGTGAACTCCGAACCCGCGGTGCTGCTGCACCTGTGTTCAACAGACGACTGGTCGCGGGCGCAGGCCCGCGGCGAGCTTCGCCCGGAATCACTGGCCGACGCCGGCTTCGTCCATCTGTCGACGCCCGAACAAGTGCACCTGCCGGCCAACCGGCTCTACCGTGGTCGCACCGACTTGGTGCTACTAAACATCGACCCCGCCCGGTTGGCTTCGCCGGTGCGTTGGGAACCCGGTGTAGCAACGGATCCGGAGGCGATGCTGTTCCCGCATCTGTACGGCCCGCTGCCGATCGCCGCTGTGATCGACGTCACCAGCTACCGGCCGGGCGCCGACGGCGTTTTCCCGCCGGCCGCGGGATCTGCGTAGGCGTCGGCCTCGATCTCGACCAGCAAGTCGGGCGCAATGAGCGCCGAGACCTCGACCATGGTGGCCGCGGGACGGATCTCTCCGAAGACCTCTGCATGTACTTCGCCGACTTCGCGCCAGCGCGAAATATCGGTGACGTAGATGCGGGTGCGCACGACATCGGCCAGGGCCGCGCCGGCTTCACCAAGGGCAATCTCTATGCGGCGCAAGCAATCCCGGGTCTGCGCGGCGATGTCGTCGCCGGTGCCGGTTGTCCCCGACACCGCCACATGCGGGCCGATCCGCACGGCCCGCGAATAGCCGACCGTGGATTCGAAATGCGATCCGGACGAGACGAGGACGTGGCGCGATGACATGCGGTCAGGCTATTGCACTGCGCCGCAACACCGCTCAGTCGAGGTAGTCGCGCAGGACTTGCGAACGGCTGGGGTGGCGCAGCTTCGACATCGTCTTCGACTCGATCTGGCGGATGCGCTCACGGGTGACGCCGTAGACCTGGCCGATCTCGTCGAGGGTGCGGGGCTGGCCGTCGGTGAGCCCGAAGCGCAGCCGCACCACGCCTGCCTCGCGCTCGGAGAGCGTCTCCAGCACCGACTGCAGCTGGTCTTGCAGCAGGGTGAACGAGACCGCGTCGACGGCCACCACCGCTTCGGAATCCTCGATGAAGTCGCCCAGTTGGCTGTCGCCCTCGTCGCCGATCGTCTGGTCCAGCGAGATGGGCTCGCGGGCGTACTGCTGGATCTCCAGCACCTTCTCCGGTGTGATGTCCATTTCCTTGGCGAGCTCTTCCGGAGTGGGCTCGCGGCCCAGGTCCTGCAGCAGCTCTCGCTGGATGCGGCCGAGCTTGTTGATCACCTCGACCATGTGCACCGGGATGCGGATGGTGCGCGCCTGGTCCGCCATCGCGCGGGTGATCGCCTGGCGGATCCACCATGTCGCATAGGTGGAGAACTTGTAACCCTTGGTGTAGTCGAACTTTTCGACCGCGCGGATCAGACCCAGGTTGCCTTCCTGGATCAGGTCCAAAAACGCCATGCCGCGACCGGTGTAACGCTTGGCCAGTGACACTACCAGTCGCAGATTCGCTTCCAGCAGATGGTTTTTCGCGCGGTCGCCGTCGCGACAGATCCACATCATGTCGCGGCGCTGAGCGGCGGGCAGCTTCTCGCCGCGCTCGGCCATCTCGGCCATCAGCTGGGTGGCGTACAGGCCGGCCTCGATTCGCTTGGCCAGCTCGACCTCTTCTTCGGCGTTGAGCAGCGCCACCTTGCCGATCTGCTTGAGGTAGGCGCGCACCGAGTCTGCCGACGCGGTGAGCTCGGCGTCCTTGCGGGCCTGACGCAACGCCTCGGACTCGTCCTCGTCCCAGACGAAATCGCCTGAGGCTTTGTCCTTTTCGGTCGGCTCGGCGATTTCCTCGTCGTCAGAACCCTCGGCGCTCGCTGCGGCAGGGTCGGCCTCCGCCTCCGCCTCGTCGGTGTCCTCCGGCTCGGCGTCGGTGTCGTCGTCGCTCTCGGGTGCCACGTCTTCCTCGAGGTCCTCGAGGCTGAGGTCGGCGTCCAACTCGATGTCTTCGCCGGGCTCGCCGTCGAGTTCGGGTTCGGCGTCGAGCTCATCGACCTCGTCGTCGAGCGCGTCGGCTACAACGTCAGCGCCTTTGGTGGCGTCCTTGGCCGACGTGGCTTTCTTGGCGCGTCCACGCGCGGGTGCCGACTTGGCGGCGCTTTTCGCCGGTGCGCGGCCCTTTTTCGCGGTGTCGGCCGCCTTGGCGGTTTTGGCGGGTGTTTTGGCGGCTCGCGTTGCTGTCTTGGTAGCCCGTTTGGCGGGGGCGGAGCCGTTGGCGGACTTGGCCGCGGATCGCTTCGCCCCGGCTTTGGCGGGGGACTTGGTAGCGGTGCGCTTCACCGGCTCATCGGTTGCCGGGCTTGCTTTGGTCGCTGCCACGAAAACCCCTTCGGTCGCCTCAAGTTGTCACGCCGAGCCTTCGGCGCGGTTGGCGTGCGCTACCGAAAGTGTCGGCTATGTCGGATGTCGGCCTTGATATCAGCTTGGATGCTCGCCGCTAGTCGTGGGCGGCTGCCGGTGACCATTGTAACGACACACAAGGGTGGTGCCGCGCTGAGCGCGCAAATTCAGTGGGTGACGTCGCTGGTAGCGGCCATCGCCGCGCCGACGATACCGGCCGTGTTCAGCAGGGCGGCCGGAACCACCGGTGTCCGGTTTTTCAGCAACGGCACCCATTTGTCGGCCCTGCGACTGATCCCGCCGCCGGCGATGAACAGGTCGGGCCAAAAAGCGTTCTCGAAGGCGACCAGCACCTTGGTCACCTGCTTGGCCCACTTCTTGTAGCTCCAGCCTTTTTTGTCCCGGACCGACGACGCGGCGCGGTGTTCGGCTTCTTTGCCGTCGACGTCGACGTGGCCCAACTCGGTGTTGGGCAGCAGGATCCCGTTGTGAATCAGCGCCGAGCCGATCCCGGTCCCGAAGGTGAGCAGGATTACCAACCCGGTCTGGTCTTTGCCCGCCCCGTAGCGTTCTTCGGCGAGCCCGGCGGCGTCGGCGTCGTTGAGGACGACGACCTCCTGACCGTTCAGTTCGGCGCTGATGATGTCGCGCGCATTGGTGCCGATCCAGGCCTTGTCGACGTTGGCCGCGGTCTGCACGACGCTCTGGGTGACGACGCCGGGATAAGTCACCCCCAGCGGGCCCGACCAGCCGAACTCGTTGACAACCGCCGCGATGGTCTTGGCCACGGCCGGCGGGGTGGCCGGTTGCGGCGTAGCCAGCTTGTACCGGTCACCGATCAGCTGGCCCGTGTCCAGGTCGACGATCCCGCCCTTGATGCCGCTCCCACCGACGTCGACGCCGAAACCGCGCCGCTGCGGCGAATCGCTACTGGTCATCGGATCTCCTCGGGCGAGATGGGCCTGTTCGACCACACCCTAATGCGTCGATGCGCCGCCCACCGCCAGATCGCTGCGCTGCGGAAGCTGTGCTGCGATAGACCGGTGAGCACACCTGACAACCAGCCCGCCCGGCTGCGTGCGGTCGCCGAAGAGCTGGCCGGCGAAGCGGCAGCATTCGTGCGCCGCCGTCGTGCCGAAGTGTTCGGCGCCGACGCCAACGGCGAGGCGAGCGCGGCGGTGCAGACCAAGACAACCCCGACCGACCCGGTCACCGTCGTCGACACCGAAACCGAGCGGCTGCTGCGGGATCGGTTGGCGCAGCTGCGATCCGGCGACCCGATTCTGGGTGAGGAGGGCGGCGGGCCCGCCGATTCGGCGGCGGCCGGTGCGGTCACCTGGGTGCTCGACCCCATCGACGGCACGGTGAACTTCGTCTACGGCATCCCGGCCTATGCGGTGTCGGTGGCGGCGCAGATCGACGGCGTGTCGGTGGCGGGCGCCGTCGCCGACGTCGTCGCCGGACGGGTGTATTCGGCGGCGACGGGACTCGGCGCGCATCTCACCGACACGAACGGGACCCGCCGGCTGCGGTGCAGTGCGGTCGACGAGTTGTCGATGGCGCTGCTTGGTACCGGATTCGCATACTCGCGGCGGCGGCGCACCGCGCAGGCGGCGCTGGTGGCCAAGATGCTGCCGGTGGTCCGCGATGTGCGCCGCATCGGTTCTGCCGCACTGGATTTGTGCATGGTCGCGGCCGGCCGGCTCGATGGCTACTACGAGCACGGGCTGCATGTGTGGGATTCGGCGGCCGGGGCGCTGATCGCCGCCGAGGCGGGCGCGCGGGTGGTGTTGTTGCCCCCGGAATCGGACGGCAGCGCCGGGCTGGTGGTGGCCGCGGCGCCCGGGATCGCCGACGAATTGCTCGGTGCCCTCGCACGATTCGACGGGCTGGCCCCGATTCCCGGCTGAACTCAGCAGCTGCTGGAGTGGACTTTCGACAGCAGGGCCGGATCGGCCGGCTCGGCGCCCGGGCGCAATCCGGCGAGCACGGCGTCGATGTCGTCGCTGTGCGCCAGCGCGGTGAAGTCGGTGCCCAGCGCGAAATCGACGGAGTCGTCGGCGCGGTCGTCGCGGAACAACTCGGCGCACGGCGCCACCAGCCACACGGCCGCGGCGGAGGCCTGCCCGGCCTCGCCGAAGCGGATCTGGCCCTGGCAGGTCAGCCGGGTGCCCTCGTAGATCGGATCGTTGGCGGCCGTCGGCTGGGCGAACCCGAGGTCGTGCAGCGCATTGGCGACATCGGCGGCCTGACCGCCGCGTCCGCTGGCGTTGAGGACACGGATCTTGGTGTCGGCCAGTCTGGCCGGGGCGACATTCGTCATCGTGGAACGGGATACCGGCTCACCCAACCGGGGCTTCGCCGGATTCGACTGGTCGGGCGGCGGATTGCACACGACGGCCTCGTGGACCTCGGGCGGGCGGGTCAGCGCGATCGTCCACACCACGGCGGTTGCTACCAGCAGGACGATCAACAGGCAGATGGCGGGCCGGGCGTTGCGGCGCCGAAAAGGGCGACCGTGTTTGTCGAAGGCGGTGCCTTCGGTGATGAGCGCGACCACACGAGCACTCTAAACGCGATGTTTAACGCGGGATACCGCGGTTAAATAATCTGTGTGACGCAAATCACACTTGAAGACAGCGGGATACGGGCACGAATCGTTTGGCGGATGCGTTCGACGCTGGTACAAAGCGTTGCTTGCACAGTTTTCAAGGGGGAGCGAGGGGAGAGGCCGATGGCTACCGACTATGACGCCCCGCGGCGAACCGAGACCGATGACGTTTCGGAGGATTCGCTGGAGGAGCTCAAAGCGCGGCGGAACGAGGCGGCGTCAGCCGTGGTCGACGTCGACGAGTCCGAGTCCGCCGAGTCGTTCGAATTGCCTGGCGCCGACTTGTCCGGCGAAGAGTTGTCCGTGCGCGTTGTTCCCAAGCAGGCTGACGAGTTCACTTGCTCGAGTTGCTTTCTGGTGCAACACCGCAGCCGGCTCGCCAGCGAGAAGAACGGCGTGATGATCTGTACCGACTGCGCGGCCTGATCGGGATCAACTGCGCAATGCCGATAGCGCCCGCTCCGGGTGGCGGCAGCTCACCAGCCAGTACGGCGTCGGGTCGTCGGGGTCGTCGAGCACGACGAGCACCATGGGACCGACCCAGGCCCGGTGCAGCACAAAGGCCGCGGGATCGAGCTGGCGCCCCAGAGCCGCCGACTTGGCCGATCGGGGGATTTCCGCGGAGCGGGCGATCACGGTGACCGGCAGGTGCGCGTCGGCGGCCCACAGTTCGACCCCCTCGTCACCGGCGGTGACCCGTATCTCCATTCGTCCCAACCACAGCAGCGCACCGGTAGCCACCGCGAAAAGCACCGCGAACGGCAGCCAGTTCGGCAGCGCGGGCACCCCCTGGTTGACCTCTAAGGCGACGATCGCCGCGAGCGCGAAACCCGGCGGCCACCACCACCATGGCACCCACAAACGTTCGCGATACCGCACGCTTTGCGGCGCGACGCGCGTATCGGACACGCGGTCAAGGGTAATCTGTGCCCCCGTGTCGACCAGTGTGGCTGTTGTCCGTCTCGACCCCGGGCTTCCGCTGCCCAGCCGCGCCCACGACGGTGACGCCGGCGTCGACCTCTACAGCGCCGAAGACGTCGAACTCGCGCCCGGGCATCGGGCCCTGGTGCGGACCGGCGTCGCGGTGGCCATTCCGTACGGCATGGTGGGTTTGGTCCATCCGCGCTCCGGATTGGCTGCGCGCGTTGGACTTTCGATCGTCAACAGTCCCGGCACCATCGACGCCGGCTATCGCGGCGAGATCAAGGTGGCGCTGATCAACCTCGACCCCGCGACCCCGATCGCCGTGCACCGGGGCGACCGCATCGCGCAGCTGCTCGTGCAACGGGTCGAGTTGGTCGACCTGGTCGAAGTGGCGTCATTCGACGAGGCCGGGCTCGCCGAAACCTCCCGCGGCGACGGCGGACACGGCTCTTCCGGCGGACATGCGAGCTTGTAATGGCATTCGGTAGACGCAAAGCCCAAGACAACGACACACGCGACGCGGAAGTTGCGGCGGCACAGCCGGAAACTGCGGCCGAGCCCGAGGTGGAGCTCGACGGCCCCTTCGACATCGAGGATTTCGACGACCCTGCGGCCGCGGAGGTGGCCCGGCTGGACCTGGGCTCGGTGCTGATCCCGATGCCGGCGGAGGGCCAGCTGCAGGTCGAGCTCACCGAGACGGGCATTCCCAGCGCGGTGTGGATCGTGACCCCGAACGGGCGCTACACCATCGCCGCGTATGCGGCGCCGAAAACAGCCGGCCTGTGGCGTGAGGTGGCCGGTGAGCTCGCCGACTCGCTGCGCAAAGACGGGGCCCAGGTGAGCATTCAGGACGGTCCGTGGGGCCGGGAGGTGGTCGGCACCGGGGCCGGCGTGGTGCGGTTCATCGGGGTCGACGGGTATCGCTGGATGATCCGCTGCGTGGTCAACGGCGCACCGGAGGCCATCGACGCGCTGACTGTGGAAGCGCGAGAAGCGTTGGCGGACACCGTGGTTCGTCGCGGTGATACGCCGCTCCCGGTGCGGACACCGCTGGCGGTGCAGTTGCCCGAGCCGATGGCGGCTCAGCTGCGGGAGGCGGCCGCACAACAGGCGGCGGCCCAACAGGAAGCGTCCACCGAGCGCCGCAGCGCCGCCGGGTCGGCGATGCAGCAGTTGCGCAGCAGCACAACGGGCGGCTAAGCCGCGTCGCGCAGCGCGGCCAGGCACGCGGCGCCCAGCGCCGCCGGGTCGTCGCCGATCTCGTCGAGCGTCAGGGTCCGCAACGCCGCCCGCGGTGCGGCGGCGGCCCATTCGACGCCGACCTGCAGCGGGTGGATCGGGTCGTCGGTCGCGGCTGCGACGCCCAGCGGCGCGGCCAGGCGGGCCAGCTCCGCGCGGCTCGGCGCGACGTGCGCCGCGGCAGCGTCCATCGCGTCGGGCAGGTTCGGCCACAGGCGCCGCCAGGACCGGGCCAGCTCGTCGCCCAGCCATCGCGGGCTGGACGCCCGCATTTGCGCCATCGTCGCAGCCAGCCCGTCGCGTCGCAGCTGCTGCGCCGAATGCCGGGCCGCTAAAGAGGCCGGCGCGCCGTCGGGCGCCCCGGTCCAGGCGGGCAGCGCGGCCAGCACCGCCACCGCGCCGTCGGGGTGCCGCAGCGCCCAGCCGGCGGCCACCGCGGCACCGATTGAGACCCCGCCGACGGCGATCGGGCCGCGGCGCGCGGCGTTGTCCAGCGCGGCCAGGTAACCGTCGACCAGGCGGCCGGGCTGCGGCGGCGGCGCCACGACCAGCGCACCGGCGTCGCGCAGCGGGCCCCCGAACGCCCGCTCGATGTAGTCGTCGTCGGAACCCGTGCCGGGCAGTACGACGGTCGTCACACCGCGCAAGTCGACACCCACAGGCTCGATACTGCCCGGCGTTTAGGGGTACTCCACCGGCACCCCAGGGGGCCGCATGGCGCCCGGGAACTAACGGGTCTACGGTGTCCGTTGGCATAACGGGATTCGGCTCAGCCGAATTGTTGCAAAGAAGGTGATGGCGACGGCCGAAGGTTATCTGCGCCGGCTCACCCGTCGACTGACGGAGGACCCCGAGCAGCGCGACGTCGAAGAGCTGTCCGACGAGGCGGTCAACACCGGCGCGCAGCGGGCGATCGACTGCCAGCGCGGGCAAGAGGTCACGATGGTCGGCACGCTGCGCAGCGTGGAAGCCAACGCCAAGGGTTGCGCCGGCGGGGTGCGCGCCGAGTTGTTCGACGGCACCGACACCGTCGCGCTGGTGTGGTTGGGCCAACGCCGGATTCCCGGGATCGACTCCGGTCGCACGCTGCGGGTGCGGGGTCGGCTGGGCAAGCTGGACAACGGCACCAAAGCGATTTACAACCCGCACTACGAAATTCAGCGGTGACGGACTCTCACCGACCGGCGGTTCTGGCCCAGTTGGGCGGCGTCAGCGGGCTCGTCTACTCCTCGTTGCCGGTGGTTGTCTTTGTCGCCGTCTCCGCCGCAGCCGGCCTGATAGCTGCCGTCGGCGCGGCGGTCGGGGTGGCCGCAGTTGTCCTGCTGTGGCGGCTGATTCGGCGAGACTCCATCCAGCCCGCGGTGTCCGGGTTCGTCGGCGTCGCAATCTGCGCGGTGATCGCTTATGCGGTGGGGGAGTCGAAAGGCTATTTCCTGCTGGGCATCTGGACGTCCTTGCTGTGGGCGGTGGTCTTCGCGGTCTCGGTGCTGATCCGCCGGCCCGTGGTCGGTTACGCGTGGAGCTGGTTCGGCGGCCACGACCGCGGCTGGCGCGAGGTGCGAAGCGCGGTCTACGCCTTCGATATCGCCACGCTGACCTGGGTGCTGGTGTTCGCCGCCCGTTTCGTGGTGCAGCGGGTGCTCTACCAGAGCGATCGCACGGGGTGGCTGGCAGTGGCGCGGATCACGATGGGCTGGCCGTTGACCGCCGTCGCAGCTGTGGTGACCTACATGGCGATCAAGGCCGTGCAACGCGCGTTGGGCACTAGCCCTGCGGCGATCGCAAGCGCGGCGAAGCCGGGCGCAGCGGGTCGCCGCGCTAGCTCTGCGGCGATGTCTGATGCGTCGGCAGAAGCAGCTGGCGCAGCTCCGCCTCCACCTCAGTAACCGCGACGAACAGCAGCTCGTCGCCGCCTTCCAGCGGTTCGTCGGCCTGCGGAACGATCACCCTGGGGCCGCGCAGGATCGTCACCAGCGCCGCGTCGCGGGGCAGCTGCAGTTTGCGCACCGGCTTGCCGCCCCACGGCGTGTCGTCGGGCAGCGTGATCTCCACCAGGTTGGCCTGCCCCTTGCGAAACTCCATCAGCCGCACCAGGTCTCCGACCGCGACGGCCTCTTCGACCAGCGACGCCAGCATCCGCGGCGTGGACACCGCCACGTCGACGCCCCACGCGTCGGTGAAGAGCCATTCGTTGCGCGGATCGTTGACCCGCGCCACCACCCGCGGCACCGCGAACTCGGTCTTGGCCAGCAGGCTCAGCACCACGTTGGCCTTGTCGTCGCCGGTGGCGGCGATCACCACGTCGAACTCCTCGAGGTGCACCGACTCCAGCAGGCTGAGCTCGCAGGCGTCGCCCAGCCGCCAGTGCGCGGCCGGGATGGCGTCGACGTCGAGATGTTCGGGGTTGCGCTCGATCAGGCTGACTTCGTGGCCGCTTTCGAGGAGTTCACGGGCAATCGAGCGGCCCACCGCGCCGGCTCCGGCGATCGCGACTTTCATACCTCGAGGTCCTCGCTCGGCGGCAGGGCGGCAATGGCCATCGCCTCGGCGGCGCGGCCGGATATCGCGGCGATGTAGACCTGGTCGCCGGCCTGAATGACTGTTTTCTGTTCCGGCAACAGCCCGCTGCCGAACCGGATCAGGAACGCGACGCGTGCACCGGTGGCGGCCTCCAGGTCGGTGAGCCGATGTCCCACCCAGTCCTCGTGCAGCACCACCTCGACGACCGCGACGGTGCCGGTCGGGTCACGCCATTTGGTGGTTTCGCTCTCCCTGAGCAGAGCGTTGAGCAGACGGTCGGTGGTCCACGGCACGGTCGCGATGGTGGGGATGCCGAGGCGCTCGTAGACCGCCGCGCGTTTGGCGTCGTAGATGCGTGCCACCACGCGCTGCACGCCGAAGGTCTCCCGGGCCAGTCGCGCCGAAATGATGTTGGAGTTGTCACCGGACGACACCGCGGCAAAAGCCTCGGCCTCCTCGATCCCGGCCCGCAGCAACACGTCGCGGTCGAAGCCCAGGCCCAGCACCCGCTCACCGGCGAAATCCGGGCTCAGCCGGTTGAAGGCGGTGCCGTCACGGTCGATGACCGCGACATCGTGGCCGATCCGGGACAGGCCGTCGGCCACCGAAGACCCGACTCGGCCGCACCCCATCACTACTACCCGCACCCTGAGGTCCTTTCGGCGTCCCCTGCTCGTCGGGCCCGCGGCGCCGACCGCGTTGGCCAGCCGATTTGCGCCCGGAACATTCTCGTCTAGGGAACGCTACCGCCCGCGCCCGGTGGGCTTACTCTTGGCTCTCGTGTCCAAACTTTCGACGGCGGCGCGCCGGTTGGTGTTGGGTCGGCCGTTTCGCAGCGATCGGCTGAGTCATACCCTGCTGCCCAAGCGGATCGCGCTGCCGGTGTTCGCCTCGGATGCACTGTCGTCGGTGGCCTACGCGCCCGAGGAAGTTTTCCTGATGCTGTCGGTGGCCGGGCTGGCCGCCTACTCGCTGACACCGTGGATCGGTCTGGCGGTGGCCGCGGTCATGCTGGTCGTGGTGGCCAGCTACCGCCAGAACGTGCACGCCTACCCGTCGGGCGGCGGCGACTACGAGGTGGTCACCACCAACCTCGGCGCCAACGCAGGCCTGACCGTGGCCAGCGCGCTGATGGTGGATTACGTTCTGACCGTGGCTGTTTCGACGGCCTCGGCGATGTCGAACATCGGCTCGGCCATCCCGTTCGTGGCCGACCACAAGGTGCTGTTCTCGGTCACCGCCATCCTGCTGGTGATGGCGATGAACCTGCGCGGTGTCCGCGAATCCGGTGTGGCATTTGCCATCCCGACCTACGCGTTCATCATCGGGGTCGGCATCATGCTGGCCTGGGGGCTGTTTCGGATCTACGTGCTCGGCGATCCGTTGCGTGCCGAATCCGCCGGATTCCAGATGCATGCCGAACAGGGCAAGATCGTCGGCGTCGCGCTGGCATTCCTGGTGGCCCGGTCGTTTTCGTCCGGATGCGCGGCGCTGACCGGTGTGGAGGCGATCAGCAACGGGGTGCCGGCATTTCGTAAACCCAAGTCGCGCAACGCCGCCACCACGCTGCTGATGTTGGGCGTCATCGCGGTGAGCCTGCTGATGGGCATTATCGTGCTGGCCGAGAAGGCGGGCGTGCAAATCGTCGAAGACCCCGCCAAGCAGCTGTCCGGTGCGCCGCTCGACTACAACCAGAAGACTCTGGTTGCGCAGTTGGCGCAGGCGGTCTTCGGCAGCTTTCACGTCGGCTTCCTGCTGATCGCCGCGGTGACCGCCCTGATCCTGGTGCTGGCGGCGAACACCGCGTTCAACGGCTTCCCGGTGCTGGGCTCGGTGCTCGCCCAACACAGCTACCTGCCCCGCCAGCTGCACACCCGCGGCGACCGACTGGCCTTCTCCAACGGAATCGTATTCCTTTCCGTGGCAGCACTTTCGGCGATCATCGCCTTCCGCGCCCAAGTCACGGCGCTGATCCAGCTCTACATCGTGGGGGTGTTCATCTCCTTCACGCTGAGCCAGATCGGTATGGTCAAGCACTGGACCCGGTTGCTGCGCAACGAAACCGACCCCGGTGCCCGCCGCAAGATGATGCGCTCACGGGTGGTCAACACCGTCGGCTTCGTGTCCACCGGAACGGTGCTGCTCGTCGTGCTGGTCACCAAATTCCTTGCCGGAGCATGGATTGCGGTGGTAGCGATGACGGCGCTGTTCATCATGATGAAGGCGATCCGCAAACACTACGATGCGGTCAGCCGCGAACTGCAGGAGCAGGCCGCCGAAGACGAGGGCGTGGTGTTGCCCAGCCGTAACCACGCCATCGTGCTGGTGTCCAAGTTGCATCTGCCGACGCTGCGGGCACTGGCCTACGCGCGCGCAACCCGACCCGACGTGCTGGAGGCGGTCACGGTCAGCGTCGACGACGCAGAAACCCGTGAGCTGGTGCACAAGTGGGAAGACACCGATATCTCGGTGCCGCTCAAGGTCATTGCCTCGCCCTACCGCGAGGTCACCCGGCCGGTACTCGAGTACGTCAAACGGGTCAGCAAGGAGTCGCCGCGCACCGTCGTGACGGTGTTCATCCCGGAGTACGTGGTGGGGCACTGGTGGGAACAGGTGCTGCACAACCAGAGCGCGTTGCGGCTCAAGGGACGGCTGCTGTTCATGCCGGGCGTGATGGTGACGTCCGTTCCGTGGCAGCTGACGTCGTCGGAGCGGCTCAAAACGTTGCAGCCGCACGTGGCTCCGGGCGATGCCCGACGGGGAATCTTCGATTGACCGAACTAACCCTGACCGCCGGCGCACCGGCGAACGGAGGCAGCTGCGTGGCCCGCCACGACGGCCGGGTGGTGTTCGTCCGCTATGCGCTGCCCGGCGAACGGGTGCGGGCGCGGGTCACCGCGGACCGGAATTCCTACTGGCACGCCGAGACCATCGAGGTGATCGAGCCGTCGGATCACCGGGTCGAATCGTTGTGCCCGATCGCCGGCGTGGATGGCGCGGGCTGTTGCGACCTGGCGTTCGCCGAGCCGTCGGCGGCGCGCGCGCTCAAGGCCGACGTGGTGGCCAATCAGCTTGCGCGTCTTGGTGATCACCGCTGGCAAGGTGTCGCCGAACCCTTGTCTCCGACCGGCGCGACCGGATGGCGCACCCGGGTGCGGCTGGACGTCGGCGCCGACGGTCGCGCCGGCTTTCACCGTTACCACAGCGACGAACTGGTCACCGAGCTGAACTGCGCTCAACTGCACCCCGGAATGGTCGACGGACTGGATGCGCTCCGGTGGCCGCCGGGCCTACACCTACATGTCGCCGTCGACGACGACGATCAGCGCCATGTGGTGTGCAGCGTCCGCCAGGGCCGACGAACGTCGACCGACGTTGTCGAGGGCAGCTACCAGGCTGTGCAGCGGGTGGGCCGGCGCAGCTGGCGGGTGCCGGTGACGGCGTTCTGGCAGGCCCACCGCGACGCGGCGCGGTTCTACAGCACGTTGGTCGCCGACTGGGCGCAAGCCGGTCCCGGCATGACGGCCTGGGACCTCTACGGCGGTGCCGGGGTGTTCGCCGCGGTGCTGGGCGACGCGGTCGGGGAGACCGGGCGGGTGGTGAGCGTCGACACGTCGCGGGCGGCGGCGCGGGCCGCACGCGCCGCGCTGTCGGATCTCCCGCAAGTGTCGGTGGTCAACGATTCGGTCCGCCGGGCCCTGAGCGGCGAGCACGCCCGCGCCGATGTGGCCGTTCTGGACCCGCCGCGCTCAGGTGCTGGCCGCGAGGTCATCGATCTGCTGGCCGCCGCCGAGGTGCCGCGGATTGTGCACATCGGTTGCGAGGCAGCGTCTTTCGCTCGTGACATCGGCTTGTACCGCAGCCACGGCTACGCCGTCGAGAACATCCGGGTGTTCGACTCGTTCCCGTTGACCCACCACGTCGAGTGCGTGGCGCTTCTCTGCCGCGAGCGTGCATAGTTGTACCGCGTTCGCGGCGTGTCGGCGTACAAGCATGCACGTTCGCGGTCAACGGCGGTGAGCGCCGGAATCCCGCCGAGAAGGAAGGCGCAGCGGTCATGTCAGTGGGCGCGGTTAGTGACCGAGAAGGCGCCGCTTCTGTTCGGTGAATTCTTCTTCGGTCAGAATCCCGGAGTCCCGTAGTTCGGCGAGTTCGCGCAGTTCGGCGGCGATTCCCGTCACCGGACCGCCCGGCGGCCTCCGCGATGGTTTGGTGCTTGCGCGAGGCGCCGCCGCGGGCTCCCGACGGCCCATACCGGCGGTGCCGCCGAGAGCACGTCCGGCCATACTCGCCAGGGCCATTTCGCTGAAAAGCTGCCCCGAGCCGGCCGTCGCGATCTCCGGGGCCGCCGCGGCGGCGGTGGTCATCGGCAGCGCTGCGGCGGCTTGACGAAATGCCGGAGCCGCTGTTGCCCATGACTGCGGAACCGACAATGCACCGACCGAGGCGGCCTGGCCCATGCCTGCCGAGACTGGAGGCCAGCCCCAGCCTGGAAATGGGGTAAAACCTGGGAAGACGCCGCCGGTGTCTATCTGCGCGGCCTGCAGGGCGACGGCTACGCCGGCCGAATCCACGCCGAACGAGCCGGCCGAATCTATCCCGAACGAGCCGATGAGGTCGGCCCCGAGGCCCGCCGCGGCCATGGTCAACGCGGGGCTGGCACTAAGCACAGGTGCCGCCAGCGGGGGAGTGCGTCAACCGGTGTTGATGCGGCGGGCGTAGCCAGGCTCTGCAGTGCTTGGGGCGCCGCAGCGATTGACGAGACAGCGGTCGGCACGCGCGTACCGGCCGCAGTGCCGGTGGCTTGGGCCACCGCGGCGGCCTGACTGGCCGTGCCGCCCGGGTTGGTGGCCTGATCCGGCGGGGTGAACGGTGTCAGCTGCGAGGCGGCGGCCGCGCTGCCGGCATAGCCGTACATGGCCGCGGCATCTTGGGCCCACATTTCGGCGTAGTGCGCCTCGGTGGCCGCGATCGCGGGAGTGTTTTGGCCCAGGAAGTTCGTTGCCACCAGCGCGGCCAACTGAGCCCGGTTGGCGGCGACGACCGGTGGCGGCACGGTCATCGCGAACGCGGTCTCGTAAGCGGCGGCGGCGGCCTTGGCCTGGGTGGCAGTCTGTTCGGCTTGGGTTGCGGCGGCGTGCATCCACGCCGCGTACGGAGCGGCCGCGCCCGCCATAGCCGTTGATGCGGGCCCCAACCACTCTCCGGCCAGCTGGGAGATCACCGCTTCATATGAGGCGGCTGCCGAGCCCAGCTCCGTCGCCAGCCCGTCCCAGGCCGCGGCGGCGGCCAGCATCGGTCCCGACCCGGGGCCGGTGTAGATCCTGGCTGAGTTGACCTGAGGCGGCAACATCGCGAATTCCATTGCTGCCCGGTCCTTTAGCTGGCCGCGATTGCGTTGGCGGCCTCGCTGGCCGCATACGAGCCGGCGCTGATGCTCATGGTGGTCACGAACTGCTCGTGGATCGTCACGGCCTGGGCGCTGACCGCCTGATACAGCTGGGCCTGCGCGGCGAATCGCGCCGCGGTCAGCGCCGACACCGCATCAGCCGCAGCAGGGAGCACTCCCGTTGTCGGGGCAGCCGCGGTCGCGTTTGCGGCGCTCACTGCCGAGCCGATGCCTTGTAAGTCGCCGGCCGCCGCCGCCAGCATCTCCGGCTGCGTGGTCACGAACGACATCTGTTCCTCCTAGCGTGGCGAAATTGCGTTCCCCCAACACAAATGGCGCCGAAACGGCTCGCCGAGCGGGCGGTCGAGGGGCATCCGTCACACCGCAAGATGCCAATGCCGGACCGTCTGTTCGATCCAGCCGCGTCCGCACCCTTTGCACCTGACCTCCAGTTTCCGTCGCGCACCGCCCATCGGCTATTGGGCCTGACACCCATTCGGCGGGGGACCAGACCCGTATGGACAAACCTGTACCGCCCGGATCACCCTGGTGGCATGACGCGTCGAGCAGCGGTCATCAACGCGATGCGACGACGAGCGAGGGTCCCGGCAGGTGGCCTGTTCAGGTGGGTCGTGTTGATCAACGGCCTGATCTTTGCGCTCGGCACGCTGGTGCTCGTGATGTCGCCGGCAACCGTGTCGTGGCCCGTCAAGCTCACGGAGATCCCGGTTCTTGGCGTGGGGCTGGCGTTCATGCTGACCGCCAACGCGCTGCTGCTGCGGTCTAGGCTTGCGCCCCTGGATCGACTCGCCGTATCCATGTGGCGGGTTGATCCGCCCCGGCGCAGCGCCCGCCTCCACGACCGGGGTGACTTACAGCACCTCATCACATCGTTTAACGCCATGCTGGACAGGCTCGAATCAGAGCGCACAACCGCGAGCGCAGCGGCGCTGGCCGCGCAGGAGACCGAACGCCAGCGCATCGCGCGGGAGTTGCACGACGAGATCGGCCAGACCCTCACCGTGGCGCTGCTCACCCTCAAGCGGGCGGTTGACCGCGCACCCGCGGAAATACGCCCGGAGCTCGAGGACACTCAGGAAACTTTGCGAGGGAGCCTCGATGAGATGCGGCGCATCGCTCGTCGGTTGCGCCCGGATGCGCTCGAAGATCTCGGCTTGCCGAGCGCGTTGCACGCGCTGTGCAACGAGTTCACCCAGGCGAGCGGCGTCGGCGTCGTCAAACACATTGCGCCGCAAGCTGGCCGGCTCAGAGCCGACGTCGAATTGGTCTGCTATCGCGTCGCTCAGGAAAGCCTGACCAACATCGCCCGCCATGCCGGCGCCGACAAGGTTTGGTTGGATTTGCACACCACCGCAGACGAACTCACCCTGCGGATCGCCGACAACGGGAAAGGCGAGGTGGTCTCCGAAGGTGCGGGGATCGGCGGTATGCGCGAACGCGCGCTGCTCGTGGATGCCACTCTGACAATCACCTCACCAAGTAGCGAAGGGACCGATGTCAGGCTCGTGGTGCCGCTAACGACCGGTCAGAGCCAATGATGGTGTCCACTCCGGTGCGCATCCTGCTCGCCGATGATCATGCGCTTGTGCGAAGCGGCTTGCGGATGATCCTGGATGCCGAACCTGACCTGCGTGTCGTCGCCGAGGCCGCCGACGGATGCGAGGCCCTCGCGGCCCTCGACGACACCCCGGTCGACCTAGCCATCCTTGACATCGCGATGCCGCGGATGACCGGACTGCAGGCTGCGCGGGAGATCAATCGCAAGTACCCCCTCGTGCGGATGCTGATTCTGTCCATGCACGACAACGAGCAGTATTTCTTCGAAGCGCTCAAGGCGGGGGCATCCGGCTACGTTCTCAAATCGGTGGCAGACCGCGACTTGCTCGAGGCCTGCCGGGCGACCATGCGCGGTGAACCGTTCCTATATGCCGGGGCGGTGACAGCGCTGATCCGCGAGTATCTCCGGCTGGCACAGCACGGAGACGCGCTGCCCAACACCATTCTCACCTCACGCGAAGAGGAAGTGCTCAAACTGATCGCCGAGGGCTACTCGGCCCGCGAAATCGCGAATACCCTTGGCATTAGCGCCAAAACGGTGGATCGGCACCGAACCAACATCCTGCAGAAGCTTGGCCTGCGCGACCGCTTGGCACTAACCCGATACGCGATCAGGACCGGCCTGATCGAACCCTGATGGGCGTTGATCGCAACTACTGACTACTGCGTTCAGAGACGACACCCTTCGCGAGGCTTCCGGCCCCGGCGATGACCCCTCCGATGTAGGCCTTGACCACGTCACATGCGGACACCTCAGTGCCTTTCGGTAGCGCGGCCAGCCACGCGAGAGCATCTTCGCGTTCATTGTTGGCGTACACCCGGACTGGACACGGCAGCCAGGCGCCGATGCTACGGGTTGACGTCCGAATCCAGCCGATGTCGCTGGCAACCGCGCAGCCGTCGAGCAGCTGCACGTACGAGAATCCCAGCCGCGCGTCGGCCCACAGTGCACCCGGCGTGATGCGCCGGAAGCTCGGGCCGAACTGGTAGAGCAGGCGCATCCGGCTTCCCGTTCGTCGCGCCCGATCGACCATGGGCGCAAAGACCCGCCGGTAATCCCCGGCTGTTACCGTGCCGACGGCCTCGAGTGCCTGGATGCCCGGGGGCATGCCCGTAAGTTCCTTCAGCACAACGACTCTCCCTATCGCGGCGTCGATGCATAGCGTACTAGTGCAACTATTGCATAGTGCTACTATAGCTCTGATAGCTCTATTCGTGAAGAGGTTGTGCTCATGAAGGTCGCCATTGTCGGCGCCGGTATCGCCGGACCGACCCTTGCGTATTGGCTATGGCGTTACGGCCACGAACCGACGCTGATCGAGAAGGCGCCGCGGCTCCGCACGGGCGGGTATGCCGTCGATTTCTGGGGCGGCGGATATGCGGTCGCCGAACGGATGGGGCTCACCGCCGAATTGCACAGCACCGGATATGCGGTCCAGGACGTGCGTCTGGTGAACCGGCACTCGCGGAGAGTGGGCGGCTTTTCGGTGGATGCATTCCGGCGCAACGTCGATGGCCGATTCGTCACTGTGCCGCGTGGTGACCTGGCGGCCATGATCTACCGCTGCATCGACGGTCATGTCGAAACCCTCTTCGGTGAAGCCGTCTCGGCCATCACCCACGATGACTCGGGCGTACGGCTCACATTCGAACGCGGCGGACCCCGGATATTCGACTTGGTCGTCGGTGCCGGAGGCATCCATTCGCCGGTGCGCGATTTGGTGTTCGGGGCCGAAGCAGCATTCGAGGCCGATCTCGGTTATCGAGTCGCCGCGTTCGAAGCCGAGGGTTACCGGCCGCGCGACGAACTCGTCTACCTCGCCTACAACGCACCGGGGCGGATGGTGGGGCGGTTCGCGATGCGCGAAGACCGGACGCTGTTTCTGTTCGTTTTCACCGCCGATCACATGAGCGGACGTGATCCGCAAAACTTGGCTGAGGTCAACAACACGCTGCGCGACATCTTCGGTGACGCCGGTTGGGAGTGCCCCGAGATCTTGCGTCAGCTGGACGGTGCCGCCGATGTGTATTTCGACCGGGTTAGCCAAATCGTCATGGACCATTGGTCGCAGGGACGGGTGGCCCTCATCGGCGATGCCGCCGCCGCGGTTTCGTTGCTTGCGGGCGAAGGGGCAGGCCTGGCGATGGTGCAGGCCTACATACTGGCCGGCGAGCTCAATTGCGCGGCGGCCGATCACCGGGAGGCCTTTCGCCGCTATGAACAGCGGCTCCGGCCGATCGTTGAGTCCAGGCAGCGGTCGGCTCGAGGGTTCGCGGCGATGTTCGCGCCAAAGACGGCGCTGGGCCTGTGGGTCCGCAATCAGGCGTCCAAGCTGCTGAACGTTCCGCAGGTCGCCGACTGGGCCGTCCGACGCGAATTCCGCGACGACATCGAGCTGCCCGAGTACGCCGTCTAATTGCCCACGACCGTATTCTCGCGTCCACTACGGGCGGTTTATCCGGGCACGTCGGTGGGTACGTCATCGGCCTAACCTGGATTTTTCGCGGAACTTCGTGTGACACGGTGTTGAGTTAGCGAAAGTGCCTGTCCTGCAAGGGATAATGAGATTTCTCTACGATCCATTATTCCGGGCGGAGGCACTTTCTAAGCCTGAATCCGTGGATCAGTGATTTGGTGTCGTCGCGGGGCTGATTCTTGCACGAGTGGGGCGGTTGGGATTGGCGTG
>NZ_LQPE01000160.1 GCF_002101735.1 Mycobacterium kyorinense | reverse complement strand
GGGTTCCAAAGTCCCATAGAGTGACCGGCGTGGCGGGCGACCCGACCCCATTTTCACGCCTGCGAGGCGGCCCCCGGAAGGGTCAGAGGGCTCGCGCCAAAAGGTGGCGCTACTTCTTCGCCTTGTCGCCCGCCGCGTCGGCCGACAGTGCTGCGACGAAAGCTTCCTGCGGCACGTCGACCCGTCCGATGGTCTTCATCCGCTTCTTGCCTTCCTTCTGCTTTTCCAGCAGTTTGCGCTTGCGGGTGATGTCACCGCCGTAGCACTTGGACAACACGTCCTTGCGGATCGCCCGAATGTTTTCCCGCGCAATGATTTTCGACCCGATCGCCGCCTGCACCGGCACCTCAAACTGCTGGCGCGGAATGAGTTCTTTGAGTTTGGTGGTCATCTTGTTGCCGTAAGCGGCGGCGGCATCGCGGTGCACGATCGCGCTGAACGCGTCGACGGGCTCGCCCTGCAACAGGATGTCGACCTTGACCAGCGCGGCCTCCTGCTCGCCGGCTTCTTCGTAGTCGAGGCTGGCGTAGCCGCGGGTGCGCGACTTCAGCGAGTCGAAGAAGTCGAAGATGATCTCGCCCAACGGCATGGTGTAGCGCAGTTCGACCCGTTCCGGTGACAGGTAGTCCATGCCGCCCAGCTCGCCGCGCCGGGATTGGCACAGTTCCATGATGGTGCCGATGAATTCGCTGGGCGCGATGATCGTGGTCTTGACGACGGGCTCGTACACGGTGCGGATCTTGCCCTCCGGCCAGTCCGACGGATTGGTGACGATCGTCTCGGTCCCGTCCTCTTTGACCACCCGGTACACCACGTTGGGCGAGGTCGAGATCAGGTCGAGGTCGAATTCGCGTTCGAGGCGCTCGCGGGTGATCTCCATGTGCAGCAAACCCAAAAAGCCGCAACGGAATCCGAAGCCCAGCGCCACCGAGGTTTCCGGCTCGTAGGTGAGCGCGGCGTCGTTGAGCTGCAACTTGTCCAGCGCGTCACGCAGATCCGGGTAGTCCGACCCGTCGACGGGATACAGGCCGGAGTACACCATCGGCTTGGGCTCGCGGTAGCCGGTCAACGGCTCGGTGGCGCCGTGGCGGGCCGTCGTCACCGTGTCGCCGACCTTGGACTGCCGCACGTCCTTGACGCCGGTGATCAGGTAGCCGACCTCCCCCACGCCCAGGCCGTCTGAAGCCTTGGGCTCGGGCGAGACGATGCCGACTTCGAGCAGTTCGTGGGTGGCGCCGGTCGACATCATCGCGATGCGCTCGCGCGGGGTGATCTTGCCGTCGACCACCCGCACGTAGGTCACCACGCCGCGGTAGATGTCGTAGACGGAGTCGAAAATCATTGCCCGCGTTGGGGCTTCGGCGTCACCCTGGGGCGGGGGAACCTGCTTGACGACGGCGTCGAGCAGTTCGGGCACGCCTTCGCCGGTCTTGCCGGAGACCCTCAAGACGTCGCTGGGTTCGCAGCCGATGATGTGGGCGACCTCGCCGGCGTAGCGGTCGGGGTCGGCGGCGGGCAGGTCGATCTTGTTGAGCACCGGGATGATCACCAGGTCGCGGTCCAGCGCCAGATAGAGGTTGGCCAGCGTCTGCGCCTCGATGCCCTGCGCGGCGTCGACCAGCAGCACCGCCCCCTCGCAGGCGGCCAGCGCGCGGGACACCTCGTAGGTGAAGTCGACGTGGCCGGGGGTGTCGATCAGGTGCAGGACATGGTCGGTATCGCCCACTCGCCAGGGCAGCCGCACGTTCTGGGCCTTGATCGTGATCCCGCGTTCGCGTTCGATGTCCATCCGGTCGAGGTACTGCGCGCGCATGGAGCGTTCGTCGACGACGCCGGTCAGCTGCAGCATCCGGTCGGCCAGCGTGGACTTGCCGTGGTCGATGTGGGCGATGATGCAGAAGTTCCGAATCTGCGCCGGCGCGGTGAAGGTCTGGTCGGCGAAACTGCTGATGGGAATCTCCTGGTACGACGAGCGCTGCGCTGCTGCGAGCGGGTATGTCCAGGGTATCGAGGCAGCGCCGTCGGGACACAATCGTGCCGGTCGTCCTATCCTGCGAACATGGCGTCACAGTGGAGGACGTTGCAGCGTTTTCAGAGGAACCTCGAGAATTTCGTGTTCAACGAGGCGCCCAGATTCATCCGCCAGCTGCAGAACTCGCCAAGCATCCAGCGCGGCATCAAGCTCGGCATGGACGTCCTCGCCGGCACCGCGGCGTCGCCGCCTACCGAGATTGCCGCGGGCCGGCCGGTCACTCGCACCAGCGTGCCGACCGCGCACCGGGCCCGCAAGCTGGTCTACGCCCCCGATCTGGACGGTCGCGCGGATCCCGGCGAGATCGTGTGGACGTGGGTGGCCTACGAGGAGGACCCCACCCGCGGCAAGGACCGCCCGGTGCTGGTGGTGGGCCGCGACCGGCAGACCTTGCTGGGCCTGATGCTGTCGAGTCAGGAGCGCCACGCCGACGACCGCGATTGGGTCGGCATCGGCAGCGGCAGCTGGGACGACGACGGCCGGCCCAGCTGGGTGCGACTGGACCGGGTCCTGGACGTGCCCGAAGAGGGGATCCGCCGCGAAGGCGCGATCCTGCAACGCGAGATGTTCGACGTGGTGGCCGCCCGTTTGCGGGCCGACTACTCCTGGAGCTGAGTCCTAACCCTGGGTGATGTAGGACTGCAGCTGCGCCTGCTCGGCCTCCAGCTCTTCCATCCGGCTCTTCACCACGTCGCCGATGCTGACGATCCCGATCAGCTTGCCGTTGTCGATCACGGGTACGTGGCGCACCCGGTTCTCGGTCATCAGCATGCTGATGGCGTCGACCGTGTCGGTCTTCTTACAGGTGGACACGACGGCCGTCATGATCTTGGCGACGGGGCGAGAAAGCACCGCAGGCCCGTGGGTGTGCAGCTGGCGCACCACGTCACGCTCGGAGACGATGCCGACGACGCCCTCGGGCCCCACCACCACCATGGCGCCGATGTTGTGTCGGGCAAGCCCCGCAAGCAGTTCGGTCACCGTTGCCTCGGGGTTGATCGTCACCACCGCCGCACCCTTGTTACGCAGCACGTCTGCTATCCGCATCGGGGCCTCCCGTTGTGATCCGGTTCACACCAGGCTACGGCCAACTCGGTCGGCGTGAAAGCGGCTGGGGGAAATGGACGCTGCCGGTCCTGAGTCAGCACGCCGGGGGCCTGGGGTTGCGGCCCAGGCGAGCGCCGGCCGCCAGCAGCCACGCCAGCGCCGAAACCCGGGCGATCGGCAGCATCACTCCCAGGACCGGCCAGATCAGCACCAGCGTCGCCAACCCGCTACAGGCAGCGAGCGCGAGGCCGATCCAGGCCAGCGGCCGCGGCAGTAGCCCCAGCGCCAGACCGGGCACCGACATCCCCGCGACAAGCAGGCCGAGCGCCACGATGTGCGCGGGTCCGCCGAGGAGAAACGCCAGCTAATACAGCGTCCGAGCCAGGGCGGCGTCGTGACCGACATCGGGTCGTGACAGCATCCAGCCCACCAAGCCCGTCAAACCGAGCGTGCCCGCGGCCAGGATTCCGCCGGTCAGGGCGATGGCCCCGGGCACGGCGGAGCCCAGCTCACGCAGCCCGGCGCCGACCGTCGCCGCGTAGACGGCCAGCGGCACCGCAGACGCGAAGACCCCGACGGCGATGACCTGCAGCGCCACCGGTTGCTCGGCTGCGTAGCGGTGAACCGCGGCGGCCGGCCCGTACGGCAGCGGCATCAGGCCGCCGAGGGCGACTCCGATCGCCACGGCTCCGAACAACAGGGTGATGCAGATGGCGGCCCACAGTGCCAGCATCGGGCGGCGGGCGTCCATAACCGAACGATAGGGTGGCGATCGCGTGTTCGACAGCCGTTTCCGCTGGCCAGTGGGCTCGGCTTTGGGAGAACGCCTCGGCTACTGATAACCTGGTCATTCGCTGCGGCCTGCCTGGCGCCTGCAGCCCCAAAACTCCCGCTGAGATCGACGAAGGAACTACCGCGTGGCCAACATCAAGTCGCAGCAGAAGCGCAACCGCACCAACGAGCGCCGGCGATTGCGCAACAAGTCGGTGAAGTCGTCGCTGCGCACTGCGGTGCGTGCGTTCCGCGAGGCCACCGAGGCCGGCGAAAAGGACAAGGCCGCCGAGTTGCTGGCGGCGACCAGCCGCAAGCTGGACAAGGCCGCCAGCAAGGGCGTCATCCACAAGAACCAGGCGGCCAACAAGAAGTCGGCGCTGGCCCGGGCCTTCAACAAGCTCTGAGCCGACGCTCGACCACACGCAAAAAGCACCCTGAAACCAGGGTGCTTTTGGTTTGTCGGCGTTGTCAGCGGCCCCGCTCGGCGACCAGTTCGGCGACCCGCCGCACGGCGGCTTCCAGCGCGTAGTCGGCGTCGGCGGCGGCACCCTTGACGTCGGCGTTCAGCGCGGCCACCCATCTCATCGCCGTCGCAACCATGTCGCGTGACCACCGCCGCGCCTGTTTCTGCGCCTTCTGCACCCGCCAGGGCGGCATCCCCAGCTCGCCGGCCAGGCGGTACGGATCACCCGACAGCGGCCCGACCCGGCCGATGGTGTGCACCGCCTCGGCCAGCGCATCGGCCAACACCACGTGCGGCTCGCCGCGCATCATCGCCCAGCGCAGCGCTTCGGCGGCTCCCTCGACATCGCCGACCACTGCCTTGTCGGCGATGTCGAAGCCCTTCACTTCGGCCTTGCCGCTGTGATAGCGCCTCACCGCCGCGGCGTCCACGCGGCCTCCGGTGTCGGCGACCAATTGTGAACAGGCCGAGGCCAGTTCGCGCACATCCGAGCCGACGGCGTCGAGCAGCGCGTTGACAGTCTCCTGGTCGACCTTGGCCCGCAGCGAGCGGAACTCGTTGCGGACGAAGTCGGCGCGTTCACTGGGCTTGGTGATCCGCGCGCACGGATGCACCTGTGCGCCAAGTGTTTTCAGCTGAGTGGCCAGCGCCTTGGCCCGCCCGCCACCCGAATGCACGACGATCAGCACAGTCCCCGCCGGAACGTCACCCGCCGCGGCGGCGATCAATTCGGCCGCCTCCTTGCCGGCTTCACCGGCCGCTTCGAGAACCACTACCCGCTCGTCGGCGAACAGTGACGGGCTCAGCAGTTCGGCGAGCTCGTAAGTGCCGACTTCGCCAGCCCGCAGCCTGCTCACTGGAATGTCGTCGGTGCCGGTCCGCTGCCGTACCGACCGCAGGACAGCGGCCACGGCGCGCTCGACCAGCAGTTCCTCGTCTCCCAGCACGAGGTGCAACGCCTGGTTCACCGTTCGATCGTGTCATGTGCGGCCGACAATGATCCGCTGGGTCAGTTGGCGGCGACCCGCTGCACTCGGCTACGCCGAGTTTGCGATCGCCGCCGGTATCAGGCCGGACAGCGACCATGCCACCAGCCCCACCGCGCCGACTGCCGCCGCCGCGCGAAACCACCGCCACCGCCACAGCACGACGGTCAGCACCGCGGCGGCGGCGACGAGCACCACGCCCGACGTGCCCGACGGCACCGGCACGCTGGCGGCCGGCACGGCCGCCGCCCAGTGCGCGATGTGCAGCACCCACCACAGTTCCGGACCGGTGAACCGAATCAGCAGCTGCGCGGCCGGCGGCCAGACCATGCACAGCGCGGCGGCGGCGCTGCCCAGCACGGTGATCGGGGCGATCAGTGCGGCGGCCGCGAGGTTGGCCGCCGCGGCCACCAGGCTGACCCGGCCCGAGATGCCCGCGACCAGCGGGGCGGTCACCACTTGCGCCGCCCAAGCCACGCAGACCGCGTCGGCCAGCGGTTTGGGCCAGCCGGCCGATACCAGCCGCGCCGACCAGACCGGCGCGATGACCACCAACGCGGCCGTGGCAACCACCGACAACGCGAAACCGACGTCGACCGCCAGCTGAGGCGCGATCACCATCAACAGCAGCACGGTGGCCGAGAGCGCCGGAATCGCCTGGCGCCGCCGCGAACTCAATAGGCCCGCCAACGCGATGGCGCCCATTACCGCTGCGCGCAGCACGCTGGCCGTCGGCTGCACCACGATCACGAACGCCAGCAGCGCCACCGCGGCCAGCGCGACCGCCGCCCGCGGGCCGATCAGCCGCGCGGTGAACAGCACCGCGCCGCACACGATCGTGACGTTTGCGCCCGACACCGCGGTGAGATGCGTCAGCCCGGCTGTCCGGAACTCTTGGCCGGTGATGGCGGTGACCGTCGACGTGTCGCCGAGCACCAGCGCCGGCAGCATCGCGGCTTGATCGACCGGCAGCACGCGACGCGCCGCGGCGGCGAACCGATCACGCACGGCGTGCGCGGCACGATAAACCGGCGCGGCGCTGCCGGTCGTGGGCGCTCCGATCGCGTTGACCACCGCCACCGTCAGGTCACGGCGGATAGGACGGGTGATCCGCGCCCGAAACTGCACCGGTTGACCCACCATCACCTCATGGAAAGTGGTCGCGGACGCGAAAACCACTACACGACCGCTGATTTCGTGGTCTGCAAGCCGCTGGGCGGTGGCGCGGAACATCAACCGACCGCGCCCCAGCGACACTGCGCTCTCGCTGGGTGTGACCGTGATCCGCGTGGCCGTTCCGAACGCCGCGGTGATCGGGTGGCGCGCGACCGCGTTGGCGCGCAACGCGATCGCGAACCCGAAGCCCGCCCCCACCACACCGATTGCGACCAGACCGATGCCGAACGTGCGCAGTCGCGACGCGCGCGCCGACAGCGCGCCCGTTACCGCGGTCAAAACCCCCAGGGCCGCAAGCAGGTTGCCCACCGGCCAGACGATTCCCGCGGCGGTGACCAGCCAGCCCGTCAGCGCGGCCGGCACCAGACGCACATCCAGCCGCGCCGGCGCCGGGCCGCCGAACGGGTTGTGCACGGCCCTCAGACACGTACCAGTGTGCGCAACTTTTCCAGCCGCGCCGGGCCGATGCCGTCGACCTCGGCGAGCTGGTCGACGCTGTTGAATTTGCCGTTGGCCTCGCGCCACGCCAGGATCGCAGCCGCGGTCACGGGCCCGATGCCGGGCAAGGTGTCCAGCTGTTGCACCGTCGCGGTGTTCAGGTCGATCACCTCGCCCGGCTTGGCCGACGTGGGCCTGGCCGGCTTGCCCGGCGCCGCGGGCGCGGCCGGCGCGGCCGAGCCCGGGTTGACCGAACTGCCCAGCGCGGTCGGTTGCCCTTTCGGCGGCGCGACGCCGACCACGATCTGCTCGCCGTCGCCGACCTGGCGGGCCATGTTCAACCCGATCGTGTCGGCGCCGTCCACGGTGCCGCCGGCGGCGTTGAGCGCGTCGGCGATCCGGGCGCCGGGCGCCAAGGTGACCAGGCCTGGGCTGTGCACCAGGCCGACCACGCTGACCACCACCGGCGGGGCCGGCCCGGCCGACGGGCTCGCACTCGGGCTACGGGTCGCCGACGAGACCATCTCCACCGGCGGCAACTTCGCCGACGCCACTGGCGCCGGCCGATCGCGCACCAGCGTGAACACGGTCACCAGCACGGCGATGGCGGCGATCACCGCCAACGCGATTGCGCCGGCCCGGCCGGGATCGGCGCGTACCCGGGCAAGCAGGCTCTGCTGCGCGGAGCCGTCCGGAATCCACCGCGGCAGCAACGAATTGGGGTCACCGTCGCCGTCATCGTCGGTCGCGTCGTTTCCGGCGTCGGGTTGGGCGCCGAGGCGCCGGTGCAGCCGCTCGGCAGGCAGTTCTGTTCGCATGCGCCGACGGTAGGTGCGCCGACCGTCACCGGCGCTCGCCGCGCGCCGTGCCGAAGCCGGGCTGTGGAGGAACACCGAACTGTGCACAACCCAGGTTTGACGATCGACCACGCGGGTAGCCGGGCGCTATGAATCTCAGGGACGCTGCCAAGCCGCCCGTCGCCGTGGTCGCCTCGGTTGCCGGCATAACCGTGGTCGGCGTCTTCTGGTGGCGCCGGCGCTCCGGCCGGCGGCGCTGACATGGGGCTCACCGTTGCGGTCACCGGGCCGACCGGCGAGATCGGCACCTCCGCGGTGGCGGCGCTGGAGCGGGACCCGGCCGTCGACCGCATCATCGGCATGGCCCGTCGCCCGTTCGAGCCGTCGTCCCGCGGATGGACCAAAACCAGCTACCGGCAGGGCGACATCACCGACCGCGAGGCGGTGGACGCGCTGGTCGCCGACGCCGACGTCGTCGTCCACCTGGCGTTCATCATCATGGGGTCGCGCGAAGAAAGCGCCCGGGTGAACTTGGCCGGCACCCGCAACGTCTTCGAAGCGTGCGCGGCCGGTTCCGCCGAGGGACGCCCCCACCGCCTGGTGTATAGCTCGTCGGTGGCCGCCTACGGGTACCACGCCGACAACCCGGTCCCGCTCACCGAGGACGTGCCGCCGCGGGGCTCGCCCGAGCACTACTACTCCGAGCAGAAGGCCGCCTGCGAAGCGGCCCTCGCGGAGATCACCGCGGGGTCGCCGCTGGAGGTGTTCATTCTGCGCCCGTGCATCGTCGCCGGCCCGCAGGCGCACGCGCTGGCCGAGGCGATGCCGTGGAACCGCATCCCGTACGCGGCCGCCGCGACCCGGGTGTTGCCGCTGCTCAAACCGCCGGTTCCCGACCCCGGTAACCCGCTGCAGCTGGTGCACCACGACGACGTCGCCGCGGCGATCGCGCTGGCGGCGACGGGTTCGGCGCCACCGGGCGCTTACAACATCGCGGGCGACGGCGTGCTGTCCGTCTCCGACGTGGCCGCGGCGCTGGGCGGCCGGCCGGTGCGGGTTCCGGCCGCGGCGGCGACGGCGGCGTCGGGGGTGATCGCCAGGCTGCCGTTCGTGCCCTCGACGGCGGAATGGCTGCACGTGGCGCGCACGTCGGTGGTGATGGACACCACCAAGGCCAAGACGCAGCTGGGCTGGACACCGCGCTACACGTCGGCCGAGACGTTGGGGGCGCTCGCCGAATCGCTGTGAGGACGGGGGCGCTAACGTGCAGGGCAGAGTTCACCGACTACAGGAGACTGCCATGCAACTGGCGCTCACCGCGGAGGAAGCCGCCTTCCGCGACGAACTGCGCACCTTCTACACGACGCAGATCCCGGCCGACGTCCGCGAGCGGGTCCGCCTGGGGCAAGTCAACCGTGACGACATCGCCACCAGCCACAAGATTTTGCACGAGCACGGGCTCGCGGTGCCCAACTGGCCGGTCGAGTGGGGCGGCAAGGACTGGACACCGGCCCAACACCAAATCTGGCTCGACGAGATGCAGTTGGCCTGTGTGCCCGAACCGCTGAACTTCAACGCCAAGATGGTCGGCCCGGTGATCGCCGAGTTCGGTTCCCAGGAGACCAAACAACGCTTCCTGCCGCCCACGGCCAGCCTGGACATCTGGTGGTGCCAGGGCTTCTCCGAACCGGAGGCCGGCTCGGACTTGGCCTCGCTGCGCACCACCGCCCTCCGCGACGGCGACAGCTATGTCGTCAACGGGCAAAAGACCTGGACCACGCTCGGGCAGTACGCGGACTGGATCTTCTGCCTGGTGCGCACCGACCCGCAGGCACCCAAAAAGCAGGCCGGCATCTCGTTTTTGCTGATCGACCTGGACACCCCGGGGATCACGATGCGGCCGATCAAGCTGATCGACGGCGGCCACGAGGTCAACGAGGTGTTCTTCTCCGATGTCCGGGTGCCCGCCGATCAGCTTGTCGGCGAGGAGAATCAGGGCTGGACCTATGCCAAGTTCCTGTTGGGCAACGAACGGACCGGCATCGCCGGGGTCGGCCGCACCAAGGTCCGCCTCGCCGAGGTCAAACAACGCGCCACCGAGACCGGCCTGATCGACGATCCGCTTTTCGCGGCCCGGCTCGCCGAAGCCGAAAACGACGTGCTGGCACTGGAACTCACCCAGCTGCGGGTGACGTCGAGCTCGTCGGGCGGTAAGCCCAACCCGGCGTCGTCGGTGCTCAAACTGCGCGGCAGCCAGTTGCAGCAGACGGCCACCGAACTTCTGGTCGAGGTCGCCGGCCCGGATGCGCTGCCGTTCGACGCCGGCGACGAGATCGCGTCACCGGCATGGGCGCAGCACAGCGCGCCGCATTACCTGAACTACCGCAAGACGTCGATTTACGGCGGCAGCAACGAGGTGCAGCGCACCATTATCGCGTCGACGATTCTCGGCTTGTAGATAAGTAGGAGCGTGAGGTAAGCCATGGACTTTCAGTTGAGCGACGAGCAGGTGCTGCTGCGCGACACCACCCGCGACCTGCTCGCCCGCAGCTACGATCCCGAAAGCCGGCTCAAGGTCGTCGACACCGAGCTGGGGTGGAGCCGCGAGGTGTGGAGCCAGCTGGCCGACACCGGAATACTCGGCCTCGGTTTCGACCCCGCCGAGGCGGGGCAGCTGGAAATCATGGTGGTGCTCACCGAAATTGGGCGCCGGCTGGCCCCCGAACCGGTGGTCCACGCGGCGCTGGGCCCGGGCGCGATCATCGCCGAGCTGGGCACCGAGACGCAGAAGCAGCTGCTGGACGAGGTGGCGGCCGGCCAGCGGCTGTTGGCGTTCGCGCACCTCGAACCGCGCGGCGGCGACGCGACAACGGCTGCGTCGCAGGGTGATTCATGGGTTTTGAGCGGCCGCAAGAATCCCGTGCTGGCCGGCGACTGCGCCGACACCCTCGTGGTCAGCGCCGGATTGCCCGACGGCGGGACGGGACTGTTTGTGGTCGACGCCGGTGCCGTCACCCGGCATCCGTATCAGACGTTCGACGGTCAACGCGGCGCCCAGATCGACCTGGACCAGACGCCCGGCGAACCGTTGGGTGCGGTAGGCGACGCATCGGCGGCCATCCGCAATGCCGTGATCCGCATCCAGTCGGCATTGTGCGCCGAGGCCGTCGGCGCCATGGAAGAAGCGCTTCGGCTGACCACCGATTACCTCAAGACCCGCAAGCAGTTCGGCGTCACACTGAACACCTTCCAGACGCTGACCCAGCGGGCGGCCGACATGTACGTCTCACTCGAACTGGCCCGCAGCATGAACTACTACGCGGCAATGTCGATCGCCGACGGCAACCTCGACCCGGTGATCGCGGCCCGGGCCAAACTGCAGATCGGCCGCTCGGGCCGGCACATCGGGCAAGAAGCGATCCAACTGCACGGCGGCATCGGCATGACCGCGGAATATCCGGTCGGCCACTATGCAGCCCGGCTCACCGCGATCGAGCACACATTGGGTTCGTCGCACGACCAGCTGCATGTCCTCGCCGACCACGTCGGCGACTACGACGTCGTCACCCTGTAGGCATGGCCGAGCTCTCCGCGGACATCGTCGAATTTCTGTCGGCGGGCACTCGCACCGGCATGCTGGGATACGCCGCCTCCGACGGCCGTCCGCTGGTCGCTCCGGTGTGGTTCATCGTCGACGATGGCGAGCTGGTGTTCACCACCGGCCGTAATACCGCGAAAGGCCGTGCGCTGGAACGGGATTCACGCGTGGTGATCTGCGTGGACGACCCGCATCCGCCCTACTCGTTCGTCCAGGTGCAGGGCATTGCCACGACGGTCGAGGATGCGCCCGAGCTGCTCGACATCGCGACGCGGATCGGCGGGCGCTACATGGGCATCCACCGCGCAATCGAGTTCGGCCGGCGCAATGCCGTTCCCGGCGAGCTGGTGGTACGAGTCCGCCCCACCAAGGTCGTCGCCGCGTTCAACATCGCCGACTAGGCGACCGCCGAACTCAACTCGGCTGTGGCGCTGCGACGGATTCCGGCTCGCCCGACTGCGATTCCGATTCCCCCGGCAGCTGACCGGCCAGGTACTCGGCCAGCCCGCCAATTGTCGGATAGTCGAATACCGCGGTGGCATTGATCGTGAACATGCCACCGAACTGGCTGTGCAACCGGTTGCGGAGCTCGATCGCCATCAGGGAATCCGTCCCCAGGTCCAGGAACCGACTGGTTGCGGCGGGCGGTTGAGCGAGCCGCAGGAAACCCTGCACTTCGCGCTGCAGGAACTCGGTGATGAAGCCGGCGCGCTGCGCCACCGGTATCTCCTGCAGTTGGCGAAGCAACTCAGCATCACCGCTGGTCTCCCCGACGGCACTGGGCAACACGAGGTCCAGAATTGGTGGGCGAGAACTGCCCAGCACCTTCATGGCGCGCTGCCAGTTCGCCTTGAGGACGGTGGCCTGCGCGGTTCCGTTCGCCACAACCTCGGCGAGCGCGCCGAGGGCCGCCGAGGGCTCCAGCGGAATCAGGCCTTGCGCAGTGAGATTGGCGCGGGCGGCCTCCGAAGACGCCATGCCCCCTTGTCCCCAGGGACCGAAGTTGACGCCAGTCGCCGGCAAGCCCCGCGCCTGCCGTTGCGCGACCAGCCCGTCGAGCAGCGCATTGGCAGTCGAGTAGTTGGCCTGGCCGGGTGAACCGAGCAAGCTGGACACCGACGAGGACACGATGAAGAAGTCCAGCTCGTCGTCTGCCGTCAACCGGTCCAAGTAGCAGGCACCGAACGCCTTGGGCGCCAACGTGGTTCGGAACCGGTCCAGGCTCTGCTCAGAAAGCAGGGCGTCGTCGAGCACGCCCGCCAGATGCGCCACTCCCGCGAGCGGCGGCAACTCCGCACGAATCCGCTCCAGCAGCGTGGCCACTTCCGACTCGTCGCCGACGTCGGCCGCAAAGGTGTGGATGCGGCACCGGTAGCGCTCGGTGATGTCCTCGATTGCCCGCCGCGCGTCCGCATCGGGTGCGCGCCGGCTGGTCAGCACGATGTCGCCGGCGCCGAGTTGAGCCAAATACGACGCCATGTGCAGGCCGATCGCGCCGAGCCCGCCGGTGACCAGATAGCTTCGATCACCGCGCGGCTGTAGCGGCTTCGGCATTTGCAGCACGATCTTGCCGATATGCCGCGCCTGCTGCATGCGCCGAAACGCCGTCTTGGCCTCCGTCAGTGGGTAGATCTCGGCGGGCAGCGGCGTCCACTCGCCGCTGGCCAACCCGTCCGACACCTCGTCCAGCAGGCCACGAATCCGCTCGGGCTCCTGCACGCAGGCCCAGTCCAACGCGACGATCTCATACGAGATATCGGGACGCGCCGCCGCCATCTGCTCGCGCGTCCAGATGTCGCGCTTGGCGATCTCGACAAAACGGCCATTGCGGGCGGTAGCCCGTACGGTCGCTTCGATGAATCCCTCGTTGGTCAGGCTGTTGAGAACCACGTCAACACCTGAGCCGTCGGTGTCGGCCAGGATCTGGTCCGCGAAATCCGTACTGCGCGAATCGTAGACGTATTCCACACCCAGCTTGCGCAGTGTCGCGCGTTTGTAGGCGCTCGCGGTGGCGAACACGGTCGCGCCTTTCCGTTGCGCCATCTGGATCGCGGCCAGCCCGACACCACCGCTCGCGGCGTGAATGAGCACCCGGTCACCGGGCTTCAGCTGCGCCCAGTCGAACGCGAGGCGTACGGTGAGCGCCGCGGCGGGAATCGTCGCCGCATCAACGGCGCTCAGCCCGTCGGGCAGCGGCGCGAGCAACTGAACCGGCACATTGAACCGGCTGGCGAACGCACCCTGCATGAAACCGTAGACGCGTTGACCGATCTCGAGTCCGGTGACGCCGTCGCCCAACTGTGTGACGACGCCGGCAAAGTCGCCGCCCAGCGGGCCCGGATCCCCGGGGTAGAGGCCCAGCACGTTGAGCACCTCGCGGAAGTTCAAGCCACCGGCCTCGACCCGCACCTGCACACAGCCCTCGGATGGCGGCGCCACTTCGGTCTCGGTCAGACGCAGGTTGTCGATCGCGCCGCGTTCGGTCGGCGCCAGGACGTAATCGGCTGCACGCGGCACCGCGAGGTGACCGCTACGTGACCATTGCAGCAACCGAGGCGTGAAGAACTTTCCTTGCCGCAGCGCGAGTTCAGGTTCGCCGACCGGTGTACCCAGAAGACCGGCCAGCGCGTGCACGGCCTCCTTGGAACCGTCGCAATCGAGCAGCCTGCAACGCAGCGCCGGTTCCTCGTTGACGATGGTGCGCCCCAGCCCCCACAGCGCCGCCTGCACCGGGTCGACCGGCTCGCCCGACTCGGTTGCCACGGCCCGTTCGGTGACGATCCACAGCCCGTCGGGAAGTTTGACTGCCTCGTCGGCCTGCAACGTGTGGACCGCGCTGAGCAGATGAGCAATCTCGCTTTCCAGCCGCGCGGCCGCTTGCGCGCTCGACTCGTCTGCACTCGCTCCCGCGCCGCGCCAGACGATGCCGGAGAACGGCATCCCGCGCTCGTGCGCCGCTGCGATCAGCTTCCCCAGAAGTTCTGGATCCGTCTTCCGGTCGAAAGAGATGCAGCCCGGCAGTTCGGCCGCGAGTTCGTCGAATCCGGCGACCAGCCATGTGCCACTGGTACTTCCGACACCATCCAGCGACGGTGGGGCCGGCACCTCGTGCCAGCCAAGGCTGTACAGCAGCCTGGTGGAATCGCCGCCGAGCCCACGCAACAACGCCTCCCGAGGCGCACGCTTGACCGTGAACTCGCGGATCCCGCCCAGGTGGCGGCCATCTCGATCGACGAAATCGATATCGAAGACTTGGGTTTCGCTGTCGAGGGCGCTGGCATGCCACCTCCCGCGGCAATAAAACCGCCGGGGCATCTTCTCCCGCAACATCACTTGCCCGTAGCGCAGCGGCAACAGCAGATCGTTCAAACCCTGTTCGGCCGCGACGAGCGCCGGAAACGCCGGGAACACGACGCCGGTGCACAGATCGAGCAGCACCGGGTGCATCGGCTCGGTTCCGAGGTGCTCGGCGAGTTCGTCGCCGACGACGAGATCGCCGATCGCCTCACCCTCGCCGACCCACAGCGACTTCAGGGAACCGGACCAGGTTGTCCCCCATTCCAGCTCGCTCGCGGCGAACGACTCGAACAGTTCGGCCGGACGCATGCGGTCCGACCGTTCGATGGCCGCCTCGATGGACTCAGCAGGATCGGGCGCCGGCTCGTCGTCGACACCGCTGACGACGGTGCCGTCCGCGTTCAACGCCCACTCGGCATCACGGACACCGTAGGGCCGGCTGTTCACCCGGAAACTCCAACCCCCGTCCTCGAGCGGATGCAACGTCAGCTGCACCTCGCGAGAGTCCTTCTCGGGCAGGATGATCGGCTCGTAGAAAATAACGTCTTTCACCCGGGCCGGCGGACCGACCGCGGCCAGGGCCATCGCCGCATACGTCGCCCCGGGGACGACCACGGTGCCGTAGATGACGTGATCGGACAGCCACGGCTGCGATTTGACGGACAGCCGGCTGGTGTACACGGTGTCGCCCGAGGCCAGATCCTTTGCGGTGCCCAGAATTCCGGATGCAGCGGCGCCAACCCCTCCGGCTATGGCGAACGCGCCGGTCTTGGGCCAGAAGCGACGGCGCTGGAACGGGTACGTGGGCAACTCGAGCCTGCGCCGCGGCTGCCGATGCAACGCGTCGAATGTGGGCCGATGGCCGCTGACATAGGCCCCCGCCAGAGCTTCTGCGATCTGGCGACGGTCACCGACGCCCTTGCGTAGCGAAACGATCGCACGCGGCGCGGCCAGGTGTTCCGGCCAGACCTGCACCGCCGCCCCGGTCAGCACCGGTTGCGGACCGATCTCCATCAACACCGAGCACCCCAGCGCCGCCACGGTGCGCACGCTCTCGGCGAACTGCACCGGCTGGCGGGAATGCCGCCGCCAATACCCCGCGTCCAGTGGGGTTGCCGCCGTGAGCACGGTGCCGGTGCGGTTGCAGACCAGCGGCAAGGTCGGCGCAGCGAACTGCAACCGCGCTGCGTACGACTCGAACTCGCCGAGCACCGGTTCCAGCAACTCCGAATGGAAGGCGTGGCTGGTTTCCAGCCAGCTGCAGCGGATTCCGTCGTTGCCGAACGTGGCGACTATCTGCTCGAGATCCGCGCCCGGGCCGGACAGCACCGTGTTGGGGCCGTTGTAGGCCGCGACCGACACCCGAGGAAATTCGGTGGCGACTTCCTCGACGTGCTTGGCGTCGGCGAACACGGCGACCATCCGGCCGCCTTCCGGCAGGCTGCCGAACAGCCTGCCCCGCTCGGCCATCAGCCGCGCCCCGTCCTCGAGGCTGAACACCCCGGCGACGCACGCCGCCGCGTATTGGCCGACGCTGTGCCCCAACACCACATCGGGTTCGACGCCCCACGACTGCCACAGCCGGGCCAGGCCCATCTCGACCGCGAAGAGCGCCGGCTGCGCAAACGAGGTGTGCCGCAACGTCTCTGCGACATCCCGGTCGGCGGCGAACAACACCTCCAGCAACGGTCGCGGCAGGATGCCGTCGACCGCGTCCGCGCAGCGAGTCACCGTTTCTGCGAAAACCGGCTCGGCGGCGAACAACTCGCGCGCCATCCCCGGATGCTGGCTGCCCTGACCGGTGAACAGCCATGCCGTCGTCGGCCGGTCGGCGCACTCGCCACGCAGCACGCCGGGCCGCAGCCGGTTCTCGGCCAAGTCGGCCAGGCCGTCTCGGGCTGCCCGGACCGAATCCACCACCAGCGCCGCCCGGTGTTCGAAATGCGATCGCCCCACCCCGGCCGTCAGGCACACATCGGCGACGTCGACGTCCGGGTGGCTGTCCAGCCAGGAGCCGTAACGTTGCGCCAACGCCACCAACGCTTCTGGCGACCGCGCCGAGAGCGGCAGCACGCTCACCGCATCAGCGTGAGCGCCCGACTCGGGCTCCTCGGTGGCCGCCGGTGGTGGCGCCTCTTCGACCAGCACGTGCGCGTTGGTGCCGGTGAATCCGAACGAGCTGACCCCGGCCCGCCGCGGCCGGCCGTTGGTCTGCCACGGAGTGGGCTTGTCCACGACTTGCACCGGCAGCGAATCCCACGGGATGTGCGGCGAGGGGTTGTCGAAATGCAAACTGGCGGGCAGCACTCCGTGTTGCAGCGACAACACGACCTTGATCAGACCGGCGGCCCCTGATGCCGACTCGAGGTGGCCGATGTTGGTCTTGACCGATCCCATCAGCAGCGGACGGCCCGAGTCACGGGCGGCGCCGTAGACCGCGCCGGCGGCCTGCGCCTCGATCGGGTCACCCAGCGGGGTGCCCGTCCCGTGCGCCTCGAGGTAGTCGACGTCGCCGCCGCTCAGACCGGCACGGGCCAGGGCCGTCGCGATAAGCCGTTGTTGTGCACCACCATTGGGTACAGTCAAGCCGCTGGACGCGCCGTCCTGGTTGACCGCGCTGCCCGGGATGACTGCGGCAACCCGGTCGCCGTCGCGCACCGCGTCGCTGAGCCGCTTGAGCACCAAAATCCCGCAGCCTTCGCTGCGGACATAGCCGTCGGCGGAGGCGTCGAACGTCTTGCACCGCCCGACGGGCGACAGCATCCTGGCGCGCGAGGCCGCGACGACGGTGACCGGACTCAGCAGGACGTTCACCCCGCCGGCCAGCGCCAGATCGCAGTCCCCGGAATGCAATGCCTGGCAAGCCTGGTGGACGGCCACCAGCGACGAGCTGCATGCGGTATCGACCGCCACCGCAGGCCCTTCGAACCCCAATGCGAAGGCAACCCGACCGGAAATGGCGTTGAGCGCATTGCCGGTGATGAAGTAGGGCTCGATTTTGTCGATCGACTCGGCAGAGAGCAGATGGGCGTATTCGTTGGCGGCCACGCCGGCGAAGATGCCGGTTCGGCTGCCGCGCAATGCGGACGGTGCGTAGCCCGCCCGTTCGAGTGCCTCCCACACCGTTTCGAGCATCAGCCGCTGCTGCGGCTCGATCCAGACGGCTTCGCGCGGCGAGATCCCGAAGAATTCCGGATCGAATCCGTCGATTTCGTCGAGGAATCCACCGCAGCGCGTGTAGGTCTTGCCGGCAGTATCCGGATCCGGGTCGTAGAACTCGTCGATGTCGAATCGGTCCTCCGGAACTTCCCGGATCGCGTCGACACCGCCGGACAACACCTCCCAGAACGCTTCCGGATTGGGCGCGCCCGGGAAACGGCATGCCACCGCAACGATCGCGATCGGCTCGTCGGTGCGTGTCGGGGCTGTCGACGCCGGCTGGGGCGCTGAAGCTTTTTCGCCAAGCGCAAGCACGTCGCCGAGCAGGTAGTCCACCACGTCGGACAGACGTGGGTAGTCCATTGCCAGCGTCGCCGGGATCTCCTTGCCCACTCCTTGTTCGATGCGGCGCCGCAATTCCACTGCCATCAGCGAATCCATGCCGAGATCGAAGAATCCGGCGTTCTCCCGGATCTCCGCGGCATCGACGCGCGTCACGTCTGCTACCGCGTCGCGCAGGTAATCCGTCATGAGTTTCCTGCGCTGCTGCACGGGAGCATGCGTGAGCCGCTCGACCAATTCGGGCTTGCCCGACGGCGTCGTTGCCGGGACCGCGCTGGGCGCCTCGCGTTCCAACTCCGCCAGGAATGCGCGCCTGCCCGTTTGTTGGTAGAGCGGCAGGAAGCGGGCCCAGTCGATGCGGGCCACCACACCTTGCGCCGACGACGGTGCCGCCATGGCATCGGCCATACCCGCGAGCGCATCGGCAGGCGATAGCGTCCGGACTCCGCGCTGATCCAGCCGCGCGCGAGCCTCCGCGTCGGCCATTCCCGCCGACCACGGACCGAAGTTCACACTGGTGCCGGGAACACCCTGCTCGCGCAGCCGCCAGGCCAGCCCGTCGAGGAAAGCGTTAGCGGCGCCGTAGGCGGTCTGACCGAAGCTCCCCCACACCGAGGCGATCGAGGACGTGCTCAGGAAAAAGTCCAGCTGAAAATCAGCGGCTGCTTCGCTCAAATGCCAGGCACCCCAGACCTTCCCGGCGAAAACACGATCCACTTCCGCCTCGTCGAGGGCGCTCAGCGGTGTGGTACCGACCTCGCCCGCGGCATGCACGATGCCGGCCAACGGCGGAAGTTCGGATCGCACGGTGGACAACAGGCGTGCGACGTCGTGCGCGTCGGAGACATCGGCCGCGGCGACCCGGAATTGGCAACCGTGTTGTTCGCTCGACGCGTCGATGCGCCGTTGTGCCGCTTCGCTGGGCGAGCGTCGGCCGGTCAACACCAGGTGCCGGGCGCCGTGGGCGGCCAGGTATCCGGCGATTTCCAGTCCCAGGGAACCGAGCCCGCCGGTCACCAAATACGTTGCGTCACTGCGCAGTACCAGTGGTGCAGCGCTCGGCTGCTCAACGCGTCGAACCAGCCGGGGAACGTAGACCGCCTGAGCGCGCAGGGCTAGTTGGTCTTCCCTGATCGCCGAGTCGCGCGCAGCGGCCGCTATCTGGTCGATCAGCCGCGACCATTCCTCGGCGGTGCCGTCGGCCAGATCCGCCAGCCCGCCCCATACGTGCGGATGCTCGAGTGCAGCGGCACGCCCGAATCCCCACAGGCAGCTTTGGTCCGGTGACACGGTGTCGGCGTCGGTGACTCGTTGTGCGCCGCGAGTCACCAGCCAGATGGGTGTGCGCACTTCGGCAGCGACGGCGGCGCGGAAGAGTCGCCGTGTTCCGCCCAGGATGTGGTGCTGCATCCGCAACAGCGAACGCATCGACGGCGCGGTGTCGGGGCCGACGGCCGCGAGATGCAGGATTCGTAGGGCCGGTTCGTCTGCTGCCGCAGCGCGCAGTGCGGCCGCGAGCTGTTCCTCGTCCGCGTCGCACACCGGCAGCCCGAAAAGCCGATACTGGTGTCCGCGAGCGCTCAACACGTCCGCCAAAGGCTGAGCGGCAGCGGCATCGTCGCCGATGAGCAGCCACGTGGATGCCTCGCGGGCTTCCGCATCTGCGACCGTGGACCTCTCCCATCGGAACTCGTAGCGGGCGTCCGAGATCGACTGGGATTTGCGCTGCTGGTTGTGTTGTGCGGCAAGCTTTGTCAACACATCGAGGGTCTGACGATCGTCACTTGCGGCGTCGATCAAGGCCGCGAGCTCTTCGATGCGGCCATCCTCCAGAAGGCGAATGGCCTGCGACCGCGCCGCGCCGTGCTGTTGCTGGTCACGGTTGGGCCGATTGTCCCGGAACCAGTACTGGCGATGCTGGAATGGATAGGTGGGCAGGTCGAGCTTGCGCGCCGGGCCCAAGACAGTGCCGAAGTCGGGCTGGTGGCCCAGGACATAGGCGTCGGCGAGGGCTTCGGTGATCTGCCGGTGGTCGGCGGTGTTGCGACGCAACGACGCGATCGCTCGCGGTGCGGTGGCCGGGTCGGGCCATGCCCGCAGCGCGGCGGCGGTGAGCACCGGCTGCGGGCCCATCTCCAGCAGGACTTTACAGCCGAGATCGGCCAGGGTGCGCACGCTCTTGGCGAATTCCACCGGCTGCCGCGCGTGGCGACGCCAGTAGTTGCCGTCCAGCTTGACGCTTCTGCCGAGCGTGGCGCCGGTGCGGTTGCACACCAGAATGCGTTGTGGCGAACGGTAATTGAACTGGTCTGCATATGACTCGAACTCGTCGAGGATCGGGTCGAGCAGCGCCGAGTGGAACGCGTGGCTGGTGTCGAGCCAGTCGCACCGGACACCGTCGGCACTCAGGCGGGCTACCGCATGCTCCAGATCCTGTGCGGGTCCTGACAATACGGTGTTGGCGCCGTTGTAGGCCGCTACAGACAAATTCGGGAACTCGTCGGTGAGGCTCTCCACGCGCTCGGCGGCGGTGAACACCGCGACCATCCGGCCGCCCGCGGGCAAGCTGCCGAAAAGGCGGCCGCGCTCGGCCATCAGCAAAGCACCGTCCTCGAGGCTGAGCACGCCCGCGACACACGCCGCCGAATACTGGCCGACGCTGTGGCCGAGCACCACGTCGGGTTCGAAGCCCCAGGACTGCCACAGCCGAGCCAAACCCATCTCCACCGCGAACAAGGCAGGCTGGGCGTACGACGTCTGTCGCAACGTGTCGTCGCCCTCCGGATCGAAAATCACGTCGAGCAACGGTTTTTCGAGAACATCGGCAACCACTTCGGCGCATCGGGTCAGCGTCTGGGCGAAAACCGGCTCGGTGTCGAACAGCTCGCGGGCCATGCCCGGGTACTGGCTGCCCTGACCGGTGAACAGCCACGCCGTTTTGGGTGCGTCGTCGGATACGCCGCGCACCAAACCGGGCGCGGGACGGTCGTCGGCCAGTGCCGTTAGCAATTCGGTGGCCGATTGCCTGGAATTGACCACCAAGGCGGCCCGGTGCTCCAAGTGTGCTCGCGCTGCCCCGGCGGTGAAGCACACGTCGGCCAACCCGGCCTCCGGGTGTGAGCTCAGCCAGGTGCGGTAGTGATCGGCAAGCTGCACCAAAGCGTCGGGAGTGCGCGCCGACAGCGGAAGTACGCGGAATCTCCGGTCCCCCGGCCCCTCGACCGGAAGCGGTGCCACCGCGCGCTCGCCCGACTCCTCCGGCGCTTCGGAGAGGATGACGTGCGCGTTGGTGCCGGCGAACCCGAACGAGCTGACTCCTGCAATACGGGCCTGCCCGTTGCGTTCCCATGGGGTCGCCTCCTGCACCACCTGCAGCGGAAGCCGGTCCCAGGGAATGTGCGGCGACGGATTGCGGAAGTGCAGGTGCTGCGGCAGCAGCCCGTGCTCGAGCGACAGGACCACCTTGATCACACCTGCGATCCCGGCCGCTGCTTCCAGATGCCCGATGTTCGTCTTCACCGAGCCGATCAGCAGCGGCCGGCTCGCCTCGCGCCCGGCGCCGAGCACCGCGCCCGCGGCCTGGGCCTCGATCGGATCGCCCAGCGATGTCCCGGTCCCGTGTGCCTCCAGGTATCCGACGTCGCTGGCGGCCAGACCGGCGTGTTTCAGCGCCGCGGCGATAACCCGTTGCTGGGCAACACCGTTGGGCACCGTCAAGCCGCCCGATGCGCCGTCCTGGTTGACCGCGCTGCCCCGGATCACGGCCCGGATCCGGTCGCCGTCGCGGATCGCGTCTTCGAGCCGCTTGAGAACGATGACACCGCAACCCTCGCCGCGTACATAGCCGTCCGCAGCCGCATCGAATGTCTTGCACCGGCCGTCGGGCGCGAGCATGTGTGCACTGGAAAAAGTGATCATCGTTGCGGGCGTGAGCAAGACGTTCGCGCCGCCGGCCAGCGCGAGGTCGCATTCCCCCAACCGAAGCGCTTGGCATGCCTGGTGGATTGCCACCAACGACGAGCTGCACGCCGTGTCGACCGCGACCGCCGGGCCCTGCAGCCCCAACCGGTAGCTGATCCGCCCGGCCGCCGCGGCATTCGAGGTCCCGATGGCCATATAGGCTTCGATTTCGGAGTACGTCAGCTCGTCAGATGCCATCCCCAGGTAGTCGTGCGTGGACAAGCCGACGAATACGCCGGCGTTGGTATTCGCCAAAGCCGTTGGTGCGGTGCCCGAATGCTCCACGGCCCGCCACGCCGTCTCCAGCAAAAGCCGATGCTGCGGGTCCATCAACCTGACCTCGCGCGCCGACATACCGAAAAATGGCGCGTCGAACCCAGTTACGTCGTCGACGAAACCTGCCCGCCGGGTCACGACCTTGCCGGGCGCGTCGGGATCGGGGTCGAAGAATTCATCGGCATCCCACCGCTCCTGCGGCACCTCCGAGACCGCGTCCCGGCCTTGGCGCAGCACATCCCAAAACTCATCCGTGTTGGAAGCACCCGGGAAACGCGCCGCGTAGCCGACGATCGCAAAACCTGACTGCTGCTCGCCCTCGGCGGGTGCCATACGGCTGTCCTCTCTGTTGGGGACGGTGAAGATTCGGTCGTCGCGCGCATCCGCGCGGCTCGGTCGCGCATCAGAATTGCTGCCGCGGGCCGGGATTGCAAGTGCGTTGCCGGCACCGGTGCGGGGCACCGTACCGCAAGGTATGGCTCTCGGACAAGTGTTGCGTGCCGCGTGATTTGGCGTGTGCGATCCCAGCGGCTACGGCCGCCGCCGACACTGGGCGACACCGCATGCGAAGAGGGCTATGTTGGGTCTCGCTGTCAGCCCTGACCGCATGAGCCGATCACACCGAGGAGGACGAAGTCTTGCGCATCGGGAAGATTACGATCGGCTCACTCGAGAATTGGACCTTGACCCCGGGCCTCGTCACGTCGTGGCACCCGACGGACGTGGCGCTGGCAAAGGTCCGGCAAGCGCCGGTCAGCTCGGTACCAGTCAGTTACATGCAGGGCCAGCATCTTCGCAACTACCACGAGCGGACCGTCGCGGGGCTGGACTTCTCCCGGCAAATCATCGCTACCTGCGAAGTGCCTGGGCGATGCGACATTTCCGCGATGAACGAGGCCCTCAACGCCTACCTGCGTCGGCACGACACGTTCCGCAGCTGGTTCGAGCGCACAGGCAACGGAGACTTTGTCAGGCACACCATCAGCGATCCCGCAGATATCGAGTTTGCGCCGAGGAAGCACGGCCACATGACGGCTGACGAGGTACGCGCTCACGTCGTGGCCATACCGAATCCGCTGGAGTGGGGCTGTTTCAGCTTCGGGATCGTCCAAAGCGAGAACCACTTCACGTTCTTTGCCGCAATGGACCATGTGCACGGGGACGCGACGCTGATCGGCACCACGATGCTCGAGGCCAACGGCATGTACTCGGCGCTGAGCGCAGGCGGTGAGGCCCTTACGCTTCCCGAGCCAGGCAGCTACGACGACTTCTGTACCCGCGAACGGCAGTACACCTCAACGTTAACCGTAGATTCACCTGAGGTGCGGGCGTGGATCGAGTTCGCCGAGAACAACAATGGCGGCTTTCCTGAATTCCCGCTCCCATTGGGCGATCCATCGGAGCGGTGTGCCAGCGACCTCGTCTCCGAACTCCTGATGGATGCCGAACAGACCGAGCGGTTCGAATCGGCCTGCTCAGCGGTGGGCGCGCGCTTCGTCGGCGGCTTGTTCGCCTGCATCGCGCTGGTGGAGCATGAGTTCACGGGTGCACCAACGTACTACGGTCTTACTCCCCGCGATTCCCGCACCGGCGCCGACAACTTCATGACACAGGGCTGGTTTACCGGCTTGATCCCGATCACCGTGCCGATAGCTGCGGCCTCTTTCGGCGACGCTGCGTGGATGGCACAGGCGTCGTTCGACTCAGGTCTGGACATGGCAAAGGTGCCGTACTACCGCGTGCTGGAGCTGGCACCCTGGTTGAGCTGGCCACAGCCAAATTTTCCGGTGTCCAACTTCTTTCATGGCAACGCTGCTCCACTCAACGCCGTGCTCGCAGCGGCTGACCTGGGACTGGCCAACAACATCGGAATCTACTCGGACGGCCGGTATTCCTATCAACTGACCATCTACGTATTTCGGTACGGCGAAGGCACCGCGATGGCGATCATGTATCCCGACAACCCGATCGCCGAGAAATCAGTTGCCCGTTACTTCGAGGCGATGAAGTCGGTGTGTATGCGGGTCGCCAACCACGGGCACTGGGGACGCGTCGCATGAGGGCAATGTGCAACGGCTAGCCGATTTTGTGGTGCGGTGGCCTTGGATAGTGATCGGGATCTGGGTCACGCTGGCGGTCGCACTCCCACTGACGTGTCCGTCCCTGGGCGAGATGGCCCAGAAACATCCGCTCGCCATCTTGCCCAGCGATGCCCCGTCGAGCATCACGGCCCGAAAGATGACCGAGGCGTTTCACGAATCGGGCTCAGAAGACCTCCTACTGGTGGTCCTGACTGACGACAAGGGGCTTGGTCCCGCCGACGAAGCCGTTTACCGCAAACTGGTGGGCGCGCTGCGCCAGGACACCCGAGATGTCTTGATGTTGCAGGATTTCGTCAGCACGCCGCCCCTGCGTTCGGCCGTGACCAGCAAGGACCACAAGGCGTGGGTGCTGCCGGTCGGGGTCGCGGGCGAGTTGGGCACCCCACAGTCCTACGCCGCTTTCAACCGCATCAGCGAAATCGTCGAAAACACCGTGGCCGGAACATCCTTGACGGCCAATCTCACCGGTCCCGCGGCAACGGTGGCCGACCTTACGGTTTCGGGCAATCGGGATCGCATGCCGATTGAGCTGGCGATCGCGGTTTTGGTGCTGATCGTGCTGCTGGTGGTCTACCGCAGCGCGGTCACCATGCTGCTGCCGTTGCTGACGATCGGGTTGTCCCTGGTGATCGCGCAAGCCGTGGTAGCCGGATACTCCCAACTGACGGGTTCGGGCGTCTCGAACCAATCCATCGTATTTTTGAGCGCGATAATGGCTGGCGCCGGAACGGATTACGCGGTGTTCCTGATCAGCCGCTATCACGACCATTTGCGGTTAGGGGCAGATTTCGACCAGGCCGTCAAGCGGGCGATGATCTCGATCGGAAAGGTGATCGCCGCGTCCGCCGCCACCGTCGGAATCACGTTTCTGGTCATCAGCTTCGCCCGAATGGGCGTGTTCAAGACGGTCGGAACGTCGTCGGCGATCGGGATCGGCGTGGCATTCCTTGCCGCGGTGACGTTGCTGCCGGCGATCCTGGTCCTTGCCGGGCCACGCGGCTGGGTCAAGCCACGGCGCGAGCTGACCGCGCTGTTCTGGCGGCGCTCGGGCATTCGCATTGTGCGCAGGCCCAAGCTGCATCTGGTTGCCAGCGTGCTTGTGTTGATCGCGCTGGCGGGCTGCGCCGCCTTCGTGCGCTACAACTACGACGATCGCAAGGCCGTGCGGGCTTCCGCGCCGAGCTCGATCGGATACGCGGCGCTAGAGCGCCATTTCCCGGTGAACCAGTCGATCCCGGAATACATCCTGGTCTCCTCACCGCGTGACCTGCGCACGCCGCAGGCCCTGGCAGACCTGGAGCAAATGGCACAGCGAGTCAGCCAACTGCCGAATATCGCTGCGGTCAGCGGCATCACGCGTCCCGCCGGAACTGTGCCGAATGAATTCAAGGCCACCTATCAGGCGGGCGCAATCGGCACCGTCCTGGCCGACGGATCCACGCTGATCAACGATCACACCGACGACCTCGATCGGCTGGCCGACGGGGCCGGCACGCTGGCCGACAACCTCAACCATGTGCGCAGCCAGGTCAGCCGGTTCGCTGCCAGTGTGCAGAACGTGGTCGACTCCTTCTCGTCGATGAAAAACCAATACAGCGGCGACACTTTGGTCAAGGAAGTCGACACCGCGGCCAAGCTCGTCGACCACGTCAACTCCCTCAGCAATGCCATGGGCTGGAACTTTTCGGCCGGCAAGAACATGTTTGCCTGGATAGGCCCGGTGCTGGCAGCGTTGCAGGGCAACCCGGTCTGCGATCTCGACGAGTCCTGCAGCGCTACTCGCGGGACGTTCGAACGGCTGGTCGCAGGGCGCGACCAGGAAGACCTCGACGCGATCAGCGATCTGTGGGGGCAACTGCAGTCGTTCCCGGACAAAAAGTCCCTCAACGCATCGGTAGACCGCGTGCGTGGGGCACTCGCAAACCTCACCAAGGTGATGCATTCCATGGGAATGGACCAGCCCGGTGGCCTGCAGGCGAACCTGAACAGCATGCAAGACGGCGCCAACCGATTCGCCGGCGGGAGCCGGCAAGTGGCCGAGGCGGTGACCCAACTCGTCGACCAGGTCAAACAATTGGGTGCCGGGCTCGATCAGGCATCGGCCTTCTTGTTGTCGCTGAAACGTGAGGCCTCGCAACCGGCGATGGCCGGATTCAACATCCCGGCCCAGCTGCTGCACTTGAAGGAGTTCAAGAACGCCGCCAAGATCTTCATCTCAGCGGATGGCCACTCGGCGCGTTACCTGGTTCAAACCAAACTCAATCCGTTCAGCAGCGAGGCCATGGATCAGGTCAACACAATCACCCAGACCGCCCGGGGCGCCCAAGCGAATACCGCATTGGCGGACGCCACGATATCGATGGCGGGATACACCGTCGGGCTCAAAGACACCCGCGACTACTACCGACACGACATTCGGTTCATCATCGCGGTGACCCTCATCGTCGTGCTTTTGACCTTGACGGCGCTGCTGCGTGCGATTACCGCACCGCTGTATCTGGTTGCTTCGGTGGTCATTTCGTACTTGTCGGCGGTGGGCATCGGCACCCTCGTTTTCCAGTTCATGCTCGGCCAGCAGTTACATTGGAGCGTGCCTCCGCTGGCATTCGTGGTTTTGGTGGCGGTCGGCGCCGACTACAACATGCTGCTTGTCTCCCGAATGCGTGAGGAGTCTTCGCACAGCATGCGTTACGGCATCATTCGCACCCTGAGCTCGACCGGCGGCGTGATCACGGCGGCGGGTCTGATCTTCGCTGCGTCGATGTGTGGGCTGTTGTTCTCCAGCATCAGCACCGTGGTCCAAGGCGGTTTTGTGATCGGTGTGGGAATTTTGCTGGATACCTTTGTAGTACGCACCATCACGGTTCCCGCCATCGCTGCCCTCGTCGGGCGGGCCAACTGGTGGCCGTCGCGGCGCAACCCAGTTAGCGCGCACACCTGATGTATGTGAAACTACGAGGCGATGCCGAGCGGTCAGGAGTGCGGATGAAGAAACTCCTCGCAGGAGTCACGGCGCTGGTAACTGTCAGCGCCACAGGCTATTTCGGCGTCAGGACCGCGTCGGCTGACGACACGCCCGTCGGCGGGCCGCCCACCCCCGGCGCGCCGGGCGACCAGACCGCGTTCGCCCTCGGCGGCGCGCACGTTCTCGGCATCCCCTACGACGAGTACATCCGCCAAGAGGGAGCCCAATGGTTCCCCGGCCAGAAGCGCGAAATCGTCCGCTACCCGGCGGGTCAGGTGCAGGGCCACGTACTGGAACGATTGTTCCCGGGCATCGGCAAGATCGGCGAACAACTGCTCCCCGGCCTGGGTCTGGACGGCCCCAGCGTCGGCGAGTCCGTCGACGTGGGAGTAGACAACCTCGATGCGGCGATCCGCACCGGTCGCCCCGGCACCGCGATCGGCTTGTCCGAGGGCGCTTTCGTGGTCGACGGCGCGCAGGCCCGGCTGGCCAATGACCCGACCGCTCCCCCGTCGGACCAACTGAACTTCGCGACGTTCGGCGACCCGGTCGGGCGCCACGCCTTTGGGGAGAGCTTCCTGACCGCAATGTTCCCGGTCGGCAGCGTCGTTCCCGCACTCGACTACACCATGGCACCGCCGTATGAGAGCCAGTACGACACATACCGGTTCGTGGCCGCGTACGACTCGATCGCGGACTTCCCCGACCGTCCGGACAACTTGTTTGCCCTGGGCAACACGCTGATGGGTCTTGCAACCGGTCATACCGCGGTGGCCTTCACCAACCCGAGCATGGTGCCGCCGCAGAACATCCGGACGACGATCAACTCGCGGGGCGCCAAGGACACCACGATCATGGTTCCGGAAAAGCACCTCCCGCTTGTGATGCCCCTGGCTTACATCGGGATTCCGGAAGACACGCTGAACAAGCTCGACGCGATCCTGATGCCCCGGGTGAACGCGGGCTACTCACGCAACGACGACCCGGCGACCGCTCCGGTTCAGGTGGATCCGGTGCACGGGTTCGACCCGGCGGAAGTCACCGCGCCCGCCAACCAGGCGACATTCGGCGGCGGCGCCGACCCACTCTCGCAGATCCTCAGCGGTGCCATGTCCGTGTTATCGCACCGCGCAGGACAGTCTGACCACTGACTGAAAACCGACAGACCGACGAACCAGTACGGACATGACGTGACCCCTATGCCTCAGTCATCCATCCTTTCGATGCTGCACGGACGTGCGAGCCTGCGGCCCAACGACATCGCGTTCACCTTCACCGACTACGACGACGACTGGGCCGGGGTGCCCGAGAACCTGACCTGGTCGCAGTTGTCCCGCCGAACGCACAATGTGGCCCGCGAGCTCAGCTTTCATGGCTCGGCCGGAGACAGAGCAGTGATCCTGGCTCCGCAGTCACTCGATTACATCGCGGCGTTTCTGGGATCCATGCAGGCTGGACTCATCGCGGTGCCACTGCCCTTGCCGCACCGCGGCTCGAGCCACGAGCGGGTAGGCGCGGTTCTTGCCGATACGTCGCCCTCCGTTGTTCTCACAACATCCGCGGTCGCCGAAGATGTCGCCCAATACGTCGACGAGGCACACATGGACTCGGTGCCCAAGATCGTCGAAATCGATTCGATGAATCTGGACGCGGATGGCGAACCAAGCGTTCGGACAGCAGATCTGCCAAGCATCGCGTATTTGCAGTACAGTTCGGGCTCGACCCGACTACCGACCGGGGTCATGGTCTCGCACCGCAACCTGCAGGCGAATTTCGAGCAGCTGATGCGCAGCTTCTTCGCCGACCGCAAAGCCCCAACGGAAGCCACCATCGTGTCGTGGTTGCCCTTCTACCACGACATGGGTTTGGTGCTGGGAGTCTGTGCACCAATCCTGGGCGGCTATCGCGGCGAGCTGACGAGTCCGGTGTCGTTCTTGGAACGGCCGGCCAGATGGGTTCAGTCGCTGGCCCACAATCCTCGCGCGTGGTCGGCGGCACCAAACTTCGCCTTCGACTTGGCTGCCCGCAAAACAACCGACGCTGACCTGGCCGGACTCGACCTTTCAGACGTACTGGGCATCATCAGCGGCGCCGAGCGTGTCGAGCCGGCGACCTTGCAACGCTTCGTCGACCGGTTTGCGCACTTCAATTTTCGGGACCACATGTTGCGTCCTTCATATGGCTTGGCGGAGGCGACCGTGTTCGTGGCCGCTGGCACATGGAGTGAATCGTCGCCGGCGGTTCATTTCGACAGCGAGAAGCTGGGCGCGAACCGCGCCGAGCGGTGTGCCGCCGGCACCGGCACAACGCTGGTCAAATACCAACTGCCGCAATCGCCCATGCTGCGGATCGTCGACGTCGACACCCACCGCGAGTGCCCGCAGGACGTGGTCGGCGAGATCTGGGTGCACGGCGACAACGTCGCCGAGGGCTACTGGCGCAAGGAGCCCGACGAGCAGCGCTGCTTCGGCGCGACGCTCGCCGAGCCTTCGCCGGGAACGCCGGCCGGGCCGTGGCTGAGAACCGGCGACCTCGGTTTTGTCTACGAAGGTGAGCTGTTCATTGTGGGGCGCATCAAGGATCTGCTGATCATCCGCGGGCGTAATCACTATCCCGAGGACATCGAGACGACGGTCCAAGAGATCACGGGCGGCCGGGTCGCGGCGATATCGGTTCCGGTGAACAGTACGGAGAAGCTGGTCACCGTCATCGAACTCAAGAAGCGCGGCAACGACGACGCGACGCACTGGCTCACCAGCGTCAAAAGCGACGTCACCTCAGCGATATCGAACGCACACGGCTTGAACGTCGGTGACCTCGTGTTGGTCCCGCCGGGCTCGATTCCCACCACGACGAGCGGCAAGATCCGGCGCGCCGCGTGCGTCGAGCAGTACCGGCAGGATCAGTTCACCCGGCTGGACGCCTAAGCGGGCCGCGCTGGGCGCACCCCGAGACACCAATGCTGGTCACCGTCCTGGTCATGGCCCTGGCAGTCAGCATCGAACCTTTCCGGATCGGGATGACCGTGCTGATGCTCAACAGGCCCCGGCCGGCGCTGCAGCTGCTGGCGTTTCTCTGCGGCGGTTTCGTGATGGGAACAACCGTGGGTCTGGTTGTGCTGTTCGTCTTTCGACGCAGCCTGCTCGGATCCACGTACTTCACCGTGCCCAAAGTTCAGATCCTGATCGGGCTGCTGGCGTTGTCGATCGCGGTCCTCGTGGCGATCGACGCCCGCGGGCGGTTGGGTTCGCGCCCGGCGCGGTTGGCGACGTCGGGCAGGCGACTGCTGAGCGGGGATTCGCTGTCGGTCGCGGGAATCGCCGGTTTCGGCATTGCATTGCCGTCAGTCGACTACCTGGCGGCGCTCGCGGTCATCCTCGCCTCGGGCGCGGCGGCCCTGACGCAGGTCGCGGTGTTGTTGATGTTCAACGTGGTGGCGTTCGCCTTGATCGAGATTCCGTTGCTGGCCTACCTGTTGGCGCCCCGGGCAACCGCGAGATCGGTGGCGGCGCTGCACGACTGGATTCGATCGCGGCGGCGCCGTGACGTCGCGCTTCTGCTGGCCGCGTTGGGCTGCGGGTTCGTCGCGGTCGGCGTGGCCGGCCTCTGATTGTTGAGGTGCGAGCCTGCGTGAGCTACGAACCGTCGAATTGGTCCGCGATTTCCTGCCACGCACGAGCGTATTTCCGTGCTATCTCGGCGATTGTGCCCGAGCAGTGGATCGGAACAGCTTCAGCGAACTCGTTACAGGCGCTAATTGCCAACACGACGGTGGAGAGCAGCCGCAGCAGGGCGCGTCCTCTCTCAGAAGATCTGACTGACGGATCTTTTCTCAGCCGTTGAAGCAGATCGTGCCCCTGGACTTTGGGCGACACGCGCGACGGAGTTGTGGCCGTCGCCGCCGGCTGAGCGCGCGTACCCGAATCTTTGGCGAGATTATCGGGCAGCGGATTCTTACCGTTGCCGACACGCTGGCGCACGTCGCGCGCCGTGGTGACCGAAACACCCGCCTCGCGGGCTATCTCCCGTAACGACGCGCGCGGATTCATCGACAAATATGCGGCCGCACGTCGCCGCCCATTGACCGGGCTTGCCGGCCGGACTTTTCCGTCCCGACCCAGCCGTGGGCCCAACTGGGAAATTTCCTCAGTTGCACACCCACGCAATTTGCCGACCGTTTTGTTCGACACTCCCGTGATCAGCGCAATGGACCGATCGGACCAGTGCGGGTAGGACCGCACGATTCGCTGCGCCGCCGCCTTGCGTTCGGCGAGGGTCAACGGCAGGCCATGGGTGACATTCAAATGGACGGCGAGCGCGAAAGCGTCAGCGTCATTGCCGTCGAAAAACCTCGCCGGTATCGTGTCCTCGCCGCGCATTTCGGTCGCGCGCAGCCTATGCACGCCGTCGATCACCCACATCGAGGGCCGGTGAACGACTATCGGTGGTAACGGCAACGGTGATTGCGCCAAGATCTTGACGTAGTGCTCGTTCGTCTTGCTCTTCCTGGGTGTGTAGGAATCGCGAATCGAAGCCACCGGAACATTCTCGACTGGCAAAGAATTACTTCGCCGTACCCATTCCCCCACTGCATGCGCTGACGACGGGCCCGAGTTACCGTACGCGTCCATCAAACCGTGAGACGGACTTCCGGTGACCACAGCAATGCCACGATGAACACGTCCTCGCGTACCTACGCTCCAGTATCTTACTCTTGAGTAAGTACCGCAAGCGGTGACCGATTGTCAACGTCGCCCGCGCCGTCGGCTAACCGTGGCCGACGGCAACGTCAGAAGCCGAAGCCCAGCTGAGCAGGCACGTCGCTGGCGAACGCCGCTTCCAGACGTCGCACCAGCGCAGAGTCCTTGGCGCGCAATCGGTTCGCGGCAGCCAACGCCGACGCGTGATGAGCTCCCAGATACAGGCTGCCCAGCACGTCGAGGTCCATCTCGGCCTCGGCGGGCGCGTCGCTGGGCGCGCACCGAGCGCGACCGCCGCTGATTTCCAGCGCGAACCGGCCGCCGTCGCCGCGGAATGCGTCGGACACCTCGAACACCGTCGACAGGTCCGCCTGGTAGGTACGGGCCGTAAGCGCCGCGGGAATGTCCATGATCCGCAACCAGAGATCGTCCTGGCGTCCGGTGGTGCGGGCCAGCCGGCTGTCGGACAAGAGGTAGGGCAACGGGTCGTCCGGATGAGTCTCGACGGCGACGGTCTCGATCAAGTCCAGCCCCAGCAGGGTGCGCCACAGCGCGACATGCGCATCGGTGGTTACCGCCTTGAGTTCGCTCACTCGCGCAAGGCTCTTGTCGTCGTTGTGCACCCGGTACAGCGCATAGCCATCGGGATGCACGAACGCAAACCACGGGGTGCCGCCGCGGCGGGTGGCCTCCCGGTCAGCGAGCAGCTCGTCCCACAAGACCTGCGGACGCGCCAACCCGCCCGGTGTACGCCGGCGCCACCGCTCGTAGATGGCGGCGAGATCCTTGCCGTGCTGCGCAGGCCGCACCAGGCGGACACCGCCCGGGTCGGGGGCGTGGTCGTGGAAGCGGGCGAAGCGGCGGTCGATGGTCAGTGCCTGTTCGATGGTGGCCGGGCCGTACCCGAACCGTCCGTAGATGCCGCCCTCGCTGGCGGTCAGCGCCGCCATCGGATAGCCCGAATCGCTTATCCGCCTGTGTAATTCGGCCAACATCGCGCGCAGCAGGCCGCGCCGCCGGTGGGTCGGTGCGACGGACACGCCGCTGAGCCCGGCGGTGCGCACTACCGCTCCACCGGGCACGGTGAGCTCGAAGTCGAGATACACCGCAAACCCGACGACGGCCTCCCCTATCGAGCGGTCACACACCACCACCGCAGCGTCGGCGGGCGTCAGGGCCCGCCCAGCGGCGATCGAATCCGGGTGAGTGGACACGCCGAAACTGGTGTCGTCCAACAACAGGACCGCGGGCCAGTCGTCGTCGGTGACCGTGCGCAGCGTCAGGGGTTCGGGCAACTCGGCGGTCACAGAATCCGACAGTGGCACAAACGCACCCGAATATCGTGGGGCGGTGACTACACCGCTGCGGGTAATTCAATGGACCACCGGCAACATCGGACGGCGATCGCTACACGCCATCATCGGCAGACCCGACATGGAGCTGGTCGGGGTGTACGCCCACGGGCAGGACAAGGTCGGCGTCGACGCCGCCGAACTGTCCGGCTGGCCGGAGCCGACGGGCGTCAAGGCCACCAACGACATCGACGCACTGCTCGCGCTGAAACCCGATGCCTGTTGCTATAACCCGTTGTGGGCAGGCATCGATGAGCTGGTGCGGCTACTCGAATCCGGCGTTAATGTCTGCACGAGCGCGGCGTGGATCACCGGCGGCAAGCAGACGCCCGAAGACCGGCAGCGCATTCTGGATGCCTGCGAGCGCGGCGGCTCGACGATCTTCGGCAGCGGCGCGCATCCGGGCATCACGAACATGGTGGGCATGGTGCTGTCCGGCTGCTGCGAACGCGTCGACGAGATCCGCATCACCGAGTCGGTGGACTGCTCCACCTACGAGTCGGCGGGCACCCAGACAGCCATGGGCTTCTCGCAAGACCCCGATACGCCGGGCCTGGCCGAAAGCGTGCGGCGGGAAAGTGAGGTGTTCGCCGAGGCGGCGGCGATGATGGCCGACGCCATCGGGGCGAAGCTCGACAAGATGACCTTCGACGTCACCTTCACCGCGGCCACCGCCGACAGCGATCTGGGCTTCATGAAAATTCCGGCCGGCACTGTCGGCAGCGTCTACGGCTACCACCGCGGGTGGGTGGGCGAGCGCAATGTGGTCAGCGTCGGGTTCAACTGGATCATGGGTGATCACGTGACACCGCCGAAGCCGCTCGAACACGGGCATGTCATCCAGGTGTTCGGCCTGCCCAACATGCGCACGGTGATTCACTGTCTGCCGCCGAAGGATTGGACGGAGCCGGGTTTCATGGGCCTGGGCATGATCTACACGGCGATGCCGGTGACCAACGCCGTGCCCGCTGTGGTGGCCGCCCGACCGGGAATCGTGACGCTCGCCGACCTGCCACCCGTGACGGGCCGGGCGACGGGGACCCGGTGAACGCTCCCGTGCCCTACGGTTTACGATACTTAGGCAGGCGAAGGTTCCGTTGACGACGGCGACAGCGGATCGCACCACGGACACCTTTGCTGCCTGGGTCGATCCGTGGCTGACACACTCGTACGAATGATCGTGGACCTGGAGGTGACGGGGTGAGCGCGATTGCCAGGTTGGCCAAGCGAGCGTGGATCCCCCTGGTCCTGGTCGTCGTGCTGGCGATCTCGGGTTTGCTCGTCTCGCGGTTGCACCGCATCTTCGGTTCGCAGGATCTCAATGCGGGGGCCGGCGCCGGGATCGAGATCGTGCAGTTCAACCCGAAGGTCGTCACCTATGACGTATGGGGTCCGGCCGGGACCACGGCGAGCATCAACTATTGGGACGCGGAAGCCAACACGCATCAGGTTGACGGAGCGCCACTGCCGTGGTCGTACACGATCAGCACGACGCTGCCCGCCGTCAGCGCCAACATCATGGCCCAGGGCGACGGGGATCAAATCGGTTGCCGCATCACCATCGACGGTGTGGTCCGCGAAGAGAAAACCGTTGACGGCGAAAATGCCCAGACCTTCTGCCTGGTGAAGTCCGCATGAGCACTGAAACGAACACCCGCCCCCACCGGCCCGTTATCCCGCACACGATCAGGTGGTTGGCGGTGCCGATCATCCTGGGTTGGGTCTTTGTGACCGTCGTCGTGAACACCATCGTGCCGTCGCTGGAAGTCGTGGGCGAGGCGCATTCGGCGCCGATGGCGCCGATGGATGCGCCGTCGATGAAAGCGATGATGCGCCTGGGCCACAACTTCAAGGAATTCGATTCCAACAGCACGATCATGGTGGTGCTGGAAGGCCAGCAGCCGCTCGGCGACGCCGCACACCGCTACTACGACGACATAGTCCGTCAGCTGCGCAAAGACCCCCAGCACGTGCAGCACATCCAAGACTTCTGGAGCGACCGCCTGACTGCGGCCGGCGTCCAAAGCGCCGACGCCAAAGGCGCTTACGTGATGCTGAACCTCGCCGGCAACCAGGGCACCACGCAGGCCAACGAATCCGTCGAGGCAGTCCGGGATGTTATCAAGCACACCCCCGCGCCGCCCGGTGTGCAGGCCCACGTCACCGGTCCGGCGGCGCTGTCCGATGACATGCACGTGATCGGCAACGCCAGCCTGGCCAAGATCACGTTGTTCACTTTGGGCGCGATCGCGGTCATGTTGTTCCTGGTCTACCGCTCCCTTGTCACCACGCTGGTCCAACTTTTCATGACCGGCGTCGCGTTGGCGTCGGCACGAGGCATCGTCGCGGTGTTGGCCTACCACAACGCATTCGGGCTGACCACGTTCGCGGCGAACATCCTGACAATGCTGGCGATCGCCGCCGGCACCGATTACGGGATCTTCCTCATCGGCCGCTATCAAGAGGCGCGCCGGGCCGGTGAGGATCGGGAAACCGCCTACTACACCACCTTTCACGGGGTGGCCCCGGTCGTGCTGGGGTCGGGTCTGACGATCGCCGGGGCGGTGTACTGCCTCAGTTTCGCGCGGCTGCCGTGGTTCCACACGATGGGCGCACCGGCGGCGATCGGCATGCTGATCGTGGTGGCGGCCGGTCTCACGCTCGGGCCGGCGGTGCTGTTCGTGGGCAGCCGTTTTGGCCTGTTCGAGCCCAAGGGCGCGGCGCGGGGGCGGCTGTGGCGGCGCATCGGAACCGCGGTAGTGCGGTGGCCCGCACCGATTCTGGCGGTGAGCGGCGCGGTGGTGCTGGTCGGCATGCTGGGCCTGCCCAGCTATGTCACCAGTTACAACGACCGCTACTACCTGCCGACCAGCGCACCGTCCAACATCGGCTACGCCGCCGCGGACCGGCATTTCTCGCAGGCCAGAATGAATCCGGACATGTTGATGGTCGAGGCCGACCACGATATGCGCAATCCCGCCGACATGCTGGTCTTGGACCGCGTGGCCAAAAACGTGTTGCGCGTGCACGGCATCGTGATGGTCCAGGACATCACCCGCCCGCTCGGGATTCCGATTCAGCACAGCTCGATACCGTTTCAGAACAGCATGCAAAGCCAGATGCTCATGCAGAACATGGCGTTTCTGAAGGAGCGCATGGGCGACATCCTCAAGATGGCCGACGAAATGCAGGTGACGATCAACTACCTGGAACGCATGCTCGACATCACCAAGGGTCTGTCCGACACCACGCACGACATGTCCAGCGTCACCGACGACATGGTCGCCGTCACCGACAAAATGCGGGACCACCTAGCGGATTTCGACGATTTCTGGCGGCCCATCCGCAGCTACTTCTACTGGGAGAAACACTGCTTCGATATTCCGATCTGCTGGTCGCTGAGGTCGATCTTCGACGCCCTGGACGGAATCGATCAGCTGGACGAACAGTTCGGCCGCATGTCCAAGGACATCCACAGTATGGATGCCCTGCAACGCGAAATGGTCGCGATCTTGCCGCCGCAGATCCAGAGCATGAAAACCACCCATGCATTGACGTTGACCATGCACAGCACCTTCCAGGCGATGATCAACCAGATGGAGTCGATGAGCGACACCGCCATCGTGATGGGGCAAAGTTTCGACAACTCCAAAAACGACGACTTCTTCTACCTGCCTCCGGAGGCATTCGATAATCCGGACTTCAAACGTGGTCTGGTGCAGTTCTTGTCGCCCGACGGCAAGTCGGCGCGCTTCTTCATCACCCATCAGGGCGATCCCATGACGCCGGAAGGGATTTCGCGCGTCGATGCGGAGCGGACCGCCGCCCAGGAGGGGCTGAAGCAATCATCGCTGTCGGATGCCAAGGTTTATCTCGGCGGTACGGCCGCGACGTTCCGCGACATGCACGACGGCGCCAAATACGACCTGATGATCGCGGTGGTGTCCTCGCTGACACTGATCTTCATGATCATGCTGCTGCTCACCCGCAGCGTGGTCGCCGCGCTGGTCATCGTCGGCACCGCGGCCAGTTCGATTGCCGCATCGTTTGGGCTCTCGGTGCTCATCTGGCAAGACCTGTTCGGGATCAAAATCCACTGGATCGTGATGGCGCTGTCCGTCATCATCCTGCTGGCCGTCGGATCCGACTACAACCTGCTCCTGGTCTCCCGGTTCCGCGAAGAGATCCACAACGGCCTCAAGACGGGGTACATCCGGTCGATGGCCGGCACCGGTGGGGTGGTGACGGCCGCAGGTTTGGTGTTCGCGTTCACCATGGCCGCCATGCTCGGCAGCGATCTACGGGTCCTGGGCCAGTTCGGATCCACCGTCTGCATCGGTCTGCTGCTCGACACGCTGGTGGTGCGCACCTTGTTCATGCCTTCGATGGCGACGCTGTTGGGCCGCTGGTTCTGGTGGCCGCGGGTTGTCCATCCCCGCGGCGACCACGCCCGCCGGCGGCCCGAACCGCTGAGCGACGACACCGCGCCGTTACCGGTACCGGCCCACCGCTAGTCCGCAACCTCCACGCAGACGGCGAGCGCACCGGCGCCGACGTGCAGCGCCAGCACTGGGCCCAGGTCGGTCACGATCGCCGGTTCGCACGCCGGCAGCCGCTCGGCCAGCGCAGCGACGACGGCGTCGGCGCCGTCGGGGTTGGCGACATGATGCACGGCAAGCGCCGCAGGGCGGTCCCCGACCACCTCGCAGACCCGGTCGATCATCGCCGTCACCGCCTTGCTGGCGGTGCGAACCCGTTGCGCCAGAACGAGTTTGCCGTCGTCGATGCGCAGCAGCGGCTTGAGTGACAGTGCGGTGCCCAGCCAGGCCGCGGCACCGCCGATCCGTCCGCTGCGGCGCAGGTTGTCCAGCCGGTGCACGACGATGAAGCCGTGATTGCGGCTCACCGCGGCTGCGGCGGCCTGCGTGACAGTGTCCAGGTCGGCCCCCTCGGCGGCGGCGCGGGCGGCGGCCAGCGCTACGAAACCGGTGTTCATCGCCGTCGACCTCGAGTCGACGACCCGCACCCCCGAACCGATCTCGGCGGCCGTCGCCTCGGCGGCGCCGACGGTCCCGGACAGCGCCGCCGACAGGTGCACCGCCACCACCCCGTCGCCGCCGCTGTCGGCCAGCGCCTGCCGGTACACATCGGCGAGTTCGGCCGGAGTGGCCGCGGCGGTGGTTGCCCCGGGGCGCAGGTGAACGTCGTCGGGAACCTCGTCGACGCCGTCGCGCAGGTCGACGCCGTCGAGCAGGATGTGCAACGGGACCTGGCGGATCCGCCACTTACGCCGCAGGTCGTCGGGCAGTCGCGACGACGAATCGGTGACGACTACGACGGGCATGGATCCACGCCGGCTTCCGCCAGCGCCTTGAGCATCAACTCGGCGACCGCGTGGTGGGCCTCGAAATTCCAGTGGATACCGTCGGGGTTGCCGCGACCGGCCATGACGTGTTCGGCGACCGCGGCTTTCAGGTCGACCAGCGGAATGTCGTGCTGCTGGGCCCATTCGGTGATCGCGGCGGCCGTGGCGGGCCGGCCGTGATGGGCCTTGCCGTAGGTCTCGGCGATGTGCACCGACGGCAGCGACGCCACGATCGGGATGCCTGGCCGATTGAAATCGATTGCGCCGCGGGTCGCTTCGAGGTATTCGGCGCTCAGGTGCGGCGGCAGCGCGGCCCGGGCGAACGGGGAAAGCCGTGGCTGCAGCCAGCCGTAGCCGTCGCGCACCCAGCGCCGCAGCCATGGCGGGCGCACGTAGCGGATCAGCTCGCGCAGCGCCGTCGGCAACACCGACGGCAGCGAGTCCATCCCGCCGGTCGCGAAGATCACCGCGCCTGCTTTCGGCAGCGCCGCCCAGGCCCGCGGGTCCTGCGTTGCCGCCCACCAGACGTCGCGGCAGGTCCACCCGATACGGCCGATCAGCTCGACATCCCAACCTAGTTGTGCGCCAACGATATTGGGCCAGATTCGCGGATCGTCGGCGGGCAGGCCGCCCGTCGGGCCGTAATAGGCCAGCGAGTCGGCGAAGATCAGCAGCACCGGCCGCGACTCAGAGGACATCGCCTGCGACCTGTGCCGAAGCGTTCCACACGTCGAGGCGCCAGCTAATGCCGGCCAAGGCGGCGTCGTCGTCGGAATGGCCGGACAGTTGCGTCCAGCTGGCGTTGCCCATTCCGCCCAGCGCGGGCCAGTTTTCGACGGGCAGCCTCAGCAGTGCCGCCGTCAGCGCGGCGATCAGGCCGCCGTGCGCCACCAGCACCACCGGTCGCTCGTCGGCGCCCCATTCCTGTTCGCCGGTGACCAGTTCGCCGATCAGCGGCATGCTGCGGCCGGCCACGTCGACCCGGCTCTCCCCGCCGTGCGGCGCCCAGGTGGCGTCCTCGCGCCAGGCCAGCCGGGCCCCGGGTGCGGACGCATCGATCTGGGTGTGCGTCATGCCCTGCCAGTCGCCGAGATGCGTTTCGCGCAACCGGTTGTCGACCCGCAACCGCAGGCCGGTGCGCTCCCCCAGCACCACGGCGGTATCGTAGGCGCGCCGCAAATCCGAGGTGACGATCAGCAGCGGCTGATGCTTGCTCAGCACCTCGGCCGCGGCGACGGCCTGCGCGCGGCCCAGCTCGCTCAGCTCGGTGTCCAACTGGCCCTGCATCCGGCTGCCGAGGTTGAAGTCGGTCTGCCCGTGCCGCAGCATCAGCAGCCGGCGGATCTTCACGACGCGCCCTCCAGGTTCACATCCACCGTCGGGCAGTCACGCCAGAGCCGGTCCAGGGAGTAGAAGTCGCGTTCGTCCTGGTGCTGGATGTGCACGACGATGTCGACGTAGTCGAGCAGGGTCCAGCGGCCCTCGCGGGCGCCCTCGCGGCGTGCCGGCTTGTAGCCGGCCCGGCGCATCTTCTCTTCGACCTCGTCGACGATGGCGTTGACCTGGCGCTCGTTGGACGCCGACGCGATCACAAAGCAGTCGGTGATGACCAGCTGGCCGGAGACGTCGATGACCACGACGTCGTCGGCGAGTTTGGCCGCGGCAGCGTTCGCGGCCACCGTCGCCATGTCGATGGCTTCCTGGGTTGCCGTCACGTCTCGGCCCGGGGTTTGCGGTAGAGCTCGCGTTTGGAGATGTACTGCACGACGCCGTCGGGCATCAGGTACCACAGCGGCCGGCCCTCGGCGGCGCGCCGGCGGCAGTCGGTCGACGAGATCGCCAGTGCCGGAATCTCGAGCAAGGTGAGCGCGTCGTCGGGCAACCCCTCGAGGACGTCGGCGAGATGCTCGCGGCCCAGTTCGTAGCCGGGCCGGCTGACCCCGACGAACCGCGCCATCGCGAACAGCTCCTCCAAGTCATGCCAGGACAGGATCGATGCCAGCGCATCGGCGCCGGTGATGAAGTAAAGGTCTGAGTCGGGGTTGACCGTGTGCAGATCCCGCAACGTGTCTTTGGTGTAGGTGAGGCCGCCGCGGTCGATGTCGACCCGGCTCACCGAGAACCGGGGGTTGGACGCGGTGGCGATCACCGTCATCAGGTAGCGGTCTTCGGCCCCGCTGACCTGCCGGCTCTTCTGCCACGGCTGGCTGGTCGGCACGAACACCACTTCGTCGAGGTCGAACCGGTCGGCGACTTCGCTGGCCGCGACCAGATGGCCGTTGTGGATGGGATCAAACGTCCCACCCATCACTCCCAGCCGCCGCTTTCGCACGATCTGCCAGCTTACTGGAGGTGCCCCTCTCCTCCGCGAGCGTGCGTGTCGTCGGTCGACACGCCGTTCAAATTCCGGGGTTTGCGCTCAGTGTCAGGGTGATGGTGCTGCGTTGCGGTGTGTCAGCGTGACAGGGCCGCTTCGTGGTGGTTGG
>NZ_LQPE01000159.1 GCF_002101735.1 Mycobacterium kyorinense | reverse complement strand
TCACCCCGGCTCCCGTCCCATCCCTACCACAGACGCACTCTTCGCGCCTGCAAGAGAAGAGGTACAGGAGTGACCGCGCGTAGCGACGATGAGGCCGTTACCGCACTCGCCCTCGCCGCTGCACGCGGCAACGCCGGGGCACTCGAGACATTCATCAAAGCCACCCAGCAGGACGTGTGGCGGTTTGTCGCCTACCTCTCCGACGGGTCCCACGCCGACGATCTGACCCAGGAGACATTTCTGCGGGCCATCGGCGCCATCCGGCGATTCTCCGGACGGTCCACCGCCCGGACCTGGCTGCTGGCCATCGCGCGTCACGTCGTCGCCGACCATGTGCGCCACGCCCAAGCCCGGCCGCGCACCGCGCACGGCGCCGATCCCGAACAGCTCCTCAACCGCGACCGACCGACCCGCGGATTCGAAGACGTCGTCGAAGTCACGACGATGATCGCCAACCTCACCGCCGACCAGCGCGAGGCGCTGCTGCTCACCCAGCTGCTGGGGCTGTCCTACGCCGACGCGGCCGCGGTGTGCGGATGCCCGGTGGGCACCATCCGCTCCCGCGTCGCCCGCGCCCGCAGCGCGCTGCTGGCCGGCCTCGACGTCGACGAGGCAACCGGCTAAGCCGGGTCAGTACCGGTAGTGGTCCGGCTTGTACGGACCCTCGACGTCGACGCCGATGTACTCGGCCTGGTCCTTGGTCAGCTTGGTCAGCTGTCCGCCGAGCGCCTCGACGTGGATGCGGGCCACCTTCTCGTCGAGGTGCTTGGGCAGCCGGTACACCTCGTTGTCGTACTCGTCGTTCTTGGTCCACAGCTCGATCTGAGCGATCACCTGGTTGGAGAAGCTGTTGCTCATCACGAACGACGGGTGCCCGGTGGCGTTGCCGAGGTTCAGCAGCCGGCCCTCGGACAGCACGATGATCGAGCGGCCGGTGTCGGGGAACGTCCACTGGTCGACCTGCGGCTTGATGTTGAGCTTGGTCGCCCCCGACTTCTCCAGCGCGGCCATCTGAATCTCGTTGTCGAAGTGACCGATGTTGCCCAGGATCGCCTGGTCCTTCATCGCCTTCATGTGCTCGAGCGTGATGATGTCCTTGTTGCCGGTCGCGGTGACGACGATGTCGGCCTCGGCGATGGCCTCCTCGACGGTCTTGACGTCGTAGCCCTCCATCAGCGCCTGCAGCGCGTTGATCGGATCGATCTCGGTGACGGTCACCCGGGCGCCCTGGCCGGCCAGCGATTCCGCGCAGCCCTTGCCGACGTCGCCGTACCCACAAACCAGCGCCTTCTTGCCACCGATCAGCACGTCGGTGCCGCGGTTGATGCCGTCGATCAGCGAATGCCGACAGCCGTACTTGTTGTCGAACTTGGACTTGGTCACCGAGTCGTTGACGTTGATCGCCGGAAACGCCAGATCACCGGCGGCGGCGAACTGGTAGAGCCGCAGCACGCCCGTCGTCGTTTCTTCGGTGACGCCCTTGACCGACTCGGCGATCTTGGTCCACTTCGTCTTGTCGGATTCGAGGCCCTCACGGAGCCGGTTCAGGAAAATCTTCCACTCGGCGGAGTCGTCCTCCTCGGCCGGAGGCACCACGCCCGCCTTCTCGTACTGCATGCCGCGCAACACCATCATGGTGGCGTCGCCGCCGTCGTCGAGGATCATGTTCGCCGGCTCGCCCGGCCAGGTCAGCGCCTGCTCGGCGGCCCACCAGTATTCCTCGAGGGTCTCGCCCTTCCAGGCGAACACCGAGGTGCCCTTGGGCTCCTCCGGGGTGCCGTGCGGTCCGACGACCACCGCCGCCGCGGCGTGGTCCTGGGTGGAGAAGATGTTGCACGACGCCCAGCGGACCTCGGCGCCCAGCGCAGTCAGCGTCTCGATCAGCACCGCGGTCTGCACGGTCATGTGCAGCGACCCGGAGATGCGGGCACCCTTCAGCGGCCGCACCTCGGCGTATTCGCGCCGCAGCGACATCAGGCCCGGCATCTCGTGCTCGGCCAGCCGGATCTCCTTGCGGCCGAAGTCCGCCAGCGACAGGTCGGCGACCTTGTATTCGATGCCGTTGCGCACGTCGGTGCTCAGCGCGTTCTCGGTGGTCGTCATCTCGGGCGCACTCCTCATCGGTCAACTAGTTAGCTTGCATATACATTAGTCCCCGATGCGGCGGGCGTGCGATGCCGGGTCAGGGGGCTTCGATCACACCGTAGCGTTCGACGGCGGGCGTCATCAGCCGCGCAAGATCGGCGGCGACGTCGTGGTCGGCTTCGGGTGGCATCGACACGTAGCTCATCGCCAGCCGCACGATGGCGCGCGCGATGATGCCCGCATCGTCGTCGCTGGCCTTGACCCAGCTGTGCTGGAACGTGTTGGTCAACCGCTCCGAGCAGTGGGTGATGATCGGCCCGCTGTCGGTGGTGATCAGCTGCAGCAGGTCGGGCTTGGCGACACCGGTGAGCAGCGAGATCACCAGCGGGTCGGCGGCCGACTCGGTGAAGAACATCCGGAAACCCTGCAGGAACGCCGCGTAGACGTCGCCGACGTTCGAATAGATGGCGTCGTCGACGGCGTCCACCAGCCGATCGGCCAGCCGGAGCGCGTAGCCCTGCGCCAGGCCTTGCCGCGAGCCGAACTCGTTGTAGATGGTTTGGCGGCTGATGCCCGCGGCGCGGGCCACGTCGGCCAGCGTGATCGCCGACCAGTCACGGGCCAGCAAAAGCTCGCGCATCGCGTCGAGCACCGAATCGCGCAACAGGACCCGCGACGCCTCGGCGTAGGGGACTCGTACGGGCCTGCCCGTACCATTTGGTCCTGTCACATGCGCGAGACTAGCCGTCACGGACGCGCGACTTCTACCATCTCGAAGTCGGACTTGGCCGCGCCGCAGTCCGGGCAGCTCCAGTCGTCGGGGATGTCGTCCCACCGGGTGCCGGGCGCGATGCCGTCTTCCGGCCAGCCCTTGGCCTCGTCGTACTCGAAGCCGCACTGCACACACACGAACAGCTTGTAGTCGCTCATCTGGCTACCTCCGTCTCTTCGAAATCGATCTTCTCGCGGACCCCGCAGTCCGGGCAGCACCAGTCGTCGAGAATCTCATCCCAGCGTGTCCCGGCCGGAAAGCCTTCCCGCGCATGGCCTTTGGACTCGTCGTAGACGTAGTCGCAGATCGGGCAGCGGTACGACGCCATCACGCCACCGTCCCGTAACGGGCCAACACTCGGTCGCGGACGCGCGGCTGGATGTTGGCTTTGGTGATGTCGCCGTCGTAGTGGGCCAGCACGCGGTGGTCCATCAGCTTGCGCCACAGTGGCGGGAGGTAGGTCAGCCCGATCAGCGACGCGTAGCCACTGGGCAGGTTCGGTGCGCCGTCCATGCTGCGCAGCGTCTGGTAGCGGCGCGTCGGGTTGGCGTGGTGGTCGCTGTGCCGCTGCAGGTGGTACAGGAACAGGTTGGTCACGATGTGGTCGGAGTTCCAGCTGTGCTGCGGCGTGCAGCGCTCGTAACGGCCGTTGTCCAGCTTCTGCCGCAGCAGCCCGTAGTGCTCGAGGTAGTTCACCGACTCCAGCAGCGAGAAGCCGTAGATGGCCTGGATGATGAGCAGCGGGATCAGCGCCGGGCCGAACACGGCGATCAGCACAGCCCACAGCACCACCGACATCGCCCAGGCGTTGAGCACGTCGTTGGAGGGGTGCCACGGGCTCTTGTTCAGCCGGCGCAGCCGCTGCGCCTCCAAAATCCACGCCGAGCGCAGGCTGCCAATCACGCTGCGCGGCAGGAATTCCCAGAACGTCTCGCCGAACCGTGCCGACGCCGGGTCTTCCGGGGTGGCCACCCGCACGTGGTGGCCGCGGTTGTGCTCGATGTAGAAGTGCCCGTAGCAGGTCTGGGCCAGCGTGATTTTGGACAGCCAGCGTTCCAGCCTTTCCTTCTTGTGGCCCATCTCATGCGCGGTGTTGATGCCGATGCCGCCCAGCGCGCCGACCGACAGCGCCAGGCCGATCTTCGCCGGCCAGCTCAGCGGCCCGTCGTATCCGAGCCAACTCAGGTCCGAGGCGGTGAACAGGTAGGCCCCCAGCACCACGCTGGCGTATTGGAACGGGATGTAGATGTAGGTGCAGTAGCGGTAGTACCTGTCGTTCTCCAGCCGTTCCATCACCTCGTCCGGCGGGTTTTGCCCATCGGGTCCGTAGCGCAGGTCCAGCAGCGGTAACAGCACGTAGACCAGGAGCGGACCGATCCAGAACAGCACCTGCGACGCGGTCTGCCAGCCGGCCTGATTCATCGCCCACACGATCGGCAGGATCAGCATCAGGGCCGTCGGGGCGATCAACCCCAGCAGCCACAGATAGCGCTTGTTGTCTCGCCACACCGCGGTCTCGGGGCTCGTCGTGGTGGTCATGTCGCAACCTCCGTTGTGAGTCACAGCACGTTGGAGTTGACAATACCGCGCTTTGCGTCTCCTGTCTAGACAATTAGCTATGGCATGTAAAGCACCGCAGCGCCGAGTGTGCGGATTCATACGGCCTCGTCGGCGCGTCGCGTATGAAACCGCACAGTCGCGGTGAAGAAGGGTCAGGAAGCGACCTGGACGGCGGGCCGCTCGTCGGCCCGGCCCGCCAAGACCGAGTGGCGGCGGCTGTAGCCGAAGTAGATGGCGACGCCGACGACCATCCACACGGCGAACCGGATCCAGGTCACCCCGGTCAGGTTGAGCATCAGCCACAGGCAGGCGCACACCGAGGCGATCGGCAGCAGCGGCACCCACGGCGCGCGAAAGCCCCGCGGCAGGTCCGGGCGGGTGCGGCGCAGGATGATCACCCCGGCGGACACCAGGACGAATGCGAACAGCGTTCCGACGTTGACCATCTCCTCGAGCTTGGCCATCGGAAACACCGACGCCGCCAGCGCCACCAGCAGCGCGACCAGCACCGTGATCCGCACCGGCGTGCCGCGGGTGCTGGTCTGCGCCAGCGCCCGGGGCAGCAGCCCGTCGCGCGACATCGCAAACAGCACCCGGCACTGGCCGAGCATCAGCACCATCACCACCGTGGTCAGCCCCGCCAGCGCCCCGATCGAGATGACGCCGGAGGCCCAGTGCACCCCGTTCGCCGCGAACGCGGTGGCCAGGTTCGCGTGCTTGCCGCCGGGGCGGTCCCGAAGCGCGGTGTAGGGCACCATCCCGGACAGCACGACGGAGACGGCGACGTAGAGCACGGTGACGATGCCCAGCGTCGCCAGGATCCCGCGCGGCACGTCGCGCTGCGGGTGCTTGGTCTCCTCGGCCATGGTGGCGACGATGTCGAACCCGATGAACGCGAAGAACACGATCGACGCCCCGGCCAGTACCCCGAACCAGCCGTAGTGGCTGGTGTGCGCGCCGGTCAGCAACGACAGCACCGACTGGTCGAGGCCGGTGCCGGCGTGGTCGGCCTCCGGCGGCGGGATGAACGGCGAGTAGTTGTCGGCCTTGACGTAGAAGGCGCCGACGACCACCACCAGCGCCACCACCGACACCTTGATCGTGGTGACCACCGCCGAGAAATGCGCCGACAACTTGGTGCCCAGCGCCAGCAGCGTCGCCACCAGCGCCACGATCAACAACGCACCCCAGTCGAGCTGGAATGAGCCGAGAGTGATTGTGCCCCTTGTGATTCCGAACATGGTGTCGAGGTAGCTCGACCACCCCTTGGCCACCACCGCCGCGCCGATGGCCAACTCGAGCACCAGGTTCCAGCCGATCACCCACGCCAGGAACTCGCCGAAGGTGGCGTAGGAGAAGGTGTAGGCGCTACCGGCCACCGGCAGCGTCGAGGCGAACTCCGCGTAGCACACCGCCGCCAGCCCGCAGGTGATCGCCGCGATCAGAAACGAGATCCAGATGGCCGGGCCGGTGATGTTGCCCGCGGTGGAGGCGGTGACCGTGAAGATGCCGGCGCCGATCACCACCGAGACACCGAACACGGTCAGGTGCCACCAGCTGAGGTTTTTGTGCAGCCGGCTGTCCGGTTCGTCGGTGTCGGCAATCGACTGCTCGACGGATTTGATGCGCCATCGATCGGCCATGCACCGGGACAGTACCGACTACTGTGCGGACATGCGCGCCGAGAACCCAAGGCGTCATGCGGTCGTCATCGGCGCCAGCATTGCGGGGCTGTGCGCCGCCCGCGTGCTGGCCGATTTCTACGACCGGGTCACGCTGTTCGAGCGCGACCAGCTGCCGGCCACGCCCGCTCAGCGCACGGCAGTCCCCCAGGGCCGCCATGTTCACCTGTTGATGGCGCGAGGCGCCGCGGAATTCGAGGCGTTGTTCCCGGGCCTGCTCGACGACATGGTCGCGGCCGGGGTGCCGATCCTGCAGAACCGGCCGCAGGCCATCTACTTCGGCGCCGCTGGCCACGTGCTCGGGACGGGCCAGAACCTGCGCGACGAGTTCACCGCGTACGTGCCGAGCCGTCCGCAGCTGGAATGGCAGATCCGGCGGCGCGTGATCGCGCTGCCCAACACCGAGATTCGGCAACACGCGGTGGTCGAACCGCGCTTCGACCCCACCGCCCGCCGGGTGACCGGCGTGGTGCTCGACTCCGGTGAGCTCGTCGCCGCCGACCTCGTCGTCGAGGCCGCCGGGCGCGGCACCAGACTGCCGGTGTGGCTGCAGCAGTGGGGATATCCGAGGCCGCCCGAAGAGGTGGTGGACGTGGGTATCGGCTATGCGACGCAACAGCTTCGGATTCCCGACGGCCTGATCGAGCAGAAGGTGGTGGTGGCCGGGGCGTCGCGCGAGCAGCCGCTCGGACTGGGCATGCTGCAATACGAGGACGGCACCTGGACACTCACGACGTTCGGTGTCGCCAAAGTCGAACCGCCGCACACCTTTTCGGAGATCAGAGTACTGGCGGAAAAGCTGCTGCCCCCGCAGTTCACCGCCGCCCTCGAACAGGCCGAACCGGTCGGCGAGGTGGCCTTCCACCGTTTCCCCACCAGCCGCTGGCGCCGCTACGACAAACTGGACCGCTTTCCGGACGGGATCGTGCCGTTCGGCGACGCGGTGGCCAGCTTCGACCCCACCTTCGGGCAAGGCATGACGATGACGTCGCTGCAGGCCGGGCATCTCGGCGACGCGCTGGCCGACCCGGGTGCCGACGTGGCCCGCGAGCTGAACCGGGCCACCGCGAAGACCACGTACCCGGTGTGGGTGATGAATTCCGTCGGCGATTTCACGTTCCATCACGCCGGCGGGCCGATGCCCTGGTGGTATCGCCCGGTCGGCAACCTCTACGACCAGCTTCTCGGCGCGGCCGAGACCGATCCCGTTCTCGCAGAATGGTTTTTGCGCCGGTTCTCGTTGCTGGACAGCCTCTACATGATCCCGTCGGCCAAACTGATCGCTCGCACGATTCGGCACAACATGCGGCTGTGGCTCGCCGAGCGTCGTCAGATACTGCGCGAGCGGGTGCGATCCAGGTCGGGCTCGAGGTAGATGACCCGGGCGGCCGGCACCGCCGCACGGATGTTGGCTTCGGCGGCGTCGATGGTGGCCGCCACGGTGGCCAGCTCGACGTGCGGGCCCACCGCGATCTTGGCGCCCACCAGCATCTCGTCCGGGCCGAGATACTGCGTGCGCAGATGAATCAGGCGATCGACATGCTCGGTGTTTTCCAGCGCCGCCCGGATGGCAGCGACTTCGGCGGCAGTGCCGCTCTCACCGATCAGCAGGCTGTGCATCTCGACCATCAGGATGGTCGCGATGGCGCCGAGCAGCAGACCGATGGCGATGGTGCCGACGCCGTCCCAGACCGGGTTGCCGGTGAGCGTCGTCAAGCCGACGCCGGCGAGCGCGAACGCCAATCCGACCAGCGCGCCGGTGTCCTCCAGCAGCACCACCGGCAGCTCGGGATTGCGGGAGTTGCGAATGAACCGCCACCAGCTGCCGTTGCCCTTCAGCGGCCGGGACTCGACCACCGCAGTGCGAAAACTGAACGTCTCCAACGTGATTGCCACCACCAGGATCGCCAGCGCCACCACCGGGGACGTCAGCTCCGCAGGGTGGACGATCTTGTGGTAGCCCTCGTAGAGGGCGAACACCGCGCCGAGGGTGAACAACACCAGCGCCACCACAAACGACCAGAAGTAGCGGCTGCGGCCGTAGCCGAACGGGTGCAGCGCGTCGGCCTCCTTGCGCGCGGCGCGCTGCCCGAACAGCAACAGCGCCTGGTTGGAGGTGTCGGCTACCGAGTGCACCGCTTCGGCAAGCATGGACGAGCTGCCGGTGACCGCGAAGCCGACGAACTTGGCGGCGGCGATGCCGGCGTTGGCGGCCAGCGCGGCCAGGATCGCGCGGGTACTGCTGGATGCACTCACAGGCCGACGGTGGCCCGGAACAACGTCGTCGGCTGATGCGCCACCAGCCGGATCGGCCCGTCGTCGGCGGCCACCCACGCCGCGGCGCCCCGCTCGAGTTTCAGCGTCCCGGATTTTCCGTGCACGGTGGTGCAGCCCTCGGTGCACAACAGGATCTGCGGGCCGTCGTGCCGCGACGGCGCGTCCACCTCGTGGCCGACGTGCTCGCCGTCGAGAGTCAGCACACACAACGCGAACTCGTCGGTCGGGGTGTCGTAGACCAGCCCGAGCCCGTCGCGATGCGTCGGCGGTCGCAGCTGGTCCTCGGTGGTGGGCGTGAAGTCCAGCACGCGCAGCAGCTCCGGCACGTCGACGTGCTTGGGAGTCAGGCCGCCGCGTAACACGTTGTCGGAGTTGGCCATAACCTCCAGCGCGACGCCGCGCAGGTAGGTGTGCAGGTTGCCGGCCGCCAGGAAGATCGCCTCCCCGGGGGCCAGGCTGATGCGGTTGAGCAACAGCGCCGCCAGCACACCGGCGTCGCCGGGGTAGCGCTCGCCCAGCTCCAGCACCGTCTTGGCCTCGGCCGCGAATTCCGTTGCGCCGGAGGTGATGTAGTTGATCGCGCCGTCGATAACGGCCGGGACCAGCACGTCGATGTCGGGCTGCGGGGCGGTGATCCAGGTGGTGAACAGCGCGCGCAGCCCGTCGGCGTCGGACTGGTCGTTGAGCAGGTGGATGAACGGATCCAGGTCGGAGACCGCCAGCGCCCGCAGCAGCTCGACGGTGCGGGCGGCCGGCCGGAAGCCGGCCAGCGCCTCGAACGGCTGCAGCGCCACCAACAGTTCGGGTTTGTGACTCTTGTCGCGGTAGTTACGCACCGGCGAGTTGATCGGGATGCCCAGCCGCTCCTCGCGCAGGTAACCCTCGGCGGCCTGCTCAGCGCTGGGGTGCGCCTGCAGCGACAACGGCTCGTCGGCGGCAAGCACTTTCACCAGGAAGGGCAGCACGTCACCGAATCGGGACCGCGCCGCCCCGCCGAGCTGGCCGTCCGGGTCGGCGACCAGGGCGTCCAGCAACGTCGTTTCGCCGCCGCCGGTCTCCAACCACGCCGGGTCGGCCGGATGCGCGCCGAACCAGAGCTCGGCTTCGGGGTGAGCCGCCGGGACCGGTCGCCCGGTGAATTCGGCGATGGCCGTACGCGATCCCCAGGCGTACGTCCGTATCGCTCCGCGTAGCAGTTCCACGTCTGTTGTCTATCCCCGCACCAGCCGCAAATAAACGGCGGCCATCTCCAGTCGAACGGCCAATATTGCCAGTTGCTGCTCGGCCCGCTGCGCGCTGACCTGGCCGGCGGCGCCGACGGACACGTCGGGCACGTCCTCGGCGCCGACGATGTCCACGTCGCCGAGCGGGGCGACTCTGGCGGCGACGACGGTCCGGTCGGCGGCCAGCGTCAGCGCCAGCACCCGCAGCCGCTCGGGCAGCGGGCCGTCGATCGCCTCGTCGTGAAACAGCGCATCCGCCGCATCGGCGAATGACGGTGTGGTGCGCAGCGCGATCAGCGCGTCAGCCAAGCCGGTGGCGGCCACCACCTGATTGCCGATCCGCAGCAGCGCCGACGAGCCGTGCCGGGCCAGCGCCAGCGTCGCGGCGGAGTCGCCGGCCAGCACGATGCTGCGCCCCGTCATCCGCTGGGCCAGCGCCTTGGCCGGATTGGTGAACACTTCGCGTCCCGCGCTGTTGCGCAGCGCCTCGGCGTCCAGCTCGTCGGCCAGCACACCGAGATCCGTCCGCAGCTTGGGGTCGATACTTTCCAGCGCGGCCAGCCCGGCGGCCAGGTAGCGGCCCAGACCGAACTCGTCGGGGACCCGCATCCGCGGCTCCAGCACCGCGACCCGCCCGGCCGTGCTGTCGCGCAACGGTCCCTCGTAGGGTGCCGCGACGACCACGCGAGCGCCGCGGCGCACCCCGGTGGCGGCGGCGCCGACCAGCGCCGGATCGCCCGGGTCGTCGCCGGCCACGATCAGCACGTCGAGCGCGCCGATCCACGGCGGCGCCTCGGCGGCGACCACGATCGGCGCGGCGGTCGTGCCGCCCAGCGTCGCGGCCAGCATGGTGCCGGCGGTTTCGGCGGTGCCGCGGCCGGCCACCCAGATCAGCGTGCGGGGGGTGTCCCCGCGCACCGGGTCGAGCGCGCCCTCTTCGGCTGCGGCGGCGGTGGACCGCACCTGCGCGCCGGCCATCGACGCGGCCCGCAGCAGCCCGTCGCGATCGGCGGCGATCAGGGCGTCGGTGTCGTCGAAGTCGATGGTGGCGTGTATGGCGTTCACGTGACTGCCTGTGTCAGCCCGGCTGTTTCGGCTCGAATTGTTGCACTCACCTGCTGGACCACCGCATCGACGTCCTCGGTGCAGCGTGCTTCCACGTTGAGCCGCAGCAGCGGCTCGGTGTTGGAGCTGCGCAGGTTGAACCAGCTTCCGTCGCCGAGGTCGACGGTCACTCCGTCCAGATGGTCGATGGAGTGGATGCGGCTGCCGAAGGACTTCAGCACCGCCTCGGTGGCCGACGCGGCATCGGCGACGGTGAAGTTGATCTCGCCGGAGGATTCGTAGCGCTGGTAGTCGGCGGTGAGCTCGGAGAGCGGCCGGTCTTGCTCGCCCAGCGCGGCCAGCACGTACAACGCGGCCAGCATCCCGGAGTCGGCGCCCCAGAAGTCGCGGAAGTAGTAGTGCGCGGAGTGCTCGCCGCCGAAGATTGCGCCGGTGTCGGCCATCAGCGCCTTGATGTAGGAGTGCCCGACGCGCGAGCGCACCGGTGTGCCGCCGCGTTCGACCACCAGCTCCGGCACGGCGCGGGAGGTGATCAGGTTGTGGATCACGGTCGCGCCGATCTCGCGGGTGAGCTCGCGGGCGGCGACCAGCGCGGTCACCGTCGACGGCGACACCGGCCGGCCGCGTTCGTCGACCACGAAGCAGCGATCGGCGTCGCCGTCGAATGCCAGCCCGATATCGGCGCCGCTCTCCTGCACATAGGCCTGCAGGTCCACCAGGTTCGCCGGGTCCAGCGGGTTGGCCTCGTGGTGGGGAAACGAGCCGTCGAGCTCGAAGTACAACGGCAGCAACGTGATTGACTCGATTGCGCCGAGCACCGCCGGCGCGGTGTGACCGGCCATCCCGTTGCCCGCGTCGACGGCCACCCGCAGCGGGCGCAGCGCCGACAGGTCCACCAGCGAGCGCAGGAATTCCCCGTAGTCGGCGAGCACATCCCGATCGGCGATGCTGCCGGCCGGCCCGTCGTAGCCGGGCACGCCGGCGACCACGTCGTCGCGGATGGTGCTCAACCCGGTGTCGGCGCCGACCGGCTTGGCGCCCGCCCGGCACAGCTTGATGCCGTTGTAGGCGGCCGGGTTGTGGCTGGCGGTGAACATGGCGCCGGGGCAGTCCAACAGGCCCGAGGCGAAATAGAGCTGATCGGTCGATGCCAGACCGATCCGGATCACGTCGAGCCCCTGCCCGGTGACCCCGGACGCGAAGGCTGCCGCCAGGGCCGGCGAACTGTCCCGCATGTCGTGGCCGAGAACTACCCGCCCGGCGCCCTCGTCACGCATCAGCCTGGCGAAGGCGGCGCCGACGTCGGCGACGAACGGCTCGTCGATCTCGTCACCGACGACGCCTCGCACGTCATAAGCCTTGATCACACGGTTGACAGCCGCGGCGGGCCGAGACATGAAAGGGCTCCTGACTATCGGGACTCTTGGTGGTCAGCCTAACGGTTTCGGCGGGACCGGCTGACAGCTAAGCAGGGGTTGTCATCTGTTGCGTTCCGAGTGGTCGGTAGTTGTCAGTGGTGTGCGGTAGGAACAAAGACATGAATCTTGCGGCGTGGGCTGAGCGCAACGGTGTTGCGCGGGTGACTGCGCATCGCTGGTTTCACGCTGGGCTGCTGCCGGTCGCAGCGCAACGAGTAGGTCGGCTGATCCTCGTCAATGATGTGGCAGCTGAGGCGGCCCGGCAGGGGCTGGCGGCGGTGTATGCGCGCGTGTCCTCAGCGGACCAGAAAGCTGATCTGGATCGGCAGGTGGCGCGGGTGACCGCGTGGGCCACGACCCAGCAGATCCCGGTCGACAAGGTGGTGACCGAGGTCGGTTCGGCGCTAAACGGGCATCGCCGCAAGTTCCTTGCCTTGTTGCGCGACCCGTCGGTGGGCCGGATCGTGGTGGAACACCGAGACCGGTTCTGCCGGTTCGGCTCTGAATACGTCGAAGCCGCACTCGCTGCCCAGGGCCGCGAGTTGGTCGTGGTCGACTCAGCCGAGGTCGATGACGACCTGGTGCGCGATATGACAGAGATCCTCACCAGTATGTGCGCTCGGCTCTACGGCAAACGCCCTGCTGCGAACCGTGCAAGGCGTGCTGTGGCTGCGGCGGCCGGCGCCGGGGATGGCGAGGTGGCCTGAGGTGGCGAAGTTCAAGATTCCTGAGGGCTGGACGGTGCAGGCGTTCCGGTTCACCCTGGACCCGACCGACGATCAATTGCGGTCGCTGGCGCGGCATTTCGGTGCCCGGCGTAAAGCATACAACTGGACCGTCGCCACGCTGAAAGCCGATATCCAGGCGTGGCGTGAGACGGGCGTTGAGACGGACAAGCCGTCGCTGCGGGTGTTGCGGAAACGCTGGAACACGGTCAAGGACGACGTGTGTGTCAACGCTGAGACCGGTGTCGTGTGGTGGCCTGAGTGTTCCAAAGAGGCCTACGCCGACGGTATTGACGGCGGGGTCGACGCGTACTGGAACTGGCAGAACTCCCGATCAGGCACACGTGACGGCAAGAGAATGGGCTTCCCCCGGTTCAAGAAGAAGGGACACGACCAGGACCGCGTGACGTTCACGACCGGAGCGATGCGCGTCGAACCTGACCGCCGCCACCTCACGCTTCCGGTGATCGGGACCGTCCGTACACACGAGAACACGCGCCGGATTGAGCGGCTCATCACGAAAGGCCGGGCGCGGGTGCTGGCGATCACGGTGCGCCGAAACGGCGCCCGGCTGGACGCGAGTGTGCGGGTCCTCGTGCAGCGCCCCCAGCGACCGACGGTCGTACACCCCGGTTCAGGGGTTGGCGTTGACGTCGGGGTGCGTCGCCTCGCCACGGTCGCCAGCGAGGACGGCACAGTGCTCGAGCAAGTGCCGAATCCACGGCCACTCGACGCGGCACTGAAAGAGTTGCGGCATGTCAGCCGGGCCCGCTCGCGCTGCACGAAAGGCTCACGGCGTTACCGTGAGCGCACCACCGAGATGTCCCGGCTGCACCGCCGGGTCAACGATGTCCGAACGCATCATTTGCATGTCCTGACAACACGATTGGCCAAAACTCACGGCCGGATCGTTGTCGAAGGTCTGGACGCGGCGGGGATGCTGCGGCAAAAGGGCCTGCCGGGTACCCGCGCTCGCCGGCGCGGCCTGTCCGATGCGGCCTTGGGCACACCGCGCCGCCACCTGTCCTACAAGACGGGCTGGTACGGATCAGAGCTGGTGGTCGCCGACCGCTGGTTCCCGTCATCGAAAACCTGCCATGTTTGCGGCCACGTGCAAGACATCGGCTGGGATGAGCACTGGCACTGCGGCGGGTGCTCGGCATCGCACCAGCGTGATGACTGCGCGGCCATCAACCTCGCACGCTACGAGGAAACACCTAGCGTCGTCGGCCCAGTTGGGGCCGCCGTCAAGCGTGGAGCCGACCGTAAGACCGGGCCTCGCCCGGCAGGTGGCCGTGAAGCGCGGAAGGGACGCAGCCGCAAGGCTGCCAAACAACCCCGAGACGGGGTGCAAGTCGCATGATCACTAAAGATCACTCACTTGCAACGGTCTAGTCGGCGGGGTCGGGCAGCACCCGCAGATGGCCGCGGCGGCGCCCGGCGCCGGCGGGACGCGGCGCCGCCGGGGTCAGCACGGCACCGCTTCCAGCGGACGCCGGTGTCGCGTCGGGGTCGGCAAACCCGTTGACCGGTGGTCCGGCGGGGACCGCGGCGCGGCCCTCGCGCACGGCGTCGGCCAGCGCCACTAGATCGTCGTCGTCGGACGGCACGGACAGCGGGCCGGAGTGGCGGACCAGCTCCCAACCCCGGGGCGCCGTGATGCGACCGGCATGGCTGACGCACAAGTCCCAGGAGTGCGGCTCTCGGGCGGTGGCGAGCGGGCCGATCACCGCGGTGGAGTCGGAGTAGACGAACGTCAGCGTTGCCACCGCGTAGTGCGGGCACCCAGGCCGACAGCAGCGACGCGGAACAGTCACGATCGAGAGGCTATCGTGCGCAAACGTCCTCGCATCGGGTGACACGCGCATACCGCCGGACCGCGATGTCCAACCGTTACCATCGGCGCGTGAGCGATTCGCGCAGCTCCGGGCGCTCGGTGCGCAGATCTGCTTCGCGGCGGGGGCGCGACATGCGCGGCCCGCTGCTGCCGCCGACGGTGCCGGGGTGGCGCAGCCGCGCCGAGCGGTTCGACATGGCGGTGCTGGAGGCGTACGAGCCGATCGAGCAGCGCTGGGCTGACCGGTTGTCCGGGCTCGACGTCGCGGTCGACGAGATTCCCCGGATCTCGGCCCGCGACCCCGACAGTGTGCAGTGGCCGCCCGAGGTGATCGCCGACGGGCCGATAGCGCTGGCCCGGTTGATCCCCGCCGGGGTGGACGTGCGCGGAAATGCCACCCGGGCGCGGATCGTGTTGTTCCGCAAGCCGATCGAGCGGCGCGCCAAGGACACGGTGGAACTCGCCGAATTGCTGCACGAAATTCTGGTGGCTCAGGTGGCCACGTATCTGGACGTCGAACCCTCCGTCATCGACCCCACGATCGACGACGATTAGGCCCGGGCGATCGCAAGCGCGGCGGAGCCGGGCGCAGCGGGTCGCCCGCAGACTAGCGCCGCGCGTTAAACGATGCCGCGCTTGAGGCGACGGCGTTCCCGCTCGGAAAGCCCGCCCCAGATGCCGAACCGCTCGTCGTGCGCCAGCGCGTACTCCAGGCACTCGGTGCGCACCTCGCAGCCCAGGCAGATCTTCTTGGCCTCGCGGGTGGAGCCGCCCTTCTCGGGGAAGAACGCCTCGGGATCGGTTTGCGCGCACAGCGCGCGGTCCTGCCATTGGTCGGCGGTAACCGGCACCGGCTCAAAGACTTCGGGCACTTCGGGCGCGCTGGGCACCAAACTCAAGTGGGGTCGCGCTGCGGCCCCCGCCGTCGCCGCGCCGGTATTGGTGTGCGGTGTGCTTCCCATCAGGCCCCGTAGGTGCTCATAGGACATGCTCCGCCTCCTCACCTGATTTCGTTGCTTCGTGAATGTCGCCCACTGTTTTGATGTGCGGCCATCTCAATTCGAACAGATGATCGAATCTCGGTCTGCGACACCGAATCCGGCCGGCCAACCGGGAAATGACACTGATGAGATTACACACGTGTTATCAGCCGTGGTCAAGCGATTGGGAAGATTTCCATACCATCTCGTGACCGATTTTTGACGGCACTGCCACAGTTTGGCCGTCGGCGTGTCGGGCCGCACCGTCGCCGCGCGTACTGTCGTGCGATGTGAAGGTCACGGTTCTGGTCGGCGGGGTCGGCGGCGCCCGCTTTCTTCTCGGCGTGCAGCAGCTGCTCGGCTTGGGCCAATTCGCGGGCGCGGGTGCAGCCGGCGATCACCAGCTGACGGCCGTCGTCAACATCGGCGACGACGCCTGGATGCACGGGGTGCGGATCTGCCCCGACCTGGACACCTGCATGTACACCCTGGGCGGCGGGGTCGACCCGCAGCGCGGCTGGGGACATCGCGACGAAACCTGGCACGCCAAGGAGGAACTCAAGCGCTACGGCGTCCAGCCGGACTGGTTCGAGCTCGGCGACCGCGATCTGGCGACACATTTGGTGCGCACCCAGATGCTGCGGGCCGGCTACCCGCTCTCACAGATCACCGCCGCTCTGTGCGACCGCTGGCAGCCGGGAGCGACGTTACTGCCGGCCAGCGACGACCGATGCGAAACCCACGTTGTCATCACCGATCCCGCCGACGGCGACCAGCGCGCAATCCACTTCCAGGAGTGGTGGGTGCGCTATCGCGCACAAGTCCCGACCCACAGCTTCGCCTACATCGGGGCCGAAAACGCCCATGCCACAGCCGAAGTGCTCGACGCCATCGCCGATGCCGACATCGTCCTGTTGGCGCCGTCGAATCCGGTGGTGAGCATCGGCGCCATCCTGGCCATTCCGGGCATCCGCGGCGCACTGCGCTCGGCCGATGCGCCCGTCGTCGGCTACTCCCCCATCATCGGCGGAAAACCGTTGCGCGGCATGGCTCAAGAATGCCTCACGGTGATCGGCGTGGAATCCACCGCCGAGGCGGTCGGCCGGCATTACGGGGCACGGTCGGGCACCGGCATCCTGGACTGTTGGCTGGTCCACGAGGGCGACCACGCCGACATCGACGGTGTGGCAGTGCGATCGATACCGCTGCTGATGACCGATCCGAGTGCGACGGCCACGATGGTGGGCGCCGGACTGGAGCTCGCGGGCGTCGCGGCGTGAGCGAGCACGGTACCGCGGCGGCGGTCGAGATCCTGCCCGTCACAGGACTTCCCGAGTTCCGGCCCGGCGACAACCTGGGCGACGCCGTCGCCGCGGCCGCGCCGTGGCTGCGAGACGGCGACGTGGTGGTGGTCACCAGCAAGGTGGTGTCCAAGTGCGAGGGCCGGCTGGTGCCGGCGCCCGACGACCCCGAGGCACGGGATGCGCTGCGGCGCAAGCTCGTCGACACCGAGGCGGTTCGTGTGCTGGCCCGCAAGGGCCGTACGCTGATCACCGAGAACCGGCTCGGGCTGGTGCAGGCCGCCGCCGGGGTGGACGGCTCGAACGTCGGCGTGACCGAACTGGCCCTGCTGCCACAAGATCCCGACGCGAGCGCCGCTGCGCTGCGTGCGGCGCTGCGCGAGCGGCTGGGTGTGACGGTCGCGGTGGTGATCACCGACACGATGGGCCGGGCATGGCGCAACGGGCAGACCGACGTCGCGGTCGGCTCGGCCGGCTTGGAGGTGCTGCACGGGTATGCCGGCGCGGTCGACGCGCACGGCAACGAGTTGATCGTGACCGAGATCGCCGTCGCGGACGAGATCGCCGCGGCCGCCGATCTGGTCAAGGGCAAGCTCACCGGAATACCGGTGGCCGTGGTTCGCGGATTGCCGGCGTCCGACGACGGCTCGACGGCGCGGAAGCTGGTGCGCGCGGGCACCGAGGACCTGTTCTGGCTCGGCACCGCCGAAGCGGTGGAACTCGGCCGCCGCGAAGCACAATTGCTGCGGCGGTCGGTGCGCCAGTTCGCCGACGAGCCGGTGCCGCAGGATCTGGTCGAGGCCGCGGTGGCCGAGGCGTTGACCGCGCCGGCCCCGCACCACACCCGGCCGGTGCGGTTCGTGTGGCTGCAGACTCCCGCGGTGCGCACCCGGTTGCTGGATCGCATGCGTGAGAAGTGGCGCGCCGACCTGGCCGGTGACGGCAGGCCCGCCGACGCGATCGAGCGGCGGGTGGCCCGCGGTCAGATCCTTTACGACGCAGCGGAAGTCGTCATCCCGATGCTGGTGCCCGACGGCGCGCACAGCTACCCCGACGCCGCCCGCACCGATGCCGAGCACACCATGTTCACCGTCGCGGTGGGCGCGGCGGTGCAGGCGCTGCTGGTCGCGCTCGCGGTCCGCGGCGTGGGCAGCTGCTGGATCGGTTCGACGATCTTCGCCGCCGATTTGGTCCGCGACGAGCTGGGGCTGCCCGTCGATTGGGAACCGTTGGGCGCCATCGCGATTGGTTATCCACTGCAACCTCAGGAGCCCAAAGATCCGGTGCCCGTCGCCGACCTGCTGGTGCGCAAGTGAGCGTCCGGGAGTCGGCGATCGCGCTGTTGTCCGACTGGCAGGCCCCGGATGCGGCGCAGGACTCGGTGCGCCACGCCGTGCTGGCGTTTCTGCTTGCCCGCGACGACGCCTGCCGCCGCGAATGCGTGCCCGGTCATGTCACCGCCTCGGCCCTGGTGCTCGACGACTCCGGCAGCCGGGTGCTGCTCACCCTGCATCCGCGGCTGGGCCGCTGGGTGCAGCTCGGCGGGCACTGCGACGACGGCGACGACGACATCGCGGCGGCCGCGCTGCGGGAGGCGACCGAGGAGTCCGGGGTCGCCGGTCTGCGGCTGGCCGAGTTGGCGGCGATCCATGTCCATCCCGTCACCTGCTCGCTGGGTGTGCCGACCCGCCACCTCGACCTGCAGTTCGTCGCCCACGCGCCGCCCGGCGCGCAGATCGCGATCAGCGACGAATCGGTGGATCTGCGGTGGTGGCCGGTCGACGAGTTGCCGGCCGACGCCGACGACGCGCTGGCCTACCTGGTCGCCCGCGCGGCTCAGACGTCGCTCGAGTAGCGGATTCCGCCGTCGGGAATCGAGACGCCGGGCCAGACCCGCGCGCCGCGCAGTAGCTCGCAGCGTGCGCCGATGTCGGCCCCGTCGCCGATCACGCCGTCGCGGATCAGCGCCCGCGGGCCGATCCGCGCGCCGAAGCCGATGATCGAGCGCTCGATCACCGAGCCGGCCTCGACCTTCACCCCGTCGAAGATGACCGCACCGTCGAGCCTTGCGCCGGGCCCGATCTCGGCGCCGCGCCCGACGACCGTGCCGCCGATCAGCACCGCGCCCGGGGATACCGCCGCGCCGTCGTGCACCAACTGCTCGCCGCGCTGTCCGCGCAGGGCCGGCGACGGCGCGATGCCGCGCACCAGATCCGCCGAGCCGCGCACGAAGTCCTCCGGCGTGCCCATGTCCCGCCAGTAGGTGGCGTCGACGTAGCCGCACACCTTGACGCCGTCGGACAGCAGCGCCGGAAACACCTCGCGCTCAACGGAAACCTCGCGGCCCCGCGGTATCCGGTCGATGATCTCGCGGGAGAACACGTAGCAGCCTGCGTTGATCTGGTCGGTGGGCGGATCCTGGGTCTTCTCCAAAAACGCGGTGACCCTGCCGTTTTCGGTCGGCACACAACCGAAGGCACGCGGGTCGCCGACGCGCACCAGATGCAGCGTGAGATCGGCCTGCTGCTCGTGGTGGTAGTCCAGCAGCTGACCCAGATCGGCGCCGGAGAGCACGTCGCCGTTGAACACCATCACGGTGTCGTGGCGCAGCCGGCCGGAGACGTTGGCGATTCCGCCGCCGGTGCCCAGCGGATGCTCCTCGGTGACGTATTCGATCTGCAGCCCGAGTTTGGAGCCGTCGCCGAACTCCGCCTCGAACACCGCCGGCTGATACGACGTGCTCAGGACCACGTGCTCGATGCCGGCGGCCGCGATCCGCGACAACAGATGCGTGACAAACGGCAACCCGGCCGTGGGCAGCATCGGCTTGGGCGCCGACAGCGTCAACGGCCGCAACCGGGTGCCTTTGCCGCCGACCAGGACGACGGCGTCGACGTCTGTCACTAGCGCCGCCTTTCTGCGCCGCGCACCATCAGGCGCGCCCGGATCGCCAGCCCGGCGCGAAACGCCCACCGCAGCGGCGCCCGCCACCACCCAGAATGCCGGTCCGCGAGAAAGAGGTAGGTGCTGTTGTGGTGGGCGATCAGGTTGCTCGCCGACTCGCGGCCGGTGGCGTGACCTTTGTGGTGCAGGACTTCGGCCGACGGCACATAGACGTTGAGCCAGCCTGCCCGGCCCAGCCGATCGCCGAGGTCCACGTCTTCCATGTACATGAAGTAGCGCTCGTCGAAGCCGCCGACCTGGTCGAACGCCGCCCGGCGTACCAGCAGGCACGACCCCGACAGCCAGCCCACCGGCCGCTCGCTCGGTTCCAGCCGCTCCTGGCGATACGCCGTCGACCAGGGATTGCCCTTCCACAGCTGGCCGAGGACGGCGTGCATGCCGCCGCGCACCAGGCTTGGCAGGTGGCGCGCCGACGGGTACACCGAGCCGTCGGGGTCGCGGATCAGCGGGCCCAGCGTGGCCGCCCGCGGCCACCGGGCCGCCGCGTCCAGCAGCGCGTCGATGCTGCCCGGCCCCCACTGCACGTCCGGGTTGGCCACCACCACCCACTCGCCGGGATCTTCTAAAGCCTCCCCCAACTGCGCGACCGCCCTGTTAACCGCGCTGCCGTAGCCCAGGTTGGCGCCCGTGGAGAACAGCCGGACGTTCGGATAGCGCTCGACCGCCGCCTCGGGCGCCCCGTCGGTGGAGCCGTTGTCGGCCATCACGACGCTCAGCGGCCGTTCGGTAGCCAGCGACAGCGAGGCCAGGAAACGGTCCAGGTGCGGGCCCGGCGAATAGGTCACCGTCACCACCGGCAGGACGTCACTCACGCGTAGAGGGTAGCGATAAGGCTTCGGCCAGCGCGTCGCGCCACGGCCGCAACGGCGTCAGCCCCGCCTCGGTCGAGACCCGCGCGCCCAGCGCGGAATAGGGTGGCCGCGGCGCCGGCCGGGGCTTCTGGTCGCTGCCGATCGGCCGCACCCGGTCCGGGTCGGCTCCCACTTCCGCGAACACCGCACGGGCCAGCTCGAACCGGCTGACCGCACCGGCGTTGGCGGCATGCACGACGGGCGCGTGCACGCCGTCGTCGGCCAGCTGCAGCAGCGCGTCGGCCAGATCGCCGACGTAGGTCGGTGAGCCGGTCTGGTCGTCGACCACCTCGACGCCGCCGTCCCCGGCGGCCAGTCGGCGCATGACGGCGACGAAGTCGTTGCCGGTGCCGCCGGTGTAGACCCACGCGGTGCGCACCACGGTGGCCTCCGGCAGCGTTTTCAGGACGGCCACCTCGCCGCACAGTTTGGTACGCCCGTACACGCTGAGCGGCCCGGTTTCGTCGTCGGGCTCGTAGGGGCGGCGTGCCGAGCCGCTGAACACGTAGTCGGTGGAGATGTGGATCAGCCCCGCGCCGACGTCCGCGCACACCCGAGCGATGTGTCCCGGGCCCTCGGCGTTGACGGCGTGTGCTCTGGCCTCGTCGCTTTCCGCGCCGTCGACGTTGGTGTAGGCGGCGCAGTTGACCACCATGTCGCCGCCTCGGATGATCCGCTCGGCGGCGCCGGGGTCGGTGATGTCCCACTGCGACGACGTCAGGGCCAGCACGTCGCGGCCCTGCTCGGTGGCTCGGGCCGCCAAAACGCTGCCGAGCTGTCCGCCGGCGCCGGTGATCACGATTCGCACGTGTCGAGTCTGGCACGCCGACGCGCGCAGCTACCGGCGATACCGCTGTGACGCAAGTAGCCTGAAGTGATGCCTGCGCAACGTGTGGTTCGTGTGGTTGCCACCGTGGCGGCTGTGGCCGTCGTGCTCGGTACCGGGGTGGCGTGGAGCCAGGTCCGCTCGTTCGAGGACGGGATCTACCACATGTTCGCGCCGTCGCTGGGCCAGGGCGGCGACGACGGCGCCGTCGACATCCTGCTGGTCGGCATGGACAGCCGCACCGACGCCCACGGCAACCCGCTCTCGGCCGATGAACTGGCGACCCTGCGGGCCGGCGACGAGGTGGCCACCAACACCGACACGATCATCCTGGTGCGCATCCCCAACAACGGGAAGTCGGCCACCGCGATCTCGATTCCGCGCGACACCTATGTCTCGGCGCCGGGTTTGGGCAAGACCAAGATCAACGGCGTCTACGGCCAGGTCAAGGAGGAGAAGCGGGTCAGCCTCGTCGAATCCGGCGTCGACCCCGCCCAAGCCGAGGCGCGCGGTACCGAAGCCGGCCGGGAGGCGCTGATCAAGACGGTCGCCGACCTCACCGGCGTCACCGTCGACCACTACGCCGAGATCGGGCTACTGGGCTTCGCCTTGATCACCGACGCCCTCGGCGGCGTCAACGTCTGCCTCAAAGAGGCGGTGTACGAACCGCTTTCGGGCGCCGACTTTCCGGCCGGCTGGCAAAAGCTCAACGGCCCGCAGGCGCTGAGCTTTGTCCGGCAGCGCCACGACCTGCCCCGCGGCGACCTGGACCGGGTGGTGCGCCAGCAGGTGGTGATGGCGTCGCTGGCCCACCAGGTGATCTCCGGCAAGACGCTGTCGAGCCCGGCGACGCTGGAGCGGCTGCAAGGCGCCATCCAGCGCTCGGTGGTGCTGTCTTCGGGTTGGGACATCATGGATTTCGTGAAGCAGCTGCAGAAGCTGGCCGCCGGCAACGTCGCGTTCGCCACCATCCCGGTGCTCGACGAGGCCGGCTGGAGCGATGACGGCATGCACAGCGTGGTGCGGGTCGATCCACACCAGGTCCAGGAGTGGGTCGGCGGGCTGTTGCAGGATCAGGCCCAGGGCAAGACCGAGGAAATCGCCTACACGCCGGCCAAGACCGCCGCGAGCGTCTTCAACGACACCGACATCAACGGGCTGGCCTCGGCGGTGTCGCAAGTGTTGAGCACCAAGGGTTTTGCCACCGGCACCGTCGGCAACAACGAAGGCGCGCACGTGACGGCCAGCCAGGTGCAGGCCGCCAAGGCCGACGACCTGGGCGCGCAGGCGGTGGCCAAAGAGCTCGGCGGTCTGCCCGTGGTCGCCGACTCGTCGGTGCCGGCCGGCACGGTGCGGGTGGTGCTGGCCAACGACTACACCGGCCCGGGATCCGGGCTCGACGGCGGCGCCTCGCCGATGGCGGTCTCGTCGAACTCCGGCAGCGCCACCAACAACCCCGACGCTCCCCCGCCGTCGCCGATTCTGACCGCGGGGTCGGATCATCCGGAGTGTGTCAATTAACCTCAGCCAAGCGGTTCTCGACCCGATGCTGCGCGCCGACCCGGTCGGGCCGCGCATCACCTACTACGACGACGCCACCGGCGAGCGCATCGAGCTCTCCGCGGTGACGCTGGCCAACTGGGCCGCCAAGACGGGCAACCTGCTGCGCGACGAGCTCGGCGCGGTCTCGGGCAGCCGGGTGGCGGTGCTGCTGCCGGCCCACTGGCAGACGGCCGCGGTGCTGTTCGGGGTGTGGTGGATCGGCGCCGAAGTCCTGCTTGGCGGCTCCTGGGACGCCGACGTCGCGTTGTGCACCGCGGAACGGCTGGACGAGGCGGACGCGACCGGGGCCGGCGAGGTGGCGGTGTTGTCGCTGGATCCGTTCGGCCGCCCCGCCCCCGACCTGCCGGTCGGCGTCACCGACTATGCGACCGCGGTGCGGGTGCACGGCGACCAGATCGTCGGCGAGGCCGATCCCGGCCCGGCGCTGGCCGGCCGCTCGGCCGACGAATTGCTCGCCGACTGCGAAATATCAGCTGCCACAAGAGGTTTGACGTCGGGCGACCGAGTGCTTTCGTCGATGTCGTGGGACCGGCCCGACGGGCTGGTCGACGGGCTGCTCTCGGTGTTGGCGGCCGGTGCGTCGCTGGTGCAGGTGGCCAATCCCGATCCGGCGGCGCAGCCGCACCGGATCGAGACCGAGAAGGTCACGCGCGTTATCGACTAATGCCCGCCGGCCAATCCATATTGGTATCGCAATATTTCTATGTTAGCGTCGGGTGCGGATCGACCTGACGAAGGAGTGTGGCGATGGTGGTGCACGGGCTACTCGCGAAGGCGGCCGGAACGGTCGTCACCGGGCTGGTCGGAGTAAGCGCTTATGAAGTGCTGCGGAAGGCCGTGCGCTCGGCTCCGATGCACAATGCCGCGGTGACCGCGACGGAGTGGAGCCTGCGCGGAACCCGCCGCGCCGAGGAAGCAGCCGAGTCCGCCCGGCTCAAGCTCGCCGACGTGGTCGCCGAAGCGCGCGAACGCATCGGCGAAGAGGCCCCGCCGCCGGCAGTCGGAGGCAACCACGACCACGAGCACTGACGTGCACGTCGTTTCCGACGCGGCCGGGCGGATGCGCGTACAGGTTCCCTGGATGCGTTCGAACTCGCGGCGCGCGGTCGCGGTCGAAGAGGCCGTCGACAAGCAGAACGGGGTGCGCACAGTGCACGCCTATCCGCATACCGGGTCGGTGGTCGTGTGGTATTCGCCGCAGCGCTGCGACCGCGCCGCGGTGCTGGAAGCGATCCAGTCCGCCGAACACGTTGCGGCCGAACTGATTCCCGCCCGCACGCCGCGCTCGTCGGATGTCCGCAACGCCGAGGTGTTGCGCATGGTGATCGGCGGCGCGGCGCTGGCGTTACTGGGGGTGCGCCGCTACGTCTTCGCGCGCCCGCCGCTGCTCGGCCCGACGGGCCAGCTGGTGGCGACCGGCGCCACGGTGTTCATGGGCTATCCGTTCCTGCGCGGGGCGCTGCGCTCGCTGCGTTCCGGGCGTGCCGGCACCGATGCGTTGGTCACGGCGGCGACGGTGGCCAGCCTGGTGCTGCGCGAAAACGTGGTCGCGCTGACCGTGCTGTGGCTGCTGAATATCGGTGAGTACCTTCAGGATCTGACGCTGCGACGGACCCGGCGGGCGATCTCCGACCTGCTGCGCGGCACCGCGGACACGGCCTGGATCCGGGCCGACGGCAACGAGGTCCAGGTGCCGATCGACACCGTGCAGATCGGCGACGAGGTGGTGGTCCACGACCACGTGGCGATACCGGTGGACGGCGAGGTGGTCGACGGCGAGGCGATCGTCGACCAGTCCGCGATCACCGGCGAGACCCTGCCGGTCAGCATCGTCGCCGGCGCACGGGTGCATGCCGGCTCGGTGGTGTTGCGCGGGCGTTTGGTGGTGCGCGCGAGCGCCGTCGGCAACGAAACCACCATCGGCCGCATCATCACCAGAGTCGAAGAGGCCCAACATGACCGGGCACCGATTCAAACCGTCGGCGAGAACTTCTCCCGTCGCTTCGTTCCCATCTCGTTCGTCGTCTCGGCGATCACCCTGGCGATCACCGGCGACGTCCGGCGCGCGATGACGATGCTGCTCATCGCGTGCCCGTGCGCGGTGGGCTTGGCCACACCGACCGCGATCAGCGCCGCGATCGGCAACGGCGCCCGCCGGGGCATCCTGATCAAGGGCGGCTCGCACCTCGAGCAGGCGGGCCGGGTGGACGCGATCGTGTTCGACAAGACCGGGACGCTGACCGTCGGGCGTCCCGTGGTGACGAATATCATTGCACTGCACAAGGATTGGCAGCCCGAACAGGTGCTTGCCTACGCGGCCAGCTCGGAGCTGCACTCGCGGCACCCGCTGGCCGAGGCGGTGATCCGCTCCACCGAGGAACGCCGCATCATCATCCCGCCGCACGAGGAGTGCGAGGTGCTGGTCGGGCTGGGCATGCGGACGTGGGCCGACGGGCGCACACTGCTGCTGGGCAGCCCGTCGCTGCTGCAGTCCGAGGACGTCCAGGTGTCCCCCGAGGCGGCCAAGTGGGTGGACAAGCTGCGACGCCAGGCCGAGACGCCGCTGCTGCTGGCCGTGGACGGCACCCTGGTCGGGCTGATCAGCCTGCGCGACGAGGTTCGCGCCGAGGCAACCGAAGTTTTGAAACAGCTGCGCGCCAACGGAATCCGCAGGATCGTCATGCTCACCGGCGACCATCCGGAGATCGCCAAGGTGGTGGCGGCCGAGCTGGCCATCGACGACTGGCGCGCCGAGGTGCTGCCCGAGGACAAGCTCGAAGTGGTACGCCGGCTCCAGGAAGACGGCCACGTCGTCGGGATGGTCGGTGACGGCATCAACGACGCGCCCGCGCTGGCGGCGGCCGACATCGGGATCGCCATGGGGCTGGCCGGGACCGACGTGGCCGTCGAAACCGCCGACGTCGCGCTGGCCAACGACGACCTGCAGCGCCTGCTCGACGTGCGGGACCTGGGTGCGCGGGCAGTCGAGGTGATCCGGGAGAACTACGGCATGTCGATCGCCGTCAACGCCGCCGGGCTGCTGATCGGGGCCGGCGGGGCGTTGTCGCCGGTGCTGGCGGCGATCCTGCACAACGCGTCGTCAGTCGCGGTGGTCGCCAACAGTTCCCGGCTGATCCGCTACCGGCTAGACCAAGCGACAGCGCGCGCCGCCTCCAACGAGGCGAAGACCCTGAGTCGCTGAGCCAGTCCGGTCGCCTCCAGCGGCCGCAGCACCGCCCGTTGCATGGCCACCAGCACCAGATCCAGCCCCTTCGCCTGTGCCTGCATCAGCGCCGCCACCGCGGCCATCGACAGGAACGTGACGGCGGTGGCGTCGACGATCACCCGCCGGGCGATGCCGGAGCAGATCTGGTCGAGCGCCAGTTCCAGAACTTCGACATTGGACAGGTCGACCTCACCGCGCAGGTGCAACAGCACCACGTCGTCGAGTTCTTTGTGGTGAACATCCAGCAGAGTCGTCGCGGGCTCCTTTCCCGTCGGTGATCAGAGAGGGAACCGACGTCGGGCACCGCGATCACGACCACTGAGCCAGCGAGATTTCGGGAAACACCGAACGTCGTATGGGCTGTTGGTCCAACCGCGCCACCACCCTATCAACCGTTTGCATTCCGCAACCCGGGGGGAGCACGTAGCCTGGGCCGATGAACGAGCAGCTTCATTCGCTGTCCCGCGAGTTGGCGGAAGTGGGCCGCCTTGTCGACGACGACGACGTCATCAGCGTGGTCGAGCGGATGGTCAGACGTGCGGTGCGCACGATTCCGGGTTGCGAGCACGCCACAGTCACCGTCGAGGTTGCGCCGGGCAAGCTCGAGACGGTGGCCGGCGGTGAGATCGCCGCGCTGGCACACCATCCCGACGAGCCACGCCCGTGGGAAGGCCCGATCCTGGACGCGATCCGCTACCGCGAGCCGCGCCGGGTCGAGGACGCCGAGACCGAGCAGCGCTGGGCGGGGTTCGCCGAGCGGATGCGCAGCGCCGGTTTTCGCAGTTGCCTCGCGTTGCCGCTGCCCGCGTTCCGCCGGCCGTCGGTGGGTTGCACGCTGTTCTCGTCGCGCCCCAACCAATTCACCGAGCACGTCATGGATTTGGTGATGCTCTTCGCGTTGCATGCGGGCACCACCTTCGACAACGCCGCCCTGTACGACGATTCGCGCCGCCTGGTTGACCACCTGCACGCCGCGTTGGCCACCCGCGACCTGATCGGTCAGGCGAAGGGGCTGCTGATGCGGCACTACTCGTGCGACTCCGACGACGCATTCGACCGGCTGCGGCATGCCTCGCAACATCACAACGTCAAGCTGCGCCACCTGGCCGCCGAACTGGTCGAGGCTCAAGAGCAGGGCCGGCTGGAGCCGGTGCTGAACCGGTGGTTCGCCACCGGCGAGGAGCCCAGCGGGGCGGCCGCCGCGACCTGAACGCACGTTGCCGTCGCCCACATGCGAACGGCATGCAACAATGTCGCCCGTAAGGCGATGACGACGCAGGAAGCCGGTGCGAATCCGGCGCGGTCCCGCCACTGTCATCGGGGAGCGACCCTCACACGCCACGGCCCGCGGGCTGGAAGGCGAGGCGAGCAACGATCCGAGAGCCAGGAGACTCGCGTCATCGCGTCCTGCGACCCGGGGCGGTGTACCCCGAGAGAGCTGACCGACGTCCGTGTCCCGCGTGTCATGGGCGGCCCTCGCCGCTGCCATCGCCCTGGCGCTGATTCCAAGCGCCTGCGCCTCCCCGCCCCATACCGGCGCCCCGCGCCATGCCTGCATCACCGACTTCGACCCAAATGCCGACTACTTCCCGGATAAGTCGACGGTGGTCGACGCCACCAACTTCACGCTGAGCTACCACCGCAGCTATCAGGTGCTGACCGTCAAGCAGCCCTACCCCAACGCCTCTCCGGAGTCGTACGTGTTGTTGCGGTGCGGCGCCCCGGCCCCACAGCTGACCGGCGAGTTGGCCCACGCGCAGCAGATCACGGTGCCGGTGGCCAGCCTGTACTCGGCGTCGACCACCCACCTGGGCATGCTCGCCGAGCTCGACCAGACCGACGTGGTCAGCGGTGTCGCCGCTGCCGCCACCGTCGTCAATCCGGCGCTGCGCCAACGCATCCAGGCTGGCAAGGTCACCGAATACGCGCCCGGCGCGCAGGTCAGCGTCGAAGCCGTGGTCGCCGCGCGCCCCGGCGTGCTGGTGACCGCCGGTACCGACGACCCGAGCTACGCGAAACTGCGCGACGCCGGCATCGACGTGCTCGCCGATGCCGAGTGGCTGGAGGCCACCCCGTTGGGCCGCGCCGAGTGGGTCAAGGTGTTCGCCGCCTTGACCGGCACCGAGAAGAAGGCCGGCGAACTGTACGGCAGGCTGCGCGGAGACTACGGCAAGGCCGCCGAAAAGGCCGCCACCGCACGGCCTGTCGAGGTGCTGTCCGGAACCATGCAGCAGGGCACCTGGTCGATGCCCGCCGGCGGCGGCTATGCCGGGCAGCTCATCGTCGACGCCGGCGGCAGCTACCCGTGGGCCGGCGACACGAGAACCGGCAGCCTGCAGTTGAACTTCGAGTCGGTGTATGCCAAGGCCGGCTTCGCCCCGCGCTGGCTGGTGACCAGTGACTGGAAAACGCTGGACGACGTGCTGGCGGCCGACATCCGCTACGGCCGGCTGGCCGCGGTCCGCGAAGGCCAACTGTGGTCGGCGAGCAGCGATTACTGGGAGCGTGGTGCGGCGCGGCCCGACCTGGTGCTGGCCGACCTGGTGGCGATCCTGCATCCCGAACTCGATCCCGATCACGAGTTCGTGTTCTACCGACAGGTGACTCGCGGATGAGCCGGGCGGCGGCGGTGTTGGCCGGATTGGCCTGCGGGGTGGTCGTCCTGGGCCTGGCGGGGCTTGCGCTCGGCCCTGTGCGGGTGCCGCTGGCCGACACCGCCCGGGTTCTCGTCGGCGCGGCGCCGTCCGACCCGCGCTGGCAGGTGATCGTGGCCGACATGCGGCTGCCGCGGGTACTCACCGCGATCGCCGTCGGCGCCGGGCTCGGGGTCGCGGGGCTGCAGATGCAGACGCTGTTTCGTAACACGCTCGCCGACCCGTACGTGCTGGGCGTCAGCTCCGGCGCAAGCCTGGGCGTCGCGGTCGTGGTGATGGCCACCGGAACCGGTTTCACCGCAGGGCTTTCCGCGGGCGGGCGCGCGAGCGTCGTTGTCGCCGCAGCGCTGGGCGCAGCGCTGGTGCTGGCCGCGGTGCTGCTGTTCGCCCGCCGGGTGCGCTCGGCGGCAACCCTGCTGCTGATCGGGGTGATGGTCGGCGCCGCCGGCGCCGCGGTCGTCGGCGTGCTGTTGGTCTACGCCGATCCGCAACGCGTCCAGCAGTACTTGCTCTGGGGCCTGGGCAGTTTCGCGGCCACCAGCTGGGCCGACCTGCGGCTGCTGTTGCCGCTCGTGGCGGTGGGGCTGATGGCGTCCGCGCTGACGGTGCGGCCCCTGAATGCGCTGCTGCTCGGCGAGAGCTACGCCCGCACGATGGGCATCGACGTGCGACGGGTGCGGTTGGTGACCGTCGCGTCGGGTTCGCTGCTGGCCGGGGCGACGACGGCGTTCTGCGGGCCGATCGCCTTTCTCGGGCTGGCGGTTCCGCATCTGTCGCGTCTCGCGCTGGGCACCTCCGATCACCGGGTGGTGCTGCCCGGTGTGGTGCTGACGGGTGCCGCGGTCGCGCTGGGGTGCGGGCTCGTCAGCCAGGTTCCGGGCAGCGACGCGGTGCTTCCGGTCAATGCGGTCACCGCGCTGATCGGGGCGCCGATCGTGGTCGCCGTGCTGCTGCGCAGTCGCCGCGGTGTGGGGATGGCGCAATGATCGAATTGCGTGATCTCGCAATCGGTTACCGCGGCAGGCGCCGCCGCGGGGTGATCGCCACGGGCCTGCACGGCCGGGCGAACCGCGGCGAGCTTACCGTGCTGCTGGGCCCCAACGGCTGCGGCAAGTCCACGCTGATCCGCACCCTGTGCGGGCTGCAGCCCGCGCTCGGCGGGCGGGTGATGCTCGACGGCGACGATCTCGCCCGGGTGGGGCCCGCCGACCTGGCCCGGCGGGTCGCGGTCGTGCTGACCGACCGGATCGATCCTGGGCTGCTATCGGCGCGCGAACTCGTTGGGCTGGGCCGCATTCCACATCTCGGGTTTACCGGCCGGCTGACCCGCGACGACCACGCCGTCGTCGACTGGGCCCTGCGCGCCGTGGGTGCCGCACACCTGGCGATGCGGCCCGCCGCCGAGCTCTCCGACGGCGAACGTCAGCGAGTGCTGACCGCCCGCGCGCTCGCCCAGCAGCCGTCGGTGCTGTTTCTCGACGAGCCGACCGCCTTTCTCGACGTGCCGTCGCGCGCCGGCCTGGTCGAGGTGTTGCGCGGCGTGGCCCGTGACCACGGCCTGGCGGTGGTGATGTCCACCCACGACGTCGAACTGGCGCTGCGCGTCGCCGACCGGGTGTGGGTGCTGGGCACCGACGGCACACTGGTCGACGCCATCCCCGAGGAGCACCTGCTGTCCGGCCGCATCAGCGAGCTGGTCGCGGAACCGGACAGCGGCGGGCGTGCTGCGCGTGTCCACGCACCGGACCCGTTGCACAGGGCGCTGCAGCGGCTGCTGGCCCGAGAAGGCTGGAGCACAAGCGAACCCGCGGAGATCGTCGTCACGGCGGCCGAGCCCGAGTGGATCACCGTCCGCGCCGCCGGGTGCGCCGCGTCGGCCACATTGAGCAGCCTGCCGGCGCTGCTTCGCGAGATTCCACCGGCCGGCCATCGATGCGCGCCCGAGCCGCAGACCATGGCGATGCTGGCCGAATTGTCCACAGTCAGCCAGTATTTCGCCATCGGCACCGGGCCGGTCGACGACGGCTGGCGGCCGGTGCAGCGGCTCTACACCGACACAGAACTGCTCGACGGCATCGTGCGCCGCGTGCAGGCGCGCATCGACGCCTCGGAGCGCCGGGTGGCGGCCTCGACGCTGTTCCTCGGCTTCGCCGCCCGGTTGTGGTCGGTCGGGCTCGGCAGCGTGGCCGGGTATCGGCTGTTGCCCGACCTGGCCGCCGAGCAGCTGCTGTTCCGGGAGAACGACGGCCAGATCCAGCTGCACATCGAGCGTCCAGTCGCGTGGCGGGGCGATGATCTCGAGCCGATGCTGGCGGACATGGTCCTCGAGACGCACCTGGCCGCGCTGGCGGCGGCGTTGCGCCGGCTCGGCCCGATCTCGGACAAGGTGCTGCGCGGCAACTCGGCAGCAGCGCTGCTGGGCGCCGCGCGCGTGTACGGCCGCGAGGCCGGCCGGCACCTGGCCCACAGGTTGTGCGCCGACGAAAGGCTCTCGGGCGCCATCCGGTTCGACCACAACGGCTATCGCCGGACCAGCTGTTGTCTGTATTACCGCACACCCGGCGGCGGGCTGTGCGGCGAGTGCGTGCTCACGTGTAACAGAAAGGATGCGTCATGACCCAGAGCATCAGCCCGCCCGTCGTCGAAACCGAAGGCGGAGGGCGAGAACAGATCTGGCCGTTGCCCACCGACGAGCAGCACCTGCTCGACCTGATCCACTTGTGCTTCGACGAGTACTGGGACAACATCTGGTTCGGCGTCCTCATCGAGGGTGCGGCCTGGGAAGTGGCGGCGCCCTGCCCGCCCGAACGCATCTCGATGTACGACGGGTACGTCACGGTCGACTTCGGCCGCTGGCATTTCCATCTGTGCATCGGCGAGCACACGGCCAGTGGACCCGAGCTGGGCCGGATCCGCAAGTGTTCGCGGGCCGAGATGTATCGCCGGCTCGGCAGCGACGGATGCCCCACCTCGTGGGGTGTACGGCTCTACAACGGGCGCGACGAACAAATGATGACGCTGATGCTGCCGAACCCGTTCCTGACCAACGACCAGCAGATCCGCGACGAGCCCGTCTGGGGCCAACTGGAGTTGTGGGACCGGCTGCGCGAGACCTATCTCGGGCTGGGCCCCGATCCACTTGACCGCGCCGGCAAGGGATTTCGGCACGGATGACCGCGCCGATCTGGATGGCCTCACCCCCGGAGGTGCATTCGGCGCTGCTGTGCAGCGGCCCGGGTCCGGGCTCGTTGCTGGCGGCCGCGGGGGCCTGGAACTCGTTGAGCACCGCATACGCCGAGACGGCCGAGGAACTCACGGCGGTGTTGGACGCCCTGCGGGCCGGGGCGTGGGACGGTACGACGGCGGAGGCCTATGTGGCCGCCCATGCGCCGTATCTGGCGTGGCTGGTGCAGGCCAGCGCCGACAGCGCCGCAACGGCCGCCCAACACGAAACCGCCGCCACCGCCTATACCACCGCGCAGGCGACCATGCCGACGCTGGCCGAGCTGGCCGCCAACCACGCCACCCACGCGGTGTTAATCGCGACGAATTTCTTTGGCATCAACACGATTCCGATCGCGCTGAACGAAGCCGACTACGTGCGGATGTGGATTCAGGCCGCCACCACGATGGCCACCTATCATGCGGTCGCGACCGCGGCCGTGGCGTCGGCGCCGCAAACCGCACCCGCACCGCAGATCGTCAAATCCGATGCGGTGACCACGTTCGCCGACCAGGGCTCGGCGGGGGAATCGCAAAACATATTCCAATGGCTGGACGGACTGGTCCAACAGCTTCTGCCGCCCGAGCTTCGCGACCTGATCGGCAGCCCGTTCTACAGCTTCGAAAACCCCGAGCAATTCCTGAGTTGGTTCAACTGGAACCTGGTTCCGCAGCCCGGGGTGACGCTGGCCGACGCGATCAACGAATTCCTCGCGGGGCCTGGCTATTACATCGAGTTCTATCCGACGATCGTGCAGGCCGCCAACGGCAATGTCGCGGTCTTGGTGTTCGCGTCGCTGATCTATTTCTCCGAGATCGGCTTCGAGATGTTCAGCGAGACGCTACGGGTGATCACCTACCTGGTCGCGACGACGCCGTTCGTGCCGCTGGCAGCCGCCGCTGCGCTTCCCCTGGCCGCCGCCCCGGTGGGCGCGGTCGGCGGCTTCGCGGGCCTGGCGGGGCTGGCCGGTCTGGCGCATCCGGTCGCGGTGCCCGTCGCACCGCCCGCGCCGTTCGCCCCGGCCGTCGTCGCACCCGCCGTCGCGGCTACCGCCCCGGCCGCCAGCCCGGCTCCAGCGCCAACTCCCGCTCCTGCATCTGCGTCGGCGCCCACACCACCCCCGGCGCCCGGTGCACCACCTCCTCCGCCCACGCCGGCCGGTCCGGAGCTGTTCTCCTACGCGGTCGGCAATCTGGGCATGGGTTCCCACAGCGCCGCTGCCTCCGGCGCCAAGCGGAAGACACCCCGGCCCGACGCGGCCGCGGCGCCGGCGGCCGCCGCCACGCCCGAGGAGGAAGCCCAGGCGCGTCGGCGCCGCCGGATGAAGGTTAGCCAGCTCGGCCGCGGCTATGAGTACATGGACGCCGAGCCGGACGAGCCGTTGGCGTCGGATCGGGGTGCGGGAAACCTCGGTTTCGCCGGAACCGTCCGCAAGGAGACCGCCACCGCAGCGGGATTGACCACGCTGTCCGACGACTTCGGCGGCGGCCCGCGCATGCCGATGATGCCGGGCACCTGGGACGTCGAGGGCTGATCAGCAGGCGCAGTTCTCGCCGCGCCAGGACCGGATGCCCTGCCAGACGGCGACGACGGCGACGGCCAGCCCGATCGCGGGGTCCAGCCACCAACCGCCGGACCACCACGCCGTCACCACCAGGCCGAGCATGACCGCGGCGGCCTGGGCCCCGCACAGGTAGTTCTGGGTGCCCTCGCCCGCAGTTGCCGCCGAGCCCAACCGCACGGCCAGAATGTGCTTGGCCCGGCCGAGCGTGGGCATCAGGACCAGGGCGATCGCCGTCAACGCAATCCCGATCACCGAGGTGTCGGCGTGGCGCTCGTCGAGCAGGTGGTGCAGGGATTCCGCGGTGATGTAGGGGGCGGTCAGCCAAAACGACAACGCGACACCGCGCTGGGCGCGTCGTTCGGCGGTGTCCGAGAGGGTGCGTCGGCCGCTGAACCGCCACACCACCATCGCACTGGCCAGCCCCTCCGGGGCACTGCCCAACGCCCAGCCGGTCAGCGCGATCGACCCGACAGCCAGGCCTTCCGATAGCCCGATCACGCCCTCGGCGAGCATCGCAACCAGGCTGACCCACGCCAGCCGTCGCGCCCACCGGGCCCGCCGATGCCAGGCGGCGTCCCGCGGAGGCGCGGCGTGTGCGGACTCGTCGTGACAGACATGGTCGAGGCCGGCGGGGCTGGAGGAGGTCACCAGGCGATCTTAGAGGTCGTTAGGCTGCTGAACATGGCGCGGACCGACAACGACACCTGGGACTTGGCGACCAGCGTGGGTGCCACCGCAACCATGGTGGCCGCCGGAAGGGCCCGCGCCACCAGGGCCGGGCTCATCGACGACCGGTTCGCCGAGCCGCTGGTTCGGGCCGTCGGCGTCGACTTCTTCACCCGGTGGGCGGCCGGCGAACTCGACGCGGCGGAGGTCGACATCCCCGACCACCCGTGGGGCATGCAGCCGATGACCGACCTGCTGACCGTGCGCACCCGCTTCATCGACAGCTTTGTCGCCGAAGCGGCGGCGGCCGGCGTCCGCCAGACGGTCATCTTGGCCTCCGGGCTGGATGCGCGTGGGTACCGGCTGTCGTGGCCCGCCGACATGACGGTCTACGAGATCGACCAGCCGCAGGTCCTGGAGTTCAAGGCCGCGACGGTGGCCGAGCTCGGTGCCGAGCCGACGGCCTTGCTGCGAACGGTGCCGATCGACCTGCGCCATGACTGGCCGGCCGCACTGCGGCAGGCCGGTTTCGACGCGCGGCAGCCCGCCGCCTGGATCGCCGAGGGCCTGCTGGCGTTCCTGCCGCCCGAAGCTCAGGATCGCTTGCTGGACAACATCACTGCGCTCAGCGCCGACGGCAGCCGGCTGGTCGCGGAGATTTTTCTGAATTCCCCGGAATCCCTGCGGGTCATGCACGCGGCCGCGCAAAAGTGGTACGAGCACGGGTTGGACGCCCACATCGACGACCTGTGGTACGCCGGCGGGCGTCACGACGTGGCAACCTACCTCGACGAGCGGGGCTGGCGCACCACGCGCACCCTGGCCAGTCAGTTGTTGTCCGACAACGGTTTACCGATTCCGCCGCGCAGCGACGCCGAGTCCGCGGAGAACTACTACTGCACCGCGGTGCGGGGCGCGGGTTCGTGACTACCGGCGGCCCCAAGCCTCTTGACGGTTTCCGGGTGCTCGACTTCACCCAGAACGTGGCGGGCCCGCTGGCGGGGCAGGTGCTGGCAGACCTGGGCGCCGAGGTCATCAAGGTGGAGGCGCCGGGCGGTGAAGCCGCTCGGCAGATCACCTCCGTCTTGCCCGGCCGCCCGCCGCTGGCGACGTACTTTCTGCCGAACAACCGCGGCAAGAAATCGGTCGCGGTGGACCTGACCTCCGACGAAGGTAAGCAGCAGATACTGCGGCTGGTCGACACCGCCGACGTCGTCCTCGAAGGTTTCCGGCCGGGGGTGATGGAACGACTGGGGCTGGGCCCGAGCGAATTGCAGTCGCGCAACCCACGATTGGTCTACGCGCGGCTGTCGGCGTTCGGCGGCAACGGTCCGCACGGCGACCGGCCGGGCGTCGACTTGATGGTGGCCGCCGAAGCCGGCATGACCACAGGCATGCGCACGCCGGACGGCAAGCCGCAGATCATCCCGTTCCAACTGGTCGACAACGCCAGCGGGCATGTGCTCGCCCAGGCGGTTTTGGCCGCGCTGCTCAACCGCGAGCGGCACGGTGTGGCCGACGTCGTCACCGTCGCCATGTACGACGTCGCGGTGAGCCTTCAGGTAAACCAGCTGACCGTGCACCTGAACCGGGCCAACAGCAGCGACCAACCACCGAAACCCAAGGGACGCAAGAGCGTTGGTTTCGCCACCCAGCCCTCAGACGCTTTCCGTACCGCCGACGGCTACGTCGTCATCAGCGCGTATGTGCCCAAGCACTGGGAGCTGTTGTGCCGAACGATCGACCGTCCCGATCTGCTCGACGACGAGCGGTTCGCCGACCAGCGCTCGCGGTCGATCAATTACAGCGAACTCACCGACGAACTCGAGTCGACGCTTTCCACCAAGACGTCGGCGGAGTGGGTGGAGTTGTTGCGCCGCAACGGCATCATGGCCTGTCTGCCGTACACCTGGAAGCAGGTCGTCGACACGCCGCTGTTCGCGGAGAACAAGCTGGCGCTCGAGGTCGGCAGCGGTGAGGACGCCGTCACGCTGATCCGTACCCCGGCCCGCTATTCGACGTTCACCGCCGCGGCGACCGATCCGCCGCCGGAAGTGGGCGAACACAACGCCGAGTTCCTCACGGGCATCAACTAAATGAACAGTCGGTGACCGGTTGGTGTCGTTGTTCTATGAACCGCTGCTCGATAAATATGAGCGCACATAGAATCGCGGTTGACGAAAAAATAGCCGTTGACGTGCTGTTATAGTTTCGCCACTGTGACTTTCAGCGACCGACCCAGACCGCGATGGTGGCGGTCGGCCGTTGCCGTCGTTGTCGCGATCTGCACCCTGGTCGGCGTCATCGGTTACGGGCTGGTGCAATTCGAGTTCGCGTCGTCTGCTGCGCCGTCATCGGTGTCACTGGTTGCCGACGACCTCGAGCGCGCGGAGACCGACCACGGTTCGTCGCCCATCACGCAGAAGGCGTTCGACGCCATAGCGCTGCACCGCGCGCTACCACCGCGATTGCGTTCGACGCCATTGTGGCGGTGGTCTTCGCCGCCGATCTCCGTGTCGGCAGCCTGGTCCCGTTTCGGCGGCGCCCATCGCGGTGCTCCCCCGATTTCCCTTGCCGGGCAACAACTCTTGACCCACTTCTGCATCGCTCGCCGCTGATCGGTCAGCATTCGCCCGCCTGATCCGCTGCTCGTCTGCTCTATGCAACGGCGAGCTGCTACCCCCATGTCTTTTTCTCGAGGAGAAGTCCATGTTCTTTGACTTTGGGTCATTGCCGCCGGAAATCAATTCCGCGCGAATGTATTTGGGTCCCGGCTCGGGATCGATGTTGGCCGCCGCGGCGGCTTGGGACCAGCTGGCCGCCGAACTGCACACCGCCGCCACCGGCTACCAGTCGGTCGTGTGGCAACTCGCCGACGGGCCGTGGCTGGGGTCGGCGTCGACGTCGATGGCAGCCGCCGTCGCACCGTATGTCGAGTGGATGCGCACGACCGCCAGGCAAGCCGAACAGGCCGCCGCTCAGGCCAGAGCCGCTGCGAGTGCGTACGAGTCGGCACGTGCGACGACGGTGCCGCCGCTGGTGATCGCCGCCAACCGCTCGCTGCAGGAAACACTGGTGGACACCAACATTCTGGGCCAGAACACCCCGGCGATCGCGGCCACCGAGTTCCACTACAGCGAGATGTGGGCCCAAGATGCCGCGGCGATGTACGGCTACGCCGGCGCCTCCGCCGCGGCCTCCAGGGTGACGCCGTTCACGCCGCCTCCGCCCACCACCAACCCGGCCGGCCAGGGCGCGGCGCTCGCCGAAACGCAGGGGGCGTTGTCGCGGTTGACATCGGCAATCCCAATTACCTTGCAGCAAGCAGCATCCCCGTCGCCTATGTGGCAGAACCTGGAGAAGATGTGGACGACGATCACCATGGATCCGCACTTCTGGTCCAGGACGGGTTCGACGATCACGTCGGTGATTTCGACCGGAAAGTCGCTGATGCCTGCGACCAAGGCCGCCGAAAGCGGCGTCAAGGCGTCCGGGTCGCTGCTGGGCGGAGGGTTGGGTTCGCTGCTGAGCAGTGGTGCGGGCGCGGCGGGTTCGACCGGCTGGGCAGGGGCAGGCGGATCGGGCGTCGCCGCGGGCCTGGGCCGGGCGGCGTCCATCGGGGCGCTGTCGGTGCCGCAGAGTTGGGCCGCGACTGTGCCCGCGACGAATTCCGTTGCGGCGGCGTTGCCGACGGGCCCCGGCGGCTTCAACGCCGTACCCGTCAGCGGCCCGGCGGGACCGGCGGGTGTGCCCGTCATGCCGATTACGGGGATGGCCGGGCACGGCGCGGGGCGACTGGCCGATGCTGCGCGATTTCTGCCGCGCCCCAACATGCTTCCGCGCTGGCCCGCCGGCGGCTAAGTTTGGGCCGGCCTGCCTGTGGACAAAGTCGCGACTGTGGATAACCCAGGCTGGAGCACTTCGGCCAGCTTCTCGCGTCGGGGGCGACGGGTAGGGTCGCTCGTATGTTCGATAACTCGCTGCCGGGTCTGAAGGCGCTCGAGTCTGCCGATGATGCGATGGTGGTGGCGGCGATTGCGGGGTGGGCGCGCGTGGAAGCTGCCGCGGCGGCGCGGCGGCTGGCCGCGATCGGCGAGCTGGTGGCGCGCCGGGTGCAAGGCGGGTCGCCCGAGACCGGGCGGTGGTCGTGTGACAACTGGGATGCGATGGCCGCCGAAGTGGCTGCGGCCCTGGGCCTTAGCCACGGCATGGCCTCGGGGCAGATGTATCTGGCGGTCACCTTGCGTGACCGGCTGCCCGCAGTAGCGGCGTTGTTCGCCGACGGGATGATCAGCGCCCGATTGGTGTCCACCATCGCCTGGCATACCGATCTGATCAAAGACGCGGAGGCGCTGCGGCTGGTGGATAAGAGCCTGGCCCGGGACGCGGTGCGGTTTGGGCCGCTGTCGGCGACCAAGACGGCGCAGGCCATCGAGGCGATCGTCGACCAGTATGACCCGGGGGCGCTGCGCCGCACCCGCGCCCACGCACGGAGCCGCGACGTGGTTATCGACTCGGCCGATCAAGAGTCGGGCACTGCGCCGATGTGGGGGCGGTTGTTTGCGGCCGATGCCGCGGTGCTGGACCGGCGGCTGATGCAGATGGCTCACCAGGTCTGCGATGACGACCCGCGCACCATCGCGCAGCGGCGCGCCGATGCGCTGGGGGCGTTGGCGGCCGGAGCGGAGCGATTGGCGTGCGGCTGCGGCAATGCTGATTGCCCGGCCGCTGGCCAGGATGGCGAGCGGCCGGCCAACGTGGTGATCCACGTGGTGGCGCACGAATCGGCGGTGCAGGCGCAGCCCGATCCGCACCTGTCGGGGCAACCCGCGCCCGCCCCGATCGCGCGCGACGAGCCCTTGTCCGGGCCTGCGACTCCCGAGCCTGACGTGCCTGCGGTGAGGTTGCCGCCCGCCGTGCTCACCGACGGCGCGGTGGTCCCCCCGGCGGTGCTGGCCGAGCTGGTCCGAAATGGCGCCAAGCTCGAGCCGGTGCGGCACCCCGGCGACAGCGCGCCGGAGTCGGGATATCGGCCCTCCGCGGCGTTGGAGCGGTTTGTGCGCTGTCGCGACATGACGTGCCGGTTCCCCAATTGTGATCGCCCGGCGGAGTTTTGCGACGTCGACCACACGGTGCCCTATCCGCTGGGGCCGACGCACGCCTCCAACCTCAAGTGCCTATGCCGAAAACATCACTTGCTCAAGACTTTTTGGACTGCCTGGCATGACGAACAACACCCTGACGGCACGGTGATATGGACGTCGCCCACCGGGCAGACATACACCACTCGCCCGGGCAGTCGCTTGCTGTTCCCGAGCTTGTGTCTACCCACCGGCGAATTACGTTCTGCCCCAACGCCAATGCAACCACCAGGCGAGCGCGGGCTCATGATGCCCCTGCGTCGACGAACCCGCGAACAAGACCGCGCCAAACGCATCGACGCCGAACGCGCACTCAACGCCGCCCACATCGCCGAACGCAACCAACCGCCGCCCTTCTAGCGGCGAATCAGCGCAGTAGCGCCCGCGCCATCACCACGCGCTGAATCTGGTTGGTGCCCTCGTAGATCTGGGTGATCTTGGCGTCGCGCATGAAGCGTTCGACCGGGAAGTCGATCGTGTACCCGGCGCCGCCGAACAGCTGCACCGCGTCGACGGTGACCTCCATCGCCACGTCGGAGGCAAAGCACTTCGACGCCGCGGAGATGAAACCCAGGTTGGGCTCGCCGCGTTCGGCGCGGGCAGCGGCGGTGTAGACCATCAACCGGGCCGCCTCCACCTTCATCGCCATGTCGGCGAGCATGAACTGCACACCCTGAAATGTGCTGATCGACTCACCGAACTGCTTGCGGCCCTTGGTGTATTCGATCGCCGCATCCAACGCCCCCTGCGCGATGCCAACCGCCTGCGCGCCGATCGTCGGACGCGTGTGGTCCAACGTCGCCAGCGCAGTCTTGAACCCCGTGCCCGGTTCGCCGATGATCCGGTCGCCGGGAATGCGGCAGTTCTCGAAGTACAACTCGGTAGTGGGCGAGCCCTTGATGCCCAGCTTCTTTTCCTTGGGCCCCACCGAGAACCCCTCGTCGTCCTTGTGCACCACGAACGCCGAAATCCCGTTGGCGCCCTTGTCCGGATCGGTCACCGCCATCACCGTGTACCACGTCGACTTGCCGCCGTTGGTGATCCAGCTCTTGGCCCCGTTGAGAATCCAGTCGTCGCCGTCGGCCACCGCCCGGGTCCGCATTGACGCCGCATCACTGCCGGACTCCCGCTCCGACAGCGCATACGACGCCATCGCTCCCTCGGTGGCCAGCGTCGGCAGCACCTGCTTCTTGAGCTCCTCCGACCCCCGCATGATCAGGCCCATCGTGCCCAGCTTGTTCACCGCAGGAATCAACGAAGCCGACGCGTCGACGCGCGCCACTTCCTCGATCACAATGCAGGTCGCCACCGCGTCGGCGCCCTGACCGCCGTACTCCTCGGGCACGTGCACGGCGTTGAAGCCCGACGCATTCAGCGCCGCCAACGCCTCCTCGGGAAAGCGCGGCGTCTCATCGACTTCCGCGGCGTACGGAGCGATCTCTTTTTCCGCCAGCGCCCGAATCGCCGCCCGCAGCTCCTCGTGCTCCTCGGGCAGCTTGAACAGATCAAACGACGGGTCTCCAGCCCACCCAGCCATCTCGGCCTCCTCAGTTACTCGCCGGTAACTTTACCGCGCAGCGCCTCGTCCTTGGCGAGCACCGACTCTGCCAGCTGGTCCTGGAAGGCCACCACTCGGCCGCGCAGCGCCGGATCGAATGCGCCCAGGATCCGCACCGCCAGCAGGCCGGCGTTGCGGGCACCGCCGATCGACACCGTGGCCACCGGCACCCCCGCCGGCATCTGCACGATCGACAGCAGCGAGTCCAGCCCGTCGAGCCGCGCCAGCGGCACCGGAACCCCGATCACCGGCAGCGGCGTGGCCGAGGCCACCATGCCCGGCAAATGCGCGGCCCCGCCCGCCCCGGCGATGATCACCTCGATGCCGCGGTCGGCCGCCCCGCGCGCATAGTCGAACATCCGCGCCGGGGTGCGATGCGCCGAAACGACCCCGACCTCGAACGGAACGTCGAATTCGGCCAGCGCGTGGGCGGCGTCCTGCATCACCGACCAGTCGCTGTCGCTGCCCATGATCACCCCAACGCGGGGTCGTTCAGCCATGCGGATCCCATCCGTCGGTCCACTGCCCGTGCGACAACCAGTGTGCCGCCAGCGCGGCGCGCTCACGCAGCTTCGTCAGCTGCTCGCGGTCCCCGGCCGGGAAGTGGCCGAGGAAGTTGACGTGCCCGATCTTGCGGCCCGGCCGTTCGCCCTTGCCGTAGAGGTGGACGCGCGCCTCGGGCATCCGCGCGAACAGGTGGTGCAGCCGCTCGTCCACGGTCATGGTCGGCGTCTGCGCAGCGCCCAGCACATTGGCCATCACCGTCACCGGCACCGTGGCGTCGGTGTCGCCGAGCGGGTAATCCAGCACCGCGCGCAGATGCTGCTCGAACTGGCTGGTCCGGGCGCCGTCCATGGTCCAGTGCCCGGAGTTGTGGGGCCGCATCGCCAGCTCGTTGACCACCAGTTCGCCGTCGACCGTTTCGAACAGCTCGACGGCCAGCACGCCGACGACACCCAGTTCCGCCGCCAATCGCAGCGCCAGCTGCTGGGCCCCGGCGCCGACGTCGTGCAGCTCCGGCGCCGGCGCGATCACCTGCACGCAAATGCCGTCGCGCTGAACCGTCTCCACCACCGGCCACGCCGCCCCCTGCCCGAATGGCGAGCGCGCCACCAGCGCGGACAGCTCGCGGCGCATCGCGACCCGCTCCTCGACCAGCACCGGCACCCCGGAGCCCAGAAACTCCGCGGCAATCACGCGAGCCTGCGCAACGTCGTCGGCCATCCGCACCCCGCGGCCGTCGTACCCGCCACGGGCCGCCTTGACCACCAGCGGACCCTCGACACGGCGGGCGAACGCGTCCAGGTCATCGGGCCCAAGGACGGCGGCGAAGCGCGGCACCGGGGCGCCCAGCGCATCCAGCCGGCGCCGCATCACCAGCTTGTCTTGAGCGTGCACCAGCGCCTGCGGCGGCGGCGCCACGTTGACACCTTCGGCGACCAGCTTCTCCAGCAGCTCGGCCGGAACATGTTCGTGGTCGAAGGTCAGCGCGTCCGCACCGGCCGCGACGCGGCGCAAGTCGTCGAGGTTGGTGTGCGAACCGATCAGGACATCGGGGCTGACCTGGGCGGCGGGATCGTCGGCATCGGCGGCCAGCACCCGAAGGGTTTGGCCCAGCGCAATCGCGGCCTGGTGGGTCATCCGGGCGAGTTGGCCGCCGCCGACCATCGCGACCTGGGGAGCAGCGGTGGGTGTACTCGTCACGCCAAATATGGTGTCATGGCCCGCCGACCGGGGTATTTAGCGGCGGTGACACCGATGCTTCGCGGAGGCAAGCGTCAATACGTACACTGCGACACTGTGTCCTTTGCCGATGCCACGATCGAGCGGCTGCCCTCGCTGATCCGGCCTTATGCGGAACGCCACCACGAATTGATCAAGTTCGTCATCGTCGGCGCCACCACCTTCGTCATCGACTCGGCGATCTTCTACACGCTGAAGCTGACGATCCTGGAGCCCAAGCCGGTGACCGCCAAAGTCATCGCCGGCATCGTCGCGGTCATCGCGTCCTACATCCTGAACCGGGAATGGAGCTTCCGGCACCGCGGCGGTCGCGAGCGCCACCACGAGGCGCTGCTGTTCTTCGCGTTCAGCGGCGTCGGCGTGCTGCTGTCCATGGCGCCGCTGTGGTTCTCCAGCTACATCCTGCAGCTGCGGGTGCCGACGGTGTCGCTGACCGTGGAGAACATCGCCGACTTCATCTCGGCCTACATCATCGGCAACCTGCTGCAGATGGCGTTCCGGTTCTGGGCATTCCGGCGCTGGGTCTTCCCGGACGACTTCGGTCGCACCTCCGAGAAGGCGCTGGAATCGGCGCTGACCGCCGGCGGAATCGCCGAGGCCATGGAGGACAACATCGAAGGCGGCGGCACCGTCACACTGATGCGGGCGTGGCGGTCACGACGGTCTCAGCTGGAGGATTCCTCCGAGCCCAGGGTGTCGAAAACCTCGTGATACAGCAGCGCGTGGACTTGCTCCACGCGCGGAATGTCGTTGAACTCCAACGGATCTTGTGACGCCGACTCGATGATCAGCGTCCCCGTCCGCAAGATCCGGTCGACAATGCGGTGCCTGAACTCGACGCTGTTGATCCGGGCCAGCGGGATGTCGATGCCGCTGCGGGTCAGCAGTCCGTGCCGGAACATCACCCGTCGGTCGGTGATCACGAAATGCGTTGTGCGCCAGTCAAGGAACGGCCACAGCGTCAGCCACCCGACGACGACGAGCCAGACGGCCCAGATCACCGCGTAGAACACGTTTTTGGTGGTCTGATCCCAGTCGGTGGTGTTGACGACGGCCGACCCGAACGACGCCAGCCCGGTCCCCAGGATGAGCACGACGACCGCACCAATCAGCCGCTTCCAGTGCGGATGGCGATGCAGCACAACCTGTTCGTCGCCGGCCAGCACGTTGTCGGGGTAGGGCACGGCAGCACTCTAAACGCCGGGCCGCAGATGGGTGATGTCTCCGGCCGACACCGTCTCGACCTGCCCGCCGGTGTCGATGCACAGCCGGCCCAGCTCGTCGATAGCCTGTGCCACGCCGACGACCTCGTGGTCGCCGGGCAGGATCGCTCGCACCCGGGTGCCCAGCGTCCGGCTGTGGTGCTGGTAGTCGGCGAACAGCTTCGGGTCGGCGCCGCCGGCGGTTCGCCACGCGTCGATACGCGCGGTCAATTCACGAAGGACGCGGTGCGCCAACGCATTTCGATCGGTTGCCGACGATCCCAGCATCAGCAGCGAGGTGGCCACCGGGTCGGGTGCTTCGCCGGCGGTCAGCGTCACGTTGAGCCCCAGGCCGATGACGATGACCGGCGCCGGCGCGGCGACCTCGGCGAGGATGCCGGCCAGCTTCCCGTCGTCGACCACCACGTCGTTGGGCCACTTCAGCCCGGCGGTGACACCGGCGACCGCAGCCAGCGCGTCGACCACGGCCACACCGGTGGCCAGCGGCAGCCAGCCCCAGCCCGACCGGGGCACCGACGCTCCGCCCACTCCGACGGACAACGCGATCTGTGCCCGCGGCGGCGCCAGCCAGTGCCGGCCGTGGCGACCGCGTCCGGTGGTCTGGTACTCGGCCATCAGAACCACGCCGTCGATGTCCTCGCCCGCCGCGGCCCGGGCCAGCAGGTCGGCGTTGGTGGAGCCGGTTTCGTCGACCACGTCGAGCTGACGCCACGGCAGCCCGGGGCCGATCAGCCCGTCGCTGATGGCCGCCGCGTCCAGCGGCTCCCTGGGATCCATGGACACTCAGCCTAGGGCGACGCACTGGATTGGGATCGGAATCTAAGGAACCGCTAAGCTCGACAGCCATGACAAGCGTTTCCGATGCCCACGTCGAAGCCAAGGCTGAGCACGAGATCGACATCCACACCACCGCGGGCAAGCTGGCGGAACTGCGCAAGCGGACCGAGGAGACGCTGCACCCGGTCGGTGAGGCCGCCGTCGAGAAGGTGCACGCCAAGGGCAAGCTGACCGCCCGCGAGCGCATCTACGCGCTGCTGGACGAGGACTCGTTCGTCGAGCTCGACGCGCTGGCCAAGCACCGCAGCACCAACTTCGGGCTGGACCAAAAACGGCCGCTCGGCGACGGCGTGGTCACCGGCTACGGCACCATCGACGGCCGCGACGTGTGCATCTTCAGCCAGGACGTCACCGTGTTCGGCGGCAGCCTGGGCGAGGTATACGGCGAGAAGATCGTCAAGGTGCAGGACCTGGCGATCAAGACCGGCCGCCCGCTGATCGGCATCAACGACGGCGCCGGCGCCCGCATCCAGGAGGGTGTGGTCTCGCTGGGCCTCTACAGCAAGATCTTCCACAACAACATCCTGGCGTCCGGAGTGATCCCGCAGATCTCGCTGATCATGGGCGCGGCCGCCGGCGGCCACGTCTACTCCCCCGCGCTGACCGACTTCGTGGTGATGGTCGACCAGACCAGCCAGATGTTCATCACCGGCCCGGACGTGATCAAGACCGTCACCGGTGAGGACGTCACGATGGAGGAGCTCGGCGGCGCCCACACCCACATGGCCAAGTCCGGCACCGCGCACTACGTCGCCTCCGGTGAGCAGGACGCGTTCGAATACGTCCGCGAGCTGCTGAGCTACTTGCCGCCCAACAACTTCACCGACCCGCCCCGCTACCCGGTGCCGGTCCCGGAGGGCGCCATCGAGGACAACCTCACCGACGAGGACCTCGAGCTGGACACGCTGATTCCGGACTCGGCGAACCAGCCTTACGACATGCACGAGGTGATCACCCGCATCCTCGACGACGACGAGTTCCTCGAGGTGCAGGCGGGCTACGCCCAGAACGTGGTGATCGGGTTCGGCCGCATCGAGGGCAGGCCGGTCGGCATCGTCGCCAACCAGCCCACCCACTTCGCCGGCTGCCTGGACATCAACGCCTCGGAGAAGGCGGCCCGCTTCGTGCGGACCTGCGACTGCTTCAACATCCCGATCGTCATGCTCGTCGACGTGCCGGGCTTCCTGCCGGGCACCGACCAGGAATACAACGGGATCATCCGGCGCGGCGCGAAACTTCTCTACGCCTACGGCGAGGCCACGGTCCCCAAGATCACCGTGATCACCCGCAAGGCCTACGGCGGCGCGTACTGCGTGATGGGCTCCAAGGACATGGGCGCCGACGTGTGCGTGGCGTGGCCGACGGCGCAGATCGCGGTGATGGGTGCCTCCGGCGCGGTCGGGTTCGTGTACCGCCAGCAGCTCGCCGAGGCCGCCAAGAAGGGCGAAGACGTGGATGCGCTTCGGCTCCAGCTGCAGCAGGATTACGAGGACACCCTGGTCAACCCGTACATCGCCGCCGAGCGCGGGTACGTCGACGCGGTCATCCCGCCGTCGCACACTCGCGGCTACGTCGGGACAGCACTGCGGCTGCTGGAGCGCAAGATCGCTCAGCTGCCGCCGAAGAAGCACGGGAACATCCCGCTATGACCGAAGAAACTCACGAGCCGCACATCGAGGTGCTCAAGGGCAACCCGACCGACGAGGAGCTGGCCGCGCTGATCGCGGTGCTGGGCAGCGCCGGCGGTGGCGGGGGCGAAACCGGCCAGCCCGAGCGCACACGCTGGGGACTGCCCGTCGACAGGCTGCGTTACCCGGTGTTCAGCTGGCAGCGGATCACCCTGCAGGAACGGACGCACATGCGGCGATGACCCGCGTGGTGCTGGCGTCAGCCTCCCCGGGCCGCCGAAGGGTGCTGCGCCAAGCCGGCATCGACCCACTGGTCGTGGTCTCCGGGGTCGACGAGGACGCGGTCATCGCCACACTGGGGCCCAACGCCACACCGGCCGACGTCGTCTCTGTGTTGGCCCAAGCCAAAGCCGACGAGGTAGCGGCCGGACTCGACCGGTCCGTCGCGCTGGATTGTGTTGTCATCGGCTGTGATTCGATGCTGGAGGTCGACGGCAGGCTGGTCGGCAAGCCCGGCACCGCGGATGCCGCACGGCGGCAATGGCATTCGATGGGCGGCAAGGCCGGCCGACTCTACACCGGCCATTGCGTGCTGCGGCTGCGCGACGGCACAGTCACCGAACGCGAAGCCGAATCAGCCACTACCACAGTGCATTTCGCCAAGCCGACGGAAGCAGAGCTGGAGGCATACGTCGCCAGCGGTGAACCCCTGCAGGTGGCGGGCGGGTTCACGATCGACGGGCTGGGCGGCTGGTTCGTCGACCGGATCGAGGGTGACCCGTCGAACGTCGTCGGGCTGAGTCTGCCGCTGCTGCGGCGCATGCTGGGCCGCGTCGAAGTCTCCCCGGCCGCCTTGTGGACCTGCTGATTGCCGCCGCAACCGTGACCTAACTGCAATCTGGCACGCCAGCCGCGGTTGCCATGTTCGGCCGCAAAGCACCCGCACACTGGGCCGATGCCAGTCGAAGAAACCATGTGGGACGTCGGCGTCCCGCGCGACATCGACCGTTATGACACCGAACGGCTTCGCGCCGCGCTGACCGACGTCGTCCGCGACCAGCTCTCACCGGGCAAGCGACTGCTGCGCGTGGTCGCCTGGAGTCCCAACGGCGGCGCGCTGTTCCGGCCCAAGCCGGGCACCCGTCGCTTCGCCGTGGCCTACGAGGTCGCGCTGGGCATCTGAGGGTCTCCTGGCGGTAGGCTCGATACCGTGCCGCTACCAGCAGATCCCAGCCCCACACTGGCCGCCTACGCCCACCCGGAACGGTTGGTCACCGCCGACTGGCTGGCCGGCAATATGGGCAAGCCCGGCCTGGTCATCGTCGAATCCGACGAGGACGTACTGCTTTACGACGTCGGCCACATCCCCGGCGCGGTCAAGATCGACTGGCATACCGACCTCAACGACCCGCGGGTGCGCGACTACATCAACGGCGAGCAGTTCGCCGACCTGATGAACCGCAAGGGCATCTCGCGCGACGACACCGTGGTGATCTACGGCGACAAGAGCAACTGGTGGGCCGCGTATGCGCTGTGGGTGTTCACGCTGTTCGGTCACCCGGATGTCCGGCTGCTCAACGGCGGTCGCGACCTGTGGCTCTCCGAGGGCCGGGAGACGACGCTCGACGTCCCGACCAAGACCTCGACCGGCTACCCCGTCGTCGAGCGCAACGACGCACCGATCCGCGCGTTCAAAGACGATGTGCTGGCCATCCTGGGCTCCGAGCCGTTGATCGACGTGCGCTCGCCCGACGAGTACACCGGCAAGCGCACCCACATGCCCGACTACCCCGAGGAGGGCGCGCTGCGGGCCGGGCACATCCCCACCGCGGTGTCGATTCCGTGGGGCAAGGCCGCCGACGACAGCGGCCGGTTCCGCAGCCGCGACGAGCTCGAGCAGCTGTACGGGTTCATCAAGCCCGACGACAAGACCGTCGTGTACTGCCGCATCGGTGAACGCTCCAGCCACACCTGGTTCGTGCTGACCCATCTCCTGGGCATTCCGGGCGTGCGCAACTACGACGGCTCGTGGACCGAATGGGGCAACACGGTGCGGGTGCCGATCGTCGCCGGTGAAGAGCCAGGAGTTGTCCCGGCCCGATGAGCATGCCCGCTCCGCTGGCCGAGGTGGTGTCCGACTTCGCGGAAGTCCAGGGCCAGGACAAGCTGCGGTTGCTGCTGGAATTCGCGGAGGATCTGCCGGAATTGCCCGCCGAGCTCGAAGAGGCGGCCATGGAGCCGGTGCCCGAATGCCAGTCGCCGCTGTTCCTGCACGTCGACGCCCACGACCCGCAGCGGGTCCGACTGTATTTCTCGGCCCCGCCCGAAGCGCCCACCACCCGCGGGTTCGCGTCGATCCTGGCGGCCGGGCTCGACGAGCAGCCCGCGGCCGACATCCTCGCGGTGCCCGAAGACTTCTACACGGAGTTGGGGCTGGCGGCGCTGATCAGCCCGCTGCGGCTGCGCGGCATGTCGGCGATGCTGGCCCGGATCAAGCGGCGGCTGCGCGAGCCTTAGACTCTCACCGACAGACTTGTAAGAAAATCTCTTAGAGAAAACGTCCAGCCATAACAGGAGGCGCAGTGCCTAGTCACGCCAGCTCGAAGATCGCCAAGGTTCTCGTCGCCAATCGCGGGGAGATCGCGGTCCGGGTGATCCGCGCGGCCAAAGACGCCGGCTACCCCAGCGTGGCGGTGTACGCCGAACCCGACGCCGACGCGCCCCACGTACGGCTGGCCGACGAGGCGTTCGCGCTGGGCGGTCAGACCTCGGCGGAGTCCTACCTGGACTTCGGCAAGCTGCTGGAGGCCGCCGAGAAGTCCGGCGCCAACGCGATTCACCCCGGCTACGGCTTCCTCTCCGAGAACGCCGACTTCGCCCAGGCCGTCATCGACGCCGGGCTGATCTGGATCGGGCCGAGCCCGCAGTCCATTCGCGACCTCGGCGACAAGGTCACCGCCCGCCACATCGCCGCCCGCGCCCAGGCCCCGCTGGTGCCCGGCACCCCGGACCCGGTCAAGGACGCCGACGAGGTGGTCGCGTTCGCCAAGGAGTACGGCGTGCCGATCGCGATCAAGGCCGCGTTCGGCGGCGGCGGCAAGGGCATGAAGGTGGCCCGCACCATCGAGGAGATTCCCGAGCTGTACGAGTCGGCGGTGCGTGAGGCCGTCGCCGCGTTCGGCCGCGGCGAATGCTTCGTCGAGCGCTACCTCGACAAGCCCCGCCACGTCGAGGCGCAGGTGATCGCCGACCAGCACGGCAACGTCGTCGTCGCCGGCACCCGCGACTGCTCGCTGCAGCGCCGCTTCCAGAAGCTGGTCGAGGAGGCTCCGGCGCCGTTCCTCACCGACGCGCAGCGCAAGGAGATCCACGAGTCCGCCAAGCGGATCTGCAAAGAGGCGCACTACTACGGCGCCGGGACGGTCGAATACCTGGTCGGCCAGGACGGGCTGATCTCCTTCCTCGAAGTCAACACCCGCCTGCAGGTCGAGCACCCGGTCACCGAGGAGACCGCCGGCATCGACCTGGTGCTGCAGCAGTTCAAGATCGCCAACGGCGAGAAGCTCGACATCACCGAAGACCCCGAACCGCGCGGGCACGCGATCGAGTTCCGGATCAACGGCGAGGACGCCGGCCGCGGCTTCCTGCCGGCCCCCGGGCCCGTCACCAAGTTCGAGCCGCCGGCCGGGCCCGGCGTGCGGCTGGACTCCGGTGTCGAGAGCGGGTCGGTGATCGGCGGCCAGTTCGACTCGATGCTGGCCAAGCTGATCGTCTACGGCGCCAACCGCGACGAGGCGCTGGCCCGCGCCCGCCGCGCGCTGGACGAATTCCACGTCGAGGGCCTGGCCACCGTCATCCCGTTCCACCGGGCCGTGGTGTCCGACCCGGCGTTCATCGGCGACGGCAACGGCTTCTCGGTGCACACCCGCTGGATCGAGACCGAGTGGAACAACACGATCGAGCCCTTCACCGGCGGCGAGCCGCTCGACGAAGAGGACGCCCGGCCGCGGCAGAAGGTGGTCGTCGAGGTCGGCGGTCGCCGCCTCGAAGTGTCGCTGCCTGCCGACCTGGCGTTGTCCAACGGCAGCGGCGGCGACGCGGCCGGGGTCATCCGCCGCAAGCCCAAGCCGCGCAAGCGTGGCGCGCTGGCCGGCGTCGCGGCCTCCGGTGACGCGGTGACCGCGCCGATGCAGGGCACCGTGGTCAAGGTTGCCGTCGAAGAGGGCCAGGAGGTCACCGCCGGCGACCTGGTGGTGGTCCTGGAGGCGATGAAGATGGAGAACCCGGTCACCGCCCACAAGGACGGCGTCATCAGCGGCCTGGCCGTGGAGCCCGGCGCCGCGATCACCCAGGGCACGGTGCTCGCCGAGATCAAGTAACTCTTGCAGCCGGTCCAGATCAACGCGGGCGGGTGGTATTTGCTCCCGCGCGACGATGCCGACTGCTACCGGTGGTCGGTGTGCGAGGCGACGACGGGCGAACCGCAGGCCGACGTGATGCTCGACCCGGTCACCGGCGAGATCACCACCCGGGTCCGCGACGGTCACGACGACGCCGCGGCCGCGGCCGGCGCGGCGGTGCGGCGTTTTGCTGCGGCATTCGGGATGCGAACCGTGCCGGCTCAGGAGTAAGGTTCAAACCAGGTTGAGTTCACAGCCGCCCGGAACAACGTCAACGACGTGCGGGGAGGCTGCCAGCCAGTTCCCCCGCCGTGAGGGGCCACCACTTGACGTGATCCACAGCACGACACTCGTTGACTGATGGAGTCACCATGTCCACAACTGCAGGATCTGCGGCTACCGCATTTCCGTCTCAACCGTGGGAAAGCCACACCGCCCGCTTCACCGCTCATCGCGACGCGTCGGCCGCCGTGGTCAGCGCGCACGGCGAGCTCGACGCGTCCAACGCGGGCCAGCTCGCCGACTACGTGGCGAGTTGCGCCGCGCATTGCAAGTCGCTGGTCGTGGACCTAAGCGGCGTGGAATTCTTTGGCACCGCTGGTTTTTCGGCATTGCACACGATCAACGTCCGCTGCGCCGGCGCCGACGTGCGCTGGGCGGTGGTGCCCAGCCATGCGGTTTCCCGGCTGCTGCGGATCTGCGATCCGGACAAGACGCTGCCGATCACGGGGTCGGTGGCCGAGGGGCTGGCCGACAACGAAGAGCCGCGTCGCCTACTCCAGCTGATCGCGCAGACGCGTTAGCGACTTCGCCAGCAGACGCGACACATGCATCTGTGAGATGCCGACCCGCTCGGCAATCTGCGTCTGCGTCATCGACTCGAAAAACCTGAGTACCAACACCGTTCGCTCGCGCTCGGGCAGCGCGTCCAGCAGCGGACGCAGCGCCTCGCGGTTCTCGATTCGCTCGAGACCGGAGTCCACATCACCGAGCGTGTCGGCGATCGCGCGGGCGTCTTCGTCGCCGCTGCCGCCACCGCTGTCGATCGACAAGGTGTTGTAGGAGCTGCCGGCCACCAGGCCCTCGATCACCTCGGTGCGGTCCATGTCGAGCTCGTCGGCCAGCTCCGATGCGGTGGGCGCCCGGCCGAGCCGCTGGGACAGGTCCGCGGTGGCGGTGCCCAGCCGCAGATGCAGTTCCTTGAGCCGCCGCGGCACCTTGACCGACCAGCTGTTGTCCCGGAAGTGTCGGCGAACCTCCCCCATGATCGTGGGCACCGCGAACGAGACGAAGTCCGATCCGGCGTCGACGTCGAAGCGCATGACAGCGTTGACGAGGCCGACCCGTGCTACCTGGACCAGGTCGTCGCGCGGCTCGCCGCGACCTTCGAAGCGGCGGGCGATGTGATCGGCCAGCGGCAGGCAGCGCTCCACGATTTTGTCGCGCTGACGCTGGAATTCCGGTGAGTCGGCCGACAGGGTGGCCAACTCACGGAACATGTCGGGAACGTCGGCGTATTCATTGGGCCGCGAAGCCGAACCGCCGACAGCTCGCGCTGTCACCTGGCAGAGCCCGCCCGTCGCGTCGTCAACGTGATGCCGAAAACGCCGCCGGACCCTTCGGGCCCGCGACCGTCGTGGAAGGTCTGGACGTCGTCGGTCAACGAGGTCAGCACGTGCCAGCTGAAACTGCCGGGCGTCACCACGTCGGAGGTCTGGCAGGCCGCCGACGCATGCACGACCAATTCGGTGTCGCGCGGGTCGACCACCACCACCAGCGTCGCGTCGGGGGCCGCGGAGCGGATCAGCCGGGTACACACCTCGTCGACCGCCAGCCGCAGGTCGGCCACCGCGTCGAAGTCGAGGTCCTCGAAGGCGCCCACCGCGCCGACCAGAGTGCGCAGCATCGCCAGATTCTCCAACCGGGCGGCGACCCTGAACTCGATGGCACGGTCGCCTCGTTGCTGGGCTTTACCTGACACTTCGGTAGCGGTCATCTGGCCTCCCGGCAATATTTGACTGAGACTACCCCCGCGTTCCAGCCGGTCAGTCATGAGCACTTCGCCCGGCGGGGACCCGGCTGCGCCGCGCTTACGATCGCCACGCGCCGGGTATTCCAGCGGCCATGGAGGAGACCGACACCACGGAAGTTCGCCGCACGCGCAGGCTTCGGCGCACCGCGGTGATCGCGGTGATCACGCTGCTCGTCGTGGTCTTGGTGGCGATCGGGATCTACGTGATCGCGTTTGTGATTTTGGCCCCGATGCTCGGCTAGCCGGGATGCTGCGCCGTTGCCGGCTGCTGTTGACGTCATCATTGTGTAGACCTGATACCCCCTCGCCGCGGCGAGCGAAACCCAGGAAGGGTGCGATGGACGACCGCGATCCGCTGTCCGACGAGGTTCCCGTCGCCGACGCTGTCGAGCAGGAGCAGGAAACCACCCCTGTTCCGGAGATGCCCGACCGGGAGATGCCACCGGTGGAGGCGAATGCCTCGGACTGGCAGGAGCAGCGTCAGGAGATTGTCGGCGCCGACGAAGACGACCGCGACTTATACCGCGAGTGAGCAGTCCCAGACCTACGCTGGTGCCATGACGCAAATTCTGGTGCGGGCTGTCGTCGTGATGGGATCGTGGGCGATCGGGCTGCTGGTGGCGGCGTGGGTGGTTCCCGGCGTGTCGCTCTCGGCGTCGGGATTCATTGTCGCCGTAGCACTCTTCTCGGTTGCGCAGGCGCTGCTGTCGGTGCTGATCTTGAAGCTGCCTCATGCATACGCGTCACTGGTGCTTGGCGGTACCGGCCTGGTGTTGACGGTGATAGCGCTGGGTCTGGCCGCGGCGTGGACCGACGGCCTGCAGTTCGGGGACATCGCGTCGTGGGCCGCCGCGACGGTGGTGGTGTGGCTGGTGACCACGATCGGCGCGATCTGCCTGCCCGAGATCTTCGCCCGCAGCGAGGTCGGCCCGGTTTGAGAAGTCAGTGAGTAGCATTCGTGTTACCTGGTCCGATGACGGAAGGGGAGCTGATGGGCGACACGCATCACAATCCGACTGATCCATTCCGGACCACCCAGCCGCACGCCGGTATCACGATGAAGGACAACTTGTTCTGGCCAGGGTTCATCCTGATCGCCGTCGCGGTGGCCGGGATGATCAGCACGGCGGCGGTCGCCGCCTATCGGCATTACGAGTGGCTGTCGGCGACGGTCGCCATCGCCGTGCTCGGCACCATCGCCGGGGCGCTGTGGTTCGTCATCGAACTGCGCCGGGTGGCTCGCATAGAGGAGCAGTGGAAGTCCCGGCAGTCGTCAACCAGCTAGGGCCGGACCCGCGATCGGCGGGGCGCCCATCGTCAGCGTGAGCAGCATCAGCATCAGCAGGAACCATCCCGCGCCCTGCCAGGCCCACCACGTGCCCTCGTCGCGCCAAATGCGGTAGGTGCGCAGAAATGCCCACAGCCCACCGGCCAACAAGATGGCCGGAGCGCCGAATGCCAGCAGAGTGCGCTGCGGCACGCCGCAGGCCACGGTGTCGACAGCCATCACACCGTTACAGGTGCTGACCCACAGCGCCGCAACGATCAGAAACGCCACTCCGGCGACGGCAGTCAGCACCGCGAACCGCACCGCCGAAGCGACGTCGCGGTCCTCTTGACCCAGGTGGTCGCCACCTGAGCGCTGACGTGGTTTTTGCATCTGCGAACCTCTATCTTGCTGTCGGCTGCTTGTTGATGCATCGGCAAACCGGCGACTGGAGTTACATCGCCGTTGCGGACGTGCCGCGCGGAGCCTTCGGCTAGACCCGACCTCGCCGAGGGTATACCCGGTGGTAGGAGGCGGTAAACACGTCGCGGACGGCGTCCAGCGCCTCGTCGATCTCGGCGCGCGAGACGGTGAGCGCCGGACGGAAGCGCACGCTGTCGGCCCCGCTGGGCAGCACGATCACCCCGCGTCGCCACAGCTCGCGAACAACGTCGTCGCGCTCGGCGGTGCCGGGCAGGCTGAACGCGCACATCAGGCCGCGCCCGCGGACGTCGAGCATGACCGCGGGGAAGTCGCCGGCCAGGTCGTCGAGCCCTGCCCGCAGATAGCGGCCCTGCGCGGCGGCGTTGGCGAACAGCTGCTCGGATTCGATCACTTCCAGGATGCGGCGCGCTCGGACCATGTCGGTGAGGTTGCCGCCCCACGTGGAATTGAGCCGCGAGTTGACCGCGAACACGTTGTCGGCGACCTCGTCGACGCGCCGGCCGGCCATCACCCCGCACACCTGGGTCTTCTTGCCGAACGCGACGATGTCCGGCGCGACGCCCAATTGCTGGTAGGCCCAAGCGGTTCCGGTGAGTCCGCAGCCGGTCTGCACCTCGTCGACGATCAGCAGAGCATCATGCTCGTCGCACAGTGCGCGCATGGCGGCGAAGAACTCCGGGCGGAAGTGCCGGTCGCCGCCTTCGCCCTGGATCGGTTCGGCGATGAAGCAGGCGATGTCGTGCGGATGGGCGTCGAACGCCGCCCGGGCCTGCCGCAGCGACTCGGCTTCGGCCGCGTCCATGTCCGCCCCGGGTCGCAGATAGGGGGCGTCGATACGCGGCCAGTCGAATTTCGGAAAGCGGGCCACGTTGAGCGGGCTGTGTGTGTTGGTCAGCGACAGCGTGTAGCCGCTGCGGCCGTGAAATGCCCCGCGCAGATGCAACACTCGGCCGCCCAGCGCAGGGTCGATGCCGCGCGCCTCGTTGTGCTGGCTTTTCCAGTCGAAGGCGATCTTCAGCGCGTTCTCCACCGCCAGGGCACCGCCGTCGATGAAGAACAGGTGCGGCAGCGCCGGATCGCCCAGCACTCGCACGAAGGCCTCGACGAAGCGAGCCATCGGCACCGAGTACACGTCGGAGTTGCTCGGTTTGTTGATCGCGGCGTGAGCGAGTTCGGCGAGGAAGGCGTCGTCGCCGGCCAGCGCCGGATGGTTCATGCCCAGTGCCGACGACGACACGAACGTGAACATGTCCAGGTAGCGCCGGCCCGTGCGGGCGTCGACCAGATACGAGCCGGCCGAGCGCTCCAGATCGAGCACCAGGTCGAAGCCGCCGAGCTGGATGCTGCGGCCCAGCACGTCCAGCACACGGTCGGGCTGCAGCTGTTCGTCGGTGGCCGTCAGCACAGTCATGGCCACGATTTTAGCAATATGTTTACGTTTTTAACGCCACGACACCGTAAGAGTTACGGCACAAACTGCCTTCCGCTGTAAAAAGTGCGCAGAATGATCGTGCTTCGCGTCCGAACGTTGGCCGTGGTCCGGATCCGCTGCAGTAGGTCCTCCAGGGCCCGCGCGGACTCGACACGGACCAGCAGGATGTAGCTCTCCTCACCGGCCACCGAGTGACACGACTCGATCGCCTCGATGTGTTCGAGGAGGGCGGGCGCATCATCGGGTTGGGAGGGATCGAGAGGAGTGATGGCCACGAACGCCGACAGCAAGTGCCCCACCGCCTCGGGGTCGATCCGCGCCGCATACCCGGTCACCACGCCGCGCTCCTGCAAACGACGCACCCGCGACTGGACCGCCGACACCGACAGGCCGGCGCTGGCGGCCAGGTCCGACAACGTCGCGCGCCCGTCGGCGACCAGCTCGCGCACCAGGGTCCGGTCGATGTCGTCGAGAGCCATGGCCGGACGATAGCCGACGATGAGCACTGCGAAAAAGCTTGCGGCCTGGCAGCTGCGCGAGCGGTTCGCCGCCGGATTGTCGGCGATGTACGGCCGCGAGGTGCCGGCCTACCCGACGTTGGTGCAGGTCAGCACCGAGGTCAACCGTGACTACGTGCAGGCGCATCCGGATGCCTCACGCCTAGGATCGTTCGACCGGGTCACCGCCGAGCGGCACGGCGCGATCCGGGTCGGCTCCCCGGCCGAGTTGACCGCCGTCGCCGACCTGTTCGGCGCGTTCGGCATGGTCCCGGTCGGCTACTACGACCTGCGTGAGGCGGTGTCGCCGGTTCCGGTAGTATCCACCGCCTTCCGGCCGATACACGCAGATGAGTTGGCCCGCAATCCATTTCGAGTGTTCACGTCGATGCTGGCCCTGCACGATGCCCGGTTCTTCGACGCCGGCCTGCGATCGCGGGTGCAGGCGTTCCTGGCGCGACGGCAGCTGTTCGACCCGGCGCTGCTCGCTCGCGCCCGGGTGATCGCCGCCGAAGGCGGCTGCCCCGCAGACGAGGCCGACGAGTTCGTCGGGCAGGCGGTGGCGGCGTTCGCGCTGTCACGCGAGCCCATCGACAAGTCGTGGTACGACGAGTTGTCCCGGGTGTCTGCGGTGGCCGCCGACATCGCCGGGGTGGGCTCCACCCACATCAACCACCTCACCCCGCGGGTGCTCGACATCGACGAGCTGTACCAGCGGATGACGGCGCGCGGCATCGCGATGATCGACGCGATCCAGGGACCGCCGCGCACCGACGGGCCGCCGGTGTTGTTGCGCCAGACGTCGTTTCGCGCGCTGGCCGAGCCGCGGCGGTTCCGCTGCGACGACGGCTCTGTTGTCGAGGGCACCGTGCGGGTGCGCTTCGGCGAGGTCGAGGCCCGCGGCGTGGCGCTGACACCGAAAGGCCGCGAACGGTACGACGCCGCAATGGGCACCGCCGACCCGGCAGCGGTTTGGGGGCGGTACTTCCCGTCGACCGACGAGGAGATGGCTGCCCAGGGACTTGCCTACTATCGCGGCGGCGACCCGGCCAAACCCATTGTCTACGAAGACTTCCTGCCAGCATCGGCGGCCGGCATCTTCCGGTCCAACCTGGACCGCGACGCGTCGACCTGCGCCGCCTCAGACGACTCCGGCTACAGCATGGACTGGATGGCCGGCGCGATCGACCGGCATATCCACGACCCATACGACCTCTACGACGCCGAGGAGACGGCTGCATGAGCTTGCCCACCGCTGACGAACTACGCGCACGCGTGCGCCGCGCGCTGGACGCGATCGGCGTTCAGGTCACGCTCGGCGAGCCGGGCGGGCACGGCCTGCCGGCCGGTACGCCGATCACCGGCGACGTGCTGTTCACCGTGGACTCGGTCGACGACGCCGACGGCGCGATCAGCGCTGCGGCGCAGGCATTTTCGACGTGGCGGGCCACCCCGGCGCCGGTGCGCGGCGCCCTGGTGGCCCGGCTCGGCGAGCTGCTCGCCGCGCACAAGGAGGAGCTGGCCACGCTGGTCACCGTCGAGGTCGGCAAGATCACCGCCGAGGCGCTGGGCGAGGTGCAGGAGATGATCGACGTCTGCCAGTTCGCCGTCGGGCTTTCCCGTCAGCTCTACGGGCGCACCATCGCCTCTGAGCGGCCGGGGCACCGGCTCATGGAAACCTGGCATCCGCTGGGTGTGGTCGGCGTGATCACCGCCTTCAACTTTCCGGTCGCGGTGTGGGCCTGGAACACCGCGGTGGCGCTGGTGTGCGGCGACACCGTGGTGTGGAAGCCCTCGGAGTTGACGCCGTTGACGGCGCTGGCCTGCCAGGCGCTGATCGAGCGGGCGGCCGGCGACGTCGGGGCGCCGCGCGGGGTCAGCGGTCTGGTGCTCGGTGACCGCGAGGCCGGCGAGCGGCTGGTCGACGACGAGCGGGTCGCGCTGGTGTCGGCGACCGGCTCGGTCCGGATGGGCCGCGAGGTCGGGCCGCGGGTCGCGTCGCGGTTCGGCCGCGCGCTGCTGGAGCTGGGCGGCAACAACGCGGCGATCGTGACGCCGTCGGCCGACCTGGATTTGGCGTTGCGGGCCATCGTGTTTGCCGCCGCTGGCACCGCCGGGCAGCGCTGCACCACGCTGCGCCGGCTGATCGTGCACCGCTCGGTGGCCGACGAGGTGGTCGCGCGTGTCGCCGCGGCCTACCGGCAGCTGCCCATCGGTGACCCGTGCGCGCACAGCACACTGGTCGGCCCGCTGATCCACGAGACCGCCTACCGCGACATGGTGGGGGCGTTGGAGCAGGCCCGCGCCGACGGAGGGCAGGTGATCGGCGGCGAGCGCCACCACCTCGGCCCGGAAAACGCCTACTACGTCGCGCCGGCGCTGGCGCGGATGCCGGCGCAAACGGCGATCGTGGCCACCGAGACCTTCGCGCCGATTCTCTACGCGGTGACCTACGACGACCTGGACGAGGCGATAGCGTTGAACAACGGAGTGCCGCAAGGGCTTTCATCGGCGATCTTCACCACAGACCTCCGCGAGGCCAACCGCTTCATCGACGGCTCGGACTGCGGCATCGCCAACGTCAACATCGGCACCTCGGGCGCGGAGATCGGCGGCGCGTTCGGCGGGGAGAAGCACACCGGCGGCGGCCGGGAGTCCGGGTCGGACGCGTGGAAGGGCTACATGCGTCGCGCCACGAACACCGTCAACTACTCCGACCAGCTGCCGCTGGCGCAGGGCGTGACATTCACTTAGCGTCGCGGCCCTGCCGACTGCGGCCGTAGGCGCCGCGCCGCAACTCGGTCAACCAACCCGGCGCCAGCCCGGCGTCCGCAGGGCTGTGGATGGTGGGATCGACGACCAGGTCGCGGGCCTCGTCGCCGGTCAGCAGGCGGTTGAGCGTCAGCTGTCCGAGCATCTCGAAACTCCTTGTGCCCCTGGCCTGTTCGACCGCGAACATCAGGCCTCCGTCGTCGACCTGGGTGCGGACACTGTCCAGCGACACCCCGCCGTCGGCGATCTCGGTGATCAGCCGGGCCCGGATCCACCAGTAGCTCTGCCGGTAGCGAAGCGGCATCAGGCTCGACAGCGTCACCCCCGACCACGAGGTCACCGGCCGCAACCCCATACGGGTGAGCAGACCGGCACCGGTGGACGCCAACAGCACATCCCAGCCCGTCGGCGGATAGGACGAGGCGGGCATCTTCCAGGCCAGGCCGACGATGTCGGGCAGCGCGCCCGGAGTCCCCAGCCCCTTGGAGACCCGCCCGACCACCTCGCACGAGGTGATCGGCAACCCCTGCTCCGGCGGTGCCCACCGCTCGATCCAGCCGCTGGCCAACACCCCGTCCGGGTGAAACACCCGGCGGCCGCGAAGGGCCGCCGCCCACCGGAACGGCGTGGTGACCAGGTCGGAGAACGCGATGGTCATCAGGCCGGCACCGAATCGGTTTCGCGGTCCCAGGCGCGATGCTTGGCCAGCGCGGCCGCGAACGCCTCGAAGAAGTCGTCGGACAGGTCGTCCGCGGCAGCTGTTGTCGTCACGACGCCGTGGGAGTCAACAACTTTCGTGCTGTCGGCGGTCTGCTCGGCTATCCCGGCCTTCGGCAGCAGCTTGACGCCGGCGCCGAATGCGCCCACCGGCTTGTAGTGCTTGTACGCCTCGGTCACGAAATGCATGGCGTAGCCGTCGCCGGCCAGTGTCTCCATGGCGTCCGGTCCGCAGGGCACCACCACCGCGTCGTAGAGCACCGAAGCCATGCTGGTGATCGACCGGTCCACCGCGATCTCACCGCCCGATCCGCCCGACAGCGTCCCACCGCCGATCGGCGCGAGCACCTCGGCGATGGCGCCCCGTTTGCGCATCGCCTCCACGAACCGCTCGGTGCCCGCCACGTCGACGCCGTCGGCGGCCAGCACGGCGATCTTGCGGCTCTCGATGCTGTCGGTGGCGGTGTTGAGTTGCGAAAGCGCCGGCGAGGCAGGCATTTTGTCGTCGACGGGCTGTTCGTCGGGCACCGGCAGGCCGAGTTGGCCCGCGACCTGCGCGGCCAGGTCGTGGTCGACCAGGTTCAGCTGCTCGACCACCCGCGACCGGATCTCGACGGTTTCCACGTGGCCGAGTTCGAACGCGTAGGCGGCCACGATGTGTTTGGCCTCGACCGGCGACATGCTCTTCCAGAACATCCGGGCCTGGCTGTAGTGGTCCTCAAAACTCTTGGCGCGCTGGCGGATCTTCTGCCCATCGACCTTCTGGGTGTAGTGCCGGAACACACCCTCGTCCGCCAGCGCCGGGCAGCCACCGCCGAGCGAGTTCTTGAAGTAGCTCGATTTCCCTTTGGGAATGGCGATCTGCCCATACCCGTCGTGCTGGTTGGTGCGCACCTCGGCCACCGGCCGGTTGACCGGCAACTGGGCGAAATTCGGGCCGCCCAGGCGGATCAGCTGGGTGTCCAGGTAGGAGAAATTGCGGAACTGCAGCAGCGGATCGTTGGTGAAGTCGATGCCGGGCACCACGTTGGCGGTGTGGAAGGCCACCTGCTCGGTTTCGGCGAAGAAGTTGTCCGGGTTGCGGTTGAGCACCATCTTGCCCACCGGGCGCACCGGAACCTGTTCTTCCGGAATGATTTTCGTGGCGTCGAGCAAATCGAAGTCGAAGTTGAACTCGTCGCTTTCGGGCACCAGTTGCACACCCAACTCCCACTCGGGGTACTGGCCGGCCTCGATGGAATCCCACAGGTCGCGGCGGTTGAAGTCGGGGTCCTTGCCGGCGACCTTCTGGCATTCGTCCCAGACCAGCGAGTGCACACCGAGGCGCGGCTTCCAGTGGAATTTCACAAACGTGCCTTCGCCTTTGGCGTTGACCAGTCGGAAGGTGTGCACGCCGAAGCCCTGCATCATCCGGTAGCTGCGCGGCAACGACCGGTCCGACATCAGCCACATGATGGTGTGCAGCGTTTCCGGCTGCAGCGACACGAAGTCCCACAGCGTGTCGTGCGCGGACTGGGCTTGCGGAATCTCGTTGTCCGGCTCGGGTTTGACGGCGTGCACGAAGTCGGGGAACTTGATCCCGTCCTGGATGAAGAACACCGGAAAGTTGTTGCCGACGAGGTCGTAGTTGCCCTGGTCGGTGTAGAACTTGGTGGCGAAACCCCGTACATCACGCACCGTGTCGGCAGAGCCGCGGGAGCCCGCGACGGTCGAAAACCGCACGAACACCGGCGTCTGCTTACCGGGTGTCGTCAGGAATTTCGCGACGGTGTAGTCGGCAAGCGAGTCGTCGTACGGCTCGAAATACCCGTAGGCGCCGGCGCCGCGGGCGTGCACCACGCGTTCCGGGATGCGCTCGTGGTCGAAGTGGGTGATCTTTTCCCGGGCGTGGAAATCCTCCAACAGGGTGGGCCCGCGTTCCCCGACGGTCAACGCGTCGTCGGTGTGGTCCACCCGAACGCCTTGCTGTGTCGTCAAGTAGCCGGTGTCCCGCTCGACGCGGTACCCCTCGAGCTGCTGCTGTTTTGGATTCGCGTTCTTGTCAGCCATTGCGTCCCTTCCCGGATAGGAATTCCAGCCCTGAGTACCCAAGTGGGCCTTCGGCAAACGGCGCACACGCACCTGCCGCGGGCCGGTTTGCTGAGTCGCAAGCCAGCGAATTCGTTGTGGAAGTACCATCGAGCGCATGCGAACGCCTAGGCGCCGGTTATCTCCCGACGATCGGCGATCAGAGTTGCTGGCGCTCGGTGCGGAGGTTTTCGGGCAACGACCCTACGACGAGGTCCGCATCGACGAGATCGCCGAACGCGCCGGGGTGTCGCGCGCGCTGATGTACCACTACTTCCCCGACAAGCGGGCGTTCTTCGCCGCGGTGGTCAAGGCGCAGGCCGATCAGCTGTTCGAGACCAGCCATAACTTGCCGTCGCCGGGCCAGTCGCTGTTCGAGGAGGTGCGGACCGGCGTGCTGGCGTACATGCAGTATCACCAGGAGCATCCGCACGCCGCGTGGGCCGCCTATGTCGGGCTCGGTCGCTCCGACCCTGTGCTGCTCGGCATCGACGACGAGGCCAAGGATCGCCAGATGGAGCACATCATGCGGCGCATCCTCGAGGTGGAGGGGCCGGAGAACAAGCTCGAGCCCGACGTCGAGCGGGATTTGCGGGTCATGGTCCACGGCTGGTTGGCGCTCACCTTCGAGGTGTGCCGGCAACGGATCATCCACCCGTCGACCGACGCCGGCCAACTCGCCGACGCCTGCGCACGCGCTGCTCGACGCGGTCGCCCGGGTGCCCGGGATCCCCGAGCAACTCGCCAAAGCGGTCGCCCCCGACCAGCGCTGACCGCCCGCCCGGGTTTGCCAGTTGATGCCACGCTAATTTAACAAACGTTCAACAGCTTCGACGTAGCATCGGAATATGGCAGGGCGCAGGCGACGGTTGTCCCCGGATGACCGGCGCTCGGAGTTGCTGGCGCTGGGGTCGCAGGCCTTCGGCGAGCGGCCCTACGACGACGTCCGCATCGACGAGATCGCCGAACGGGCCGGGGTGTCCCGCGCGCTGATGTACCACTACTTCCCCGACAAACGCGCCTTCTTCGCCGCCGTCGTCAAGCACGAGGCCGAGCAGCTCTACGCCGCGACCGAGAATCCGCCCGACCCGGGAGGCACACTGTTCGAGCGGGTGCGCGCCGGCGTGCTGGCGTATGTGGCCTACCACCAGAACCACCCGCACGCGGCCTGGGCGGTGTATGTGCGCGCCGGCCGCTACGACCCCGTCCTGGTCGAAATCGACGACGAGGCCAAAAACCGCCAGATGCAGCGCATCATGGGTGCGGCCAGCGCGTTGGTGCCGGGCGGAATGAGCAACGGTTTCGCCCCGGCGGTCGAGCGTGACCTGCGCGCGGCGGTGTTCAGCTGGCTGTCGTTCACGTTCGAGATGTGCCGGCAGCGCATCATGGACCCGTCGATCGACGCGAACTACCTCGGCGACACCTGCGCGCATGCGTTGCTGGATGCGATCGGCCGGGTGCCCGACATTCCCGCCGAGCTGGCCGCGGCGGTCGCGCCCGATCGCCGATGATGTCGGTGCCCGTTGGCACCATGGCCAGATGAGCTCCGCCCCGCCTGACCCACTGGCACGGTTCAGCGCCGTCACCCGCGACTGGTTCGCCGGCACCTTCGCGGCGCCGACGCCCGCGCAGGCCGAGGCCTGGGCGGCCATCGCCGACGGCCGCCACACCTTGGTCATCGCGCCGACGGGGTCGGGCAAGACGCTGGCCGCGTTCCTGTGGGCGATCGATGACCTGGCCGGGTCCGCCGACCGCGAGCCGGGCACCCGGGTGCTGTACGTGTCACCGCTGAAGGCGCTGGCCGTCGACGTCGAGCGCAACTTGCGCGGCCCGCTGGCCGGAATGACCCGGGTAGCCGAGCGGCGCGGGCTGCCCGTCCCGCAGATCAGCGTCGGATTGCGATCGGGCGACACCCCGCCCGCGCGCCGTCGTCAGCTCATCAGCACGCCGCCCGACGTGCTGATCACCACCCCCGAGTCCCTGTTTTTGATGCTGACGTCGGCGGCGCGGCAGACCTTGGCCGGCGTGCAGACCGTCATCGTCGACGAGGTGCACGCCATTGCCGGCACCAAGCGCGGCGCTCACCTGGCGCTGTCGCTGGAGCGGCTCGACTCGCTGACCGAGCGGCCGGCCCAGCGGATCGGGCTGTCGGCCACCGTGCGCCCGCCCGAGGAGGTCGCCCGGTTCCTGGGCGGCGCGGCCCCGGTGACCATCGTGTCTCCGCCGGCGGCCAAGACGTTCGAGCTGTCCGTGCAGGTTCCGGTCCCGGATATGACCAACCTGGCCGAGCGCACCATCTGGCCCGACGTGGAGGCGCGGCTTGTCGACCTGATCGAGGCGCACAACTCGACCATCGTGTTCGCCAACTCGCGGCGCCTGGCGGAGCGACTTACCGCGCGGCTCAACGAGATTCACGCCGAGCGCTGCGGTGTCGAACTGGACGGCGCGGGCAACCCGCAGGTGGCCGGCGGCGCGCCCGCGCAGCTGTTGGGCAGCGGCCAGAGCTACGGCGCGCCAGCGGTTTTGGCGCGCGCTCACCACGGCTCGGTGAGCAAGGAGCAGCGCGCCGCCGTCGAGGAGGACCTGAAAAGCGGGCGGCTCAAAGCCGTGGTCGCGACGTCCAGCCTGGAGCTGGGCATCGACATGGGCGCGGTCGACCTGGTGATCCAGGTGGAGGCGCCGCCGTCGGTGGCCAGCGGCCTGCAGCGCATCGGCCGGGCCGGTCACCAGGTCGGCGAGATCTCGCGCGGCGTGGTGTTTCCCAAGCACCGCACCGATTTGATCGGCTGCGCGGTCACCGTGCAGCGCATGCTCGACGGCCAGATCGAGACCATGCGGGTGCCCACCAACCCGCTGGACATCCTCGCCCAGCACACGGTGGCGGCCGCAGCGCTGGAACCTGTTGACGCCGATCGGTGGTTCGACACCGTGCGGCGCAGCGCGCCGTTCGCGACGCTGCCGCGCAGCGCGTTCGAGGCGGTGCTGGACCTGCTGGCCGGCAAGTACCCGTCCACCGAGTTCGCCGAGCTGCGGCCGCGGCTGGTCTACGACCGCGACTCCGGGACGTTGACGGCGCGGCCGGGCGCGCAGCGGCTGGCGGTCACCTCCGGCGGCTCGATTCCCGACCGCGGGCTGTTCACCGTCTGGCTCGCCACCGAAAAGCCTTCGCGCGTCGGGGAACTCGACGAGGAGATGGTCTACGAGTCGCGGCCCGGCGACGTCATCTCGTTGGGGGCCACCAGCTGGCGGATCACCGAGATCACCCACGACCGGGTGCTGGTGATCCCGGCGCCGGGCCAGCCGGCCCGCCTTCCGTTCTGGCGCGGCGACGACGTCGGGCGGCCCGCCGAGCTGGGCGCCGCGCTCGGCGCGTTCACCGGCGAGCTGGCCGGATTGAGCCAGGGCGAGTTCGAAAAGCGTTGCGCCGAATTGGGTTTCAACGACTACGCAACCGAGAATCTGCGCCGGCTGCTGGAGGATCAGCGGGCCGCCACCGCCGTCGTGCCCACCGACACCACCCTGGTGGTCGAGCGGTTCCGCGACGAGCTGGGCGACTGGCGGGTGATCCTGCACTCGCCGTACGGGCTGCGAGTACACGGCCCGCTTGCGCTGGCGGTGAGCCGCCGGCTGGCGGAGCGCTACGGCATCGACGAGAAACCGACCGCCTCCGACGACGGCATCGTGGTGCGGCTGCCCGACACCGACGCCGCCGAGCCGCCGGGCGCGGAGCTTTTCGTGTTCGACGCCGACGAGATCGACCCGCTCGTCACCGCTGAAGTGGGCGGTTCGGCGCTGTTCGCGTCACGGTTCCGGGAATGCGCGGCGCGCGCTTTGCTGTTGCCGCGCCGCCATCCGGGCAAACGCTCGCCGCTGTGGCATCAACGCCAGCGGGCGGCGCAATTGCTGGACGTGGCACGCAAATATCCCGACTTCCCGATCGTGCTGGAGACCATCCGCGAATGCCTGCAGGACGTCTACGACGTGCCGATGCTGGCCGAGCTGATGGCACGGATCACTCAGCGCCGGGTGCGGGTGCTGGAGGCCGAGACCGCGACGCCGTCGCCGTTTGCGGCTTCGCTGCTGTTCGGCTACGTCGGGGCGTTCATGTACGAGGGCGACAGCCCGCTGGCCGAACGCCGCGCGGCGGCCCTGTCGTTGGATGCCACGCTGCTGGCGGAGCTGCTGGGCCGGGTCGAGCTGCGCGAGCTGCTCGACCCGCAGGTCGTGGCCGCCACCGCCCGGCAGTTGCAGCACCTGTCGGGCGACCGGGTGGCCCGCGACGCCGAGGCGGTCGCCGACCTGCTGCGGCTGCTGGGTCCGCTGACCGAGGAGGAGGTGGCCGCCCGGGCCGGCGGCGCCGACGTCGGCGGCTGGTTGGAGGGGCTGCTCGCCGCCAAACGCGCGCTGACGGTGTCGTTCGCCGGGCAGACCTGGTGGGTGGCCGTCGAGGACATCGGCCGGCTGCGCGACGGCGTCGGGGTCGCGGTTCCGGTCGGGGTGCCCACGAGCTTCACCGAGGCGGTCGCCGACCCGCTGGGCGAGTTGCTCGGCCGGTACGCGCGCACGCACGGACCGTTCACCACCGCCGAGGCCGCCGCCCGGTTCGGTCTGGGTCTGCGAGTGGCGGGCGACGTGCTGGGCCGGCTGGCCGCCGACGGGCGGCTGGTCCGCGGCGAATTCACCGCTGATGACCAGTGGTGCGACGTCGAGGTGCTGCGGATATTGCGGCGACGCTCGCTGGCGGCGTTGCGCGCGCAGGTGGAGCCGGTCAGCACCGCGGCCTACGCGCGGTTCCTGCCGGCCTGGCAGCACGTCGGCTCGTCGGACAATGCGGGCATCGACGCGCTGGCCGCGGTGATCGATCAGCTCGCCGGTGTGCCGCTGCCGGCGTCGGCGATCGAGCGGCTGGTGCTGGCGCCGCGGGTGCGCGACTACTCGCCGGCGATGCTCGACGAGCTGCTGGCGTCCGGGGAGGTGATCTGGTCGGGCGCCGGGTCCATCTCGGGGTCGGACGGCTGGATCGCGTTCCACTCCGCCGACTCGGCGCCGTTGACGTTGGCCGGCGGGGCCGAGATCGAGTTCACCGCCGCCCACCGCGCAATCCTGGACACCTTGACCGGTGGCGGCGCGTTCTTCTTCCGCCAACTCGCCACCGACATCCCCGACAGCGAGCTCAAAACGGCGCTGTGGGAACTGATTTGGGCCGGCTGGGTCACCGGCGACACGTTCGCGCCGGTGCGCGCGGTGCTCGGCGGCGGCCCCGGCGCCCGCAAGCGGTCCACCCCGGCGCATCGGCATCGCCGCGCGCCGCGGTTGAGCCGCTACAGCGTCGCGCATGCGGCGACCCGCGCCACCGACGCGACGGTGGCCGGCCGCTGGTCGGCGCTGCCGGCTCCCGAGCCGGATTCCACACTGCGCGCGCACTACCAGGCCGAGCTACTGCTGGGCCGCCACGGCGTGCTGACCCGGGGCGCGGTCGCCGCCGAGGCCGTTCCCGGCGGGTTCGCCACGCTCTACAAGGTGCTGACGGCGTTCGAGGACGCCGGCCGCTGCCAGCGGGGCTACTTCGTGGAGTCGCTCGGCGGCGCGCAATTCGCCGTCGCCTCGACCGTCGACCGGCTGCGCAGCTACCTGGACGGCGTCGACCCGGAGCGGCCCGCCTACCAGGCCGTCGCGCTGGCGGCCGCCGACCCGGCCAACCCGTACGGCGCGGCGCTGCCTTGGCCGCCCACCGACGGCGCGGCGCGGCCCGGCCGCAAGGCCGGGGCGCTGGTCGTGCTGGTCGACGGGGCCCTGGCCTGGTTTGTGGAGCGCGGCGGTCGGACGCTGCTGAGCTTCACCGACGACCCCGAGGCCGGCAACGCCGCGGCCGCGGCGCTGGCCGATCTGGTCGGCGCCGGACGCATCGAGTCGATTCTGGTCGAACGGGTCAACGGGGTCCCGGTGCTGCAGCTGCAGGATTCGCCGGTACACGCGGCGCTCACCGCCGCCGGGTTTGCCCGCACTCCCCGCGGGTTGCGGCTGCGGTAATGCCCGAAGGTGACACCGTCTGGCACACCGCCGCCGTGCTGCGCGACGCGCTGGCCGGAAAGACGCTGACCCGCTGCGACATCCGGGTGCCGCGGTATGCGACCGTCGACCTGACCGGGCGGCTGGTCGACGAGGTGCTCAGCCGGGGCAAGCATCTGTTCATCCGCGCCGGGCCGGCCAGCATCCACTCGCATCTGAAGATGGACGGCAGCTGGCGCGTCGGTCGCCATCGGGTCGATCATCGGGTGCGAATCATCTTGGAAGCGGGCGATATTCGGGCCGTGGGCATCGACCTCGGGGTGCTGGAGATCCTCGATCGTGAACACGACCAGGACGTGGTGGCACATCTGGGCCCCGACCTGTTGGGCGCCGATTGGGATCCGGCGGTCGCGGCGGCCAATCTGATGGCCGAGCCGCAGCGGCCGCTTGCCGAGACGCTGCTGGACCAGCGGGTGATGGCCGGCATTGGCAACGTCTACTGCAACGAGCTGTGTTTCGTCGCCGGCCTTCGGCCCACCTCCCCGGTCAGCGCCGTCGCCAACCCGGATCGGCTGGTGGCCCGGGCGCGGGACATGTTGTGGGCCAATCGCTCCCGGTGGGCGCGCTGCACAACCGGCGACACCCGTCCCGGGCGCCAGCTCTGGGTGTACGGGCGGCAAGGGATGGCCTGCCGTCGCTGCGGCACCCCGATCGCCTACGACCACACCGGGGACCGGGTTGCCTACTGGTGTCCAGCCTGCCAACGCTGAATGACCAAGTCGCCCACCCGGTCCGGGCATGCGATGATCCACTCGTGCGTTCGCCACGCCTCGCGCGATCACACCTGTCCGGGCTTGTCGTTGTTGCGCTGATCGGCCTCGGGGGTCTGGCGGCCCCGACCGCGCATGCCGACGCCGTCGACGTCAACTTCCTGTCGGCGCTGAAGTCCAAGGGCATCAACTTCGCGTCACCGCAAGCCGCGATCATCGCCGGTCACGAGGTGTGCGATGAGCTTGATCTCGGCAGGCAGAAAAGCGATGTCGCGTCCGATGTGATGAGCAACAGCAATCTCGACGGCTACCATGCCGGGTTTTTCGTCGGCGCCAGCGTGGGTGCGTTCTGCCCGCGGCATGCGGGGTAGCGCCGGATCGGTTACCCCGCCGAGGGCGGCCGATGGATCACCGTGCCCTTGAGCTCCAAGCCGTATTCGAGATCGTCGTACTTCTGCTGCTTGCGTTTGCGCCAGCCGCTGCCCGCCGACACCGGCGGCGGCATGATCGGCGGCAGCATGGGCAACCCGGATTCGCCTGCGGGAAGCGGTGTCACGGCTGACGCAAGTTGCACGGGCGCTTGGGTGGCCGGCAACAGCCCCACCACGGCGGGCGGCGCGGTCAGCTTGCCCATCGATACCCCGACACCGATCGCCGCGGTGGGCTCCGCCGAGAGTCCGGCGCCGCCCAGTGCACCCAGCGACGGCACCAGGGCGGCCTCGCCCTCCGACAGGCCCTGGCCGATTTCGCTGCCCATGCCCTGCAGCGCCTGCGCCGACGTGTTCTGCGCCAGATAGCTGAGCAGGTTGATCGGGAATCCGGACGAGACGAATTGGTTGGCATAGGTGTTCGCCAGCCCGAACCAGCCGCTGTTCGGGTCGAAGTCGGTTGCCGACGCCAATGGCGAAGCCGCCGCGGTGACCGAGGGCGGCGCTGCGAATTGTGGCAACGCGGTGGCTTGCGCCGAGGCCGCCTGATAGCGACTGATCGCCGCCGAGTTGTTCGCCCACATCGCCTGGTACTGGTCTTCAGTTTCGGCGATCGCCGAAAGATTGGTGCCGAACTTGTTGGTGGCCAACAACTCTGCCAGCCGCGTCCTGTTGGCACTGACCGCTGCGGTGGGAACCACCGCCGCGCGAACGGAGTGGTATGCCGTCGCCGCGGCCTGCGCCGAAGAGGCCAATTGCCGGCATTGCTGCGCTGTGGCGCGAAGCCAGCCCAGGTACGGTTCGACAGCGCCGACCATCGCCGTCGAGGACGGACCCTGCCACGCCGAGGTCAGGGACGACACTGCGGCAGCGTAGTTTTCGGCGGACTCTTCCAGGTGGGCACCGAGGTGTTGCCAGGCAGCGGAAGCCCCGACGAGTGATTGCGCACCTGGCCCGGAGTGGATCAGCGCAGAGGTGACTTCCGGCGGCGCCGTCATGAACTCCATGACGCAAAACCTCAGCTACCGCGGAAAAGCTTTCGGAACATTGCGTTGACGGGAGTGAAAAGAACCCTGGAACTTTGCGCACCGGGGCGAGACGGTTACGAGACGGCGCTGACCGCCGTCGACAATCGCGACTTGAACTCGTCGGGGATCGGGATGTATCCCTTGTCCGCCAGATCGCTCTGGCCGGGGCCGAGCGCGCTTTGCAGGAACGCCTTCACCGCCGTACCGGTCCCCGAATCCGAGTACTTTGAGCAGACGATCTCGTAGGTCGCTTGCACGACGGGATACGAGCCGGGCTGGTTTGGCCGGTAGAACGAGATCGTGTCAAGGGCCAGGTCGTTGCCCTCCTTGATGAACCAGGCTGCTGAGATCGTCTTGCCTACCGACTCCGGGCCGATCGCTACCGGCTCCGGGCCGGCCGACGTGACAACCTTGGCCACGTTGAGGTGTTGGGTCTGGGCGACCGACCATTCGATGTACGTGATCGAGCCTTCGGTGCCTTTGACGGCCGCGGCGGCGCCGTCGCTGCCCACAGCGCCCTCGCCCACACCGCCGTTGAACTTCTTTCCGGCCCCGTTACCCCAGGTGCCGTTGGAAGCGGTGTCGAGGTACCTCTGGAAGTTGTCCGTGGTGCCGGACTCGTCGCTGCGGAACACCACCCGGATGGGCTCTGCCGGCAACGCGACCCCTAAATTCAGCATCTGGATCGCTGCGTCGTTCCAGGCCGTGATCTGACCGTTGAAGATCTGGGCCGCCGTCGGACCGTCGAGGTTCACCGAAGTCAGGCCGTTGACGTTGTAGGCGATCGCGATGGGGCCGAACACCATCGGCAGGTTCCACGCCGGCGAGCCGCACCGCTGCTGCGCCTTGGCGTACTCCGCTTTGCTCAGCGGCGAGTCGGAGCCGCCGAAATCCGTTCGGCCACCGAGGAATTCGGTGATCCCTGCGCCGGATCCGTTGGCCGTGTAGGTCAACGACTGCCCCGGACAGGATCTTTCGAAAGCCGCGACAAACGTTGCCATGGCGTTTTCCTGGGCGGTGGACCCGCTGGCCGTCAGAGTCGGCTTGCCGCCGCAACCCGCTTTTCCCTGCACCGCGTGGTGGTCAGCGCCGCATGCCGACACCATCGCCGCACCGGTGGCCAACACGCACATCGCGGCACCAAATCGATTGGCCATCATCAGCGATGGTATTGACACCGCCCGTCGCTGGGCATCGCCGTACTCAAGGTTCAGCTACTGTTCGCTACCCGGCTACGGCCGCGTAGGCGACGGCAACTTCGGCCGCCAACGCGGCGTTGTCGGCGATCAGCTGCTGGTTGACCTCGACGCTGCGTCCCCCGGTCAGTTCTTCCACCAGCGCCAAGACGGCCGGTGTCACCGCCTGACCGGTCACCCCGGCCTGCGCGACGCGGCCGACCGCCTCGGCCAGCACCGGCTCGATGTCCAGTTCGGGCTGCGGCGGTCGCCCCAGCAGCAGCCCGGAGGCGCCCGCCAGCCGCCAGTGAAGGGCGGCGATTCGCGCGGCGTCGGCGGCACCGTCGACGCGTGCGGCCACGGGCGGGCCGCCCTCGCCGCGGTAGAAAACGGGAAGAGTGTCGGTTCGCCATCCCAGCACCGGCACGCTGAGCGTCTCGAGCAGCTCGGCCGTCGCGGGTACGTCCAGGATGGCCTTGGCGCCCGAGCACACCACCATCGCCGGCGTGCGGGCCAGTTCCACCAGATCGCTGGAGATATCCAGGCTTTCGGCGAAGCCGCGGTGGACGCCGCCGATCCCCCCGGTACCCATGAACCGGATACCGAGGACACGGCAGACGGCCAGGGTGCCGCCGACCGTGGTGACGCCCAGCAGGCGCTGGGCCACACACGCCGCAATGTCGCGGGCACCCGCCTTGCGCGCCGCAGTCCCCGCCTCGGCGAAGCGCGCAAGCTCCGCGGCATCGAGCCCGGCCCGGACCAGGCCGTCCGCAACGCCGACGGTGCACGGCACGGCCCCGGCGGCGCGCACGCGCCGCTCGGCCTGCTGCGCGGCCACAAGGCCGCGGCCCTGCGAGAAACCGTGGGAGACCAGCGTGGTTTCCAGCGCCACGACCGGGCGGCCCGACGACAGCGCCTCTGCCACCTCGTCGGCCACCCGCAGCACGCCCGCTGTGTCGGCAGCCGGTGTCATGGTGTCCATTTTGCGGGAATAGAAAGTGCGCGGTGGCAGTTGCAGACCAGCGTGTTAACTCTGCAGAACCGGGTCAGCATCGTGGGCACCTTGCGCACCGTTGCGCAGGCCATGACGCACGGCGTCACGCGCATGCCGGTACGCCACGGCGCCGACCGGACGGATCCAGCAGCTACGCGGAGTTCTGCACCGCTGCGAATCCTGCCGCGAGGCCTCGAGCGCTGCTGACGAAGCGACGGTGCGTACCCGTGATCGGGTCGTCGAATTCGAGCGTGTACGCCAGCAGCGCTAACGACTGGCCGAAATCGTCGGGTCCGACGTCAATCACCTTGGGATACAACGGATCTCCGTCGATCGGCAATCCCACCGAGGCCATGTGTACCCGCAGTTGATGAGTGCGTCCGGTTTACGGTGTCAACCGGTATAGCCCGTCACCCAGTAACCGTGGACCGCGTCACCGCTGCCCTTAGGACCACCTGACTACGACTCGCTGTGGCTGATCGTCCGGCCGGCGTTCCCAGTTTCATGGCTGGAACGCTACCGAGGCTCTTGTCGCACTCGGCATGATGCGATGTATGAGTGAGACACCTGAACCATCGATCCCTTCCACTCTCGTCGCAGCGCCGCCATCGGTCGGGGCGCCGCCACATCCGGACAGGCTTTACCGGATCGCGGCATGGGTTGTGATAGTCGCGGGGATTCTCGTGACCGTCGCAACCACCGTCTTTTCCGTCTTCGCAATCTGGTGTCTCAACGCCGGCAGGACCCCGCCTTGGTTCCGGGAAGGTGGCCACCGACAAAACCGGCAGGGCGGAGGGTAGTTATTCGCCATTCCCGGACTGCCCGGCGCCGCGTCAGCTGACGGCGCTTGATCATGGCTACCGGATGGGGCCGCGGGAAGCATTCGGCGAGCGCGCCGCACGTCATTTTGATGACGGTCAGTTTGCTGGCGCGGCGTTCTGAGATCACCATGGACAAAACGAGCCGACGCGGGTTTCTTCAGATTCATTTCAACTTCGCTGGCTACCGTCGCAGGTCGAGACGAATAGGCAGCGGGATGACCCGATGATGTTAAGCACGAAAGCGAGACCGGCAAGAGCGGCCCGGCACGCTTGCAACACACGTAGCCATCGGGATCACTGTGCGTGCAGGCCTCAACCGGAGCCAAAGGTCTCACAAACAATGCTCGACATCGAAGGAGAAACCGGTGATCACCTTATTGTGGTCGCGTGGGCTAGACGGCCACCCGGTGGCGTTGTGAACGGCCATGTCGACCGTCGCTGAGGTTCCCGCGCGGCGAGCGGCCCATGCGCTGGACTTGCTGAGCTTCTCGTTGGCCGATGTTCGTGACGGTTTAGGTCCGTACCTTTCGATCTATCTTCTGCTGACCCATCATTGGGACCAGGCCTCGATCGGGTTCGTGATGGCGGTCGGCGGCGTCGCGGCGATCGTGGCGCAGACCCCGATCGGTGCGTGGGTCGACGGGACGACCGCGAAGCGGGCGCTAGTAATCGGTGGTGCTGTGTTGGTGAGCGCCGGCGCATTGGCGATGCCGCTGTTTCCCGGCTTGTATTCGATCTCGTTGCTGCAAGCGCTAACCGGAATCGCCGGCTCGGTTTTCGCTCCGGCGTTGGCCGCGATCACGCTGGGTGTTGTGGGGCCGAGATTCTTCTCCGAACGTGTTGGGCGCAATGAGTCGTTCCGGCATGCTGGAACGGCCACGGCCGCTGCCGCTGCAGGCGGGCTGGCCTACTTCTTTGGGCCGGTGGTGGTGTTTTGGGTGCTGGCTGCCATGGCGGTGATCAGCGTGGTGGCAACACTGCGGATTTCGGCCGAGGCGATCGACCACGACGTAGCACGCGGCATGGATCACGCGCCTGCAGAGGCCCACCGGCAGCCGTCCCGATTCGCGGTGCTGCTGCACAACCGGAGATTGTTGATTTTCGCCGTTGTGGTCGTGGCGTTCCATTTCGCTAACGCCGCCATGTTGCCGCTGGTTGGCCAAGAACTGGGATTGCACAACAAGGATGTCGGCACCGCGCTGATGTCGGCGTGCATCTTCGCCGCGCAGGTCGTCATGGTGCCGGTGGCCTACATCGCCGGGGCGAAGGCCGACGCGTGGGGACGAAAGCCCATTTTTCTGGTTGGTTTCGCGGTCCTGACCGTTCGCGGGTTCCTCTACACGTTGTCGGACAACTCCTACTGGTTGGTGGGCGTGCAGCTGCTCGACGGTGTGGGAGCTGGCATCTTCGGGGTGTTGTTCCCCCTAATCGTCCAAGACGTCACACATGGAACCGGCCGGTTCAATGTCAGCCTGGCAGCGATCACCAGCGCGTGGGGTGTGGGCGCGTCACTGTCGAACTTCGCCGCTGGCTGGATCGTGGTCACCGCCGGCTACCACGCGGCGTTCATGTCACTGGGCGCCATCGCCGCCGCCGGCTTTGCGCTCTACCTCATCGCTATGCCCGAAACCGCTGGCACCGCCGGGCCGCTCGACGAGGTCGTTATTGTCACCGCGGCACATGCCGTCGACCCCGCCCTGTCAGCGCACTCGCCGAACACCCTCGACGCCAGGAACAATGCACCGGCTGATGCCCAACGCTTGGGCGACGACATCGCTCGGCTACACCAAGCATCTGCCGAAAAGCCCGACAGCACAGGCCCTCTCGGCTGCCGAGACTGATTGTCGCCGACCCTCGATCCGGCCACTCGGCCGTCGTCAGAGATTGCCCTAAGAATAGTTTCATCCACCAGAGGCTTGCATGAAAGATATGGAACGATATATCTTTCAGTATCGGAAGCAAGCAACGGCCTTCCCTATCTGAAAGCGAGAGACGACCATGAACGAACCACAAACGCCCAGCCGCCGACCCGGGCGAGCCAAGAAAGACGAGGCGGAAGAACAGATCACCGACACAGTCACAGGCGGCGCGCCCGCCGATGGCGGTGACCATGCTCCGGTCGAGCTCGAAGCTGGTCTCGAGCACCGGCGTGCGCGGCAAAACGGACCGCACCGTGAAGACCTCGACCTTTACCAGAGCGATCGCCCGATCGAGTGGGACTACGACGAGGAGTCCGAGCTGGAACCGGATTACGATGAGGAATCCGAATTCGAACCCGACTACGACGAAGACTCCGATTTCGGCCCCGGTGAAGGCCCCCATTCCCGACCCGGCCACGGTCCCCACCCCAGGCTTGCCCCCGGCCCCAAGCATGGCCCCGGTCATCATCCCGGACCTCCCCACGAGGATGGTCCCGGCCCAAAGAAAGCCCCCGCCAAGAAGGCACCGGGCAAGAAAGCACCCGGCAAGAAAGCCGGGCCGAAAAAACACCCTGGTCACCCACCGCCACCTCCGCATGAACATGGGCCAGGGCACCCGCCGCCGCCGCCGCCACCCCCGCACGAGCACCGTCCCGGCCACGGTCCAGGCGAGCCTGTGCCCGAATCGGATTTTGGCTAGGGCCCGGGACTGGTTTTGGTTTCGGGCCCGGCCCCGGCTTTGGTTTCGGTTTCGGCCCGGGCGCCCGCGGCCGACGGCGCGGGGCCGGCCGCCGGCGTCGCGTCCGCCCCGGTGATGTCCGAGCCGCCATCTTGACCCTGCTCGCCGAGGGTCCCATGCATGGCTACGAAATGATTCAGGAGATCGCCGAACGCAGCCAGGATGTGTGGCGGCCCAGCCCCGGCTCGGTGTATCCGACGCTGCAGCTGCTCGACGACGAGGGCTTGATCGTCAGCTCTGAAAGTGAGGGAAGCACGAAGCTTTTCGAGCTGACCGACCAAGGACGCGCAGCCGCTGAAAAGATCAATACCCCGCCCTGGAAGCAATTCGACGAGCACGTCGACACAAGTCAGGCCGACCTGCGGACGGCGTTGGCTTCGTTGTGCGGCGCGGTGGCGCAATCCGCATATGCGACCACCGCTGAAGTAGAACAGCGCATCGTGGCCATCCTCAAGAACGCCCGCCGCGAGATCTACAGCTTGCTCGCCGGATCCGAGTAGCTTCGCACCGGTTCTTGAGGTGTTGGCCGGCGCCTGAAGAAAGCTCGATGAGAGTGCATGTCACAAGCACGACACTCCGCCTACCGCGTCGAAGATCCAGATGGCCAGTCTGCATCGGCTTGCCACGCGGCAATTATTCTGCAAGGCGCAGGCTGACGAGGTCGGAGAGGAGCACCGATGAAGACGTTCACCGATGACGAGATGAACGAACTGGTGCCCACTGCGAATTCTTATAGCCTCGTCTTCCTCAAGCCGGGGCCGAACTGCGCTGACGACATCGCGCCTGCGCTCATGTGGGAGCATGGTCGGCGCAACCTTGGGCTGCGCGATGCCGGGATGCTGGCCGCGGCGTTCACGGTGCTCGACGGTTCGGAGGTCTGGGCCGTCCGGGCGTTCACCGGCACTGTCGATGACACCATTGCGCTCATGAACGACGACCCCGGTGTTGCGGCCGGCGTGTTCAGCTTCGAGGTGCACCCGTGTCGCGGCTTCGCCGAAGACCCCTAGCCTTGATCGGCCGGTCAACCGCGGATCAACAGGATTCGAGCCCGACGCCGAACGGGAACGCACGGCGCTCTTATTGTTCCCGATTCGCCAAAACCGGATCGATCCGCCTAACCCTAACCGAGAGTAGCCGTACCGGTCGGAATCGAACGCCAGCTGATTCTTGCTGAGCCGCCGACACGAAGCGAGTCAGGGACCAAACAGCGCCACGAACGGCCCGGCCCAACACCAGCGCGGCGATCACCGCCATGCCCAGCACCCACGGCCACAACGGAGCCCGCACCGGCGTCGTTATGTCGCCGAAGTTCTTATCGTTGGCGCTGGTTCGCCCGGCGTACGGATGTGACGCATCGTTGCGGGGATATCGACGACTTTGCGTACTTAACCAGTTGGCGCCTGCCACAACAGCGGCCAGCAATAACAGAACAATCACCATCGGTCTCCTTAAGTCTGCGAGCGCGGGTGGCGACGACTCCCCCGGATTCCTCAGGCTGATCTCAGAAACGCGGCGCTGATAATGGACCGTGACCGGTCGCGTCAACGCTGACCGCCGCGGCAGCGGTTCAGCCAAGCCCATCGGCCGGAGACGTTCGCGTCGGCACACCGCGCGTGCTGGTGGTGGAAGCGCGGCGACCATTCGCGAGCCACCGTCGGCGTCGACGACTTCCTGGCGAGCATCCTGCCTCAATTGAGCGGCACCGGCTCGAGTATCTCGGCGCGAGCCTCCGGGGCGGCGGCCCGCAGCGCGTCGGCGGACGCGTCGTCGGGCTGGGCCTGCGAGAGTATCTCCGCCTCCACCCGCGCCGTGTAGGTCTCGACCTCGCGGTCGATGTCGGCGGACGTCCAGCCCAGAATCGGTGCGACGACCTCGGCCACCTCGCGGGCGCAGTCGACGCCCCGATGCGGGTACTCGATGGAAATCCGCATTCGGCGGGCCAGGATGTCCTCTAGATGCAGCGCACCTTCCGCGGCGGCGGCGTAGGCGGCCTCGACCCGCAGGTAGACCGGCGCGGCAGCGATCGGGTTCAGCAGGTCCGGACGACCGTCCGCCATCGTCAGCACCTCGCCGATCAGCGAGCCGTAGCGGTCCAGCAGGTGACGCACCCGGTAGGGATGCAGGCCGTGCAGCTCGCCGACATGTTCGGCCTGGTTGACCAGCGCGAAGTAGCCGTCGGCGCCCAGCAGCCGCACCTTCTCGGTGATCGACGGCGCCACCCGGGCCGGAACATATTGCGCCGCAGCGTCAATCGCGTCGGCCGCCATCACCCGGTAGGTGGTGTACTTGCCGCCGGCGATCGCGACCAAGCCGGGAGCGGGCACCGCCACCGCGTGTTCGCGGGACAGCTTCGAGGTGTCGTCGCTCTCCCCGGCCAGCAACGGCCGCAGCCCGGCATACACGCCGTCGATGTCGGCGTGGGTCAACGGGGTGGTCAGCACGGTATTGACGGTGCCCAGGATGTAGTCGATGTCGGCCTTGGTGGCCGCCGGGTGGGCCAGGTCGAGGTTCCAGTCGGTGTCGGTAGTGCCGATGATCCAGTGGCTGCCCCACGGGATCACGAACATCACCGACTTCTCGGTGCGCAGGATGATCGCGACGTCGCTGACGATGCGGTCGCGGGGCACGACGATGTGCACGCCCTTGGAGGCGCGGACCTGAAATCGGCCGCGCTGCTTGGACAATGCCTGAATCTCGTCGGTCCACACCCCGGTCGCGTTGACCACCACATGACCACGCACGTCGGTGACCGCGCCGTCCTCGGAGTCACGCACCCGTACGCCGGTCACCCGGTCGCCGTCGCGCAGCAACGCGATCACCTGAGTCGACGAACGCACCACCGCGCCGTAGTGCGCGGCGGTGCGCGCCACCGTCATGGTGTGGCGGGCGTCGTCGACCACGGTGTCGTAGTAGCGGATTCCGCCGATCAGCGAGCTGCGCTTGAGCCCCGGGCACAGTCTTAAAGCGCCCGCGCGGGTCAAATGCTTTTGTGCCGGAACAGATTTCGCGCCGCCCAGCTGGTCGTAGAGGAAGATGCCGGCGGCCACGTAGGGGCGCTCCCACCACCGCTTGGTCAGCGGATACAAAAACGGCAGCGGCTTGACCAGATGCGGCGCCAGCGTCGTCAACGACAGCTCCCGCTCGTAGAGGGCCTCGCGGACCAGACCGAACTCCAGCTGCTCGAGATAGCGCAGCCCGCCGTGGAACATCTTCGACGAGCGGCTCGAGGTGCCCGAGGCGTAGTCGCGGGCCTCGACCATCGCGACCTTCAGGCCGCGGGTGGCGGCATCCAGCGCGCAGCCGGAGCCCACCACGCCGCCGCCGATGACCACCACGTCGAACTGCTCGGCGCCGAGTCGTTCCCAGGCGGAGGTGCGTTGCTGGGGCCCCAGCGATGAAGCCGGCCAGAACTGATCGCTCACGGCGCAGGACTCCTGTTACTCGTCGGTAGCACTGGCCTAAGGCTACCGGCAGCTAGTCCAGATCGTCGTGCGCCATCAACCGCCGGGCCGCCTCGGTGATCGAACCCGACAGCGACGGGTAGACCACCAGCGTGCGCGCCAACTGGTTGACGGTGATGCGGTTCTGCACCGCGACGGCGATCGGCAGGATCAGCTCCGAGGCGATGGGCGCCACCACCACGCCGCCGATCACCACGCCGGTGGCCTGCCGGCAGAACAGTTTGACGAAACCGTGCCGCAGCTCGGACATCTTGGCGCGGGCGTTGGTCCGCAGCGGCAGCATGATCGTGCGGGCCAGCACCGAGCCGTTGTCGATGGCCGACTGCGGGACCCCGACCGCGGCGATCTCCGGCCGGGTGAACACCGCCGCGGCGACCGTGCGCAGCCGGATCGGTGTGACGGCCTCGCCCAGCGCGTGCCACATCGCGATCCGGCCCTGCATCGCGGCGACCGACGCCAGCGGCAGCAAACCCGTGCAGTCGCCGGCGGCGTAGATGCCGGGCACCGACGTGCGGGACACCCGGTCGACGGTCAGGTAGTTGCCGCGGCCCAGCTCGATGCCCACCCGCTCCAGGCCCAGGCCGGCGGTGTTGGGCGTCGACCCGATCGTCATCAGCGCGTGGCTGCCCTCGACGGTGCGGCCGTCGGTCATCGTGACCAGCACTCCGCCGTCGGTGCGGGTGACGGAGTCGGCGCGGGCGTTCTTGACCAGCTTGACGCCGCGCTCGGCGAACGACTCCTCGAGCACCAGCGCGGCGTCGGCGTCCTCGTAGGGCAGCACCCGGTCGCGGCTGGCCACAACCGTCACCTCGACACCGAGTTCGGTGTAGGCGTTGACGAACTCGGCGCCGGTCACCCCCGAGCCGACCACGATGAGGTGGTCGGGCAGCGAGTCCAGGTCGTAGAGCTGGCGCCAGGTCAGGATGCGCTCGTCGTCGGGCTGCGCCGACGGCAGGATCCGCGGGCTGGCGCCGGTGGCGATCAGCACCACGTCGGCGTCGAGCTCGGTGGTGCTGCCGTCGTCGGCGGTCACCTTGATGCAGTGCCGGGCCAGGCCGGGGGTGGTGTCGACCAGCTCGCCTTTGCCGGCGATCACCTCGACACCCATCGACAGCAGTTGTGCGGTGATGTCGGCGGACTGCTCGGCGGCCAGCGTCTTGACCCGCTGGTGGATTTCGGGCAGCGAGATCTTGGCGTCGTCGATGTCGATGTCGAAGCCGAGGCGGGCGGCGCGGCGCAGCTCGGTGCGCAGCCCGGTCGAGGCGATGAACGTCTTGGACGGCACGCAGTCGGCCAGCACGGCCGCGCCGCCGATGCCGTCGGAGTCGACGACGGTGACCTGAGCGTCGCGCGCGGCGGCGACCAGCGCCGCCTCGTAGCCGGCCGGTCCTCCCCCGATGATCACGATGCGGGTCGCCACGATCCCTAACCTAGCGTGGCGTGGCGTTTAAGCTTTCCCCGTGCCGCTCTACGCCGCGTACGGGTCGAACATGCATCCCGAGCAGATGCTGCAGCGAGCGCCCCATTCGCCGATGGCCGGCACCGGCTGGTTGCACGGCTGGCGGCTGACATTCGGCGGCGAGGACATCGGCTGGGAAGGCGCGCTGGCCACCGTCGTCGAGGACCCGAACTCCAAAGTGTTCGTCGTGCTCTACGACGTCACACCGGCCGACGAGAAGAACCTCGACCGCTGGGAAGGGTCCGAGCTCGGGATCCACAAGAAGATCCGATGCCGGGTGGAGCGGTTGTCATCGGACACCACAACCGATCCCGTGCTCGCATGGCTGTATGTGGTGGACGCCTGGGAAGGCGGGTTGCCGTCGGCGCATTACCTGGGCGTGATGGCCGACGCCGCCGAAATCGCCGGCGCGCCAGAAGAATACGTGCACGACCTGCGCACCCGCCCAGCCCGAAACATCGGCCCCGGCCACGGCTGACCCCTTTGCCGCGAGCGTGCGTGTTTGTACGTCGAAACGGCGTTTCCGACGGCATTCTGCGCACCTTCGTGACGGAACTTAGGCGGCTTTGCGACGCTCCAGCCGGGTTTCGATCCGACGGACAAGCTCCCAGGACCGATATCTGACGTCCTCGGCGACCATCGGGATAGCTATCCAGTCCAGATCTAGCAGCGCCGCCGAGCGGCGGCGGTCGCGCAAGAACGCGTCCGGCCCGCTGTGCCAGTCGACTCCGTCGTACTCGGCGGCGACCCGGTAGTCGGGCCAGGCGAAGTCGAGCCGCCAGATCCGGCCGGACAGGTCGACGACCTCGTATTGCAACACCGGCATGGGCAAACCGCCGTCGATCATCACCAGCCTGGCCTCGCTTTCCATCGGAGACTCTGCCAGCGGGTTGGCCAATGGAAGCAGCTCACGCACGGCGACGATGCCGCGCCGACCGCGCTGTTGCTCGACGGCCCTCTCGAGGGCGCGGCGATCGCATGTGCCACTGCGCAGCGCGGCGTCGAGCGTGGCCAGCGCGCGCGGCCTTCGCAGGCCGCGCGCCACCTCGATCGCCGTCCACGCTGGCGTGGTAGCTGGCCGGCCCGCGACCAGCGTCAGCGGTGCTCCCTCACGCCGGTGCACGACCAGGCCGTCGGCGGACCGCAGCTGTTGGCCGGCTGGGTTAAGGACATGCAAATCCGGCCTGCCCTCGGTGTCGAAGCCGTATGCAGCGGCTGCGGTGCCAAGGCAGATGGCAACAGTTGTGCCCGTCGCTAAATCCAGGCCGCGTAGCCGCGACCCGATGCTCTTGTCCCGGCCGTAAATCCCATACCAAATCTTATGCAGCCCACCGACTTTCAACGCAGTTTCGAGTCGGCGACGGGTCAGGAAGGTCAACGCCTGGGCTGCCGTGACCGCCCCGCCTTGCTCATCGAGCAGCCTGTTCAGCTCTGGGTTCATCGCCGTCATCGTCGGCATACCGCCTACGCGGGCCAAGTCACCCCTGTGGATGAGCTCCGCCTCCCCGCGAACGTGCGCAGAATGCCGTTAGAAACGACGTTTCGGCGTACATCTGCGCACGCTCGCGGCGAAGGCTAAAGGGAACCAGCCTGTTCGACGATGTTGACCATCACCCGCACCCCGATCGCCAGGGCACGCTCGTCGAGGTCGAACGTCGGCTGGTGCAGGTCCAGCTGCGGCCCGTGACCAGACCACACGCCGAGCCGGGCCATCGCGCCGGGCACTTCCTCCAGATACCAGGAGAAGTCCTCGCCGCCGCCGGACTGCCGGGTGTCGGCCAGCACGTCGGGGCCGACGGCCTCGATGGCGTGCGCCAGGATCCGCGTCGACACCTCCTCGTTGACCACCGGCGGGACCCCGCGGTGGTAGGCCAGCGTGTGCTCGACACCGAGCGGCGCCAGCAGCGACGAGACCGCCTCGCGGATGATGCCTTCCAGGCTCTGCCAGGTTTCGCGGCTGGCGGTGCGCACGGTGCCGGCCAGCACGCCGGTCTGCGGGATGGCGTTGGCGGCCACGCCGGCGTTGACCGCGCCCCACACCAGCACGGTGCTCTTGCGCGGGTCGATGCGCCGCGACAACACGCCGGGCACCCCGGTGATCAGCGTGCCGATGCCATAGACCAGGTCGGCGGTCAGGTGCGGTCGCGAGGTGTGGCCGCCGGGCGAATGCAGGGTGATCTCCATCCGGTCTGCCGCCGACGTGATCGGGCCGGGTTTGACCGCGACCCGCCCGACCGCCAGCCGCGGGTCGCAGTGCAGCGCGAAGATCCGGGTCACCCCGGCCAGCGCGCCGGCGGCGATCGCGTCGATCGCGCCGCCGGGCATCAGCTCCTCGGCGGCCTGGAAGATCAGCCGCACACCGACCGGCAGCTCGGGTACCGAGGCCAGCGACAGCGCGGTGCCCAGCAGGATCGCGGTGTGCGCGTCGTGCCCGCAGGCGTGCGCGACGTTGGGCATCGTCGACGCGTACGGAGCGCCGGTCCGCTCGGCCATCGGCAGCGCGTCCATGTCGGCCCGCAGCGCGATCCGCGGCTCGTGCTCGGGACCGAAATCGCAGGTCAACCCGGTCCCGCCGGGCAACACCTTGGGGTTGAGCCCGGCGTCGGCCAACCGTTCGGCGACGAACTGCGTGGTGGCGAACTCCTGGCGGCCCAGCTCCGGGTAGCGGTGGATGTGCCGGCGCCACTCGACCAGGTCGTCGTGGTGGGCCGCCAGCCAGGACTCGGCCGCATCGATCAGGCTCATGACGCCGCCCGCAACTCGCGCGCCGCGAGCACCCGGTCGCGTTGCTCCGGCGACTCGGCGAGGTGAACCACTGTGCGCGCCAACATGATTGCGCCGTCGAGCACCGCTTGATCGGCGCTGGGGCCCGCCGCGGCGGCGGTGAAGGCGGGCTGGTGCAGCACCGCGCCGTCGGCCTCGACGGCGACCAGCGGATGGATGCCGGGCAGCAGCTGGGTGATGTTGCCCATGTCGGTGCTGCCCACCGGCAGCGCCGCCTCGAGCTGTTCGTCGACCGGGGCGCGCCCCAGCCGGACCATCTCGTCGCGCACGGTGCCCGCCAGCCAGGGGTCGGGTTTGAGCGCCTGGTAGGTCGGCTCGAAGTAGCCGACGTCGTAGTCGCAGCCGGTGGCCACCGCCCCGGCCAGGAAGCAGTCGCCGACCCGGCCCTCCAGATCGCGCAGCAGCGACGAGTCGGGGGCGCGCAGCGCGTACTGCAGTTCGGTGCGCGCCGGGATGACGTTGCTGGCCTGCCCGCCGTCGGTGACGATGCCGTGCACCTGCTGTCCCGGCACCAGCTGTTGGCGCAGCAGCCCGATGGCGACTTGGGCGACGGTGGCCGCGTCGGCGGCGTTGACCCCGAGGAACGGCGCGGCCGACGCGTGCGCCTCCCGGCCGGTGTAGCGCACCCGGACGCCCGCCAGCGCCAGCGAGCGGGCGGCCGCAATGTCCAGCGGCCCGGGATGCATCATCACCGCGGCCGCGACGTCGTCGAACACTCCGGCATTGAGCAACAACACTTTTCCGCCGCCTGACTCCTCGGCGGGGGTGCCGATCAGCGCGACGGTCAGACCCAGCTCGTCGGCGACCTCGGCCAGCGCCAGCGCGGTGCCGACCGCCGATGCGGCGATGATGTTGTGGCCGCAGGCGTGTCCGATCTCGGGCAGCGCGTCGTATTCGGCGCACACGCCGATCACCAGTGGGCCGCTGCCGAAGTCGGCGCGAAACGCGGTGCCCAAACCACCGGCGGCGGCGGTGATCTCGAAACCGCGCTCGGCGACCAGCGCTTGCGTCTTGGCGCAGCTTCGGTGTTCGTCGAACGCCAGCTCCGGTTCGGCGTGGATTGCGTGGGACAAGGCGACCAGGTCGCTGCCACGGCGCCGCACCGCATCCTCGACGGCATCCAACGCGGTGGCTGTGGGCATTCTCGCAGTATCTCACCGGCTAGGCTGCGGCATTGTGACTGGCCCGGCCGATCCCGACGCACTCGCCAGGCGGGCGGCCGACCTCATCGCCGAGGGCACCGGCGTCGGCGAACACGACGTCGCGATCGTGCTCGGGTCGGGGTGGGCGCCGGCCGTCGCCGCGCTGGGCTCGCCGACCGCGGTGCTGCCGATGGCCGAACTGCCCGGGTTCACTCCGCCGACCGCGGTCGGGCACACCGGTCAGGTGCTGTCGGTGCCCGTCGGTGAACACCGGGTGCTGGTGCTGGCCGGTCGCATTCACGCCTACGAGGGCCACGACCTGCTGCACGTGGTGCATCCGGTGCGGGCGGCGTGTGCGGCCGGGGCGCGCCTCGTGGTGCTGACCAACGCGGCAGGCGGGCTGCGCGACGACTTCGAGGTCGGCCAGCCGGTGCTGATCAGCGACCACCTCAACCTGACCGCGCGGTCTCCGCTGGTCGGCCCCCAGTTCGTGGACCTGGTCGACGCGTACTCGCCGCGGCTGCGGGCGCTGGCCCGGGAGGTCGACCCGGCGCTGGTCGAAGGCGTGTACGCGGGGTTGCCGGGCCCGCACTACGAGACGCCGGCCGAGATCCGGATGCTGCGGGTGCTGGGCGCCGACCTGGTGGGCATGTCGACGGTGCACGAAACGATCGCTGCCCGCGCGGCCGGCGCCGAGGTGCTCGGGGTGTCGCTGGTGACCAACCTGGCGGCGGGGATCACCGGCGAGCCGCTCAGCCACGTCGAGGTGCTGGCGGCCGGTGCAGCGTCGGCGACCCGGATGGGGTCGTTGTTGGCCGATGTGGTCGCGCGCGTGTGAACCCGCAGGAGTGGATTGCGCACGACCCCGACCCGGTGACGGCCGCCGAGCTCGCCGCATGTGACGCCGACGAGCTGGCCGCGCGGTTCGCCCGGCCGCTGAGGTTCGGCACGGCGGGGTTGCGCGGGCCGGTGCGCGGCGGTCCGGACGCCATGAACCTCGCGGTGGTGCTGCGCGCGACGTGGGCGGTGGCGCAGGTCCGCAAAGCCGGCACCGTCGTCGTCGGCCGCGACGCCAGGCACGGATCGGCTGCATTCGCCACGGCAGCGGCGGAAGTGCTTGCCGCCGCGGGGTTTTCGGTAACCCTCTTGCCCGATCCGGTGCCCACGCCGGTGGTGGCGTTTTCGGTGCGCCATCTGGGCGCGGCGGCCGGCATCCAGATCACCGCGTCGCACAACCCACCCGCCGACAACGGCTACAAGGTGTACTTCGACGGCGGCATCCAGATCGTCTCGCCCACCGACCGCGACATCGAAAACGCCATGGCCGCAGCACCATTCGCCGACGAGATACCCCGGCGCCCGGTCGAGCCCGCCGACAAAGATCTGGTCGACCGCTATATCGAACGGGCCGCGGCGGTGCGACGCTCACAGGGTTCGGTGCGGGTGGCGCTGACGCCGCTGCACGGGGTGGGCGGTGCGGTGGCGGTCGAGACGTTGCGGCGGGCCGGCTTCGACGACGTGCACCCCGTGGCTTCGCAGTTCGCACCGGATCCCGAGTTCCCCACCGTCGCATTCCCCAACCCCGAAGAACCGGGCGCCACCGACGCGCTGCTTGCCCTCGCGGCGGACGTGGGCGCCGACGTCGCGATCGCGCTGGATCCCGACGCCGACCGCTGCGCCGTCGGAATACCAGATGGCGGTTGGCGGATGCTCTCGGGCGACGAAACAGGTTGGCTGCTAGGCGATTACATCCTTTCGCACATTGCAAGCCCCGAGACCACCGTGGTGGCCAGCACCGTGGTGTCGTCGCGGATGCTGTCCGCGATCGCGGCGTACTACGGCGCGCAGCACGTCGAGACCCTGACCGGCTTCAAATGGCTGGCCCGCGCCGACGCTGACCTGCCCGGCAAAGCCCTGGTCTACGCCTACGAGGAGGCGATCGGGCACTGCGTCGACCCGGACGCGGTTCGCGACAAGGACGGAATCAGCGCCGCGGTACTGGTCTGCGACCTGGTGGCATCGCTCAAGCAGCGGGGCCGCTCGGTGCGCGACATGCTCGACGACCTCGCCCGCCGGCACGGCGTGCACATGGTCGACGCCGTGTCACGTCCGGTGTCCGACGCCGAGGAGGCGGCCGCCGTGATGGAGCGGCTGCGGGCACATCCACCAGACCGACTCGCCGGGTTCGCCACGACCACAACCGATCTGCGGCCTCGCACCGACGCACTGATCTTCACCGGCGGCGACACCCAAGCGTCGGTAAGGGCGGTGGTGCGGCCCTCGGGAACCGAACCGAAACTCAAGTGCTACCTGGAAGTTCGCTGCGCCGACCGCGCGCGGGCAGCCGGGCTGCTCGACGAGCTGCTGGGTCAGGTACGCCGCTGGTAGCTCAGCGCGGCCCGAACTGGCGATCCCCCGCGTCGCCGAGCCCCGGCACAATGTAGGCGTTTTCGTCGAGACCGTCGTCGACCGCGGCGGTGAACACCCGCACATGGGGTGCTGTCTTCTCCAGCGCCGCAAGCCCTTCCGGTGCCGCCACCACGCACAGCACGGTGATGTCGCGGGCGCCGCGGCGGTGCAGCAACCCGATGGTGTGCGTCATCGACCCGCCGGTGGCCAGCATCGGGTCGAGGACCATCACCGGCTGAGCGCTCAAATCGTCGGGCAGCGCTTCGAGATACGGCACGGGCGAAAAGGTTTCCTCGTCGCGGACCACGCCGACGAAACCCACTCGGGCTTCGGGCAGCAGCGCGTGCGCCTGATCGACCATCCCCAACCCTGCCCGCAGCACCGGCACCAGCAGCGGTGGCGTGGCCAGCCGCGCGCCGGACGTCTCGGCCAACGGCGTGCGCACCGGAACGGCTTCGCGCGGCGCATCGCGGGTTGCCTCGTAGACCAGCATCAGGGTCAGGTCGCGCAACGCGGCGCGAAACGCGACGTTGTCGGTGCGTCGGTCGCGCAGTGTCGTCAGCCGGGCCGCAGCCAGCGGGTGGTCGACGACGCGCACTTCCACGGCAAACGACCCTAGTATTTTCAGGCAGGACACGCGTGCGTTCATGTCCATCAGAGGCCGAACCCGCTCCTATACTCCCGGCATGCGGCGCCGCAGCCGGCGACACGGCAGACGACAGCGTACCGTCAGCCTATTCGGCGTATTGGCGGTCTTGACCGCGGTAATGTCCTGGCCGCCAGCACATTTCGCGCCGACCACGCCGCCGGTGAACACTGCTGCCGCTATTCCCACGCCCGCGCACGTCGTTGTCGTGGTGGAAGAGAACCGCTCCTACGCCAACATCATCGGCAACCCGGCTGCGCCCTATATCAACTCGCTGGCCGCAGGCGGCGCGTCGATGACGCAATCGTTCGCCGAAGTGCATCCCAGTCAACCGAACTACTTCGCGCTGTTCGCCGGCAGCACCCTGGGCGTCAAGGAGAACAACTGCCCAGTCAACGGTGGCAACACGGCGAACCTGGGTTCCCAGTTGCTCAGCACCGGACGCACTTTCGTCGGCTACGCCGAAAGCCTGCCCGCCGTCGGCTCGCAGGCCTGCAGCTCGGCCAAATACGCCCGCAAGCACGCACCGTGGGCCAACTTCACCAACATTCCGCCGGCCTACTCGCTGCCGTTTTCGGCGTTCCCGGCCAACTACGCGGCGCTGCCGACGGTCTCGTTCGTCATCCCCAACGTCGACAACGACATGCACGACGGCTCCATCGCCCAAGGCGACACCTGGCTGTACCGCAACCTGTCGCCGTACGCGGAATGGGCGAAGGCCAACAACAGCCTGCTGATCCTGACCTGGGACGAGGACGACAACTCCCAACACAACCAGATCCCGACCATCTTCTACGGCGCACACGTCAGACCGGGCACCTACAACGAGCCGATCAGCCACTACAACGTGCTGTCCACGCTGGAGCAGATGTACGGGCTGCCCAAGCTCGGGCTGGCCGCGCGGGCCCCGGCGATCACCGACATCTGGGCCGGCTAGCCCGCTCGGGCTGCGCGGGCGGTCGTCGTTATTCTGTGCCGGTGGCTGCTGACCTCGTGCCGATCCGCCTGAGCCTGACCGCCGGCGACCGCTACACCGTGTGGGCGCCCCGCTGGCGCGACGCCGGCGACGAGTGGGAGGCGTTCCTGGGCCGCGACGAAGACCTCTACGGTTTCGAAACCGTCGCCGACCTGGTTGCTTTCGTGCGGACCGACACCGAGCACGACCTGGTCGACCATCCGGGCTGGGCGCAGTTCAGCGCGGCCAACGCGCACAAGCTGGACCCCTCCGAGGACCAGCAATTCGACCTGATCGCGGTCGAGGAACTGGTCGCGGAGAAGCCGACGGAGGAGTCGGTCGCGGCGCTGGCGGGCACGCTGGCGATCGTGTCGTCGATCGGGTCGGTGTGCGAGCTGCCGGCGGTGACCAAGTTCTTCAACGGCAACCCGACTCTGGGCACCGTCGCCGGCGGCTTCGAGCACTTCACCGGCAAAGCCGGCCTCAAGCGGTGGAACGCGATCGCCGAGATCATCGGGCGCGGCTGGGACGACGTGCTCGCCGCGGTGGACGGCATCGTCACCACACCGGAGGTGGACGCCGCGGCGTCGTTGAAGGCGGCCGACGAACTGGCGGAGCCACCGGAGGAACCCGACGAGGTTCTGGCCGACGAGGACGTCGCCGTCGAAGAGGCGTCCGAGGAAGCTGAGGAGGAAGCCCGCGCCGACGGCGCCGCGGTGGTGCTCGGCGGCGACGAGGACTTCTGGCTGAAGGTCGGCATCGACCCGATCCGGATCATGACCGGCGCCGGCACGTTCTACACGCTGCGCTGCTATTTCGACGACCGGCCGATCTTCCTGGGCCGCAACGGGCGGATCAGCGTGTTCAGCTCCGAGCGGGCGCTGGCCCGCTATCTGGCCGACGAGCACGACCATGACCTGTCGGACCTGAGCACCTACGACGACATCCGCACCGCCGCCACCGACGGCTCGCTGGAGGTCGACGTCACCGACGACAACGTCTACGTGCTGACCGGGCTGGCCGACGATTTCGCCGCGGGGCCCGACGCGGTGGACCGCGAGCAGCTCGAGCTGGCCGTCGAACTGCTCCGCGACGTCGGCGACTACGCCGAGGACAACACCGTCGACAAGGCGCTGGCCACCGAACGCCCGCTGGGCCAGCTGATCGCCTCCGTCCTCGACCCCGGCTCGGTCGGCAAGCCCACGCCGCCGTACGCCGAGGCGGTGCGGGAGTGGGAGGAGCTGGACCGGTTCGTGGAGTCGCGGCTAAGGCGCGAGTAGCGCCGCGAGCCGCCGACGACATTCCCGTGAGAGTCGCGGCTAAGGCGCGAGTAGCGGCAGCAACCGGTGATCGCGGGTGAACACCTGTCGCACCAGACCCAGCGCGACGACCACCGTGGTGACCGCGACCGAACCCAGGATCAAAAACATCACCACGGCCTGCACGAGCACGGCCTGCACCGGCGAGACCCCGGCGAGGATGAGCCCGGTCATCGCGCCGGGCAGGAACACCAGCCCGGTCGCCTTGGTGGTTTCGATCTGCGGCGACAGCGCCGATCGCAGCGCGATCCGCAGATACGGCGAGGCGGCCTGCCGGTAGGGCTGCCCGAGAGCCAGCCGCGCCTCGACCTCGGCGCGTTTGTCGCGCAGCTCGTCGACCAGCCGCCGGGCCACCAGCACCGTGGCGGTCATCGAGTTGCCGATCATCATCCCGGCGATCGGCACCAAGGTGCGGGGCTGCAGCGGAAACACCCGCAGCCCGAATATCACTCCGAGCGTGACGATCGCCGCGGCGGTGAACGCGGCCACGGCCAAGACGCCCAGCCGCGGCACCTCGGGTGCCCGCCGGCGCGCGACGTCGCCCGCGTAGCCGACCATGCCCGCGGTCCAGGCCCACGACCACCACAGCGAGCGGCCCGGCGCAAACAGCAGCGTCAAGGCACCGCCCACCAGCAGTAGCTGGACCAGCGCGCGGGCAGCCGCCCACAGCACCTGGCGTTCCAGACCGAGCCGCTGCCACAGCGAGATCGCCGCCGCGAACGCCACCAACGCCAGCGACGTCGCCAGCCCGAGCCAGCCCACCTGACCGTTCATCTCGTCACCTCCGGTCCCAGCTCGACGCAGCGTCCGCGTTCGATGCGCAGCACCCGGTCGGCGATCCGCTCGACCTGCGCGGCATCGTGAGTGACCCACAGCGCCGGTATTTCGTGGGCCAGGTCGCGCACCGCGGCCTCGATCACTGCCGCGGCGGCGGCGTCCACCGCGGAGGTGGGTTCGTCCAGCAGCAGCACCTGCGGCCGGGCAATTAGCGTGCGGGCCAGGCACATTCGCTGTGCTTCCCCGCCGGACAGCGCGGTCGCGTCGCGGTCCAGCCACGACCCGGTCAGCGCCACCCGGGTCAGCGTTTCGGCCATCTGGGACTCGGAGACGGCCGGGTCGGCGACCCGCAAATTGTCGGCCACCGTGCCGGGAAAAGGGGTCGGACGCTGAAAGCACATGCCGACCCGGCGCCGCAGCCACAGCGGATCGATGTCGGCAATGTCCTTGCCGCAGAACGATACTCGACCGCTAGTGGGTACTTCCAGCCGATTGCACAATCGCAGCAAGGTCGACTTGCCCGAGCCCGACGGCCCGAACACCACCGTGACGCCCTGCTGCGGAACGGCGGCGGTGAATCCGTCCAGCGCGCGGATCCCGCCCCGCTCCACCACGACATCGGCGAAGTCGAACACCGAGTCGGTCGCCGCCATCGCCCTAGCCGATCAGCACGGCGAACCGCGGCTTGATCACCTCGTCGATGATCGCCAGCCGCTCGTCGAACGGAATGAACGCCGACTTCATCGCATTGATCGTGAACCGCTCGAGGTCGCTCCAGCTGTAGCCGAAAGCTTCTACCAGCCGGTGCATTTCGCGGCTCATCGACGTGTCGCTCATCAGCCGGTTGTCGGTGTTGATGGTCACCCGGAATCGCGCCCGGGCCAGCAGGTCGAACGGATGCTCGGCGATGCTGCCGACCACGCCGGAATGCACGTTGGAGCTGGGGCACATCTCCAAGGGAATTCGCTTGTCCCGCAAGATCGCCGCCTGCGGTCCGAGCCGCACCGTGCCGTCGTCGTCCACGTCGATGTCGTCGACGATCCGCACCCCGTGACCGAGCCGGTCGGCGCCGCAGAATGCGATCGCCTCGTGGATGGACGGCAGCCCGAATGCCTCGCCGGCATGAATCGTGAAGCGCGCGTTGTGGTCTCGCATGTACTCGAACGCATCGAGGTGGCGGGTCGGCGGGTAGCCGGCCTCCGCGCCGGCGATGTCGAAACCCACGACGCCCTTGTCGCGGAACCGGATCGCCAGCTCGGCGATCTCGCGGGACAGCGCGGCGTGGCGCATCGCGGTGACCAGGCAGCGCACGGTGATGGCACGGCCCGCCGCCGCGGCGGCCTTCTCACCGTCGGCGAATCCGGCCAGCACGGTGTCAACAACTTCGTCGAACGACAGCCCATGGTTGATGTGCAGCTCGGGGGCGAACCGCACCTCGGCGTAGACGACGTTGTCGGCGGCCAGGTCCTCCACGCACTCGTAGGCGACCCGGTGCAGCGCCTCGGGCGTCTGCATCACCGCCACCGTGTGCGCGAACGGCTCGAGGTAGCGCTCGAGCGAGCCGCTGTAGGACCGAGTGTGAAACCAGCGAGCGAGTTCGTCGACGTCGGTGGCGGGCAGGTCGTCGTAGCCCAGTTGCCCGGCGAGATCCAGCACGGTGGCCGGGCGCAGTCCGCCGTCGAGATGGTCGTGCAGCAGCGCCTTGGGTGCGCGCTGGATGGTCTCCGGGCTCAGCGGCGTCGTCATGCGGTGATCCGATCGATGACCAGGGGCCGCGCAGCCGGCGGCCCGTCCACGACGCTCCAGCCAGCGTCGAGCTCCGCCATCGCCGCCCCGAAGCGTTCCGCGGTGTCGGTGTACAGCGTGAACAGCGGCTCGCCGGCGGCGACGGGCTCGCCGGGCCGGCGGTGGATGCGGACCCCCGCGCCCGGCTGCACCCGCTCGCCCGGGCGGGACCTGCCCGCGCCGAGCCGCCATGCCGTCATTCCCACTGCCATCGCGTCGATGTCGCCCATTGTGCCGCCCCGAGGAGCGGTGACGCTCTCCGAACACGCACCAAGGGGCAACGGCACCGACAAGTCGCCGCCTTGCGCGGCGACCAGCGCCCGGAACCGGTCCATCGCGGTGCCGTCGCGCAGGGTCTGCGCGGGGTCGCGGCCGTCGAGCCCGGCGAGCCGCAGCATTTCGGTGGCCAGCGTCACCGTCAGCTCCACCACGTCGGGCGGTCCGCCGCCGGCCAGCACCTCCAGCGCCTCGGCGACCTCTAGCGCGTTGCCGGCGGTAAGCCCCAGCGGGCGGTTCATGTCGGTCAGCAGCGCGTGGGTCGGCACCCCGTGCGCGGCGCCGAGCGCCACCATGGTGTGCGCCAGCTCGCGGGCCTGGCTTTCCGATTTCATGAAGGCGCCGGAGCCGACCTTGACGTCGAGCACCAGCGCCCGGGCGCCCTCGGCCAGCTTCTTGCTCATCACCGAGCTGGCGATCAGCGGCAGCGACTCGACAGTGCCGGTGATGTCGCGCAGCGCGTAGAGCTTTGCGTCGGCCGGCGCCAACCGACCGGCCGCGAAGATGGCCGCCCCGATATCGCGAAGTTGTTGGCGCACTTGGCTGTTCGGCAGGTCGGCGCTGAACCCTGCGATGGATTCCAGCTTGTCGAGGGTGCCGCCGGTGTGGCCCAGCCCGCGGCCGGAAGCCTGCGGCACCGCCGCTCCGCAGGCCGTGACGACCGCCACCAACGGCAGGGTGATCTTGTCGCCGACCCCGCCGGTGGAGTGCTTGTCTACGGTGGCCAGGTCGCCGAAGTCCAGCCGCTCGCCGGAGGCGATCATCGCCGCCGTCCAGCGCGCGATCTCGTCGGCGTCCATGCCGCGCAGGAAGATCGCCATCAACAGCGCCGACATCTGTTCCTCGGCGATCTGCCCTGCGGTGTAGGCGTCGATCACCCAGTCGATCGCGGCGTCGGAGAGCCGGCCGCCGTCGCGTTTGGTCCTGATGACCGTGGGCGCGTCGAAGGTCACGGGAGGCCGAACGCGTCCGGCAGCAACTCGCCGAGCCGGCGCGGTCCCTCGAAATGGTCGATCAGCAGCTCCGGCCCGCCGTGCTCCAACAGCACTTGCCGGCAGCGCCCGCAGGGCATCAGCAGTGAGCCGTCGGCGTCGACGCACACCAGCGCCAGCAGCCGGCCACCGCCACTCGAATGTAGGGCGCACACCACACCGCATTCGGCGCAGAGACCTAGGCCATATGAGACATTCTCCACATTGCAGCCGGTGACCACGCGGCGATCGTCGACCACCGCCGCCGCCCCGACCCGCAGTCGTGAATACGGCGCGTAAGCGCGCTGTGCGGCTTGGATTGCCTTGTCCCGCAGGCTATTCCAGTCGATTGCGGCTTCCGTCATGGCGCTACCCGACATGTGTGGAACCCATCAGCGGGCCCTGTTCACTGTTGGCCAATTCACAAGGCCACCCTAGGGTTTCTGGCCGGCACCGGCAGCGGCGGCCGCGAAGTGGTTTATCCGCAGCTACAAATGGGTTTAGAGTCCACCCGACGGTTCCATGTCGGAGGCGATCGCAAGCGCGGCGAAGCCGGGCGCGCCGGGTCGCCGACCAGATACTGGAGGGGGCTGATGACGACGACGTCTGCGGCGGCGCAAGAATCGCGCATCCGACCGCCGCGCCGGACTCTGTATCGCGGCGACCCGGGCATGTGGTCATGGGTTTTGCATCGCATCAGCGGCGCGACCATCTTTTTCTTCCTGTTCGTCCACGTCCTGGACACCGCGCTGGTGCGGGTGAGCCCGCAGACCTACAACGAGGTCATCGACACCTACAAGACGCCGATCGTGGGGCTGATGGAACTCGGCCTGGTGGCCGCCGTGCTCTACCACGCGCTGAACGGCGTGCGGGTCATCCTGATCGACTTCTGGGCGCAGGGCCCCCGCTACCAGCGGCTGATGTTCTGGGCGATCGCCGGCATCTGGCTGCTGGTGATGGTTCCGGCGACGGTCGTGATCGGCATCCACATGGCGGGGCGTTTCCTATGACCACACCCGACCTACAGGGCCGCGGCGAAATCGCCCCGGTGCGGCAGCGCAGCTACGACCGCCCGGCCGGACTGGACAACCCGCGGGCACCGCGGCGTGGCTCCGGGATGCCCAACTTCGAGAAGTACGCCTGGCTGTTCATGCGCTTCTCCGGGATTGTGCTGGTGTTTCTGGCGCTGGGGCACCTGTTCGTGATGCTGATGTGGGACGACGGCGTGTACCGCATCGACTTCAACTACGTGGCGCAGCGGTGGGCCTCGCCGTTCTGGCAGACGTGGGACCTGCTGCTACTGTGGCTGGCCCAGCTGCACGGCGGCAACGGGCTGCGCACGATCATCGGCGACTACACCCGCAAGGACTCCACCCGGTTCTGGCTGAACACCCTGCTGGCGTTGTCGATGGTGTTCACCCTGGTGCTGGGCACCTATGTGCTGCTGACGTTCGACCCGAACATCTCGGGATAGGCGAGTCATGATCCAACAACATCGATACGACGTAGTGATCGTCGGCGCCGGTGGTGCCGGGATGCGGGCCGCCGTCGAGGCCGGGCCCCGGGCGCGCACGGCGGTGCTGACCAAGCTCTACCCCACCCGCAGCCACACCGGTGCCGCCCAGGGCGGCATGTGCGCGGCGCTGGCCAATGTCGAGGACGACAACTGGGAATGGCACACCTTCGACACCGTCAAGGGCGGCGACTACCTCGCCGACCAGGACGCGGTCGAGATCATGTGCAAGGAAGCCATCGACGCGGTGCTCGACCTGGAAAAGATGGGGATGCCGTTCAACCGCACCCCCGAGGGCCGCATCGACCAGCGCCGGTTCGGCGGGCACACCCGCGACCACGGCAAGGCTCCGGTGCGCCGGTCCTGTTACGCCGCCGACCGCACCGGCCACATGATCCTGCAGACGCTGTACCAGAATTGCGTCAAGCACGATGTGCAATTCTTCAACGAGTTCTATGTGCTCGACCTGATACTCACCGAAACCGGCAGCGGCCCGGTGACTTCCGGCGTTGTCGCCTACGAGCTGGCCACCGGCGACATCCACGTCTTCCACGCGAAGGCCGTGGTGATCGCGACCGGCGGCTCGGGCCGGATGTACAAGACCACCTCCAACGCCCACACGCTGACCGGCGACGGCATCGGCATCGTGTTCCGTAAGGGACTTCCGTTGGAGGACATGGAGTTTCACCAGTTCCACCCGACGGGTTTGGCCGGGCTGGGCATCCTGATCTCCGAGGCCGTGCGCGGCGAGGGCGGCCGGCTGCTCAACGGCGAGGGTGAGCGGTTCATGGAGCGCTACGCGCCGACGATCGTCGACCTGGCGCCCCGCGACATCGTGGCCCGCTCGATGGTGCGCGAAGTGTTGGAGGGCCGCGGCGCGGGCCCGAACAAGGACTACGTCTACATCGACGTGCGTCACCTCGGCGCAGACGTGCTGGCCGCAAAGCTGCCCGATATCACCGAATTCGCCCGCACCTACCTCGGTGTGGACCCGGTCAACGAGTTGGTGCCGGTGTACCCGACGTGTCACTACGTGATGGGCGGCATCCCGACGACGGTCACCGGACAGGTGTTGCGGGACAACACCAATACGGTGCCGGGGCTGTACGCGGCCGGTGAATGCGCGTGCGTGTCGGTGCACGGCGCCAACCGGCTGGGCACGAATTCACTGTTGGATATCAACGTCTTTGGCCGACGGGCCGGTATCGCTGCCGCCAACTACGCGCTGGGCCACGACTTCGTCGACCTGCCGCCCGAGCCCGCGGGCATGGTCGTCGGCTGGGTCGCCGATATCTTGTCCGAGCACGGCAACGAGCGGGTCGCCGACATCCGCGGCGCGCTGCAACAGTCGATGGACAACAACGCCGCGGTGTTCCGCACCGAGGAGACGTTGAAGCAGGCGTTGACCGACATCCACGCGTTGAAAGAGCGGTATTCCCGAATCACCGTGCACGACAAGGGAAAGCGGTTCAACAGCGACCTGCTGGAGGCGATCGAGCTGGGCTTCCTGCTGGAGCTGGCCGAGGTCACGGTCGTCGGCGCGTTGAACCGCAAGGAATCCCGCGGCGGACACGCCCGCGAGGACTACCCCAACCGTGACGACACCAACTACATGCGCCACACGATGGCCTACAAGCAGGGCAGCGAGCTGTTGTCCGACATCCGGCTGGATTTCAAGCCCGTCGTGCAGACCCGCTATGAACCCAAGGAACGGAAGTACTGATGCCGTCAGACGAGGTGATCGAGACCGCGGAACCCGGGGACCCGCCGCTGCCGCCGGTGCCCGAGGGCGCGGTGATGGTGACGCTGAAGATCGCGCGGTTCAACCCGGAAAACCCCGACGCCGCGGGTTGGCAGAGCTTCCGGGTGCCGTGCCTGCCCAGCGACCGGCTGCTCAACCTGCTGATCTACGTCAAGAGCTACCTCGACGGCACGCTGACCTTCCGGCGGTCCTGCGCGCACGGCGTGTGCGGGTCCGACGCGATGCGGATCAACGGCGTCAACCGGTTGGCCTGCAAGGTGCTGATGCGTGACCTGCTGCCGAAAAAGCCGGGCAAGCAGTTGACCATCACGGTCGAGCCGATCCGCGGGCTGCCGGTCGAGAAGGACCTGGTGGTCGACATGGAGCCGTTCTTCGACGCGTATCGGGCGGTCAAGCCATACCTGATCACCAGCGGCAACCCGCCGACCCGGGAGCGCATCCAAAGCCAAACCGACCGGGCCCGCTACGACGACACCACGAAATGCATTCTGTGCGCGGCCTGTACGACCAGCTGCCCGGTGTTCTGGCACGAGGGTTCGTATTTCGGGCCGGCCGCGATCGTCAACGCGCACCGCTTCATCTTCGACAGCCGCGACGAGGGTGCGGCCGAGCGACTGGACATCCTCAACGAGGCCGACGGGGTGTGGCGCTGCCGCACCACGTTCAACTGCACCGAGGCCTGCCCGCGCGGCATCGAGGTGACCAAGGCCATTCAGGAGGTCAAGCGCGCCCTGATGTTCGCGCGCTGATTGCGTTCCCCCGCGAGCGTGCGTGTCCCCGGGCCGACACGCCGGCTCGGTTCCCGGGTTTGCGCTCAGTGTCAGGGTGATGGTGCTGCGTTGCGGTGTGTCAGCGTGACAGGGCCGCTTCGTGGTGGT
>NZ_LQPE01000158.1 GCF_002101735.1 Mycobacterium kyorinense | reverse complement strand
GGTGTCTTCGCCCGCATCGCTCAACGCTTACTCGCACTGGCCGCCGTGATCTGGCACAACTGGAAAATCAACACCCCCACCAAACGATCACTGATCGCCTACGACCACTGACCGGGATAGGAATCACTCATCTAGGACCGGCGCCTTCCGGGTGCGAGCGTGCGTGAACCCGGGAATTAGCCCGGCGTGGCGGCCGGGGACACGCACGCTCGCGGAAGAAGGGGACCTCGCGGCAGGCCTAACGGCCCAGCGGGTGTTCGCCGAGCCACCCGTCGGCCACCGCCTGCGGGTCGGCGCCCTTGGCCACCTGCCGGCGCATGTCCACCAGCGCGGCGGTGTCCAACACACCGGCCACCTCGTTGATCGCCAGCAGCTGCCGGTCGGCCAGCTCGTTGCGGCGATACAACGGCACCACGTTCTCGGCCTGTACCAGCGCCGGCTTCCCGTCGGCGAGCACCGCCAGGTCGCCGGGCACGGCGGGGTCAGCCGTGGTTGTCCACGCCGCGGTAAGCTGACCGGCCCGCAGCGCCGCGAACATCGTTGCGCCGTCGCGGAATTGGCGTGCAGCGGGCAGATGGCATCGGCTCACCGCGGTGGGAGTTTGGCTGCCGGCGATCGCCCCGACGATCAGGCCGTCGCAATGCCGGGGCAGCAGGCTCAGCTCCGTGCCGCCCCACGCTTTGACCGTCGACTGGGTGACCGCCAGCGCCGGCTTGTCCTCCGCAGCGGTCGCGTAGTCCCCGGCGGCGATCCCTTCGGGCAGCACACCGATCATGGCCCGGTAGACCTGCTCGTCGGATCGCACCTTGGCGCCCGGCTCGAACACCTGTAACACCTGACCGGTGAACGCCGGGACGGCGGTGAATTGCCCGGAATCCAGCTTGCTCAGTGGGTCGGGCGCGGGCTCGCTGTGCGCCGGAAAACCATACGAGCGCAGCGCCCCGACATAGATATCGGCGAGCAGCACCGACTCGGCATCGGGACGAGATCCGACGACCAGCTCGCGCGCGTGGTTTTGCGTATCGCCGCACCCGGCCAGCGCGAGCACCGCAGTGATCGCAAGCGCGACAAACCTGCGGGCGGTCACTCGGCGGCATCGGCGGCCGCTGCCACCGCGGCCGCCACCGCCGGTCCCACCCGGGGATCCAGCGGACTCGGCACGATCCGGTCCGGCGCCAGGTCGTCGGCGACGACGGAGACGATCGCCTCGGCCGCAGCCACCTTCATCGCCTCGGTGATCCGGCGGGCGCCGGCATCCAGCGCACCCAGAAAGACCCCGGGGAAGGCCAGCACATTGTTGATCTGGTTGGGGAAATCGCTGCGGCCGGTGGCGACGATCGCGGCGTGCCGGGCCGCCACATCCGGATGGATCTCCGGGTCGGGGTTCGACAGCGCGAACACGATGCCGTCCGGGGCCATCGTTGCGATCAGCTCCTCGGGGACCACACCGCCCGACACACCCAGGAACATGTCGGCACCCTTGAGCGCCTCGACCATGCCGCCGGTGAGGCCCTCGGGATTGCTGCACCGCGCCAAGTCGGTCTTGACGGTGGTCAAATCGTCGCGCCCGGCATGCAGGATGCCGCGCGAGTCCAGCAACGTGATGTGCGAAATGCCCACGGACATCAGGATTTTCGCGCATGCCAAGCCCGCCGCGCCGACACCGGAAATTACCACCCGCAGCGAGGCCATGTCACGGCCGAGGACCTTGGTCGCGCCGATCAGCGCCGCCAGCACCACGATCGCGGTGCCGTGCTGGTCGTCGTGCATGACCGGGCAATCCAGCGCGTCGATCAGCCGGCGTTCGATCTCGAAGCACCGCGGCGCCGAAATGTCCTCGAGGTTCACCGCGCCGAACGTCGGCCGCAACCGCACCAGCGTGTCGACGATCTCGTCGGGATCCTTCGTGTCCAAGACGATCGGGATCGAGTCCAGGCCCGCGAACGCCTTGAACAACGCGCACTTGCCCTCCATCACCGGAAGCGCTGCCGCCGCGCCGATGTCGCCGAGACCCAAGACCGCGCTGCCGTCGCTGACCACGGCCACCAGTCGGTGCGCCCAGGTGTAGCGAGCGGCCAGCGTGTGGTCGGCGGCGATCGCGCGACTGACCTGTGCCACGCCCGGGGTGTAGGCGATCGACAGCGCGCGCTGGGTGTCCAGCGGTGCCCTCAACTGCATGGAAAGCTTGCCGGCCAGGTGGGCCTCGAAGATCTCCTCGTCCTCTAAGACGATGTGTGGGCCAGGTTCGGACACGTCCTTGAGCGTACTGCCGCTCAGATCAGCCCCAGTTCGGTGACCGCCTTGCGCTCGTCGGCGAGCTCGGCGGTCGACTTGTCGATCCGCCCGCGGGAGAACTCGTCGATTTCGAGTCCCTGCACGATGCTCCAGTTGCCGTCCTTGGTGGTCACCGGGAACGACGAGATCAGGCCCTCCGGCACGCCGTAGGAGCCGTCGGAGACCACGGCCATCGACACCCAGTCGCCGTCGGGGCTGCCCAGCAGCCAGTCGCGGGCGGCATCGATGGTTGCCGAGGCGGCCGAGGCGGCCGAAGAAGCGCCGCGCGCGTCGATGATCGCCGCGCCGCGCTTGGCGACGGTCGGGATGAAGTCGTTCTCGATCCACGACTGATCACCCACGACCTCGGCCGCGTTCTTGCCCTTCACCTCGGCGTGGAAGATGTCGGGGTACTGGGTGGCCGAGTGGTTGCCCCAGATCGTCATCTTCTTGATGTCGGTGACAGCGGCGCCGGTTTTCTTCGCCAGCTGCGAGATGGCCCGGTTGTGGTCCAGCCGGGTCAGCGCGGAGAACCGCTCCTTGGGAATGTCGGGCGCGTTGCTCATCGCGATCAGCGCGTTGGTGTTGGCCGGGTTGCCGGTCACGCCGATCCGGACGTCGTCGGCGGCAACCTCGTTGAGCGCCTTGCCCTGGGCCGTGAAGATGGCGCCGTTGGCCTCGAGCAGATCACTGCGCTCCATGCCCGGACCACGCGGACGCGCGCCGACGAGCAGGGCCAGGTTCACGCCGCTGAAGATCTTGTTGGGGTCCGCACCGATCTCGACGCCTGCCAGCAGCGGGAACGCGCAGTCGTCGAGCTCCATCACCACACCCTCGAGCGCCTTGAGGGCGGGCTCGATCTCGAGCAGCCGCAGCTCGATCGGGCGGTCCGGGCCCAGCAGCGCGCCGCTCGCCAGGCGGAACAACAGGCTGTAGCCGATCTGACCGGCGGCGCCGGTGACGGCGACCTTAAGGGGTGTTGTGCTCACGTCGGTTGCTCCTCGGGCAGTATTGCGTCGCGTCGAAACTAGCGCACGGGCGCCGGACGGAAACCCCGGGTCGCCCGGAGCGGCTCACAGGTGCTGATCTGGCGCGACGCGTAGCATTGCCCACGCTTGGCCCGTTCTGCGCTGACGACGGAGGTGACCCGATGCCATCGTTTCGCGCGTTATCACCCTCGTTGCGACCGGCCGTTCGCGCAAAGGTTGCCGAGCCCGAGACACCCCCGGCCCAGTCACCGATCGAGCGGGTCATGGTCGACTGCGGCGTCTACGTCGACGGCAAGCGGCTGCCCGGCGTGTACACGCCTGCCGACGCGCTGGCCAAGGTGCGCGAGGTCGAGCAGGCCGGCCAGGAAGCGTTCGTCTGGATCGGCCTGCACGAGCCCGACGAATCCCAGATGAAAGACGTCGCGGACGTTTTCGGGCTGCACCCGCTGGCCGCCGAGGACGCCGTGCATGCCCATCAGCGGCCCAAGCTGGAGCGCTACGACGAGACGCTGTTTCTGGTTCTCAAGACGGTGAACTACGTCCCGCACGACTCGGTGGTGCTGGCCCGCGAAGTCGTCGAAAGCGGCGAGATCATGATCTTCGTCGGGAAGAACTTTGTGGTCACCGTCCGGCACGGCGAACACGGCGGGCTTTCCGAGGTTCGTAAACGCATGGACGCCGACCCCGAGCACATGCGGTTGGGTCCCTATGCGGTGATGCACGCGATCGCCGACCACGTCGTCGACCACTATCTGGCCGTCACCAACTTGATGGAGACCGATATCGATGCCATCGAGGAGGTGGCGTTCGCGCCGGGCCAGCGCACCGACGTCGAACCGATCTACCAGATCAAGCGCGAAGTCGTCGAGCTGCGGCGCTGCGTCAACCCCCTCTCGATTCCGTTCCAGCGCATGCAAACCGAACACAAGGACCTGATCTCCAAGGAAGTGCGGCGCTATCTGCGCGACGTCGCCGACCACCAGACGCACGCCGCCGACCAGATCGCCGGCTACGACGAGATGCTCAGCTCGCTGGTGCAGGCCGCGCTGGCCCGGGTCGGTATGCAGCAGAACACCGATATGCGCAAGATGTCGGCGTGGGCCGGCATCATCGCGGTGCCGACGATGATCGCCGGCATCTACGGCATGAACTTCGACTGGATGCCGATCCTGGACTGGCGGTGGGGTTATCCGGTGGTGCTCGTCGTCATGGCAGCGATCTGCCTGGTCCTGTACCGCACCTTCCGGCGCAACCGCTGGCTGTAGTTTGGCGAGCAGACAGAGAATCGCGTTACCGCAGGCAAATTCATGCGATTCTGCGTCTGTTCACGCGGAAGAGGCGCGGCGGTTCGGGTCCAGCACGTCGACGCCGTCGGCCTGCCACGCCTCGCGCATGGCCTCGGCGCCTTTGAGGCGCACCCAGGCCGCCTCGGTCGCCGTGATCGGCGTCGCCGACAAGAAGCAAACCGGCTCGCGCGGCGGCTCGAGCGGCAGCTCGCCGATGTCGCTGCGGCCCAACAACACCGCGGTGAACGGCGCCCGGCCGGATGGTCGCGCCCAGAGCGGCGAGCCGAGGTCGATCAGGGCGTCCGGCACCAGCACGACCCCCTCGACCGCCGGTGTCGCCGCCACGACCGCCAGGCTACGAGCAAGCCCGGTAATCCGGCCCGGATCACGCAGGCGCAGAAAAACTTCCGCGCGCGGACCGCGTAACGGATCGGCGACCATCGCGGTGGGGTCGACCATCGGATGCCGCGAGCAGCCCAACGACACGTAGTGCACCACGCCGTCGCTGTCCGGACCGAAACGCAGCACCTCGATGGGCTCGGCGCCCAGAAACGTCACACTCGCGACATCGGGCTCCGCGTCGCCGAACTGCGCGCAGAGGTGGCTGCGGACGTCAGCCAGAATCTGTGTCACTCGGCGGAACAGTCAGGTTGACACCGGTGTCGGCGTCGAAGATGGCCAGTTTCAAAGTGTCGAAAGCCAATTCGAGCGACTGCCCTTTTGCGGCCTTCGACGCCGACGGAACCCGCGCCACGAATTCGTGCTCGACGCCGTCGGATTCCTCTTCGGCCTCGGCCAGCTGCTTCGAATGCACCGCGGCGCCCTCGGTGGTGAAGTACACGTATTTGTCGGCGCCCAGCGATTCGACCATGTCGACCTTGACCTCGAAGAGCAACGCGCTGAGCCGCTGATACGCGTCGATCAGCGCGGCGTCCTGCAGGTGCTCGGGGCGGATGCCCACGATGACGTTCTGCGGCGACGGGTGCTGTGCGAGTACGTCGTGAACCGGCTGGGTCAGCGTCACCTCGCCGAACGGCAGGCTGACGCCGGTGGGCGTCATGGTGGCGGGGAAGAAATTCATGGCGGGCGAGCCGATGAAGCTGGCCACGAACAAGTTGGCCGGCCGCTCGTACAGCTCGTCGGGAGTGCCGATCTGCTGTGCCACCCCGCCGCGCATCACCACCACCCGGTCGCCCAGCGTCATGGCCTCCGTCTGGTCGTGGGTCACGTACACGGTCGTGGTACCCAACCGGCGCTGCAGGCGGGCGATCTCGCCGCGCATCTGCACCCGCAGCTTGGCGTCCAGGTTCGACAGCGGCTCGTCCATCAAAAACGCCTTGGGATGACGCACGATGGCGCGTCCCATCGCCACCCGCTGACGCTGACCGCCCGACAACTGCGAGGGCTTGCGATCCAGAAAGTCGGTCAAGTCAAGGATTCTCGCGGTTTCCTCGACCTTCTGGGCGATCTCGGCCTTCTTCATCTTCGCCAGGGTCAGCGGGAAGGCGATGTTCTGCCGCACCGTCATGTGCGGGTACAGCGCGTAGGACTGGAACACCATCGCGATGTCGCGGTCCTTGGGGGCTTTTTCGTTGACCCGCTCGCCGCCGATTCGCAATTCGCCCGACGAGATATCCTCCAGCCCGGCAATCATATTCAGCGTCGTGCTCTTGCCGCAGCCGGAAGGGCCGACCAGAATGAGGAATTCGCCGTCGGCGATGGTGATGCTCAGGTCCTTCACGGCCGTCGCGCCGTCGGGGTAACTCTTGGTCACCCTATCCAACACAATCTCGGCCATCGAGCTACCCCTTCACGGCGCCAGAGGTCAATCCGGCAACTATCCGTCGTTGGAAGATTAGAACAAAAACGATGATCGGGACGGTAATGACCATCGCGCCCGCCGCGATTGACCCGGTCGGTTCCTCGAATTGCGAACTTCCGGTGAAGTTCGCAATGGCCACCGGTGCGGTGATCGCGGCCTTGGTCGCGGTCAACGACAGTGCGAGCAAAAGGTCGTTCCAAGCGAAGATGAACACCAGGATTGCGGCGGTCACGATTCCCGGCGCCGCCAGCGGAACGATCACCTTGCGGAACGCTTGACCCGGTGTGGCGCCGTCCATCTTGGCGGCTTTCTCCAAATCCCAGGGGATCTCCCGGAAAAACGCGGACAAGGTGTAGAGGGCCAGCGGCAAAGCGAAAGTGATGTACGGGATGATCAGGCCCGGCCAGGTGTCGAACAGGCCGACACTGCGTTCGATGTCGAATATCGGTGTGACAAGCGAGATTTGCGGGAACATCGCGATCAAAAGCGCGGCGCCGATTAACAGCCCTTTGCCCGGGAAATCGAGCCGGGCCACCGCATAAGCCGCCATGGCGCCGATTACCACCGCGATCACGGTGGTAATCGCGCCGATACCAATCGAATTGACCAGCGCCGAGCTGAAGAAGTTCCCGCGGAAAATTGCGCGATAGTTGTCGAAGGTCACCGATGACGGAATCAGCTTGCCGTCTTTGACGGTTGAGGTCGGCTTGAGCGACAGCGACAAGATCCACAGCACCGGGAACAGGGCATAAAGCACCACCAACGCGTCGGCGACCACCCAGGCGGTCGCTCGCCGCGCACCGATCCGCTCAGCCACGGCCATCACCGCCCGGTGCGGCGGCGCCGAACACCTTGACGAAGACGAACGCGATGATCGCCACACTGAGGAAGATCAGCACCGAGATCGCCGAGCCCAGGCCGACATTGAAGCCCTTGAACAGGTTGTCGTAGCCCAGCATCGACACCGAATCGGTGTTGTTGGAGCCGCCGGTGAGCACATAGATGTTGTCGAAGATCCGGAAGGCATCCAGCGTGCGGAACAGCAGCGCCACCAGGATCGCCGGTTTGATCAGCGGCAGGATGACCTTGAACAGCCGTCGCCAGGGCCCCGCGCCGTCGACCTGCGCGGCCTTGAGCAGGTCGTCGGGCACCAACGCCAACCCGGCCAGCAGCAACAGCGCCATGAACGGCGTCGTCTTCCAGACCTCGGCGAGGACCACGATGGCCAGCGAGGGAATCTGGTGGGTCAGCGGCACGCTGCCCTGCGGCAGCAGGTTGGCCAGGTATCCGGTGCCCGGTGTCCAGGCGTAGTACCAGCTGTACGCCGCGGCCACCGTGACAATGCCGTACGGAATCAGCACCGCCGTGCGCACCACGCCCTTGCCCAGCAGGCTGCGGTGCATGATCAACGCCAACGCCAAGCCCAACACGAACTCCAGTGCCACCGAAACCACGGTGATCGCCAGCGTCACCGCGAACGCCGTCCACCACAACCGGTCCGTCAAGATGGTTTGGTAATTGGCCAGGCCGACGAACTTGGCGTCACCCGGTGTGGCAAAGGTGAAGCGCCGCAAGCTCAACCACACCGCGTACCCGATCGGGTACGCCGTCACAGCCAGCATCAGGATCACCGCTGGCGACACCAACGCGAACGCCAGCCGGCGCTCCGAGCGCCGGCCTTCGGTCGCGGTGGTCGCGGTCATGGGATCAAACCCTTCCCGTCGATGGCCTTCTGCACCTGCTCGGCGAGCGCGTCGGCGGTCTTCTCCGGATCGATCGCGGTGATGGGGGCCAGTGTCGCCGAGATCCGGGTAGACACCGCTTGGTAAAGCGGTGTCTCCGGGCGCACGGCCGCGTCGGTGAGTTGCCGGCGAATCACGTCATACATCGGGTACTTCGCCTGGAACTGCGGGTCGGAGTACAGCGACGCACGCACCGCGGGCAGGCCGCCTTCGATCGAGACGTATTTCTGGTTGGCCAGGCTGCGCAGGCAGCGCACCGCCTCGAAGGCTTCCGTCTTGTGGCGAGTCGTCTTGGCCACCGCCAGATTCAACCCGCCGATCGTCACCTTGGCCGACCGACCGGGCTGGACCCCCGGATAGGGCGCGAAACCGAGCACCGACTTGGCGGCCTCGTAGGCCGCGCGAAACTGCTGGTCGGTCGGGTCGAAACTCCCCACGCTGTCGATGCTGCCCGCAAGGTCTGCACGCCTGTCGAGTGGCAGGAACCCTACGCCGCCCTTGACGGCGTTCTCGAGCATCGAGGGCAGCACGAACGGCCAGTTGACCTCCAGAGCGGCTTTGCCTTGCTCGAGCGCCAATCGCGCTGTGCCCTCGTCGGTCTGGGTGATCGACGGGTCCGCGCCGGGCGCGGTGGCCACCGACTTCAGGGTCTGCAGCGCCCTGACCGTCGCCGCGCGGTGGGCTGGGGTGTCGGTCAGCGTGACCGCCTTGCCGTCGTCGGACAGCACCTGGCCGCCGGCACTGACCAGCAGCGTGTTGAACCACACCACCAGGCCCTCGTACTGCTTGGCCTCCACCGCGATCCAGCTCGGTTTGCCTGCGTCGTGCAGCCGCGTCGCCTCGGTCACCATGCCGTCCCAGGTGGTCGGCGGTTTGTCCATCAAATCTGCGCGGTACCAAAGCAATTGGGTGTTCGTCGTCAGCGGTGACGCGTAGAGCTTGTGCCGGCGGCGGGCGGTCGCGAGCGGGCCCGGCAACGTGTCGGAGGTGGCGTCGGCCTCGGCCCGGCCGGCGGGGTCGTCGGACAGCGGCAGCGCCCACCCCGCGTCGGCGAACTCGGCGGTCCACACCACGTCGATGGCCATCACGTCCAGGGTGCGGTCGTTGCCGGTGAGCCGGCGGGCGAGCTGCAGCCGTTGGTCGTCCGCCGATCGGGGCAGGCTGAACTGCCGGATGGTGAACCGGCCGCCGAGCTGGTCGGTGCAGCGCTGGGCGAGCGCGGTGAATGTCGCGGTGTCGTTGGCCGGCGTGTAGAGGCTGACCACCAGAGCGTTGTCGACCGCGCCGCACGAAGACGCCGAAGCGGTGGTCAGCGCCGCCAGCACGGCCGCGGCCAGCTGCCGCGCGCGCCCGCGACTCCCCACGACACCCGCCTTTCTCCGGTTTCCCGCGCCAGAACGGTAGAACCGGCTACGCGTGAGATGCAACACGCCCGGTTTGCATGCCACGTCCGTGAGCGGTCAGATCGCCAGGCGGGCGAGCAGGTCGCGGGCTTTCTCGGCGTTTTGCGGATCGCACAGCACGTCGTAGCGGCCGGCGACCAGTTGCATCGTCGAACTGAAATCGCGGGTGCCGCGCGCCATCGCATACGGGACCGCCGAGGTGATCAGACCGAAGAAAACCCCGGCGATCAGACCGGTGGCCAGCGCGGCCCACGGGTTGGGGCTGAAAAAGCCCAGCACCAAGCCAATGAACAGCCCCAGCCAGGCGCCGCTCAAAACGCCGCCGCCGAGAACCTTCGGCCAGGTCAGCCGGCCGGTCACCCGTTCGACCTGCATCAAGTCGACACCGACGATCGTCACCTGCTGCACCGGGAACTCTTGCTCGGACAGGTAGTCGACGGCTCGCTGGGCCTCCGCGTAGGTGGGGTACGACCCAACCGGCCAACCTTTGGGCGGAGTCGGCAGTCCGGGCGCACCCCGCCGCCCCGCCGCCGGGCCGGCGGGGGTGGCACCGGGAACCTGTCCGGGCTGGTAAGGGCTGGTCATGGTGCTATTCTCCTCTGCCGACGTGCCGGGTAGCAGCGGGGCGCCGCGGGTCGACGACCGCTTTTTCTACCAGCACATACGTTAAATCGCGGGGCCCGGCTTGCGATGCAGGTGGGCTCTGCCAGTTCGGGCCGTCGGCCGCCCGCATCGTTTAGGTTGAACAGCATGACAGTTCCCGGCGGCGACCCGGGCGAGCGACCGCCGGACGGGCCCAACCTGCCGCCCGGGTACCCGCCGCCGCCGATCGACCCGAACGCACCGGTGAACTATCCGGAGTATCCGCACACATATCCGCACGCATATCCGCCATATCCGGGTGGCCCGTTCGGTTACGGGGTCGCGCCGGGATACCCCTACGACCCGGCGGGAACCAATGGCCTGGCGATCGGATCGCTGACCACGTCCATCGCCGGCATCTTTCTGGGCGTACCGCTGACGTTCTTCTGTTACCTCGGTTTGCTGATCCCGCTGGTCGGCGTCGTGCTCGGCGTCGTCGCACTCAATCAGATCAAGCACACCCACCAGCAGGGCCGCGGCCTGGCGATCGCCGACATCGCGGTGGGCGCGGCCACGTTCGCGCTGCTGGTGATGGCCATCATCGGGCTGCTGCTCGTGGGCCTCAGCGTGATGAACCGGTCCTGAGCTAGGCAGGCGGAACAAACGGGTCCGACTGACGCTGCATGCCCGCCGCGCGTCCCTTGGCCGCGATCACCAACGCCATCTTGCGGCTGGCCTCGTCGATCATCTCGTCGCCGAGCATCACCGCGCCGCGGGCACCACCGGCACTCGAGGTGTGCCATTCGTAGGCTTCCAGGATCAGCTCGGCGTGGTCGTACTCGTCTTGACGCGGGCTGAAGATCTCGTTGCCGGCCGCGATCTGATCCGGATGCAGCACCCATTTGCCGTCGTAGCCCAGCGCCGCCGACCGGCCAGCCACCCGCCGAAAGGCCTCGACATCGCGCACCTTGAGGTAGGGCCCGTCGATGGCGGCGATGCCGTGTGCCCGCGCCGCCACCAGGATCGTCATCAACGCGTGGTGGTAGGCATCGCCGACGTCGTAGCCCTCGGGCTGCTCGCCGACCACCAGCGTGCGCATGTTGAGGCTGGCCATCAGGTCGGCCGGACCCAGCACCAACGCCTGCACGCGCGGGACCGCCGCGATCGCGTCGACGTTCATCAGCCCGCGCGCGTCTTCGATTTGCGCGTCGATGCCGATGCCGCCGACCGGGAGTCCGTGAATGGTTTCCAACTGGGTCAGCAGCAGGTCCAGCGCGGTGACATGCGAGACGTCGGAAACCTTCGGCAGCACAACGACATCGAGTGTCGCGTCAGGCGCCGCGCCGACGGCCGAGACCACCTCGATGACGTCGGCGTGGGTCCACGGCGTCGTCCATCCGTTGACGCGCACGCCGCGCAACTGCCCGGCCCACCCGGGCCCGGCGAGCGCGGCGGCCACCCGGGTGCGGGCCGGCCCCTTGGCTTCGGGTGCGACGGCGTCTTCGAGGTCGAGAAAGACTTCGTCGGCCGGCAATGCTTTGGCCTTGTCGATCATCTTCTGGCTACTGCCGGGGACCGACAGGCAGGTCCGGCGGGGTCGATAGGCGTTATTCACCGTTTCACTCCTACAGTTTGAATCATGACGTCGATCAACCGGGTGTACGTGGCACGGCTGGCGCGAATGCTGGTGCTGGGCCCGATGGGCGAGTCGCTCGGCCGGGTGCGCGACGTCGTCGTCAGCATCAGCATCGTGCGCCAACAGCCGCGCGTGCTCGGTCTCGTCGTCGAATTGCCTTCGCGTCGAAGGATTTTCGTGCCGATTGGACGCGTCGCCGCAATCGAGCCCAACGCGGTGACGTTGAACACCACCAGCGTTTCGCTGCACCGGTTCGAGCAGCGGCCGGGCGAAGTGCTGGTGCTGGGCCAGGTTCTGGACACCAAGGTGCGGGTCAACGATCCCGAACTGCCGCAGCTGGCCGATACCGACGTGGTGATCACCGATCTCGGCATCGAACAGACGCGAACCCGCGACTGGATGGTGAGCCGGGTGGCCGTCCGCAGCATGCGGCGGCTGGGCCGCCGCGGCGGCGTCTACGTCGTCGACTGGCACAACGTCGTTGGCCTGACGCCCTCCGCGCTGGCGATGCCCGGGCAGGGCGTGGCGCAGCTGCTGCACCAGTTCGAGGAGTGGCGGCCGATCGAGGTAGCCGACGCCCTGCGTGAGCTGCCGCCCAAACGGCGCTACGAGGTGGTCAAGGCGCTCGACGACGACCGGCTGGCGGACATTCTGCAGGAGCTGCCCGAGGAGGATCAGGCCGACGTGTTGAGGCAGCTGGGCCCCGAACGAGCGGCCGGAGTGCTCGAGGAGATGGATCCCGACGACGCCGCCGATTTGCTCGGCATGATGAACCCCACCGAGGCGGAGGTGTTGCTGCGCCGGATGGATCCCGACGAGTCCGATCCGGTGCGACGGCTGCTGACCCACTCGCCGGACAGCGCCGGCGGCTTGATGACATCCGATCCGGTGGTGCTGACGCCGGACACGTCGGTCGCCGAGGCGCTGGCCCGGGTCCGCGACCCCGACCTCACCCCGGCGTTGTCGTCGCTGGTCTTCGTGGTGCGCCCGCCGACCGCCACCCCGACCGGCCACTACCTGGGCTGTGTGCACCTGCAGCGGCTGCTGCGCGAGCCGCCGGCCGCGCTGACCGGCGGCATCATCGACACCGATCTGCCCTGCCTGACACCGGACACTTCGCTGCCCGCGGTGACCCGCTACTTCGCGGCGTACAACCTGGTCTGCGGCCCGGTGGTCGACGAGCAGAATCACCTGCTGGGGGCGGTGACGGTCGACGACGTGCTCGACCACCTGCTGCCACACGACTGGCGGGCCAGCACCGAGGAACCGGCACTGGATAGTGCCGCAGGTTCGTCATGAACAAGTCCGTGAGTAAAACCTCGGCGCGGGCGCGGTTGTACACGCCACGCACGTCGCGCACGCTCGCGCCGCGGGTGGATCCCGAGGCGGTCGGTCAGGTCACCGAATCGGTTGCGCGCTTCTTCGGCACCGGTCGCTATCTGTTGCTGCAGACCGTCGTGGTGGTGGCTTGGATCGCGCTGAACGTTTTCGCGGTCGGGCTGCGGTGGGACCCTTACCCGTTCATCCTGCTCAACCTGGCGTTCTCGACTCAGGCCGCGTATGCGGCGCCGCTGATTCTGTTGGCCCAGAATCGTCAGGAGAACCGGGACCGGGTAGCGCTCGAAGAGGATCGCCGGCGCGCCGCCCAGACCAAAGCCGACACCGAATACCTGGCCCGCGAGCTCGCCGCGCTGCGGCTGGCGATCGGCGAGGTGGCCAAGACCCGCGACTACCTGCGCCATGAACTGGAGAGCCTGCGCCACCTGCTGGAGGACCGCCAGCCGGAAGCCGGCGCTCCGGCGGGCGACGGCGTGGACCGCCACGCCAAGAAATCCTGAGCGCGCCCAACATCGCCAGCGGGAATCTGCGATCACATAGTCCGGCCATTGCCGCCACAGCGGTCACAACTGTTATGTATGGTGACTTAGTTCACGAGGCCCGACACCGGGCATCGGGAGCGCCCGGATAAGGCTCGAATACTCAAGGACGGTCGAGTGCGCATAGGGGGACGCTGGGGTGCACACCCGGCCCTTGCAACAGTGCGACGGCAGCTGCGCCGTCTGACCCAGACCTCGGTATTCAAAGAAGCGCTGCCCCGGCAGCTCAGCGGTGTGACCCAGACCCCCGTGTTCGGTGTGATCGTGATCGTCGCGCTGGTGTTCGCCGGAGCCGTCGGGGCTGCCGCCCCGCCGTTCCACGCGCCGCCCCCGACGGTGCGCGGCACCGGCATCACCCCCGTCGCCGCGGTCGCGCCGGTCTCCAGTGACCCGGCGGGCCCGATGGTCGTCTCGCTCGTGCGTCCGCTCAAGGCCTTCCACATCGCAGCGGCCACCGTGTCGGCGCCGCCGCCCACCGTCGTCGTGAATTCGCCTGGCGCCCTGGGCATTCCGTCGATGGCGCTGTCCGCGTACCGCAACGCCGAGCGGATGATGGCCAACGCCTACCCGAACTGCGGGATCAGCTGGAACCTGCTGGCGGGGATCGGGCGCATCGAGTCGATGCACGCCAACGGCGGCGCCACGGATGCGCGCGGCACGGCGGTGCGACCGATCTACGGTCCCGCGCTGGACGGCACGCTGCCCGGAAACGAGGTCATCGTCCAAAGCAGTGCACCGGGCCGGGTCACCTTCGCGCGCGCGATGGGCCCGATGCAGTTCCTGCCCGGCACCTGGGCGCGATACGCCTCCGACGGCGACGGCGACGGCATCGCCGATCCGCAGAACCTGTATGACTCCACGCTGGCCGCGGCGCGCTATCTGTGCAGCGGCGGCTTGGATCTGCGCGACTCGCAGCAGGTGCTCTCGGCGATCCTGCGCTACAACAACTCGATGCCGTACGCCCAGAACGTGCTGGGCTGGGCGGCCGCGTACGCCACGGGTGTGGTGCCCGTCGACCTGCCGCCGCTCACCGGCGCCCCGCCGCCTCTGGCCGACATGCATCTGGAGCATTTGGCGAACGCCGAGGGCATTGGGCCCGGGCTGCCGCTCAACATTCACGGCCTGCCCTCGACCGACCCGCTGGCGCAGATGCCGCTGATCGATCTCAGCCAGTCGGCCGCCACCGGCCAGCAGCCGATGTGGCCGTGGGCCCAACAGCAACAGCTTGCTCCGCGCTCGTCGAGCTGCACGGTGATCTGCATCGGGCCGCAAGAGGCGCCGCCCGCACAGCAGCCGGGACAACCACCGCTTGCGCCACCGCCCGCCGGGCTGCCTCCCGCGCCGCCGGTGGTGGCGCCACCGGGCGCACCGCAGCCGCCCGCGCCGGCCAACCCCGCGTCGGGCCCGGGCCCCCTGCCAGGTCCGGCCAGCTGACCGCAGCCGCCTACACTCGGCGGTGATGTCTGAAACCCACGACGCCGACCTGACGGCCGGCATCCGCGCCGCCCTGGCCAAGGTGATCGACCCCGAACTGCGGCGCCCGATCACCGAACTCGGGATGGTCAAAGGCGTCGACGTCGGGCCGAACGGCGCCGTGCACGTCGAGATCTACCTCACCACGGCGGCATGCCCGAAGAAAACCGAAATCAGTGAGCGGGTCACCCGGGCGGTCGCCGACGTGCCCGGAACCGGCGCGGTCACCGTCGGCCTGGACGTGATGAGCGACGAACAGCGCACCGAGCTGCGCAAGCAGCTGCGCGGCGACGCCCGCGAGCCGGTCATCCCCTTCGCCCAGCCGGGGTCGCTGACAAGGGTCTACGCGGTCGCCTCCGGCAAGGGCGGCGTCGGCAAGTCGACGGTCACGGTCAACCTGGCCGCGGCGATGGCCGCGCGCGGCTTGTCGGTGGGAGTGCTCGACGCCGACATCCACGGCCATTCGGTCCCCCGGATGATGGGCACCACCGATCGGCCCACTCAAGTCGAATCGATGATCCTGCCGCCGATCGCCCATGACGTACGGGTGATTTCGATCGCGATGTTCACCCAGGGCAACACCCCGGTGGTGTGGCGCGGGCCGATGCTGCACCGGGCCTTGCAGCAGTTCCTCGCCGACGTCTACTGGGGCGATCTCGACGTGCTGCTGCTCGACTTGCCGCCTGGCACCGGCGACATCGCCATCTCGGTGGCGCAGCTGATACCCAACGCCGAAATCCTGGTGGTGACCACCCCGCAGCACGCGGCGGCCGAAGTCGCCGAACGCGCCGGCAGCATCGCGTTGCAGACCCGTCAGCGCATCGTCGGCGTGGTGGAGAACATGTCGTGGCTGATGCTGCCGGACGGCTCGCAGCTGCACGTGTTCGGCGAGGGCGGCGGCGCCCAGGTCGCCGAGCGGCTGACCCGGGCGGTCGGCGCGGACGTGCCGCTGCTGGGGCAGATCCCGCTGGATCCCGCGCTGGTGGCGGCCGGCGACTCCGGCGTGCCGATCGTGCTCAGCGCGCCGGATTCGGCCGTCGGCAAGGAACTGCGCCGGGTCGCCGACGCCCTTTCGTCGCGCCGTCGCGGGCTGGCCGGCATGTCGTTGGGCCTCGACCCGACCAAGCACTAGACGACTGTGCGGTTCCATACGCGCGTGCCACGGCGTGTCGCGTATGAAACCGCACAGTCGCCAAGGGGTTTGGTCGACGACCCTCGCTCGACGCTACGTCGCGTCGGTGTCGAACGGCGCGGGCCCGTCGACGGGCGGTGGCGGCTCCGGCGACGGCGGATAGGCGGTCGGCGGCGGAACGTTTTCCTCCACCCGGTCGAACTTGCCGGTGAACAGCGAGTCGTCGCCGTCGAACAGGTGCTTGGTCAGTGCCGCGCGCGGCGTCATACCGCGTAGCTTTCGCAACTCGCTCAACGGCTCACGCAGATCGTCGAATTCGGGTCCGATGTCTTCTCGCAGCTGCTCGGTCATCCCACTGAGGTAGTCGCGGGCCTGCCGAAGTGCGTTGGCGCTCCAGCGGATTGCACCGGGAAGCCGCTCGGGGCCAAGGACCACCAGCCCGACCACCACGAGGACGAGCATCTCCCCCCAGCCGACGTTGGCGAACACCTAACTGTTGTCCGGACCCGGTTTCACCGTCAGCGTGACATGCCGCCCGTCGCGCACCACCTCGATCGGAGCATCCTGCCCAATTGTCAACTGCCGCACCGCAACAACCATCTCGTCGGCGTCAGCGACGGGGCGATTGCCGACTTTGACCACGACGTCGTTCTCCAGAATGCCGGCCTGCTGCGCGGGGCTGCCCGCCTTCACGTTGGCCACCTGAGCGCCGGAGGCGATTGCGTTGCTCACCGACCGGGTGCTCAGCCCCAGCGTCGGATGCACGATCTTGCCGTCCTTGATCAGCGTCTGCGCCACTTCTTTCGCCTCGTTGACCGGGATCGCGAAGCCCAGCCCGCTGGCGCTGTCGGACAGCGACTTGCCGGCGGTGTTGATGCCGATCACCTGAGAGTCCATCCCGATCAGCGGGCCGCCGGAGTTGCCGTGGTTGATCGAGGCGTCGGTCTGCACCGCGTCGATGACGGTGTCGGTGTCCGAGCCGTCGCCCGACAACGGGATCGGGCGGTGCAGTGCGCTGATGATGCCGTGGGTCACGGTGCTGCGCAGCCCGAGCGGCGCGCCGGCGGCCAGCACCTCGTCGCCGACGCGGACCTTGTCGGAGTCGCCGAGCCGGGCCACCGTCAGGTTGTTGACGTTGTCGACCTTGAGCACGGCCAGGTCGGTCTTGGGGTCGCGGCCCACCAGGTTGGCGGGCACTTCCTTGCCGTCGTTGAACACGACGCTCGTCTTCCACTGGCTGGGGTTGTTGGCCGCCTCGGAGATCACGTGGTTGTTGGTGACGATGTAGCCGCGGCCGTCGATCACAACCCCGGAGCCCTGCATGCCCTCCTGGTCGCTGACCGATTCGATCGTCACGACCGAGTCGGCTATCGCGGCGGCCACTTTGGCGAACCTGCCGGCCGGCTCTTCCTTGTTGCCGCTGGTGGACAGCGTCACCTTCGACGTGGTGAACGCCTCGGCGACCTCGGCGGTCTTGCGTCCGATCCAGCCGCCGGCCAGTCCGATCACCAAGGCGATGGCAGCCAGGATGGCCAGCGCGCGGTAGGACACCTTGCCGCCGAACAGCACGTCGCGCACCCCGAGCTTGCCGCCGAGGCCGGCGCCGCCGCGCGGCGGTGCGGGCGCCAGTGCGGGGCTGCCCAATGCGGCGGCCGCGCCCGGGTCGCGCCACGGATCGTCGGCCTCCTCGGGCAGGTCCTTGTCCTTTTCGCCGTCGAGCGCGCCGGCGTCGGTGGGGTGGCGCTGCAGTGAGTCGGCGTCGGGGAACGGCCGGCCGAAGGCCTCGGCGAGCACCGGATCGGCCGGCTCGTCGTGCGGGGTGAATTCGCTTTGGTTGCGGTACTTGGGCGGGCGCACCGCCTCGGCGACGAACGAGCCTTGTACGCCGTTGGGGCGGCTGAACGTCTGCTGGGACGCCGGGTCTACCGGGGGGCGCGAAACGGGTCGCGGCGCCAGCCGGTGGCCGCCGTACTTGTCTTGGTCGGAGGTCACGTCATCCTCTTCCGAGCGCTGGAGAAACACCCGCGGTGGGCACGAGCACGGCGTCTGACACCGGCTAATCCACCCTACCTACCGGCGCTTACGCCGGTCACGCGCGCTGCCGTCGGCCAACGGGTCGGAGAACGCGTCGTCCGGCGGCGACTGCGGAATCTGGGACAGCAGCCCGAGCAACGAGCTGGGGATACTGATCGGGCTGGAGTCCCGCAACGCGGCACGCGCCCGGCTCTGGTCTTCGACTTCGGTGGCGCACTCGGGACACAGCGAAATGTGGTGGGCGGCGCGCAGGTGCGCGTTCATCCGCAACTCGCCGTCGACGAACGCCGCGATGGCCTCGGTGGACAGATGCTCGGTGGAGCCGAACTGGCGGGGCGCGCCGACCGGCGCGTCGCTCTGCGAGGCAAATTGGGAGGGGAGCCACGAGAACGCACGGCGGAACACATGTCCCCGGTCGACCATCGCCAAGCTCCTCTCGGTATCGCGCTGATGCGCGGCACTACCTCGAATGTAGCGCGCTACCCCGGTGCGCAATACCACTGAACAGCCCGGAAGCTCGAGTGTCGTCAGGCCGTGCCGCGGTCCACGGCACGCTCGGCGTGCTCGGGATGGGCCGCCAGGTAGTCCCGCAGCGCCTGGCGTCCGCGGTGGATACGGCTGCGAACCGTGCCCAGTTTGACGCCGAGGGTGGCGCCGATCTCCTCGTAGGACAGGCCCTCGATGTCACACAACACGACGGCGGCCCGGAACTCCGGCGGCAGCGAATCCAGCGCCGCCTGCAGATCCGCACCCAGCCGGGCGTCGTGGTAGATCTGCTCGGGGTTGGGCTCGTCGGCGGGCACCCGGTCGTAGTCGTCGGGCAATGCCTCCATCCGGACACGGCCGCGCCGACGCACCATGTCGAGGAACAGGTTGGTGGTGATGCGGTGCAGCCAGCCCTCGAAAGTCCCCGGCTGATAGTTCTGCACCGAGCGGAACACCCGGATGAAGGTCTCCTGGGTGAGGTCCTCGGCGTCGTGCTGGTTACCGGAGAGGCGATAGGCCAGCCGGTACACGCGGTCCGCGTGCTGACGTACCAGTTCGTCCCACGACGGCATGGCCGCCGCGTCGCCGGTCGCGTCGAAGATTGCGGTGCCGTACGGCTCGTCAGATGGCTCGACCCAGTCGGCGTCGCGGTAGCGCTCAGGGTGCGACATGCTCGCCGGGCTCATCAGGGTGGTGATAGTCAGATCCTCCGAATTGGTCCCGCCGCCATATGGCAGTGCGTCATCGCGGGCAACGCCGGGACTCCATGCTGTATTCCCGGCCCAGCGTCCTGCGCGATCCATGTACATACCGTTGCCTATCGGGGTGTGGTCGGCATGTGACGCGACTGAGCTTTCACTGAGAAACCCGGCCGCGCGCCGGGTTGCGCTGCGACTTTGCCTTGCTATGTGACGTCGCCGTGTCGGGCGTGTCGGCCTGTTAGGGGCGCGCCTGCCTGACCGTGGCTGAGGTTGGCTCTACGCTGCGGGGCATGGCCAGCACCGACCAGCCCACCGGCCAGGCGGCCCAAACCAGTCGGGCCGCGGCCATCTACGCCCACGCCGAGGAGTCGATCTCGGAGGATGCGATCTTGGCGGCGGCCCGGGAGCGCGCCATGGACATCGGCGCAGGCGCGGTGACTCCGGCGGTCGGTGCGCTGCTGAGCTTGCTGGCCAAGCTCAGCAGCGGTAAGGCTCTCGTCGAGGTGGGCACCGGCGCCGGTGTCAGCGGGCTGTGGTTGCTGTCCGGGATGAGCGACGACGGGGTGCTGACCACGATCGACATCGAGCCCGAGTACCAGCGCATCGCCAAACAAGCGTTCAGCGACGCCGGCATCGGGCCGTCGCGCACCAGGCTGATCAGCGGCCGCGCGCAAGAGGTGCTGACCCGGCTGGCCGACGATTCCTACGACCTGGTGTTCATCGACGCCGATCCGATCGACCAGCCGGACTACGTCGTCGAGGGGGTCCGGCTGCTGCGTTCCGGCGGGCTGATCGTCATCCACCGGGCGGCACTGGGCGGCCGGGCAGGCGATCCCGCCGCCCACGACGCCGAGGTGACCGCGGTGCGCGAGGCGGCGCGGCTGATCGCCGAGGACGAGCGCCTCACGCCGGCCTTGGTGCCGCTCGGCGACGGTCTGCTGGCCGCAGTCCGCGATTAACGACGAGCAGACGCAGAATCGCCCATTTCGTGCCGAAATGACGCGATTCTGCGTCTGCTCGGCACCCCTGCTTGACCGGGGCTGAACGTGCGTTTAATGTCCTGAACATGCGTTCAGCCGACTTGACCGCAGCGGCGCGGATCCGCGACGCCGCGATCGAGCAATTCGGACAGCAGGGTTTCGGCGTCGGGCTGCGGTCGATTGCCGACGCCGCCGGGGTGAGCGCACCTCTTGTCATCCACCACTTCGGTTCCAAGGAAGGACTGCGCAGGGCCTGCGACGACTACATCGCCGAGGAGATCCGCAGCGGGAAATTGGAGGCGATGCGCTCGACCGATCCGGCGACCTGGTTCGCCGCCATGGCCGAGATCGAGTCCTATGCGCCGATGATGGCCTACCTGATGCGCAGCATGCAGGAAGGCGGCGAGCTGGCAAAGATGTTGTGGCGCAAGATGATCGACGACGCTGAAGAGTACCTCGACGAAGGGGTGCGCGTCGGCACGCTGAAACCCAGCCGCGACCCCAAGGCCCGGGCCAGATATCTCGCCATCACCGGCGGCGGCGGCTTTCTGATGTATCTGCTGTTACACGACAATGCCACTGACATTCGTGCCGTATTGCGCGACTACGCCCGCGACATGATCCTGCCCGCCCTCGAGCTCTACACCGAAGGACTGATGGCGGACAAGACCATGTACGAAGCATTCCTCGCTCAAGTCGAACAAGGAGAAGCCAATGTCAGTTGACCACGGCCGCGCCCCCATTGAAATCCGCAACCTGACAAAGAATTTCGGTGCCGTTCGGGCGCTCGACGGCCTCGATCTGACAGTCCGCGAGGGCGAGGTACACGGCTTCCTCGGACCCAACGGCGCCGGGAAGTCGACGACGATTCGCATTCTGCTCGGCGTCGTCAAAGCCGACAGCGGAACCGCCCGCCTGCTCGGCGGCGACCCGTGGCACGACGCCGTCGAGCTGCATCGCCAGATCGCCTATGTGCCAGGCGATGTGACGCTGTGGCCCAACCTGACCGGCGGCGAGACGATCGACCTGCTGGCCCGCATGCGCGGCGGCCTCGACGAGAGACGCCGCGCGGAGCTGATCGAGCGATTCGACCTGGACCCGCACAAGAAGGCCCGCACCTGCTCGAAGGGCAACCGGCAGAAGGTCTCTTTGATTTCGGCCTTCTCGTCGTATGCTCGGCTCCTGCTGCTCGACGAGCCAAGTAGCGGCCTGGACCCGTTGATGGAGAACGTATTCCAGCAATGCGTTGCCGAGGCACGGGACCGCGGCGTCACGGTGCTGCTGTCGAGTCACATCCTCGCCGAAACCGAAGCCCTGTGCGAGCGGGTGACGATCATCCGAGCCGGCAAGACCGTCGAGAGCGGCTCGCTGGAATCCATGCGTCATCTCAGTCGCACCTCGATCAAGGCCGAAATGACCGGCGACCCGGGCGATCTCACCCGGATCCGCGGCGTCGAGGACGTCAGCGTCGACGGCAATACGGTGCACGCCCAGGTCGACAGCGAAAGCCTCGGCGAACTCATCCGGGTGCTCGGCGACGCCGGCGTGCGCAGCCTGGTCAGCCAGCCGCCCACCCTGGAAGAGTTGTTCTTGCGCCACTACGGCAGCGACGGACAGCACGGGCGCAGCCAGCAGGAGGTGCGGGCATGACCACCACCCTGGACCGGCCGGCACACACAGCGCCGCAACGGGGTTCGGCGTTCACCGGCACACTCGGGATGCTGCGGCTCTACCTGCGCCGCGACCGGCTTGTCCTGCCGCTGTGGGTGTTGCTGCTGTCGCTGCCGCTGGCGACGGTGTACGTCGGCTCCATCGAGAAGGTCTACCCGGATCAGGCGGCCCGCGACAGCTTCGCGGCATCGATCATGGCCAGCCCCGCCCAGCGTGCGCTCTACGGCCAGATCTACGCGGACAACGTCGGGGCCGTCGGCATTTGGAAGGCCGGCATGTTCCATCTCCTCATCGCCGTGGCTGTCATCCTCACGGTGATCCGGCACACCCGCGCCGACGAAGAGACCGGTCGCGCCGAGCTTCTCGACTCGACGGCGGTGGGCCGCTATGCCAACCTGACCGCCGCCCTGCTGTTGTCATTCGGCGCGTCGGTCGCCACCGGCGCGATCGGCGCGGCGGGACTGCTCACCACCGATGTCGCACCGAGCGGGTCGGTGGCGTTCGGGGCGGCGCTGGCTGGCTCCGGCCTGGTGTTCACCGCGGTGGCCGCGGTGGCGGCGCAGTTGTCGCCGAGCGCCCGATTCGCCCGCGGCACCGCGTTTTCGGTGCTGGCCGCCGCGTTCACGTTGCGCGCGGTCGGCGACGCCGGCTCGGGTACCTTGTCGTGGCTGTCGCCGCTCGGGTGGTCCCTACAGGTGCGGCCGTATGCGGGCGAGCGGTGGTGGGTGCTGCTGCTGCATTTGGCGGCGACGGCGGTGCTCACCGTGGTGGCCTACCGGTTGCTCGCCGGCCGCGACGTCGGCGCCGGGCTGATCGCCGAACGCCCGGGGCCGGGCAGCGCCGCGCCGACGCTGCAGGGCGCCGGAGGGCTGGCATGGCGGCTCGACCGCGGCTCGGTGGTGCTGTGGACGGTCGGTCTGTGCCTGTACGGGTTGCTGGTCGGCAGCATCGTGCACGGCATCGGCGACGAAATCGGCGGCAGCGCCTCGGTGCGCGACATCGTCGCACGGATGGGCGGCACCACTGCGCTGGAGCGGGCCTTCCTCGCGGTGGCGTTCTGCATGCTGGGCATGGCCGCGGCGGCGTTCGCCATCTCGCTGTCCCTGCGCCTGCACCAGGAGGAGACCAGCCAGCGCGCCGAGACGCTGCTGAGCGGCGCGACGAGCCGAACCCGTTGGTTGGCAAGCCATTTGGTGATCGCGCTGACCGGGCCCGCTGTCGCCTTGTTGGTTGCCGGGCTGACCGCCGGTTTCGCCTATGGCGTCGCGGCTCACGACGTCGCCGGCAAGGTGTCCACGGTGATCGGGACCGCGGCCGCGCAGCTGCCCGCGGTGTGGCTGCTGGCCGCGGTCACGGCCGCACTGTTCGGCCTGGCGCCGCGGTTCACCCCGGTGGCCTGGGGTGTGCTGGTGGCGTTCGTCGCGTTGTATCTGATCGGGTCGCTGGCCAGCTTTTCGCAGTGGCTGCTCGACCTGGAACCGTTTGCGCACATTCCGCGGGTGGGCGGCGGCGACTTCACCGCTGTTCCGCTGATGTGGCTGCTGGCGATCGATGCGGCGTTGATTGCGCTGGGAGCGGCGGCATTCCGCCACCGCGATCTGCGCAACTGAGGAGGTCTTCATGAAAATCCTTGCGAAGACTGCTCTTTCAGCAGCCTTGGGGCTGACGGCCTTCGGCCTACTGCTGTTCTTGCCGGCTGGCACCTTCCATTACTGGCAGGCGTGGGTGTTTCTGGTGGTGTTCACCCTCGCCACCTGGATTCCGAGCATCTATCTGATGCGCACAAACCCGGCCGCCCTGGAACGACGCCTGCGCGCCGGGCCACTCGCGGAAACCAGGCTGCTGCAAAGGATCATCATCTCCATCGCCTTGTTGTCGCTGCTGTCCACGCTCGTGCTCAGCGCGCTCGACCACCGCTTCGGCTGGTCGTCGGTGCCGGCGACGGTGTGCCTGGCCGGCGATGTCCTGGTCGCGATCGGACTGGTTGCCGCCATGCTGGTGGTCATCCAAAACAGTTATGCCGCAGCCAATGTCACGGTCGAGGCGGACCAGAAGGTCATCACCAGCGGCCTGTATGGCCTTGTCCGGCATCCGATGTACACCGGCAACGTGATCATGATGGTCGGCATCCCACTGGCGCTCGGCTCGTACTGGGGACTTCTGTTGCTCATTCCCGGCATTGCCGTGCTGGCCATTCGAATTCGCGATGAAGAAGAGCTGCTCACCCACGAGCTGACGGGGTACCGCGGGTACACCGAACAGGTGCACTACCGGCTGGTGCCCTACGTGTGGTGAGGGAACTTCGGCCGCGAGGAGCTAGATCCAGATGCCCTTGCCGACGGCGACCACGCCGCCGGCGCTGATCGCGAAGCGTTCGCGGTCCTTTTCCAGATCCACCCCGACCATCTCGCCGGGTCCGACGACGACGTTCTTGTCCAGGATCGCGTGGCGCACCACCGCGCCGCGGCCGACCCGGGTGCCCGGCATGATCACGCTGCCCTCGACGATCGCGCCGTCGTCGACGACGACGTTCGACGACAGCACCGAATTGCGCACCGAGGCCGCCGAGATGATGCTGCCCGCGCCCACGACCGATTCCTGCGCCGAGCCGCCGTTGACGAACTTGGCCGGCGCCAGGTTTTCCGTCGCCCCCCGGATCGGCCAGCGCTTGTTGTAGAGGTTGAACACCGGATGCACCGACACCAGGTCCATGTGCGCGTCGTAGAACGCATCCAGGGTCCCGACGTCACGCCAGTAGGCGCGGTCGCGGTCGGTGGCGCCGGGCACCTCGTTGTCGGAGAAGTCGTAGACCGCGGCCAGCCCGTCGGCGACCAGCCGCGGGATGATGTCGCCGCCCATGTCGTGGTCGGAGTGGTCGTCCTCGGCGTCGGCGCGGATCGCGTCGATGAGCACCTTGGTGGTGAAGATGTAGTTGCCCATCGAGACGAACGTGGATTCGGGGTCGTCGGGGGTGCCGGGCGGGTCGGCGGGCTTCTCGACGAAATTGCGGATGCGCCCGGAGTCGTCGGCGTCCAGGCAACCGAACGCGCTGGCCTCCGCGCGTGGCACCCGGATCCCGGCCACCGTCGCTCCTGCGCCGCTGTCGATGTGGAACCGGACCATCTGCTCGGGATCCATCCGGTACACGTGGTCGGCGCCGAAAACGACGATGTAGTCGGGGTCCTCGTCGAAGATCAGGTTCAGCGACTGGTAGATCGCGTCGGCGGAGCCGGTATACCAGCGCGGGCCGAGCCGCTGCTGTGCCGGCACCGGCGTGATGTACTCGCCGGCCAGGCCGGAGAGGCGCCAGTTCTGCGAGATGTGGCGGTCCAGCGAATGGGACTTGTATTGCGTGAGGACGCAGATCCTCAGGTAGCGGGCGTTGACGAGGTTAGACAGCACGAAGTCGATCAGCCGATACGCGCCGCCGAAGGGAACTGCCGGCTTGGCCCGGTCCGCGGTCAGCGGATACAGCCGCTTGCCTTCCCCACCGGCCAGGACGATGCCCAGCACGTGTGGCGCTTCCCTCATGGTTCAAACCTATCGGCCGCCTCGAACCGCTGCCAGGGCAATCGCGCGATTGGCAACGCTGACGGACTGTCCGTCAAGCAATTTGAGCTACCGTGCCGGATATGCGGGTGGCGATGATGACGCGGGAGTACCCGCCCGAGGTGTACGGCGGCGCCGGGGTACACGTCACCCAGTTGGTCGCACACCTGCGCAGCCTGTGCCACGTCGACGTGCACTGCATGGGGGCGCCGCGCCCGACGGCCGTGGCGTATCAGCCCGACCCCCGGCTGCAAGGCGCCAATCCGGCATTGTCGACGCTGTCGTCGGATCTGTTGATGGCCAATGCGGCCGCCGGCGCCGACGTGGTGCACACCCACACCTGGTACACCGGCATGGCAGGACATGTGGCCGGCCTGCTCTACGACATCCCGCATGTGCTGACCGCCCATTCGCTGGAGCCGTCGCGGCCGTGGAAGGCCGAACAACTCGGTGGCGGATACCGGTTGTCGTCCTGGGTGGAACACACCGCGGCGATGGCCGCTGACGCGGTCATCGCCGTCAGCTCCGGCATGCGCGACGACGTGCTGCGGGTCTATCCGGCACTGGATCCCAGCCGGGTTCACGTCGTGCGCAACGGGATCGACACCGACGTGTGGTACCCGGTGGGGCGCGATCCAAACGAGTCGATACTGGCTGAGCTGGGCGTCGATCCGCGCCGGCCGGTCGTGGCGTTCGTCGGGCGGATCACCCGTCAGAAAGGCGTTGCCCATCTGCTGGCCGCCGCGCACCGGTTCGACGCCGACGCGCAACTGGTGCTGTGTGCCGGTGCGCCCGACACCGCCGAGATTGCCGCCGAAGTCACCGCTGCGGTCACCGACCTGGCCCGCACGCGAACCGGGGTGTTTTGGATCCGCGAGATGCTCCCGATCAGCAAGATACGTGAGATACTTTCGGCCGCAACGCTTTTCGTATGCCCGTCGGTCTATGAGCCGCTCGGGATCGTCAACCTGGAGGCAATGGCCTGCGCGACGGCGGTGGTGGCCTCTGACGTCGGCGGGATTCCGGAGGTGGTCGCCGACCAAGTCAGCGGGCTTCTGGTGCACTACAACCCGGGTGACCCCGCCGGTTATCAGGCGGATTTGGCCGAGGCGGTCAACGCCCTGCTCGCCGATCCGGAGAGGGCGGAGCGCTACGGTCAGGCGGGACGGCAGCGCTGCATCGCGGAATTCTCCTGGGCGCACATCGCCGAGCAGACGTTGGAGATCTATCGGAAGGTCTGCGCGTGACGCTTAGCTGGTGACGCCCTTGAGTTCGTCACCCAGCGCGGCGGCTTCGTCGGGCGTCAGCTCGACGACGAGTCGGCCACCGCCTTCCAGCGGTACCCGCATCACGATGCCGCGCCCCTCCTTGGTCGCTTCCAGTGGACCGTCACCGGTCCGGGGCTTCATCGCCGCCATCGAGTGCTCCCTCCAGCTTCGAACTGGCCCGCCGTCACGGACCTGGTCGGCGCCGGGTACGCGCCGCCAGTGAAATCCCGGCCATACCCGGCGTTGAACTGCCAATTCACTCCCCCATTGTTCCCTATGGGCGACGACGGGGTGCACAAGACCCGGGTTCGACGTGTCCTAGCCGGTGATCGGCGCCACAAAACAACTGCGCAGGTGGTCGTCGACCATCCCGGTCGCCTGCATCAGGGCATAGGCGGTGGTCGGTCCCACAAACCGGAAGCCACGCCGCTTCAATTCGCGCGCCATCGCGGTGGATTCCGCAGTCGCCGAAGGCACTTCGGATGGATCGGCGGGGCGTAAAGAGACGTGCCGCGGCGCCGGCGCGAACGACCACAGCAGCTCGGAGAGGTCGTCGGCTCCCAGGTCGGCGGCCGCGCGCGCGTTGGCGATCGTGGCCTCGATCTTGGCCCGGTTGCGCACGATCGACTCGTCGGCCATCAGCCGGACCACGTCGGCATCGGTATAGCGGGCGACGGTCTCGATGTCGAAACCGTCGAAGGCCCGCCGGAAGTTTTCCCGCTTGCGCAGGATCGTCAGCCACGACAAGCCGCTCTGGAAGGCCTCCAGGCTCAGCCGCTCGAACAACGCCACGGGGTCACGCAGGGGCCGGCCCCACTCGTTGTCGTGGTAGTCGCGGTAGAGGTCGCCGATCGCCCAACCGCAGCGGACCAGCCCGTCGTCGCTCACTCGGGGTCTTTCTCCTCGGCGGCGTGCATCGACGCCAGTTGGCCGCGTAACTGGTCAAGTTCCTGGCCGAGCCGGTCCAGCACCCAGTCCACCTCGCTGGTCTTGTAGCCGCGCAGCACCTGGGTGAACTTGACGGCGTCGACGTCGGCGCCCGTGACGCCGGAAGCCGGCAGCACCGTCGCCGTGGTCGCCCGGGGCAGCGGCGGCAGCTGCTCGCCGCGGCCGAACAGCAGGCTGGCCACGCCGAACAGCACGATCGCGACCAGGATCAGTACCACCAGATAGAGCAATACCAACGCCACGGCACCGATATTGCCCTATTGCGCCGAGCGGCCCCCCAGCGGTTTCTGGTGGCTACCCGCCGCGCCCGGCTCCGCCGCGCTGGCGATCGCCACGGTGCTCATCGGCGGCCGGTCGGTCAGCGACACCGCCGAGGTGCGCGGGCTGTAGCTGTCGCCGTCCACGAAGAACTGGGTCAGGCCCACGCCGGAGTCCGGGACGCCGCAGCGGGAGAGCAGCGTGGCGACGACCTGGCGGCTCATCGGCCCCAGCTCGGCCAGCGGCCGGTTGCGGTGCGCCCGCACGCCGAGATTGACCTGGGCGATCACGTCCAGTCCCAGCCGGTCATACGTGTCGACCAGCAGCCCGATCTCCACGCCGTACCCGGGCGCGAACGGCAGCGACATCAACAGTTCGCGGGTGGCGGCGTACTCGCCGCCGAGCGGCTGCAGCACACAGCTCAGCTCGGGCCGCAGCGCCGCCAGCAGCGGCCGCGCCACCAGTTCGGTGACGCGCCCCCCGCCGGTCGCGCCTTCACCGTTCAGGGGCCGGCGGTAGAAGCTTTTGACCAGGTGAACGCCGTCGCCGGTGAGCAGCGGGCCGACCAGCCACGGCACGAACATCGGGTGCGGGTCGATCAGGTCGGAGTCGACGAACACCACGATGTCGCCGCTGGTGGCGGCCAGCGAGCGCCACAGCACCTCGCCCTTGCCGGGGCGCGGCGGCAGGTCGGGCAGGGCCTGTTCGCGGGTGACGACGCGCGCGCCCGCCGCGATCGCGCGGATCTCGGTGTCGTCGGTGGAGCCCGAGTCGAGCACGATCAGCTCGTCGACCAGCCCGCCGACTACCGGCGAGATGCTGTCGATGACCGATTCGATGGTGTCTTCCTCGTTGAGGGCGGGCAACACCACCGAGATGGTCCGGCCGGCCTTGGCCGCCACCAATTCGTCGACGGTCCAGCTCGGCCGGATCCAGCTGCGGTCCGACAGCCAGGTGTCACCCGGCAAGGCAGCGAGAAGCTCTGTCACGCCAGTCCTCTCACTGTCCGCGTCGGCGGCCGTCGGCCCTGGATCGACGCCACCATTTCCAGCACCCGCCGGGTGGGCGCGACGTCGTGCACCCGGAACATCCGGGCACCGGCCGCGGCGGCCAGCGCAGTGGCGGCCAGCGTGCCCTCCAGCCGTTCGGTCAGCTCCACGCCCAGAGTCTCCCCGACGAAATCCTTGTTGGAGAGCGCCATCAACACCGGCCATCCGGTGTTAACAAGATCTTCCAGGTGGCGCAACAACGCCAGGCCGTGGAAGGTGTTCTTGCCGAAGTCGTGGGTCGGGTCGATCAGCACCCGGTCGCGGGCCACGCCGGCGGCGACGGCCTTTTCGGCGGCGGCGGTGACCTCGCGGATCACGTCGTCGACCACGCCGCGGGTGGTCGTTCCGTAGCTGACCCGGAAGGGCCGGGTTCGCGGCGGTGCGCCGCCGGTGTGCGAGCACACCAGCCCGGCCCCGAATTCGGCTGCGACAGCGGGCATTTCGGGGTCGACGCCGCCCCAGGTGTCGTTGATCAGGTCGGCGCCGGCCTGGCAGGCCCGCCGGGCCACGTCCGAACGCCAGGTGTCCACGCTGATCAGCTGCTCGGGGTAGGCGTCGCGCAGCCATTCGATGAACGGCACCACCCGCGCGGTTTCGGTGGCGGTGTCGACGTTGTGCCCGGGACCGGCCTTGACGCCGCCCACGTCGACGACGTCGGCGCCGTCGGCGATGACCCGGTGCGCCGCGGCCTTGGCCGCGTCGTCGGTGAAGGTGGCGCCGCGGTCGTAGAACGAGTCCGGGGTGCGGTTGACGATCGCCATGATCAGCGGGCGATCACCGGCGACCGGGCGGCCGCAGAGCGTTGACTGCACGCGTCCTATCTTGCCCGGTGGCGCCTTTACCCCTGCGGGCGCTTACCCGCCGCCACCTCGTCGGGGTATTCCTCGTAAAAAGGCACGTAGCCCTCGTCGCGGCCGGCCAACACGTACAGCGGGTCCTCGATGCCCGGCCCGTAGGCCTGCTCGCGCAGATCGACCTTGCGGCTTTTGAACGTGGTGGTGTGCTCCATCGAGTCCACCACCCGCACGAACAGCGGCAGCGCATACACCGGCAGCCGCTCGTACACCGTGCGGGCCAGCGCCTTGCCGTCGAACTCGGCGCCGTCGCGCAGCTTGACGGCGGCCATCCCGGCCCGGCCGCCGGTGCGCGGGATCTCGACCCCGAAGACCGCGCACTCCTCGACGGATTTTTCGGCCGCCAGCGCCGCCTCGACCTCGGTGGTGGCGACGTTTTCGCCCTTCCACCGGAACGTGTCGCCGAGCCGGTCGACGAAAGCGGCGTGCCCCATACCTTGCGGGCTCATCACGTCGCCGGTGTTGAACCAGCAGTCGCCCTCACGAAAAGCGTTGCGCACCAACTTCTTTTCACTGGCCGCCGGGTCGGTGTAGCCGTCGAACGGCTGCAGTTTGTTGACCGGGCTGATCAGCAGGCCCGGTTGACCGGGCGGCACCCGGCGCACCCGGCCGTTCTCGTCACGCAGCGGGGCGCCGGTGTCGGGGTCGTACTCGACATAGGCCAGCGGCAACGGCGAGATCCCGGTTGTCTTGGGCACATTGAAGACGTTGATGAACGCGGTGTTGCCCTCGCTGGCGGCGTAGAACTCGCACACCCGCTCGATGCCGAACCGGTTGGTGAACTCCTCCCAGATCTCCGGGCGCAGTCCGTTGCCGGCGATCAGCCGCACCTTGTGGGCGCGGTCGGTGGGTTTGGGCGGCTGGTTGAGCAGATAGCGGCAGACCTCGCCGATGTAGATGAACGCCGTCGCGTCGTAGGCGATCACGTCGTCCCAGAACTGCGACGCCGAGAACTTCTTGCCCAGCGCCAGCGTCGCACCGGAGTTGATCACCGACGACACCGCCACAGTCAGCGCGTTGTTGTGGTAGAGCGGCAGGCAGCTGTACAGCGTGTCGCTGCTCTTCAGCCGCAGCCCCAGCCCGCCGAACGCGGCCAGTGCGGCCAGCCACCGGCGGTGGGTCATCACGCTGGCCTTGGGGTGGCCGGTGGTGCCCGAGGTGAAGATGTAGAACGCCGTGTCTTTGGCCAGCACGGCGGAGGCCGACGGCGGGTTGGTGGTCGGCGCCGTGGCGGCCAGGCGTTCCATCTCCTCGATGGTCAGCGGCTCGGCGCCGGGCGCACCGGATTCGCTGACGGCGTCGACCAGGTCGGATTCGGAGACCAGCACCTTGGCGTCGAGCAGGCCGAGGCTGTGGGCCAGCACCTCGCCGCGCTGGTGGTAGTTGATCATCCCGGCGATCGCGCCGCATTTGACGACGGCCAGCATCATCAGCACCGCGTTGGGCGAGTTGCGCAGCATGATCCCGACGACGTCGCCGTGCCCGACGCCGCGCGCGGCCAGCACCGCGGCGTACCGGTTGGCGGTCGCGTTGGCCTCCCGGTAGGTCAGCCGCTGGTCGCCGAACCGCAGGAAAACGCGGTCGCCGTAGCGGGCGGCGCGGTCCTGGAAAACCTTGCCGATGGACGTCTTGGAGGTCGGCCGGGCCACCAGCCCGGTCAGCACGCCGCGCGCCATCACGGGCAGATCGGCGACTACACCCGGCACCCGGCTCGCGATGTCGACCAGCCCGACCGATGTGTGTTCAGACACTGTTTCCCCTCTGACGAACTTGGCGGCCAGCCTAACCCTCGGCCGTTTCGCCCGGTGCGCAGGCGGCCAGCGCCGCGTTCACCTCGTCGACCACCACCAACCGGTCCAGCGCTGCCTGCGACACGTACCCGCTGTCGACCAGCCCGTACAGCCACGCCCGCAGGCCGTCGAAGTGGCCGCTCGGGTCCAGCATCACCACCGGTTTGTCGTGCATGCCGAGGTATGCGCCGGTCCACGCCTCGAACAGCTCCTCGAGGGTGCCGATGCCGCCGGGCAGCGCGAGGAACGCGTCGGCGCGGTCCTCCATGACCTGTTTGCGCTCGCGCATGGTGTCGGTGACGATCAGCTCGTCGGCGTCGGTGTCGGCGAGTTCGCGGTGAACCAGCATCTTCGGGATCACGCCGACGGTCCATCCGCCGCGGGCCCGCGCGGCGGTGGCCAGGGCCCCCATCGCCGAGACGTTGCCGCCGCCCCACACCAGCGTCCAGCCGTGGTCGGCGATCGCCTCGCCGACTTGGGCGGCCAGCGCCAGCAGCTCGGGGTGGGTCGGCCCGGATGCGCAGTACACACAGACCGCCCACTGTTTGCGAGTCACACACGGAAACGTAATCGAGATTGCCGCGGAGCGTATTTCGGCCTATCGGCTTGCCGGGTGCGCGGCGGGCAATAAAATCCGGCGATGCCGACTGGGTGGGTTGCCGCGCCGGCCGAGGCTGTGCTGGATCAGGTGGCGGCCGCCCTCGATCGGTCCGGGGCCGTGCTCGTCGGAGCCGACGGCGTCGGCAAGACGCTGACCGCTCGTGCCGCCGCGGAGAGGTTCACCGCGCGCCGGCCGTCGACCGTTCGTTGGGTGAGGGGCACCCCGTCGCTGCGGATGGTTCCGTTCGGCGCCTTCGGCCGACTCCTCGACGTGGCCGAGATCGGCCGGCCCGCCGCGCTGCTGCGCGCCGCGCACGACTCGCTGGTCGCCGGCGGCGATCTGCTGGTCGTTGTCGACGACGCCCACGAGCTCGACAGCCTGTCCGCCGGGCTGGTGTACCAGCTGGCGTTGAAGCGCTCGGCGCGGCTGATCGTCACCGTCCGCGCCGAGACCGCGCTGCCCGATGCGGTGGCGGCGCTGTGGACCGACGACCTGCTGACCCGCATCGACGTCGAGCGGCCGGACCGGGCGGCCCCGCAGCCCGACGAGTACTTGAGCGGCCTGGCGGCCCCGGTTCGCAAGGCTCTGGACTACCTGGCCGTCGCCGAACCGCTGCACCGCAGCGACCTGGCGGCGCTGGCCGGTGACGAGGCCGTCGAGCAGGGCGAAGCGGCGGGCGCTGTGAGCGTCAGCGACGAAGGCGTGGTCTATGCGGGCCATCCGCTGTACACCGAGCGGGTGCGCGCGGCGCTGGCGCCGGCCGATGCGCGGTCGCTGCGCACGGCGGTCGTCGGCCAGCTGTCGACCCGTCGCTTCGACCATGTGACTGATCGGCTGCGGCTGGCGGCGCTGGCGATCGACAGCGACGCGGCATATGACGACTTCTCTGATGCCGCGCAGCAAGCGCTGCGGCTCGGCGAGCTGGGCCTGGCCGAACGGCTGGCCCGCGCGGCGCTGGGCAAAGCGGGCGGCCTGGCGCCGCGGTTGACGCTCGGCTACGCGCTGGGCTGGCAGGGCCGCGGCCGGGAGGCCGGCGAAGTGCTGGCCGCGGTTGATCCCGACACCTTGACCGACACCGAGCTGATGGCGTGGGCATTGCCGCGGGCCGCGAACCAGTTCTGGATGCTCGACGAGCCCGAGCGCGCCACCGCCTTTCTGCACACCACCCGCAACCGGGTCTCGTCGCCGATGGCCCGGGCCACCCTCGACGCGCTGGCGGCGACGTTCGCGATGAACGCGGGCACTCCGCTGAGCGCGCTGCGGATCGCCGGCGAGGTGCTGGCGTCACCGCACGCCGACGAGGTCGGCGTGGGCTGGGCTGCGTCGACGGCGGCGCTGTGCTCGGCGCGGATCGGGCGGTTCGACGACGTCGAGTCGCTGGCGGGCCGGGCGCTGGCGGGCGAGCATCCGGGTTTGTTGCGGTTCACCAGCGGTTTCGCGCGGGTGACGGCGCTGGTGATGGCGGGGCGACCGGATGCGGCGCGGACGGTGGCGCAGCGGTATACCGATTTCGCCGAGCTGCAGCAGCCGGGCCGGGCGATCGGTGAGGTGCTGGTGGCCTATGTGGCGATCGCCCAGGGTGACTTCGACACTGCGGTGTCGCTGCTCGGACCGGCCGCCGACACGCTGGCCCGCACCGGCTACTCGTGGGGCCCGCTGTCGCTGATGCTGCTGGCGCAGGCGCTCGGCCAGCAGGGCGACCAAGCCGAAGCGGCAAAGGTTTTCAGCCGGGCCGAGTCGCGGCACGGCCTGAAGTCGGCGCTGTTCGCTCCCGAGCTGGCGCTGGCCAAGGCATGGTCGAAGGCGGCCCGCGGCGACATCACCGCCGCTATCGAGGCGGCCCGCGAAGCCGCGCAGGCCGCCGAGCGCGGCGGGCAGTCGGCGATCACGTTGCGGGCGCTGCAGGACGCCGCCCGGCTCGGCGACACCCGGGCCGTGTATCGCGCCGAACGGCTCGCCGTCGAGGTGAACTGCGTGCTCGGCAGGCTCACGCTGGCGCATGCCCGCGCGCTGGCGGCGGGTGACGCGGCGGCGCTGGCCGAGGTGGCCGCCGATCTGGCCGACGCCGGGCTGCATCCCGCGGCCGCCGACGCCGCCGCACAGGCCAAGCGTGGCTAGCCGGTCAGGTAGCGGCGCAGCATCTCGGCGGCGGCGGTGATCTGCTCGACCGGCACCCGCTCATCGCGGCGGTGCGCCAGGTTGGGGTCGCCCGGCCCGTAGTTGACCGCTGGGATGCCGCGGGCGGCGAACCGCGCCACATCGGTCCAGCCGTATTTCGCGCGGACCCGCCCTTGTGCCGCCTCGACCAGAGCTTTGGCGGCCGGTTTGGCGAGTCCCGGCAGCGCGCCGGCGGCGCAGTCCGTCTGTTCGACGCGCACGTCGAGTCCGTCGAGCACGTCGTGCACGTGTTGCAGCGCGGCGTCCGCCGAGCGGTCCGGCGCGAAGCGGAAGTTGACCGTCACCGACGCCGCGTCGGGGATGACGTTTCCGGCCACGCCGCCGTCGATGCGTACTGCCGAAAGCCCCTCGCGGTAGGTGCAGCCGTCGATCTCGACGTCGCGGGGCTGATAGTTTGACAGCCGGTCCAGCACGGCGCCCAGCTTGTGAATCGCGTTGTCGCCCAACCATGATCGCGCAGAATGGGCACGGGTTCCGGTGGCGTGGACGACGGCGCGCAGCGTGCCCTGACAGCCGGCCTCGATGTAGCCGCCGGTGGGTTCGCCGAGGATGGCCACGTCGGCGTCCAGCCAGTCGGGCAGCTCGCGCTCGATGCGGCCCAAACCGTTTGCGGCGGCTTCGATTTCCTCGCAGTCGTAGAACACCAGGGTCATGTCGTGAGCGGGCTCTGCGACGGTGGCGGCCAGGTGGAGAAACACCGCGTCGCCGGATTTCATGTCGACGGTGCCGCAGCCGTGCAGGAGGTCGCCGTCGCAGCGGCTGGGCACGTTGTCGGCGATCGGGACGGTGTCGAGGTGCCCGGCCAGCAGCACCCGGGTCGGCTTGCCGAAGCGGGTGCGGGCGAGCACGGCGTCGCCGTTGCGGATGATCTCGAAACCGACCGTCTGGGCTCGTAACGCCGCCTCGACCTCGTCGGCGATGCGGGCTTCGTGTCGCGACTCGCTGGGGATGTCGACCAATGCCGCGGTCAGCTCGATCGGGTCGCCGCGTAGGTCCAGCACGGTCTCAAGGTTAGCTGCTGAGCATCTAGTAGCGTTGCCATCGTGACTGGAGCTACGGGTATTGGGTTGGCGACGCTGGCCGCCGACGGGTCGGTCCTCGACACCTGGTTTCCCGCACCGGAACTGACCGACGGCGGCGAGAGCGGCACCGTGCGGCTGTCGGTCGCCGAGGTGCCCGACGAGCTGGCCGCGCTTGCGGGCCGCGACGAGGACCGCGGCACCGAGACCGTCGCGGTGCGCACCGTGATCGGCTCACTGGACGACAAGGCGACCGATGCCTACGACGCATATCTGCGGCTGCATCTGCTCTCGCACCGGCTGGTCGCGCCGCACGGCCTGAACGCCGACGGCTTCTTCGGGGTGCTGACCAATGTGGTGTGGACGAGCCAAGGGCCTTGTGCTGTCGAAGGTTTCGAGATGGTGCGGGCGCGGCTGCGCCGTCGCGGGCCGGTCGCCGTGTACGGCGTCGACAAGTTCCCGCGGATGGTCGACTACGTGCTGCCGACCGGCGTGCGGATCGCCGACGCCGACCGGGTCCGCCTCGGTGCACACCTGGCGGCGGGCACGACGGTGATGCACGAAGGCTTCGTGAACTACAACGCCGGCACGCTGGGCGCGTCGATGGTCGAGGGCCGCATCTCGGCGGGCGTGGTGGTCGACGACGGGTCCGACGTCGGCGGCGGAGCGTCGATCATGGGCACGCTGTCCGGCGGTGGCAGTGAGGTCATTTCGGTCGGCAAACGCTGCCTGCTCGGCGCGAACTCGGGACTGGGCATCTCGCTGGGCGACGACTGTGTCGTCGAGGCCGGGCTGTACGTCACCGCCGGCACCAAGGTCGCCATGCCCGACGGCACGTCGGTCAAGGCCCGCGAGCTGTCCGGTGGCAGCAACATGTTGTTCCGCCGCAATTCGCTGACCGGCGCCGTCGAGGTGGTCTCCCGCGACGGCCAGGGCATCGCCCTCAACGCCGACCTACACGCGAACTAACTTCTAACTTCCTAACTTCTTCCGCGAGCGTGCATGTCCCCGCACGACACGCCGTATCAGAAGTCGGGTTTGCGCACGTTCGCGCCGAAAGTGAGCAGCTCTTTCTTGAGCACCTTGCCCATCGCGTTGCGGGGCAGGCTGTCGACCACCCGGACTTCACGCGGCCGCTTGTGTACCGAAAGTTGCCCGGCCACATAGTCGATCAGCGAATCCGAGTCGGCGTCACCGACGACGAAGGCGACGATCCGCTGACCGAGGTCCTCGTCGGGCAGCCCGACCACCGCCGCCTCCCGCACACCGGGATGCCCCAGCAGCGCCGTCTCGATTTCGCCGGCGCCGACGCGGTAACCCCCGGACTTGATCAGGTCCACCGACTCACGCCCGACGATGCGGTGCATGCCGCCGGAGTCGACGACGGCGACGTCGCCGGTGCGGTACCAGCCGTCGGCGTCGAAGGCCTCGGCGGTGGCATCCGGCCGGTTCAGGTAGCCGTCGAACAGTGTCGGCCCCCGAACCTGAAGCCGCCCAATGGTTTCCCCGTCGTGCGGCACCGGGGCCCCGGCGTCGTCGACCAGCCGGGTCTCGATGCCGGCCAGCGGCAGACCCACCCAGCCGGGCCGGCGTTCGCCGTCGGCCCGGGTGGACAGCGTGATCAGCGACTCGGTACTGCCGTACCGCTCGACGGGCGCGTGTCCTGTGAGCCGGACCAACTGGTCGAACACCGGCACCGGTAGCGGCGCGCTGCCGGACACCAGCAGCCGCGCCGGTCGCAGCGCCTCGGCGGCGGCCGTGTCGGCCACCACCCGCGACCACACCGTCGGCACACCGAAATACAGCGTCCCGCCCGCAGCGCCATACCGCTCCGGTGTCGGTTTACCCGTGTGCACGAAGCGGTTTCCCACCCGCAGCGAGCCGAGCAGCCCCAGCACCAGACCGTGCACATGAAACAGCGGCAACCCGTGCACCAAGACGTCGTCGGCCGTCCACTGCCACGCCTCGGCCAACGCGTCCAGGTCGGCGGCGATCGCCCGCCGGCTCAGCTGCACGCCCTTGGGCGGACCGGTGGTGCCCGACGTGTAGATGATCAGCGCGGTGGACTCCGGCGGCGGCTCCGGATAGCGATGCCACGAGCGGGCATGCAGCCGCACCGGAATGTGCGGCAGGCCCTCCGTCTCGTCGGGAGCCTCCCCCAGCCATGCCTGCGCCGCGGAGTCGGTGAGGATGTGCCGCCGCTCGGCCTGCCCGACGTCGGCGGGCACCGGCACCACCGGCACGCCGGCCAGCAGGCAGCCGGTGATCGCCAGCGCGGTCGGCGCGGTCGGCGTGGCCAGCACCGCGACCCGATCCGCACCGCCGACCCGTTCGGCCACCGACGTCGCGGCCCCGACCAGGTCGCTGCGGCTCAGCGTGACGTCGCCGATGCTCACCGCATCCCCCAGATCGGTCGCAGCGGCGGGATTCAGCGAGGTCAGCAGCACGTGAGCGAGGTTACCCGGCGCGGGGAGCGCTTACCGCCGCCGGAGGCGCTAATATAGAGGAAATTTATCCTCTAAATATCCCGCCTCCGGGAGGCACGCGATGGACGGCAGGCAACGCGACCGCGTGCTGCGGCTGGTCCGCGAGCATGACGAAGCGGTCGACGCTCAGGAGCTCGCCGGGCAGCTGGGACTTCACGTGAGCACAGTGCGTTTTCACCTCGACACGCTGTGCGAGCAGGGCCTGGTCGAGCGCACGCGGATTGCCCCGGCGGGCGTCGGCCGTCCCCGCACCGGCTACGTCGCCGCACGGGGTCGGCTGGACTATCAGAGCCTCGCCGAGATCCTGGCGCTGGAGCTCGGCGACACCACAGACAAGCGCCAGCGCCGCGCCGAACACGCAGGACGGCGCTGGGCGCAACGCATCACCGCCGACTCGCCGGCAGCCGAACCAGCCGACGAGCCACTGGATCGCCGGGCTGCGCTCACAGTGCAGGTCTTCGACCAGATGGGATTCGCGCCCCAACCGGCCCCACTCGACGACCCGGCCACGCGAACCATCCGCCTGCACGCCTGCCCGGTCAGAGGATTCGCCGCCGCCCACCCGGAGGTGGGCTGTGCTCTGCACCGGGGGCTGTTGGAGGGTTTGGTCGCCGGCCACGCCGAACTCGAGCCGTTCGTCGAACCCGAACTGTGCATCGCCCGGGTGATCGCGCATGACTGATCTGAGTACCCGCGCCGACATCGAGGCGTTACTGCGCCGGTTCTACGGCCGGGTCCTCGACGACGACGTTCTTGCCGAGCCGTTCACCGAGGTGCGGGCCAAAGGGCTGGACTCGCACATCCCGGTGATGTGCGACTTCTGGGAGACCGTGCTGTTCCGCGCGGGCCGCTACCGCGGCAGCGCGCTTCACGTTCACCGCCAGGTCCACCACCGCACGCCGCTGGGCGGTCCCCAGTTCACGCGCTGGCTGACCATGTGGCACAACACCATTGACGAGATGTACGACGGCCCGGTCGCCGATCATGCGAAGGTCCAGGCCGCGCGGATCGCGTGGGCCATGCACCGGCGGTTGACCGGCACCGACGCGGCCGAACTTAACGCGCTGATCGCGCGCTGACCGTCCGAAGTCCTTGCTAACCGAAGACTTTGTGCTCTGCCGACCGCGACAACACCGCGGGACGCTAAGAGGGACCACACGAGCAAGCAAGGCGGCCGCCGATGAACACCCGCTTCCCGGACACCCACACCATCCGCACGGTCCTGACGCTGGCGGCCCGGGCGCCGTCGATCTACAACTCTCAGCCGTGGCGCTGGCAGGTCACCGACGACGCGGTGCATCTCTACGTCGACCCCGATTTACAGCTGCCCAGCACCGACCCCGACGGCCGCGATCTGATGTTGAGTTGCGGTGCGGCGCTGAATCATTGCGTGATCGCGCTCGCGGCGATGGGCTGGCGGGCCACGGTAGAGCGGTTCCCTGACCCGGACAACCCCGATCACCTGGCGACAATCCGTACGTGCTGCCGCGACGTGGAGCAGGTCGACGTCATGCTGGCTGCCGCAATCCCGCGACGCCGGACCGATCGGCGAATTTACAGCGCCTGGCCGGTGGCCGCGGGCGACATTGCGCTGATGGCGGCGCGCGCCGCCCGCAGCGGGGTGATGCTGCGGCGGATCGACACCGTCGACCGACTCAACCAGATTGTCGCGCACGCGGTCTGGCGTCACGTGACCGACTATGAGTACCTCACCGAACTCACTGCGTGGAGCGGGCGGTACGGCTCGGTGAAGGGCGTACCGGCACGCAACACGCCGGCGCCCGATCCCACCGCGGCGATACCCGGACGGCTGTTCGCGGGTCCCGCGCTGGCACAGCCACCCGGCGTGTCACCCGCCGACGACAACGCCGTCATACTGGCCCTGGGAACCCAGACCGACGACCGGCTGGCCCGGCTGCGTGCCGGCGAAGCAACCAGCGTGGTGTTGTTGACCGCGACGGCGATGGGATTGGCCAGCTGCCCGATCACCGAACCGCTGGAGATCGCCGAAACCCGGGCCGTGCTGCGCTCGGATGTCTTCGGCGCCAGCGGATTCCCGCAGATGTTGCTTCGAGTGGGCTGGGCGCCGGTGAACGCGGACCCGCTGCCGCCGACGCCCCGGCGCGCAGTCGACGACACCGTCGAGTGGGCCGGCACCGGGCACCCCGTGCTACTGGCCCACTAGCGGCGCCGACCATCGCAACACAGTTCCCTCGGGCGAGCTTTCGACGGCGAACGCACCGCCGGCTTCTTCTGCGCGCCGACGCAGGTTGGTCAAGCCGCTCTCGGTGACATTGTCCGGCATCCCGCACCCGTCGTCGCTGACCTCGATGCGCAGGTCGTCGTCGACAGACACCTGCACGGTCAACGCGCTCGCGTGGGCATGCCGGGCCGCGTTGCTGACCGCTTCGCGCACAACGGCTTCCGCGTGGTCGGCCAAGGCCGCGTCGACCACAGACAGCGGCCCGGTGAAGTGGACCGTGGTGCGCAGCCCCGAGCCCGCGAACTGTGCCACCGCCTCGTCGATCCGCTGCCGCAGGCGGGTCGTCCCCGACGAGGCGCCCTGCAGGTCGAAGATCGTGGTGCGGATCTCCTGAATCACCGCTTGCAGGTCATCGACGGCATCGGAGAGTCGTTGCCGCACTTCGGAGTTGCGCGCCCGCGGGACAGCGCCCTGCAGCGACAGGCCCACCGCGAACAGTTGCTGGATGACGTGGTCGTGCAGGTCGCGGGCGATCCGGTCTCGTTCGGTCAGCACGTCGAGTTCCCTCATCCGCCGCTGCGAACTGGCCAACTGCCAGGCCAGCGCCGCCTGATCGGCGAAGGCGGCCATCATGTCCCGTTGTTCATCGGTGAAAGGGGCTGCCTTGTCGGCCCGGAACACCACCACCACGCCGACGACAGTGTCGGTGGTGCGCAGCGGCAGGACCAGTGCGGGCCCGGCGTCCGTGACGCCGTCGAACGTGACGCGCGGCAATCGCTGCGGCGAGCGTTCGGTGAACACCTGCCCGACCGCGGTGCCCGCCACCGGAACCGTTTGGCCCCCAGCAGGCTTCGCGGCGTCGCCGACGGTTTCGACCACCAGGAGCTCCGCCACGTCCGCGGCAGGCTGATCCTCGTCGACGGGAATGGCCACCAACGCGGCTTCGGCGTCGGTCAAGTGAAGTGCCCTTTCGGCGATCAACCGGAACACCGTCGCCGGCTCGGCGCCGGACAGCAGTTCGGTGGCGATGTCGCGGGTCGCCTCGATCCACGACTGGCGCGCCGTGGCCTGCTGATACAGTCGCGCGTTTTCGATCGCGATGCCGGCCGCCGCCGCCAGCGCCTGCACCAGAACCTCGTCGTCCTCGCTGAACCGCTCCCCGTCGGCTTTCTCGGCCAGGTACAGATTGCCGAAGACGCGATCGGTGATACGGATCGGCACACCGAGGAATGTCCGCATCACCGGGTGGTTGGCCGGGAATCCGACCGATGCCGGGTGATCGGCGATGTTGTCCAGGCGAAGGGGCCTCGGGTCGTCGATCAGCAGGCCCACCACGCCGCGGCCTTCGGGCAGTTGCCCTATGCGCCCGAAGGTTTCGTCGTCGATGCCCTCGTAGACGAAGCCGACGACGCGATGCTCGGGGTCGTGCACCTCCAGCGCGCCGTATTGCGCGTCGACGAGGTCGGTGGCGGTGTGCACGATAGTGCGCAATGTGGTGTCGAGCTCCAGCCCGGAGGTGACGGCCAGCATCGCCTCCATCAGCCCGTCGAGGCGGTCGCGGCCCTCCACGATCTGGCCGACCCGCTCTTGCACCTCGACCAGCAGCTCACGCAGACGCAGCTGAGACAGAGTGTGGCGCAACGGATGTGGACCCTGGCGTTCAGCCATTGCTGTCGCTCCGCGGCCGCTGCAACTTGGCCGCGAAGACCGCGGCCTGGGTTCGGCGCTCCATGCCCAGCTTGGCCAGCAGCCGCGACACGTAATTCTTGACTGTCTTCTCGGCCAAGAACATTCGGTCGGCGATCTGCCTGTTGGTCAGGCCTTCCGCCAGCAATCCCAGCAATACGCGTTCCTGATCGGTCAGGTCGGACAGCGGATCGGGCTCCGCGGCCGCCCCGCGCAGCTTGGCCATCAACGCCGCCGCCGCACGGTTGTCGAGCAGCGAACGCCCGGCCCCGACATCCTTGACGGCGCGGGCCAATTCCATTCCCTTGATGTCCTTGACGACGTAGCCGCTGGCGCCGGCCAGAATTGCGTCGAGCATCGCCTGATCGGAGGTATACGACGTCAATATCAGGCAGCGCAAGTCGGGCATCGCGGAGAGCAAGTCTCGGCACAGTTCGATCCCGTTGCCGTCGGGCAGCCGAACGTCGAGGACCGCGACGTCCGGACGCGCCGCAGGGATTCTGGCCATCGCTTCGGCGACGGAGCCGGCCTCACCGACGACTTGAAGGTCGGGGTCGGCGCCCAGCAGGTCGATCAACCCGCGCCGGACCACCTCGTGATCGTCGACCAGAAAGACGCTGACCAACCGCGGTCCCTCCCTACAGGTTGCTGCACGGCACCGTGAGCACCGAGCATCCGACGCGACCCACGTCGCCGCGGCCGCTCACGAATACCTCGGCGAACCCGGTGTTCTTCGCCAAATAGTCGCAGAGGGCGCCGCGAACCACCATCGGCTCGACTTTCACGTCGGGATACCACCGCGTCCAGCGGGCGATCTGCCGGTTCAGTTGTGCCCGGACCAACCGGCTGCCGTCGGCGATGGCGTCGGGCGCCTCGGCCCGCCAGGTGCCGACCGTGCGCAGCACAGCGCCCCGCAGCCTCGCCTCCTCGAACGCACGTCGCAGCACCACACCATTGTCTGCTTCGACGACGACACTGCGGGATGTTGGGGCCTCGGACTGCGATGCGCGGATGACCGCCACCGGGCAGCGGGCCGAACCGGGCAAAGCTGCCGCGACGGAACGGACACCGTGGCATGCATGCTTGATCCCGATCGAACCGACACAGACCATGACCGCCGTCCGCGACTCCCGGGCCAGTGTGGCCAGCGGCTCGCCGCGCAGGATCTCGGTTTCGACCTTGACCGGCTGCCCGGAGGCCTCGGCCGCCCGCTGCGCCTCGTTCAACGCCACCCGGGCGTCGGCGAATTGACGGTGATCCGCGGTGACATAAATCAGGCGCAGCGGAACGTCCCGGCTGACGGCCTCGTCCACCGCCCAGACCGCTGCCCGCAACGCCGCCCGCGACCCGTCGACACCGACCACAACCGACGGGGCGACTCGAAAGTCATTCATCGCGACCCCCTTACCGGGCCAGCGGATTTTCCGATACTCACGTTAGGAATCGAAACGGCGCGTTTTCAGGGCCGTTGGTCACCGATTGCCGGCCATTGGTCCCCTTTGCCGAAGAATTCTCCGTTTCTGAAAGCCCCAGCGGGTTAAATACCGGGCAACCTGTCCGCCGCCAGAAGGGAAATCGGCATGGCAACCGAGACGACGTCGTCACCTCCCGACCAAGCACGGCCGATGGTCGGCAGAGGCTGGGTTCAGGGTGTTGCCCTGGTGATGATTTTCGGCTTCACAGTGATGGGCATCCTCGCCTACCGCACGTACGCCGCCTCGATGCCCATGCCGGACAAGGTGGTCAGCCAGTCCGGCGAGGTGCTGTTCACCGGCGCCCAGATCACCCGCGGGCAGGAGCTCTACCAGGCCCGCGGCTTGCAGCAATACGGCTCGGTTCTGGGTCACGGCGCCTACCTCGGCCCGGACTACACCGCGGAATACCTGCGCATGGCGACCGACGACGTCTCCGATCAGCTTCGGGCGCAAGGGATGCCCGACGTCCATGACCGGGTGGTCACCGAATTCCGGACCAACCGCTACAACCCGCACACCAAGACGTTGGTGTTCACCGACCAACAGGCCCGCGCGTTCGCCGACATCCAGCGCCACTACGCGGACTACTTCGGCGAAAACTCCACCAAATACGGCCTGCTGCCGAAGATGATCACCGACAAGGCCGAAATACACGACCTCACAGCATTTTTCGCGTGGACCGCGTGGGCTTCAGCGGCCGAGCGGCCCGGCCACAACTACAGCTACACCAACAACTGGCCGTCCGAGCAGCGGGTCGACAACGGTCCGACCGCTCAGCTGATCGTGTGGTCGGTGCTGTCGTTGATCGCGCTGCTCGGCGGGACCGGGGTCATGTTCGCCGTCTACGGCCGGTGGAGCCAGAAGATCGGCTGGCACGGCGACGAGGCGGCCACATTGTCGTTCCGCCAGCCCGGCGAGGTCAGCCTGACCCGGGCGCAGCGGGGTGCCATCTGGATCTTCGCCGTGGTGTCGGTGTTGTTCTTGGCGCAGACGCTGATGGGCGGGGCCGTCGAGCACTACCGGGCCGACCTGTCGGCGTTCTACGGCATCGAACTGGCCCGGCTGCTGCCCTACAACCTGGCCCGGACCTGGCACGTGCAGCTGTCGTTGTTCTGGACGGCCGCAGCGTTTCTGGCGGGCGGAATCTTCTTGGTGCCGTTCATCACTCGTCGAGAACCGCGCCGCCAACATCTGCTGGTGTATCTGCTGCTGGGCGCGCTGGTCGCGGTGGTGGCCGGGTCGTTGATCTCCGAGGCGCTGTCCATCTACGGCGTGATCGGCGAGGGCGGCCTGTTCTCCCAGCAGTGGGAGTACCTGGACCTGCCGCGGCTGTGGCAGATCCTGCTGGTCGTCGGGCTGTTCTTGTGGATCGTGATCATCTGGCGGGGCATGCGCACCAGGTTGCGCAGTGAGTCGAAGCTGAACCTGCCGTGGCTGTTTTTCTTCACGGGCCTGGCGATTCCGGCGTTCTACGCCGTCGGCCTGCTCGCCGGCAGCGACACCCACTTCTCGGTCGCCGACTTCTGGCGATTCTGGGTGGTGCACCTGTGGGTGGAAGACTTCCTCGAGCTGTTCACGACGGTGATGGTGGCCTACATCTTCGTCCTGCTCGGCGTGGTACGGCCACGCATCGCGCTCGGGGTGATCTTCCTCGACATCATCTTGTACTCGGCGGGCGGCGTCATCGGCACCATGCACCACCTGTATTTCTCCGGAACCCCGGTGGAGCACATGGCACTTGGCGCGTTCTTCTCCGCTGCCGAGGTGATTCCGCTGACCTTCCTGACCGTCGAGGCGTGGGCGTTCCTGCAGCTGGGGTCGCGGCAACAGAGCGGCGACAAGCCGTTCCCGCACCGCTGGGCGGTGATGTTCCTGGTCGCCGTCGGGTTCTGGAACTTCTTGGGCGCCGGGATCTTCGGCTTCTTGATCAACCTACCGGTGGTGTCCTACTACCAGATCGGCACGGCGCTGACGGCCAACCACGCGCACGGCGCGATGATGGGTGTCTACGGGATGCTCGCCGTCGGGCTGGCCATGTTCGCCTTCCGCTACGCCATCCCGGCCGACAAGTGGCCGGAGCGCTGGGCGCGAGTGTCGTTCTGGTGCATGAACCTCGGACTGGCCTGGATGGTGTTCGCCACCTTGCTGCCGCTGGGCGTGTTGCAGCTGTACCACTCGGTCAACGACGGCTATTTCGAGGCGCGCTCACTCGGATACCTCACTAGGCCCGGCAATTCGCTGCTGGAATGGCTGCGGTTGCCCGGCGATCTCATCCTGATCGTCGGCGGGGTGCTGCCGTTCATCTGGATCGCGTGGACGGCAATCCGGCATATCCGCTCGGGGCCTAGCAGCGACGAGCTGCCGGAAAATCCGCTCTTCACCGAAGTGCAGCCGGCGGCGCCGGAGAAGGCCTGACGGTGAGCGCTCCCGCGGCGTCGGTGTGGCTGGTTGCCGGCTATGCGCTGGTACTGGTCGCGATCGCGTGGGGCTTCGACGTGATGGCCCGACGGGTATCGCAGCGGGCCGCGCGTTGGCGCACAGGTGATTTCGCCTATCACGCCGACCATGACGCATGGGTGTGTCCGCAGGATCAGTGGCTGTGGCCGACGTCGTTCGATCCCAAGCACCGGGTGATGCGGTACCGTGCTTCGCCGGTGGTGTGCAACAGCTGCCCGGTCAAGTCCACCTGCACGACGTCGGATCACGGGCGGGAGATCAGCCGTGAGATCGATCCGTGGCCGCATTCCGAGGCCGGCCGGTTTCACCGCGGAATCGCCTGTTTTGTCGCGGCTCTCGGCGTAGTGATGCCGCTGGGAATGCTGATCGGTAGCCATTCGGTCGCCGACGTGCTTGTCTTGTGCCCGACGGTGGCAACCGTGGTGCTGCTGGGGCTGCCCTTGGCGCGTCACCTGTGGAACACGCCCTCCAACGCGCCTGCGCACATCGCGCACCGGTCCGGGTTGGAGGATCAGGCGGCCGCCGCGATCGACCGGTACTCGACGCGGTGGGGCGGCGGCTGGGCTGACCGAGAGGAGAAAGCGCAGTGATCTCAATGGTGGTCACCATCGTCGTGCTTGCGATCGCGGCGCTGGCGCTGCTGGCGTTCTTCTCGCTGGTGGTGCTCCGCGAGTACGAGCGCGGCGTGGTGTTCCGGATGGGCCATGTCCGGCCGCTATACGCGCCCGGGCTGCGGTTGTTGATTCCATTGGTGGACAAGATGATTCGGGTGGATCAGCGGGTGGTGACGCTGACCATCCCGCCGCAGGAGGTGATCACCCGCGACAACGTCCCGGCCCGGGTCAACGCCGTCGTGATGTTCCAGGTGGTCGAGCCGTTGAAGGCCATCCTGGCGGTGGAGAACTACGCGGTGGCGACGTCGCAGATCGCCCAGACGACATTGCGCTCGCTGCTTGGGCGCGCCGACCTCGACACGCTGCTGGCTCATCGCGAAGACCTCAACAGCGACCTGCGCACGATCATCGAAAAGCAGACCGAGCCGTGGGGAGTCGAGGTCCGGGTCGTCGAGATCAAAGACGTCGAGATCCCGGAGTCGATGCAACGCGCGATGGCAAGGGAGGCCGAGGCCGAACGCGAGCGGCGCGCCAAGGTGATCAACGCCCGCGGTGAACTGCAGGCGTCCGAGGAACTGCGGCAAGCTGCCGAGACACTGTCGAAGAACCCAGCTTCGCTTCAACTGCGCTACCTGCAGACGTTGTTGGAGCTGGGCGCCGACCAGAACTCGACGGTGGTCTTCCCGTTGCCGGTCGACATCATCACGCCGTTCTTGAGGCACCCGGAAGTGCTGGAAGACATCGCGACCTCACTGACCGAGCGTCGCTGAGAATTTTGAGGACCAAAGCCCCTATTGCCGGCTGCGGTGTGCAGAGAAGACTTGGTGACAGGTACTACTGCGGAGGTCGAGATGCCTGTCACGATGGTCGAACCTCAAGTCATCGAGAACGCCGTGCGGCTGGCGTGCCGCGCACCGTCATTGCACAACACCCAGCCCTGGCAATGGATCCTGAGCGACGACGGCACGCTACAGCTGTTCCTCGACCCGAGCCGGATCATGCTCTCCGACCGGTCCGGCCGGCAGGCGCTGATCGGTTGCGGCGCCGCGCTCGACCACCTCCGGGTGGCGATGGCCGCCGCCGGATGGCGTACGCAGGTCAGCCGCTTCCCCAACCCCAACGATCCGAATCACCTGGCGACGATTGACTTTACGCCGATGGACTACGTCACCGAAGGTCATCGCCGCCGCGCGAACGCAATCCTGCTGCGTCGAACGGACCGGCTGCCGTTCATTGCCCCGACGAGTTGGGATTCGTTCGAACCCGTGCTGCGCAACGCCCTCGACGGCGACGCAGTGCTTCTCCACGTGATGCCCGACGAACTTCGCGAGTGCCTGGGGAATGCATCCCACCTCGCCGAATCGCTCCGGCTTTACGATTCGCAGTATCACGCCGAACTGGGCTGGTGGACAGCGCCATTCGAAGCGTCAGAGGGAATCCCCTACAGCTCGTTGGTGTCGGCAGCCGAGAATGAGCGCGTCGACGTGGCGAGGGCGTTCCCGGTCACGCACCAAACCGAAAGGCGGACACAAGTCCCCGAAGACAACGCGACGATTCTGCTGCTGTCCACAGATACTGACGACCGCACTGATGCGTTGGCATCCGGTGAAGCGCTGTCTGCCGTATTGCTGGAATGCACAATGGCCGGCTTGGCCACCTGCCCGGTGACGCACATCACCGAGGTCCGGGTCACCCGTGACATGGTCAAGTCGTGCATGGAACACGACACCGTGCCGCAAATCCTGGTCCGGGTCGGCGCGGCACCCGCGATCGAAGACGTGCCGCCGCCCACGCCGCGGCGAGCGCTCGACGAGGTGTTCCGCCGAAGCTAGGCGAGGCGGATCCGAGAACCGTCCCGCGTGGACCGCTCGGCCGGCCAGTCTGGCCTTGGAAACAGCGGCCGCAGGGCGGCCGGCGGCCGGAACGGCGCCCACTCCCCCAGCGGCTGCGCCAGCCGGTCCGCGACAGCCCACACCACCGCAGGGTTGTGGCCGTAGCCGAAGTGGCTGCCGATCACCGCGATGTTCTCCGCGCGCGGCGAGCGCAGATCCAGACACGCCTGCCACGCCACGACGCCGTCGTATCTGGAGTAGATCGACGTCGCGGGCACCGGCAGGGGCTCCGTTTCCAAGTCCACCGGCGCGGCGGCCCGCTCGACGTGCAGGTGCGAGAAGCGGTCGAAGGCCGCGCTGGCGCGAGTTTGGTTCCGGTCGGCGAGGCGAAACGGAGTGCCCAGGGTGATCACCTGGCGCAACGACGACGGCCGGCGCCGGGCCATGCCGCGCGCGTAGATGCCGCCGAGACTCCAGCCGATCACGCTGACCGGCGTGCCGTACCGGGTGTGCAGGTCGTGCAGGCGCTCACCCATGCCCGCGACCGCTTGGGCCGTCGGACCGACGTTGCGGCCCAGCCGCCAGCCGTGCACCCGATACCCCACCCCACGCAGAATGCGGCGCAACGCCAGCGTCGACCCGTCGCCGGCCAGCAGGCCGGGAAGCACCAGCACCGGATGCCCGTCGCCGACCGGTAGTGCGCCCCGCAACGGCAGCGACCCGAGCAGCAGCCCGAACTCGACCGCCGCACGCGCCGGATCGGACAATGCCAAGTGCCATGGCGGGGCGCCGGTCGTCATAACGTCAGCCTGCCATCACTCGATGCCGTTGACCCGCAGTTCGCTAGCAGCCTTGGCAGCGAGCTCGGCGACTGGCATCATTATCAGCATCAAATGATGCTGTTTTAGATGCGAGGAAATCGGATGAGGACGACAGTAACCATCGACGACGAGCTCTTGGCCCGCGCAAGTGAGCTGACCGGTATCACCGAGAAGTCGGTGCTGCTGCGTGACGGGTTGGCGACCCTGATACGCGTCGAGAGTGCCCGTCGGCTGGCCGCTCTCGGCGGGACGGATAAGCGAGCCGCAGCGGCGCCTCGGCGACGAGGCTCCGCGGGGTGATCCTCGTCGATACCTCGGTGTGGATCGACCATCTCCACAACACGGACCCCCGATTGGTCGGTCTGCTGAGTGCAGACGAAGTCGGGTGTCACCCGTACGTTATCGAGGAATTGGCTCTCGGATCGATCAATCAGCGCACGGTGTTCTTGGAACTACTCGGCAGTTTGCATCGCTTTCCCGTTCTCAGCCACGTCGAGGTGATGACGCTCGTCGACCGCCGCCGACTCTTTGGGCGCGGACTGAGCCCGGTGGACGCTCACCTGCTCGGATCGGTGTCACTCACCGGTGGGGCGCGGCTGTGGACGCGCGATAAGCGGCTGATCTCTGCGTGCCACGACATCGGGGTCTCCTACCTCGACGAGTCCGGATAGGACACGATGTTTCCGGGTATGTGCCGGAAACACTCACGGGGAGGGCTGCAATGAGCGAAGGCGCACAGACCGGCACAATCACCACACAGGTGCCGGCCCGGCTGGACCGCCTGCCCTGGTCGCGGTTCCACTGGCGCGTGGTCATCGGGTTGGGTGGCGTCTGGATTCTGGACGGCCTCGAAGTCACCATGGTGGGCAACGTCGCGGCCCGACTCACCGAGCCCGGCAGTGGCATCAAGATCAGCATCGCCCAGATCGGCGTGGCGGCAGCCTTTTACATCGCCGGCGCGTGCAGTGGTGCGCTGTTCTTCGGTCAGCTGACCGACCGGTTCGGTCGTAAGAAGCTGTTCGTCACCACGCTGGTGATCTACCTGGCGGCCACCGCGGCGACGGCGTTCTCGTTCGTGCCCTGGTACTTCTTCGCCGCGCGGTTCTTCGCGGGTGCGGGCATCGGCGGCGAATACGCCGCAATCAACTCCGCGATCGACGAGTTGATCCCCGCGCGGGTCCGTGGCCGCGTCGATTTGGCGATCAACGGCTCGTTTTGGCTCGGATCGGCCTTGGGCGCAGCCGGCGCGCTGGTTTTCTTGAACACGTCCATTTTCCCGATCGGCGTAGGGTGGCGAATCTCGTTCGGCATCGGGGCGGTCTTCGGGTTGGCGGTGCTGGTGGTGCGCCGCAGTGTTCCGGAAAGCCCGCGCTGGCTGTTCATTCACGGCCGCGAAGAGGAGGCCGAGGAGATCGTCCGCGGCATCGAGGACGAGATCGAGCAGGAGACGCAGGAATCGCTGCCGGAGCCGGAGGGGTCGCTGACCATCCGCCAGCGCAAGACGATCTCTATTGCCGAGATCGCCAAGGTCGCCTTTACCCTCTATCCCGGCCGCGCGGTCCTCGGGCTTGCGTTGTTCATCGGGCAGGCGTTCATGTACAACGGGGTCACCTTCAACCTCGGCACGCTGTTGAGCGGGTTCTACTCGGTGGCTTCCGGCATGGTCCCGGTGTTCTTCATCCTGTGGGCGCTATCTAATTTCGCCGGGCCGGTGCTCCTCGGGCCACTGTTCGACACGGTCGGGCGAAAACCGATGATCTCGCTGACTTACCTCGGCTCCGCCGCGGTGGCGGTGCTGCTGGCCGGCATCTTCGTGAGCCAATTCGGCGGCGTCTGGACGTTTCTCGTTGTGCTCATGGTGTGCTTCTTTTTGGCCGGTTCGGGTGCCAGCGCCGCATATCTGACGGTCAGCGAGATTTTCCCGATGGAGACCCGGGCGTTGGCCATCGCCTTCTTCTATGCGGTCGGCACCGCGATCGGTGGCATCACCGGTCCGCTGCTGTTCGGCGACCTGATCGAATCCGGGGACCGGCATCAGGCCGCGCTGTCATTTCTGATCGGTGCGGCGGTGATGGCGATCGGAGGCGTGGTCGAGCTGATTCTGGGCGTCAAGGCCGAGGGCCAGAAACTGGAAGATCTTGCGATGCCGCTGACCACCGCCGATGCCGCATGACGCCGTGGACGTGTCGGCTGCTCGGCCATCGACCGAGGTTCCGCGCCGAAGATCGCACGCTGCAATGGGAATGCGAGCGTGGATGCGGACAAGCCGGCGGCAGCAAAACATATCCCACCGCCGAGGAAGCGCGCCGGTATGCCGCGGCATTCGACCGCACCGGCGAGTTGGGCAAGCGGGCACCGCTGATCGGGTTGCTGCCGCTTCGGTTGTGGCGCAAGGCGCGTCAGTCGCGATGAGCCTGCGGCGCTGGCGTCGAGACTGACGGTGGGCCTCAACGCTGTCTGAGCGCCCGCAGGAAGAACGCCAGGTTGGCCGGTCGCTCCGCGAGCCGTCGCATCAGGTAGCCGTACCACTGCGCCCCGAACGGCACGTACACCCGCAGGTGACTTCCCCGGTCGATCAGCCGCCGCTGCTCGCCGCCGCGGATACCGTACAGCATCTGGTATTCGAAATCACCTACGCCACGCCCGGATTCGCGTGCCAGCGCAGGCACGGCGTCGATGATGGCGGGGTCGTGGGTGGCCACCATCGGGTAGCCCGATCCGGCCATCAGGACGCGAAGGCACCGTAAGTAGGAGTCGGTGACGGTGGTGCGCTCGCGATAGGCCACCGACGCCGGCTCGTCGTAGGCGCCCTTGCACAACCGCACCCGGGCGGAGGCAAAGTCGCGGCAGTCACCGAGCGTGCGCCGCAGATAGGCCTGCAAAACCAGGCCGAGCCAAGGGAATTCGGTCCTCAGGTCGGAAACGATCGACAACGTGGAATCGGTGGTGGTGTGATCTTCGGCGTCCACGGTCACCCAGGCGCCGACCCGCTGGGCCCGCGCGCAGATGGTGTGGGCATTCTCCCGCGCGATCTTCTCGCCGTCGCGTTCCAACGCCTGGCCCAGCGCCGAAAGCTTGAGCGACACCTCTAGCGGCCGGACGCCGTCGTGCGCGGCGTCGGGCCGGCTTCCCAACGCATCCAGTAGATCAAGGTAGGCCCGCATGCTCGCGGTGGCGGCTTCTGCGTCGACGACGTCCTCACCCAAGTGGTCGATGCTGACAAAACATCCCGAACCACGCAGCACGGCAACGGTATCCAGCACCTGCTCCAGCGTCTCCCCCGGCACGAACCGGCGCACCACTTTGCGGGCCAACGGTAACCGCTCGGCGCTGCGGCGCAACCGGTCCGAGCGGCTGGCCGTCAGAATCACCGGCCGTACCGCCACCCCAAACAGGCCGGCGCCGATGGGGGCGACCCGCCGCGCCCGGCTTCGCCGCGCTAGCGATCGCCCCGCCATCAGTCGCCCGCCATGTGCGGATACTCATGCTCGGTGGCCGGCACGAACGTCTCCTTGATCGTGCGCGCGGACGTCCAGCGCAGCAGGTTCAGCGCCGAGCCCGCCTTGTCATTGGTGCCCGAGCCCCGTGAGCCGCCGAACGGCTGGCGTCCCACCACCGCTCCGGTCGGCTTGTCGTTGACGTAGAAGTTGCCTGCCGCGAACCGCAACCGGTTCTGGGCGGCCAGCACCGCGTCGCGGTCGTCGGCGATCACCGCACCGGTCAGCGCGTATCGGGATCCGGTGTCGACGACGTCGAGGATCTGCTCGTAGGCATCGTCGGGGTAGACGTGCACCGACAGCAGCGGCCCGAAGTACTCGGTTGCGAACGCTTCGTCGGTCGGATCGTCGGACAGCAGCACCGTGGGGCGCACGAAATAGCCTTCGCTGTCGTCGTATTCGCCGCCGACCGCGATCGTCACACCGGCCGCACCTTTCGCCCGTTCGATGGCGGTGACGTTCTTGGCGAACGCCCGCCGGTCGATCAGTGCCCCGCCGAAATTGGTGAAATCGGTGATATCGCCGTACCGCAATTCGGCTGTGGCAGCCAGGAAGTCGTCGCCCATCTTTTGCCACACCGAATGCGGAATGAACGCCCGCGAGGCCGCCGAGCATTTCTGGCCCTGATAGTCGAACGCGCCGCGAATCAACGCGGTGCGCAGCACATCCGGCTGCGCCGACGCATGCGCCACCACAAAGTCCTTACCGCCGGTCTCCCCGACCAGCCGCGGATAGCTGACGTAGCGGTCGATGTTGGCGCCGACCTCGCGCCACAGCCGCTGGAAGGTGGCCGTCGACCCGGTGAAGTGGATCCCGGCCAGACGCGAATCGGCAAGGGCCACATCGGAAACCGCGTAGCCGTCGCCGGTGACCAGGTTGATCACCCCGGGCGGCAACCCGGCAGCCTCGAGCAGCTGCATGGTCAGATAGGCCGCCAGGGTCTGGGTGATCGACGGCTTCCACACCACGGTGTTGCCCATCAGTGCCGGAGCAGTGGGCAGGTTCCCGGCGATCGAGGAGAAGTTGAACGGCGTGATCGCGTAGACGAAGCCGTCCAGCGGCCGGTAGTCGGTGCGGTTCCACTCGCCGGGCCCGCTGAGAGGCTGTTGCGCCAGGACCTGCCGGGCGAACGCGACGTTGAACCGCCAGAAGTCGATCAGCTCGCAGGGCGCGTCGATCTCGGCCTGGTAAGCGGTCTTGGATTGGCCGAGCATGGTTGCGGCCGCGATCTTTTCCCGCCACGGCCCGGCCAGCAGGTCGGCGGCCCGCAGGAAGATCGCGGCGCGTTCGTCGAACGGCGTTGCCGCCCAATGGTTCCGCGCCGCCATAGCGGCCTCGATGGCCGCGGCGGCGTCGGCGTGCGTCGCATTGGTCAGCGTGCCCAACGCGGCGGCGTGCCGATGCGGCTGCACGACGTCGATCCGCTCGCCGCCGCCCATCCGATGTTCGCCGGCGATGACGTGCGGCAGCTCGATCGGGTTATCGGCCAGCACGCTCAAGGCGTCGCGCAGCCGACTGCGTTCCGGCGAATGCGGCGCGTAGTCGTGGACCGGTTCGTTGGCGGGCAGTGGAACATCGGTGATCGCGTCCATGCCCTCAGGATCCTCGCCAAAGAGCGCAGAGCCTTTGGCTGATCAGACAACCAAAGTGCCAATCGACAGTAGAATCGGACAAATGCGGGCGACGGGCGTCGGGCTGGGCCAGCTGCTGCTGGCGCTGGACGCGACCATGGTCAGCCTGGTCGACGCCCCGCGCGGCCTGGACCTGCCGGTGGCGTCGGCGGCGTTGATCGACTCCGACGACGTGCGGCTCGGCCTGGCGACCGGCGCTGATTCCGCCGACGTCTTCTTCCTGCTCGGCGTCGCCGACGACGAGGCGCAGCGCTGGATCGGCACGCAGTCGCGTGCACCGGTGGCCATTTTCGCCAAGCAGCCGTCCGAAGCGCTGGTGGCCCGCGCCGCCAAGGCCGGGTCAGCGGTGGTGGCCGTCGACCCGCGGGCCCGCTGGGAACGGTTGTACCGCTTGGTCAATCACGTTCTGGAACATCACCGCACAGACCCCCGCTACGACTCGGGAACGGACTTGTTCGGTCTGGCGCAGTCGGTGGCCGACCGGATCCACGGCATGGTCAGCATCGAGGACGAGCAGTCGCATGTCCTGGCCTATTCGGCGTCCAACGACGAGGCCGACGAGTTGCGGCGGCTCTCGATCCTCGGTCGTGCCGGTCCGCCCGAACATCTGGAGTGGCTCAGCCGCTGGGGCATTTTCGACGCGCTGCGGGCCGGCGACGAGGTGGTCCATGTCAAGGAGCGCCCGGAGTTGGGCCTGCGGTCGCGGCTGGCGATCGGCATCCACCAGCCGCCGGTCGACGCACGGCGTGCCGCCGCATTCGTCGGGACCATCTGGGTGCAGTGCGGCTCCCGGCCACTTGCCGACGATGCGGAGGAGGTGCTGCGGGGTGCCGCGGTGCTGGCCGCACGGATCATGTCGCGGCTGGCGGCCCGGCCGTCGACGCACGCGCTGCAAGTCCAGCAGCTCCTGGGCCTGGCCGACAAGGAACGCCTCGACATCGGCGACATCGCCCACGAGCTGGGCATTGCCGCCGACGGCAACGCCGCGCTGGTCGGCGTCGACTCCACCGATCAGCATGCCCGGCTGCCCGACATAGTTGCGTTGAGCGCCAGCGCTTTTCGTGCAGACGCCCAAGTCGCGTCGAGCGGTTCGCGGACATATGTGTTGCTTCCGCACGCCGCGAAGCCGGCGTCGGTCGCGTCCTGGGTTCGCGGCACGATCGGCTCGCTGCACACCGAGTTGGGGTTGCGACTGCGCGCTGTCATCGCCTCACCGGTCCCCGGACTGGCCGGGGTGGCCGCGGCGCGCGCCGAGGTCGACCGCGTGCTGGACAGCGCTGCGCGCCACCCGGATTCGATCGGTGAGGTCACGTCGCTGGCCGAGGCGCGCACCACCGTGCTGCTCGACGAGATCGTCACGATCATCGGAGCCGACGAGCGGCTCGTCGACCCACGGGTTCGCGAGCTGCGTGCCCGCGATCCGGCGCTTGCCGAAACGCTGCGCACGTACCTGGACAGCTTCGGCGACGTCGGCGCGGCGGCACAACGGCTCAACGTTCACCCCAACACCGTGCGCTACAGGATCCGCCGGATCGAACAGCTGCTGTCGACGTCGCTGGCCGATCCCGATGTGCGGCTGGTGCTTTCGCTGAGCCTGCGAGCTACGGAGCGCTGAAGCGTGTCGGCTGGTCGGCGATCTTCGCGTCGTGCCCGGCGCCGGCAGTCATGGTGGCGGCCTCGCCGCGCGCAAGTCCGACGGTCGCGACGATCACCATCACCGCCGCCGCCACCAGCAGGAACCATTCCGGCCCATCGGCTTCCAGCGTCTCCTTGAGCACGATGATCCCCAGCGCCGTGGCCACCACCGGCTTGGCCACGGTGATCGTCGGAAGGGAAGCGGTCAGCGCGCCGGCGCGAAACGCCGACTGCTGGAAGATCATTCCGACGAGCGCCGCCAAGATCCACGCGTACAGCTCCGGTGTACGCAGCAGGGCGCCGGCCCCGTGTTCGAGCACGTCGACAATTCCCTTGGTCAGCACCGCGAACAGCGCCAACGCCGAACCCGACACCGCCGCCAGCAGCACCGCGGCGGCCGGACGATCCGACCAGATCCGGGCGCCCAGCACACACAACGCCAACGCCGGGCCCATCACCAACGCCACGACGATCCAGATCTCCAGCGAGCCGCGCGACTGTCCGGCGGTCGGATCACCGACCGTGACGAGCAGCGCCAGGGCTGCGGCCAGGAATATCGCCCACATCCACTCCCGTCGGGTGATCCGATGACGGGCCACTCGGGCATAGATGGGCAAGGCGAACAGCAATACCGTCACCTGCAGCGCGGTGACCAACATGACCGAGCCCTTGTCGAGCGCGGCGGCAAGCAGGCAGTAACTGGCGACGTCCCCGATACCACCGAGCCACCACCGTCCGTCGCGCACCAACATCCCGAACAGCGCCAGATGGCCGACCGGCTCGTCGGTGATCTGCTGCGCGATCCGCTGCCGGACCACACTGCCGATCGCGGCGGCCAGCGCGGCGCAGAGCGCAAGAAACCCCGCGATATCCGTATTCGACATCTGACCTCCTTGCCGACGTCCGCGCCCGGAAGCCGTGTTCCTTCCGCCGTGACTCTAGTGCTCACAGTGTGCTCGGCGAGCTTCGCGGCGAAACCGCGAAATCTGCGCAGCCTCAGAGCGGAAACTTGGTGTCTGTCAGCCGCTCGGACAACTCCCACAGCGCGGGGGCGGTGCTCGCCCGCTTCGCCGGCCAGTTGCGCCAGGTCGGCTGGCTCGGACCGTAAAACGCGAACCGCGGGCCGATGTACGTGTCGCCGGGCAGATCCTGCGACACCGCGTACAACGTCTGCCGGGCGCCGAAGTCGGCATCGGTGGACACCACCCGGTCGACGGCGAGCACCACCGCGTCGCTCACGGTGCGTCCGGACTGGCCTTGCAAGTTGGTGTGCGACCAGCCCGGGTGGGCCGCAAGCGCGCGCAGCGAAGCACCGGCGGTCTCCAGGCGCCGCTGCAATTCGCTGGTGAACAGCAGGTTGGCCAGCTTCGACTGGCTGTAGGCCAACCACCGCGAATACGGCCGGGACTGCCAGTTCAGGTCTTTGAGGCTGATGTAGCCGAACATGTGCATCAATGACGACACCGTCACCACCCGGTCTGTGAGCCTGGGCAACAGCAGGTTGGTCAGCGCGAAGTGGCCGAGGTGGTTGGTGCCGATGTGGCGCTCGAAGCCGTCGACGGTCAGCGCGTGGTCGACGGCCATGATCCCGGCGTTGTTGACCAGGACGTCGACCGCGTCCACACCGTCGGCGAACGCGCGCACCGACGACAGATCTTCCAAGTCGAGCCGACGCACCTCGACGTCTCCGGTCATGCGCGACGCGGCGGCCTCACCCTTGCCGGTGTTGCGCACCGCGAGGACGACGTGAGCGCCGACGCGGGCCAACTCGCGGGCGGTCACCTCGCCCAGCCCTGCGTTGGCGCCCGTGACGACGACTGTGCGTCCGGCGAACGAGGGCAGGTCTGCTGCGGTCCAACCAGGCATGGCAGACACAGTAATGAGTCCGCATGTGCGTGGAGTACCGCCGCTGGTCAGCCGATTGGCCGGCGAAAACGACGCCGCAGGTATCGTCCTGGGATGGCGCGCGGATCCGCCTGCGCCCCAGTCCCCCGCCCCGAGGAGTATTCATTTGGGACGCGACGCACCCGCCCGCATGTATCTGGGCGTCATCGTCAACCCGCGCGCACGCAAGAACCTGGCTGCGCGGACAGATCGCAGCGCAGAGCTACGCCGCATCGTCGGCCCGTGGGGCGAGGTGCACGAAACCGCGTCGATCGAGGAGCTCCGCAAGGTCATCGAGGAGCTCCATCCACGGATCACCCACCTGGTTGGTGACGGCGGCGACGGCGCCCTGCACTGGTTGGTGAACGAAATGCAGCACTGTGTCAGCGATCCGGCACACTGGCCGGCATTCGTGCCCACCAATGGCGGCAGTGTCAACGCCGTCGCACGCAAGGCGGGAGTGCGCGGGCGCGCCGACGCGATCGTTCGCAGACTGGCCGCCGCCGCCGAGAAAGATCAGTTTCCGCCCGAAATGTCGCTCGACACTTTGGAACTCGACGGGGCAACCGCGGATGGCGCGCCGTTTCACCGGCTGTGCTTCGGGATGGCCGCCGGCGGCGTGGGCAACCGGTTCTACGACAAGTACTACGCCAACCCCGATCACGGCCGTGCGGCCGTCGCGCGCGTGATCGGCCGCACGTTCGGCGACTACATCACCAACAAGGTGGCTCCCGGCCACATGGACAGGGAAAACTGGGCGGCTCACCTGTTCACGCCGACGCATGCCCGCGTCGTCATCGACGGCGAGGAGGTCCCGACCCGGACGCACCGGGTGCTGCACGCCGGCGCGATCGACCTCCGCATCGGCGGGCCGTTCCGGCTCTTCCCGCGGGCATCCGAACCCGGCGCACTGCATTTCCAGGCCGGCGAGATCAGGCCCTCGAGCATCGTCGCGCAGCTTCCCGCAGCGCTCACCTACGGCAGGCTGCGCGGCAGTGGGGTCCGCGACGTCAACGGCAAAGAGATGATCATCGAGGCCGACGACGAGCCGCTGTCGCCGATTATCGACGGCGAGCGCTTCGACGGGATTGTCCGGCTGGTGGCCCGCGCCGGGCCGCGCATCCGCGTCGCGCCTGTAGCGCACCGATAGCCGCGCCGTTCAGCGCCGAGCGCGGATGGTGCGGATGATCTGCGTCGAGAGCTTGGGGTCACTCAGCAGTTGGTCGACGAGCGCGACCAGCACTTCTTGCCCGGTGACACGGGCGAGCCCGAGGCGGTCGGCGGCTTCTCGCTGCCAGATGTCGAGGGCCCGGTGCTGAGCGGGTGAAAGATCGACTGTCCGTCGGGTGCGGCTGGCGCGTGTCCGGCCGATGGCGAAGGGTTCGGTCGGCGCCGCCGCGACCGCGGGGGTGACGCCACCTTTGATACGGTCGGCACCGCTCATCTGGGCCTCCTTCGGCGACGTATGTCAGTAGTCCGTATCTCAGTACATTATGACTTCTGTAGTGCGCCGGGTCGACGCATCCAGGGCCTCGCGGTGGCGACGGGCTCACGACGGCGCAAGGGGTCACCGCCTTTCCGCAGCGGCTAAGGATGTTTGCTGAGATTTCGCCTTTGAGGGCCATATGGTAGCCCGCGATATGGACCAACGCTGACGAATTTGTATCGACTGTGCGTCAACAATAGGTCGGCCGGTGCTGTCGGCCGACGAAAGAGATTAGAAATATCAGGGGTTACGGAAAGTAGCGATTCAGTACCGCAGTATCAGCGTATTGTCATATTGCGAGCCTGCAGCCTGGGCATTTATGATCTACTGAGCTACTGACCACAGTATCTGCGGATCAATTAAGGCGATTTCGTGTCGATTTACGTGAGCAGAAACACACCGACACGCCGCCGGTAAATGCCGCCCTATTTCGCCGAAGCTGAGAAGTTGTTGTGAGTTCGGTGTATAGCGCCGAAAAAGCCCGGTTAGCCTTTGCCAGGCACTGCTTAGCGGCGCTACGATCGGCTGTATCCAAGCGTTGAGAAGTTGTTCTATTGATTGCAGTTAAGCCTGGAAGGGAGAGTGACTCCTGAAGATGGAGACGCTTATCGATTACCTCGAGAAGTGGGAAGCGCAGCAGCCGGACCAGACCCTCTACCGCTTCGTCGACATCGAGGGGCGCGAGCTCGAGCACTACACGTACCAGAGCTTCGCCGAGCGGACGCGCGAGCTGGCCGCTTACCTTTCCGCGGAGGCCGGCCTGCGGCCGGGAGACCGGGCGCTGCTGGTCTACCCGCCGGGCCTGGAGATGGTCGCGGCCTTCTATGCCTGCGCTCGCCTCGGGGTGATCGCTGTTCCGGTCAGCCCTCCCCTGCCGATGTCGTTTGAAGCGGGGCTGGCCAAGCTCAGCTTCATCGCGCGGGACTGCCAGGCCAAGGCCGTGCTGTCGACCAAGCAGCTCGAATACGACTTCCGCTCGCTCTTGGGCAACCAGCACGGCGGGCTGCCCTGGGCCGACGTCGCGCAGCTGCCGGACCTGCCCTGGTTCGCCACGGATGCCACCCAGGACTTCGGCGGCGCTGCCGTCGCGGACACCCCGGGTCCGGTGCTCTTCCTGCAGTACACCTCCGGTTCCACCAGCGACCCCAAGGGCGTGATCGTCAGCCACGCCAACGTCATCGCCAACGCTTCGGCGTTCGCCGGCAAGGAAATCGCGGTCAGCTGGCTGCCGCAGCACCACGACATGGGTTTGATCTCCGCCTATTTGTTCATCGTGGTGCTCGGCGGGACCACGCACGGGATGTCGCCCGCCGACTTTCTCCAGCGGCCGTCAGCCTGGCTGCGGCTGATCAGCGAGGTCCGCGGCACCCACACACCGGCGCCGAATTTCGGCCTCGAGTACTGCCTGCGGGAGGACAAGCTTCCCAACTCCGAACTTGCCGGCATCGACCTGAGCAGCCTGGACAGCATCGTGGTCGGCGCAGAACCGTTGCGGGACAAGACCTTCGCACGTTTCCGGGAGCGCTTCGCGCCCTACGGTCTGCGACCCGACGCGCTGACCGGTGCTTACGGCCTGGCCGAAAACACTCTGGGAGTGACGCTCAAGGGGCGCCAAACCGTGACTGTGAACAAGCGGGCGCTGGAACAGAATGCGGTGCGGGTCGAAAAGGCCGTGCCCGAGAACAACAACCAGACCCCGCTGGTGAGCTCCGGCAAGGCCGTCGCCGGAAACGTGATCCGCATCGTCGACCCGCAATCGCGACAGGACTTGGGCGAGGGCCGGATCGGCGAGGTCTGGGTGGACGGCGCGTCCAAGGGCGGCGGCTACTGGCGGCGTCCCGAGCTGAGCGCGGAGACCTTCGAAGCCCGCATCGTCGGCGACGACGACCACACCTATCTGCGCACCGGCGATCTCGGCTTCCTCTACGAAGGCGAGCTGTTCGTCTGCGGCCGGCGCAAGGACCTGATCATCGTGCGCGGCGTCAACTGCTACCCGTCGGACGTCGAGGCCGTCGTGGAACGCTCGGCCGCACAGGTCCGGGGCGGCTGCGTCGCCGCCTTCTCGGTCGAGCGCGATGACCAGGAAGCGCTGGTCGTGGTCGCCGAGGTGCGCGACAAGGACGCGCTGCCGGATGCCAGGATGCTGGCGCGGGCGATCCGCAGGCACTGCCACATCGACCCGCAGACCATCGTGTTCTCACCGCCGCGCAGCATTCCCAAGACTACGTCGGGGAAGATCCGGCGCGCGCACACCCGTCAGCTGTGGCTGGACGGCAAGCTGCCCGCGCTGGCGACCCACACCCACCAGGCGCCCGAAGCGCCGGGAGCCGGCGCGGGTCCGCTGGACCGGTTCCGCTACCTCATCGAGAGCTACGACCTGACCGGTCAGGAGGACTGCTCGTTCGCCGACCTGGGCATCGACTCGCTGGCCCTGGCGGAGCTCCACACCGACCTGCAGGCCTTGCTGAGAGAGCACGGCGCCGGCGAGTTGGCCAAAGAGGTCAACACGCGGCTGCTGCAGCGGCTGACGGTTGCCGAGTTCTTCCGGCTCATGCGGCAGTTCGGCGAGGGGGCCGAGCTGCCGCTCCAGACCTTGCGGCAGACGCTGGACCAGATTGCCGCCGAGTACGAGGAATACGAGACGCGACAGATGCGCGCCGACGCGCAACTGCCGCTGCCGGCGCTGCCGCCGGCGCGCGACGGCGTGCCGACCGACATCCTGCTGACCGGCGCCACCGGATTCCTCGGGCCGTTCCTGGTCAGCAGCCTGCTTGCGCAGACGTCCTACACCGTGCACGCCTTGGTACGGGCCACCGATGCGGCGCACGGCCTGGACCGGATCGTTGCCGGGCTGCGGCAGGCCCACCTGTGGTCCCCCGGCCTGGAAGCCCAGGTCCGCGCCCGGGTGCGGGTGATCTGCGGCGATCTCGCCGAGCCGAACCTGGGCATCGGTGAAGCGGCGTTCCAGCAGCTGGCCGAGAGCATCGACGCCATCGTGCACAACGGCGCCCTGGTCAACTACGTCCGGACCTACGACGCCCTGCGGCCCACCAACGTGGGCGGCACGCACGAGCTGCTGCGGCTAGCCATGACCACGCACCGGAAGACCTTCCACCTGGTCTCCAGCACCTTCATCTACGGCTGGAGCACCATGCCGGTGGTCGGCGAAGACTACGCGAACGAGGAGATGAGCGGCCTGGACTTCGGCTACTCGCAGACCAAGTGGGTCGCCGAGCAGCTGGTGCTGTCAGCGCAGCAGCAGGGACTCGACGTCCGCATCTACCGGCCGTCGCTGATCTCGCCCACCCATGCGGGTTTCGGCAGCCAGGACGACATCCTGGTGCGGCTCACCGCGTTCATGATCGAGCACGGTTTGGCCGTGGATGCCCGCAACCAGATCAGCCTGCTGCCGGCGGACCTGATCGCGGATCACATCGTCTCGCTGATGGGCCTTCCGGCCGAGGCGGGCACGGTCTTCAACCTGACCGCCGACGACTACTACAACCTCACCGACATCACCCGGCTGTTATCGGAACGCCACGGCTACCGCTTCGACTACCTGGACATCCCGTCGTTCACCGACGAGGTGAACCACCGGTGCACGCCGGGCGATCCGCTCTACCCGCTGGTCGACTTCCTCACCCGGTCGGCGAGCAAGATCCAGGCCATGCGGGACAAGCGCTACGACAACAGCCAGTACCGGCAGGCGCGCTCGCTGGCCAAGGTCCATCGCCGCGAGCCCGCGCTGGCCGACACGGTCGACGACCTCGTCCGGTTCCTGCGCCGCGAGCGCCTGATCACCGAGGCGGAAAGCGAGGCGCGGTGCAGCGCGTAACTAGACTGGGAGTTAACGATGTTCACCGTCGATGACCAGGCAGCGGGCCCGCACGACGAGACGCTCGATCACGAGCGAATCGTCCTGCAGGCGCGCGACGTCGACTTCGACTGGGCGAAGCTGCCGTTCTACTACGTGCCCAACGAGGTCTTCGCCACCCACTTCTGCAACGTCCTGCATCTGCTGCTGCCGGCGGGCGAGGAGTGGATCGTCGACGTCTTCAAAAGGGCGCTGCCGCTGATCAAGGACGACCAACTGCGGCTGGACGTGCAGGGCTTCATCAGCCAGGAGGCCATGCATTCCCAGGCGCACGCCGGTGTGGCCGACCACCTCACCGCCAAGGGCGTCGATCTGACGCCGTTCACCAGCCAGATCGGCTGGATGTTCGACAAGCTCATCGGGGACCGGCCCTGGTGGAGCCGGCGACGACGGCAGAGCTGGTTGGCAGAGCAGGTGTCGATCGTGGCCGCGCTCGAGCACTACACCGCGATCCTCGGTGAATGGATTCTCGACACACCGCAGCTCGACGACCTCGGTGCCGACCCGGTGATGCTGGATCTGCTGCGCTGGCACGGCGCGGAAGAAGTCGAACACAAAGCGGTCGCCTTCGACACCATGAAGCACCTGCGGGCCGGCTACTGGCGCCAGGTGCGCACCCAGCTGCTGGTGACGCCGGCGATGCTGTGGCTGTTCGCACGCGGCGTGCGGTTCATGTACTCGGTCGACCCGCATCTGCCGCCGGGAACCAAGCCGCGGTGGCGGGACTATTTCGACGCGGCGCGGCGGGGTTTGGTGCCCGGGCCGTTCGAGTTCGTGCGGGTCATCGGTGCGTACTACAAGCCGAGTTTCCATCCGTCGCAGCTGGGTGGGGTCGGACGAGCGATCGAGTACCTGGCCAAATCACCTGCCGCACGGGCGTCGCATTGAGCACCAGCACTGTAACCGCGTCGGACGGTGTCACCCTTGCGGTGCACACCTACTCCGACTTCGACCCTAAGCGCCCGACCATCCTGGCTATCCACGGCTACCCGGACAACCACCACGTGTGGGACGGAGTAGCGGAACATCTTGCCGACCGCTACAACGTCATTGCTTACGACGTGCGCGGGGCCGGCGAGTCGTCGAAGCCAGCCGACCGTTCGGGATACCGCTTCCCACAACTGGTTTCGGACATCGCCGCGGTGATCGACAGCCTGGGGGTCGACGAGGTTCACCTGGTGGCCCACGACTGGGGTTCGATTCAGGCGTGGGCGGCGGTCACCGACGAGTCGGTGATGGGCCGGGTCGCGTCGTTCACGTCGATCTCCGGGCCGCACCTGAACTATGCGGGCAAGTTCCTGCGGTCAGCGCGCACACCGCGGGCCGTGGCCGACGTCGCCAAGCAGGTGCTGGCGTCCAGCTACATCTGGTTCTTCTTGTGCCCGGGTGTGCCCGAGCTGGCGATCCGGTCCCGGGCGACAGTGAAAGTCTTTGAGGCGGTTGAACGTATCGGCCGGTCGAGCACCCGCAGCCGGCGCCCTGCGCCGTACCGGTCGATCCACGACTACCTCCACGGGCTCAACCTCTACCGCGCCAACATGCCCGCGCCGATACTGGCGCCGCCAGCGCAGCTGCCGGAAACGCGTGTCCCGGTGCAGGTGCTGGCCGCGCGCAAGGACTATTTCGTCTCGCCGCCGCTGCAGCGGTTCACCGGTTCTCTCGCGCCGGTCGGCAGGATCGTCCCGATCGAGGGCGGGCACTGGGTGGTGACGGCGCGTCCCGACGTCATCGCCCGGCTCACCGGCGAGTGGGTGGACCTGGTCGCCGAGGGCGCACCGGACGACTCGGTCGTCAACACCGGATCACGTGACGTGGTGGGCAAACTCGCGCTGGTGACCGGCGCCGGCGCCGGGATCGGCCGGGCCACCGCAGTGGAGTTGGCCCGTCAGGGTGCGGCCACTGTCGTAGTCGTCGACCTCGATGCCGGCAGCGCGGGCGAAACCGCGGAGGCTGTGCGGGCCGCCGGGGCCGAGGCCGCGGCCTATGAGGTCGACGTCAGCGACGAAGCGGCGATGAACGACCTTGCCGCGCAAGTGCTGGGCAAGCATGGTGTGGTCGACATCCTGGTCAACAACGCCGGCATCGGGATGGCCGGCCGGTTCCTGGAGACGACGCCGGAGCACTGGGACACCATCATGGGGGTCAACGTCCGCGGCGTCATCAACGGTAGCCGGGTGTTCGGCGCGCAGATGGTCGAGCGTGGCCAGGGCGGGACGATCATCAACGTGTCGTCGGCGGCAGCATTTTTGCCCTCGAAATCCATGGTCGCTTATGGCACTACGAAGGCCGCGGTTCTCGCATTGAGCGAATCGCTGCGCGCGGACCTCGCCGACGAGGGCATCACGGTGACGGCGGTGTGCCCCGGGTTCGTCAATACCAATATCGCCAAAAGCACTGTCTACGCTGGTTTTTCGGCCGAGCGGCAGGAGCGCGCCCGGCAGAAGGCCGACGCCGCGTATCGGCGGCGTAACTACACGCCGGAAGCGGTCGCGAAGGCGATCGTCAAGGCAGTCCGGACCGGACCGGCGGTGCTGCCGGTCGCAGCCGAGTCCAGAGTCGGCTACGCACTGCGCCGCATCAGCCCGTCGCTGGTCCGGCTGTTCGCTCGGTTCGACCTTCGGCAGACGTGAGAAGATGACTGTGACGCAAGGTATTTGGAGGAGCAGACCCGCGGACCTGTACGGCCGGCGCAAGCGCGATCGCGCGCTGACCGCGCTGTACGGTGTCGGCACACTGTTCGGCGGGCTGGCATCGGCGTCGCGGTGGACGCCGTCGCGGGTGACGCCGGTACAGCGCACCATCGCCACGGTGGTCACCAAGCGCGAAGTGCTGGCACCCGATGTGGTGGCGTTGACGCTGGCCGATCCCGATGGCGGACTGTTGCCGTCGTGGACGCCCGGTGCGCACATCGATGTGCGGCTCCCGTCGGGGCGGCATCGGCAGTACTCGCTGTGCGGCCCGCCCGGCCGGCGCACCGACTACCGGATCGCCGTGCGCCGCATCGCCGACGGCGGCGGCGGCTCGATCGAGATGCACGACACTTTCGACGTGGGTGACTCGCTGGTGTTGGAAGGCCCGCGCAATGCGTTCTATCTCGTGACGGACGAACGCGAGGTGTTGTTCGTGATCGGCGGTATCGGGATCACGCCGATCCTGCCCATGGTCCAGGTCGCCGAGCAGCACGGAATCAATTGGCGCGCAGTGTATGCCGGCCGCAGCCGCCAGTACATGCCGCTGCTGGACGAGCTTGTGGCGGTGGCGCCGGACCGGGTCGCTGTCTGGGCGGACGACGAGCGCGGCCGGATCCCCACCGCGGCGGACCTGCTTGCCGATGCCGGGCCGACGACGGCCGTCTACGTATGCGGACCGACCGGCATGCTGGAGTCGGTGCGCGCAGCACGTGACAAACATGCCGACGCGCCATTGCATTACGAGCGGTTCAGTCCGCCGCCGGTGGTCGACGGGGTTCCCTTCGAGTTGGAGCTCGCGCGGTCTGGGCACGTGGTCAGCGTGCCGGCGAACCGCTCGGCGCTGGCGGTGATGCTCGACCGCGACCCGGCCACCCCGTATTCGTGTCAGCAGGGTTTCTGCGGAACCTGCAAGGTCAAGGTGCTGGCCGGCGACGTGGAACGCCGCGGGCGCGCCGCCGAGGGCGACGACGAAATGTTGGTCTGCGTCTCGCGGGCCAAGGGCGATCGCGTGGTGATCGACGCCTGATCTTCCGCCGACTGTGCGGTTTCATACGCGACACGCCGCGAAGAGTGTATGACGATGCACACTCGGCGCGTCGGTCCGGCGGTGACGTCAAGTCGCTGATGTAACCCTCGAGCGCACGTATATCTCGGCGAGGAACTGTTCGACAGCTACGGCTGCGTGCTGGGCACGGGCCGACCCGAAGATGTCGAAAGCGTGCTGCGCGTACGGTAATTCGGCGTACGCGACCGGTGCTTTGCTGACTTCCCGCAGCCGCGCGGTGAAGGCGCGGGCCTGTTCGACCGGGATCAGCGAGTCGTTGCGCCCATGCAGCACGAAAAACGGTGGCGCATCGGGACCGACGTGGCTGATTGGCGAGGCGGCGCGCAGAGCTTCCGTGGTTTCGTTGCGCGACAGCTTGAATACGTATTTGCCGAGCGTCGGCGTCATCAGTGGGTGCAGCGAGTCGCTATGGGTGAAGTCATAGACGCCATAGAACGGGACCGCGGCGCGCACGCTGGTGTCGGAGTCCTCGAAACCGGGTTGAAATACCGGGTCATTCGCAGTCACCGCGGCCAACGCACTCAAGTGCCCGCCGGCCGACCCTCCGGTGATCGCAATCCAGTCCGGGTCCCCGCCGTATTCGGCGATGTGCTCCTTGGTCCAGGCCAGTGCACGTTTGACGTCGACGATGTGGTCGGGCCAGGTCGATCGCGGGCTGAGCCGGTAGTTGATCGCGACACAGACCCAGCCCAATTCGGCCAGATGACTCATCAACGGATACGCCTGGTGGCGTTTACTTCCCAGCATCCACGCACCGCCGGGAACCTGCAGCAGCACCGGAGCCTGTCCTTTGGGATCCAAATCGGGACGCCGCCAAATGTCGAGGTGGTTGCGCGAGCCGTATGGGCCGTAACTGATGTTGGTGTCGCGCGCGTAATCGCCGTAGACCCGCATCATGCGGATGACGCCTGGTGTCTTGGCGGTTCCCGCGCCCGCGGGCCGCTTCCAGAGGTCGCCCGATTCGGTGCGACGGCCCGCGCCCAGCCCGGCATCCAGCGCGGCGGTCAGCGGACTGTCGGATTGGCGGCCGATGCGATGCAGACCTAATAGGCCCAGCCATGACACGGCCGACACCAGCCAACTGAACCAGCGCACCCGCGGTGAGAGCCGGCGAGTCACTGCGGCCAGTGTCGCGAGTTGGCCGCCGAGAACCTGCAGCGGTAGTTCCGAGGCGAACACGCCGTAGGCGAAAGCGAACAGCGAGGGGTAGCCGCGCTTGCTCAGCGGGCGGTAGCCGTTGGCGGTGAACGCCAACCCGGTCAGGGACCCCAAGACAGCTGTCAATTGCTTCACGACGGTCACTTAACCATCCGCGTGTCTCGTCACCGATGGTCGGGGTGACCTCGTTACAGGTGCCGGGCGGCCTCCTGAACCACTGTAATCACTTGTGTCACTTTGGTTTTCCATGTGGAAATTTTGGTGGCGAAGGTCGGACCGGGCTGATAGCATTCGAACATGCGTTCGAGTAGTCGTGAAGAGATCGTCGGGGTCTTCGACGCGCTCGAGGCCGACCTCAAACGCGCCCTGGACCTGTCCTTCGATGTGTTGAGCACTCCGGAAGCGCTGGCCATGCTGCAGCGCTGCGAAACCCTGCGCCGCCGCCTGCCCGCGGTCGAACACCCGCTGATCACCCAGATCACCGCGCAGGCCAGCGAGACCGAGTTGGGCGGCACGCTGCGCTTCGCGCTGGCCGAGCGGCTGCGCATCACCCCCGCCGAAGCCAGCCGACGCATCGGGGAAGCCAAAGACCTCGGAGCGCGCCAGGCCATCACCGGCGAACCGTTAGAGCCGCTGTTGCCCGCCACCGCCGCCGCCCAACGCGCCGGACAGATCGGGGCGGGCCATGTGGCGGTAATCCGCAGCTTCCTGCACCGGCTGCCGGGATTCGTCGACGCCGAAACCCGCCAGCACGCCGAAGCGCATCTGGCCGAGTTGGGCGGGCAGCATCGCCCCGATGACCTATCGAAGCTGGCCGACAGGCTTATGGATTGTCTGAACCCCGATGGCGATTTCACCGACGACGACAGGGCGCGCCGGCGCGGCCTGACCCTGGGCCGCCAGCAACACGACGGCATGTCACCACTGAGCGGCTGGGTGACCCCAGAGTTGCGCGCCACCATCGAAGCGGTGTGGGCCAAACTGGCCGCCCCGGGCATGTGCAACCCCGACGATGTGGCCCCGGTCCTCGACGGGCCAGCCCCCGACGAGGCGGCCCAGCGGGACTCTCGTGGAACCCATCAACGCCAGCACGACGGGCTGCTGGCCGGGCTACGCGCACTGCTGGCCTCCGGAAAGCTGGGTCAGCACAACGGGTTGCCGGCCAGCATCATCGTCACCACCACCCTGCAAGAGCTCGAAACCGGCGCAGGACACGGCCTCACCGGCGGCGGATCACTGCTGCCCATGTCCGATGTGATCCGGCTAGCCTCGCATGCGCATCACTACTTGGCGATTTTCGACAAGGGCCAAGCATTGGCGCTCTACCACACCAAACGCCTCGCCTCCCCCGCCCAGCGGATCGTGCTCTACGCCAAGGACCGCGGCTGCAGCTTCCCCAACTGCCCGGTACCCGGCTACCACTGCGAAGCCCACCACTGCACCCCATGGGCCACCTGCCGCACCACCGACGTCAACGACCTCACCTTCGGCTGCGGCGGGCATCACCCGCTCGCCGACAACGGCTGGACCACCCGCAAAAACACCACAGGCCACACCGAATGGATCCCACCACCCCACCTCGACCACGGCCAACCCCGCACCAACAACTACCACCACCCCGAAAAACTCCTCCGCGACGGAGACGACGAAGACGACGGGCCGTAGACAGGCCGATTGAACAAGCATATGCTTGGAAGACCCAAGCACTTGATTGGACGGCGAAGGTGGCCGACAGCACCCGCGATCGGATCCTCAACGAGGCGCTGCGGCTGTTCGCCGAAAACGGTTACGCCGGCACGTCGGTCGCTTCGATCGAAGAAGCCGCCGGGCTGTCGCCACACTCCGGCGCCCTCTACACCCATTTCGGGTCGAAGCATCAGGTCATGGCCGCGGCGGTCGAACGGGCGATACAGACCGCCGACGCGAGTTTCACGCTCGCTCCGATGCTGTCGCTCGGCAACCTCGAGGCCGAGCTGACCCTCGTCGCCCGCGGCTCGCTGGTGCTGATGACCAACTGGCGGGACCTGATTCGTGTGATGGCCAAGGAAGGTGACCGGTTTCCGGATGTGATGGCCGACGCCCGGGATCGCCTGTTCGTCCGGTCGCGCCAGTTCCTGGCCAAGTGGCTCGAAGACAAAGCACCGCACGACGATTCAGTAGATCGCGATTTCGAGGCGATCACCGCGATCTGGCTCGGCGCGATCGAGAACTATTGGATCGCAACGTCCATCCACAATGATCGTCCGCTGGGAATCGACGAGGACCGATTCATCCGGCAATGGGTTCACACACTGATGACCGCGATCGGGGCGCGCAGATGACCCAAACCGTCTTCGACCTGAACGATCCGGCTGTCATTGCCGACCCCTACCCGCACTATGCCCGGCTGCGCGACGAGGCACCGGTCTACCACAGCACGGACCCCGATCTATGGATCCTCAGCCGCCACGACGACGTCACGGTCGCAGTGCGCGATGCGCAACGGTTCTCCTCGGATCTGGGCAAGGCTTCACGCTTCGACGACAACCCATTCAACCCGTCGATGAAGATCCCAGCGGGGCTCGCCGGCACACTCGGACGCGTTGTGCCGCTTCGTACCTTGCTGACAAGCGACCCGCCCGAGCACACTGTGCTGCGCCGCAAAGTGAGCCGGGCGTTCACCCCGCGACGAATCACCGCGTGGGAGCCCCGGATTCGCCAAATCGCCGAACGCCTCGTGGACGACATGGGCGCGAAGGCCGACAACCGATCGATCGATCTGGTTGCGGATCTGGCCTCCCCGCTGCCCACCATCGTGATCGCCGAGATGATGGGCATCCCCGCCGATCGCCACGACGACTTCAAACGCTGGTCTGACAACCTGGTCAACGGGCTACTCACCGGCGGCAGCAAAGCCAAGATGCTGGCCAGCGCCGCGGAGATCTCATGGTTCTTCGCACGAACCGTGCGCGAGCGGCGCCGCAATCCCGGCGACGACCTGGTCAGCCTGCTGGTCACCGGCGACACCGACGCCCTGAGCCTCGTCGAACTGATCAACTTCTGCGTTCTTCTACTGGTCGCCGGCAACGAGACGACTACCAACCTCATCTCCAATGCCATGCTGGCCCTGCTGGAGCGCCGCGACCTGTGGCAGCAGATCACCGCCGATCCGTCCCTGGCGGCGGCCGCCGTGGAGGAGACACTGCGCTTCGACGGTCCCGGCCAGGGTCTTCTGCGCATTGCCACCACCGACGTCACGATCGGCGATGCCACGATCCCCGCCGGAGCCAGAGTGCTCCCGCTGATCGGCTCCGCCAACCGCGATCCCCGCCGTTGGGAAGACCCCGACGAATTCCGCCTCGATCGGAATGCCAACGAGCACATCGCGTTCGGTTCCGGCATCCACTTCTGCATCGGCAATGCATTGGCCCGCATCGAAAGTCGCGCCGCGATCGAAATGCTCTCGCGTCGGCTGCCGCACCTCGCGCCTGCCGGAGTACCGACGCGGATCGCCAGCCCGGTGCTGCGCGGGCTTCGGTCGCTGCCGGTCGAATCCTCGGGCGGGCACCGGCGCGAGCCCGGGATCGTCATCGTCGGGGCCGGCATGGCGGGCATCGCCGCCGCCCACGCCTTCCGCCAGGCCGGCTTCACCGACTTCACGATTCTGGAAAAGGGCTCCGACGTCGGCGGCGTCTGGCATTGGAACCGCTACCCGGGCTTGAGATGTGATGTGCCCTCGCACACTTACCAGTTCGCGTTCGCGCCGAAGCCCGACTGGAAACACGTCTGGGCCACCGGCGAGGAGATCCGCCAATACCACCGTGATCTCGTCGAGCGCCTGCAGCTCGACCGGCATCTCCGGCTGGGCTGCGAGGTCACCTCGGCGGCGTGGACGGACAACCGATGGCAGATATCCACCGCCGACGGTGACACGATCGACGCCGACTTCCTGGTCGCCGCCACCGGGGTACTGCATCATCCCGCGATCCCGGACATTCCCGGGTTGGACTCGTTTGCCGGGCCGGTGATGCACACTGCCCGCTGGACTGATGTCGACACCGCGGGCCGGCGGGTGGCATTGATCGGCACGGGTTCGACTGGCGTACAAGTGTTCTCGGCGCTGCAGCCCACTGCCGCGCACATCACCCATTTCGTTCGCACGCCGCAGTGGGTGATGTGGATGCCGATGGGACTGCGCCAGCCACGTGTCGTCAGCTGGCTCCTGCAGGCGCTGCCGGGGCTGGCCTGGACCGTGGACCGCGGCCAGCGCTTCGGTTCGGATCTCGTGGTCGACTTGGTTACCCGACCGTCCTGGCGGCGGCGGCTGGCCCAGGACTATGCGCGGCTGTGCCTGCGAGTTCAGGTGTGGGACAAGGACCTTCGCCGCCGTCTCACCCCCGGTTATCAGCCGTTCTGCAAACGCCAGGTGATCTCGGCCAGCTACTACCGGCGGATCGCCAAGCCGAACGCCAGCTTCGTCACCGAGCCCATTGCCGCGGTCACCCCGACCGGGATACAAACCGCCGACGGCACACACCACGAGGTCGACGTCATCGTGCTCGCCACCGGATTTCAGGCGCACAACTACATGCGCCCGCTGAACCTGCGCGGCCGCGACGGGCTGTCGATAGACGACGCCTGGGCGAAGGGCCCGCGCGCGTGGGCGATGACCGCGATCCCCGGATTCCCGAACCTGTTCACCGTGCTCGGCCCCAACTCCCCCTCCGGCTCGATGTCACTGCAGCACGTCGCCGAACTGACCGCCCGCTACATCACCGGGTGGCTGCGCCGGTTCCGCGACGGCGAGATCACCACCGTCGAAATCACCGAGGAAGCCACCAGCCGCTTCGCCGACGACGTCGCCGAAGCAATGAGACCGACGGTCTGGAATACCGGCTGCAACTCCTGGTACTTCGCCGACGACAACCACATCGACCTGTGGCCCTTCGACCGCAAACGGCTGACCACGATGCTGACCCAGCCCAACGACGACGACTACATCCTCATCACCTGAAAAACCCTGCGGCCGAGGCTTGCGCAACCCCCGGTCGCCGGGCGCATCATCGGGACATGGATGAATCGGCCAAGGTGATAAGCCGTGGTTGGTTGGCCATGCTCGTCGGCACCGCCCTCCTCGCCGCCGGGCTGGTCGTGCTGTGCTTGCCCGTCTACCTCGACGCACACGACCGCTGGGGCATCCAGATCAAATGCGGCAACGGCTACTACACGCAGTTGCTGCAGGCGAGCATCAGCGATCAGGAACCCGCGCAGCAGTCCAGGCCGGCCACCAACTACTTGGACCAATGCAAGAGCGCCCTGCTGCACCGACGCGCCTGGGCGATACCGTTGACCGCCGCCGGCACCCTGATCGTCATCGGCGAAATGGCGGCGTGGATGCGCGGCGGGTCACCGAGTGTCCCCGAGCCGGGGTCTGCCGAACCGGCCGGTCCGCCGCCGGCCGCCCTGCCCGAAGAGGAATTCCACGAAGCGGCCGTGCTGGATCGCCGCTACCGTGCGCACCGGCCGCCCGCCCACGACACGACGTTGTGATACCCGGTATCCACCGTTCGACCGACACCCAATTCAGCCGTCAGGCCGTCGTGTAAGAGCAGCAGACTGCCCATGATCGGGGCATGGACGAATCAGCGAAGGTGATAACCCGCGGGTGGGTGGACATGCTGATCGGCGCCTCTCTATTCGTGGCTGCCTTGGTCGCGCTCTGTTTTCCCGTTCATCTCAGCACCTACGACCAGTGGGGCGTCCAGCTCAAGTGTGGCAACGGGTATCACGCCGACTTGCTGCAGGCGACAGTAGATGACCAGGGTCACGATCCGCAGGATCCGCAATTCACGCAGGGTGGTGCATCGCGAGCGGTGCGGCCCGTCGCCAACTTCGCCGATCAGTGCAAAAGCGCCATAGCGCACCGACGCGCCTGGACGATACCCGTGGCTACGCTCGGTGCGCTTATCGTCATTCCCGAGTTGGTGGCATGGGCGCGCGGCGGCGGATCGCCAAGTTCTGACGCGTCGATAAATGCGTGGTCGGGCACACCCAGCGACGCTGCCGAGCGCGATACGTCGATACAGGCGGCGGCGTTTCTGGATCGCCGGAAGTGTTCACACCGTGCCCGAGCCTCGAACACGACCTTCTGACGCGCGCCGCCAACGCTCGCCCCGGCGCTAGCATCAGGTAATGGACGCGGCCGACACGCCGCGGCTGCGGGCAGCCGTCCGTACCGCCGGCGAGTGGCATTGGGCATGGGGACTCTACGTCGGCGGCGTGGGCATAGCGACGATCACAGCAGTCCTCATGCCGAACAATCGTGGCGGCAACCCGTCAATCGTCGCTGCTGCGATGGCCGCCATCGTGGTGTGTGTCCTAACTGTTGGGCGTCCGGTACTGCGTTCTGACAAATCGACCTGGCAGTCATGGGTGCTTGTCGGCGTCGTTGTGGCGTTGTCTCTGCTGGCGATATCGTGCTCGCCTGTCGTGGACGCGCCGGTGCCGGTGGCGATGGCCGCGGTACCGGCGATCTATCCCGTGATCTACACATCGTTGCCGATGTGGGCCGCGCCTGTGGTGACCATTGCGGTCACCGTCACGCCGCTGATTATGGTGCTAACCGCGGGACGGCCCATCTCCACAGATATCCCGCTGGTGTTCGGCGTTACGTTAATTGGTGTTATCGCCGCTCCGGTAATCGGCACATTGGGTGCACTTGCGACGCGGCAACGCACGAAATTGGCAGCGGTGGTCAAGGAGCTCGCGGCGAGCCGCGCCGAGAGCGCTCGGCTTTCGAGCGAGGCCGGTGCGGCGGCCGAACGAGAACGGCTGGCCCGCGAGATTCACGACACGCTCGCGCAGGGGTACACCAGCATCGTGGCCCTATCGCAGGCCGTCGAGGCGGAGTTGGACTCCGATCGGGCCGCCGCTGATAGACATCTCGAGTTGATCCGGACGACGGCGCGGGAAAACCTGGCCGAAGCGCGGGTGATCGTGGCCGGGTTGTCCCCGACGGTCCTCGGCGAAGGTTCGCTGGCCGCGGCGATCCGGCGTCAATGCGACAAACTCACCGCCGAGACCGGCATCGCGGTGAAGTTCTCCGCCGATCGCGACCTGCCCACGCTGGGCATGGCCGCCGACGTGGTGCTGCTGCGCGCCACTCAAGAAGCGCTCGCCAACATCCGCAAGCATGCTCAGGCAAGCGCAGTGTGCGCCAAGCTGTCGGCCGTGGCCAATGGCGTTCGGTTGACGTTGGCGGACAACGGCATTGGGCTATCGAGCGATCACCCTGAAGGGTTCGGCCTGCGCGGGATGAAGGCACGGGTGGCGCAGGTGGGCGGGACCATGCGGGTGTCCCGAACACCCGGTGGCGGGGTCACCATCGACATTGAGGTTCCGGCATGACGACGGTCTTGCTTGTCGACGACCATCCGGTGGTCCGGGAGGGCCTGCGCGGCATGATCAACGCGGAGACGGACCTCACCGTCGTCGGCGAGGCGGGCAACGGCGCCGAGGCGGTCGCGATGGCCGAATCACTGCGCCCGGACGTCATTCTGATGGATCTGCGCATGCCCGATGTCGACGGCGTAACCGCGACCGAGCGCATCCTCGCGGCGCTGCCGAACACCCGGGTCCTGGTTGTCACCACTTACGAGTCCGACGCCGACATCCTGCGGGCCGTCGAGGCCGGTGCAGCCGGGTACTTGCTGAAGGACGCGTCTCGCGCGGAACTGGCTGAGGCGGTGCGTGATGCGGCCCGCGGCAAGACTGTGCTCGCTCCCTCGGTGGCCGACCGCTTGGTGCGTTGGGTGCGCCAACCCGCGTCGCCGGCGTTGTCGGCCCGCGAGGTTGACGTGCTTACGCTTGTCGCAAAGGGCAAGACCAACGCGGATATCGGGCGCGCATTGCACATCAGCGAGGCGACGGTGAAAACCCATCTGCTGCGGGCATTCAACAAGCTCGGGGTGTCCGACCGCACCGCCGCGGTGACCACGGCGATGTCGCTGGGCCTGCTTACCTAATCCCGCTGTCCACCGTTCGACGGATACCGAATACAGCCGTCAGGGTGTCGCGAACCCGGCGCCGGGTCACGCAGGATCGGCGCATGGACACCAATGGCGTGCGCGCCGCCGCGGTCGCGCAACTCGGGAAGCACCGGCGCCTGCTGCGCTCGGGCCGTAGCGGCCGAGTGCTCAGCGCGCTGATGCTCCCGATGTTCAAGCTGTCGCCCTCGGTTGGATTCGGTGTGTTGACGACGACCGGGCGCAAGACCGGCAAGCCCAGGAGTAAGTGCGTCCGCATGATCCGGCGGGACGACCGGGTGTACATCGTGGCGCTTCGACCGCCGCATGTCGCGGTGACGGAGCCGGACGTCGTGCACGCCTGGGTACGCAACATCCGCGCCAACCCGGCCGTGCAGCTGCGGATCCCCGGCGGCACGTTCGGCGGTGTGGCGCGCGAGATCACCGATGCGGCCGAGCTGGCGACTGCGCGGGCCACGATCTGCGACACCGTGAACCCGGTCGACTACGCCGAATGCGCGCTCCATCTGCGCGGCTGGCCTACCCGCGCGAAAATCCAAGAGCTGCACCGCTATTGGTTTGACACCGGCATCCCGATCGTCATCGAACTGAAGGAGACGGGCGCATGACAACAACATTCGGCGAAACCGCAGTTGACGCTGGGAACCCGTATCTGAGCGGTAACTGGGCTCCGGTCCGGCGGGAAATCACCGCGACCGATCTCGACGTGACCGGCTGTATCCCCGAGTACCTTGACGGACGCTATCTACGTGTCGGACCCAATCCCCTTGGTGACCCGGATCCAAGCCGGTATCACCCGTTTCTCGGCGAAGGCATGGTCCACGGCTTGCGGCTGCGGGACGGCAAGGCGCAGTGGTACCGCAATCGCTGGGTGCGCTCGGCTGACATGTCACGCCGCCTCGGCGAGCGATGGCCCGGTGGACCGCACGACGGCGGTTTCGACTTCGCGACCAACACCAACGTCATCGGCCACGGCGGGCGCACGTTGGCTCTCACCGAGGCCGGTGTGCGGCCGTACGAATTGAGCGACGACCTGGAAACCGTTGGCCCGTCGGACTTCTGCGGAACCCTTTTCGCCGGCTACACCGCACATCCCAAACGGGATCCCGTGAGCGGCGAGTTGCACGCAGTGTCGTATAACCCCATGCAGGGCAGCCTGATTCGATACACCGTCACCGGAGTCGACGGCAAGGTGCGTCGCAGGGTAGACATAAAGCTCAATGCCCAAACGATGATGCACGACTTTTCGCTCACCGAGCGCTACGTCGTCCTCTACGACCTGCCGGTGGCGTTGGATTTCAGCGCGGCGACGTCCCGCAGGCCGGCCAAGGCGTTGGCCAGGTGGCTGACTCGCGTCGTCGAGCGCCACGCCGCACCGGATTTCGTGCTGCGGGCTGCCATGCGCGGATCGGAGCGGGGAGGACCGCCGAACTTGCCGCTGCCTTATCGCTGGGCGCCGGAGCGCAAGGCCCAGGTCGGTGTCATGCCCAGGGAAGGAACGGCCGCCGACATCCGCTGGTTCGAGGTGCAGCCGTGCTACGTGTTCCACCCGCTCAACGCCTTCGACGACGGCAACAAGTTGGTGCTGGACGTCGTTCGTCATCCCAAGATCTTCGCGAGCGCCACCGAGCCAATCCCGGACACACAGTCGCTGGATCGATGGACGGTAGACCTCACCACTGGTTCCGTGACCGAGGAGCGACTCGACGACACCTCGCAGGAATTCCCTCGCGTGGACGAGCGTCTGGTCGGCCGGCGCCACCGCTACGGCTACGCAGTCGGATATGCGCCGGGATGGGCCGCGCTCACCGCGCCGGACGTGATCCTCAAGCACGACGTGCTGACGCAATCGACAAGAGCGGCGTCCTTTGGCGCCGGCCGCGAGCCCAGCGAGTTCGTCTTCGTCCCGTCCGCGGCGGATGCCGCCGAAGACGACGGCGTGGCGATGGGATTCGTCTACGACCGCACCACCGATCGCAGCGATCTGGTACTGCTCGACGCACAGACGTTGGAGGCGGTCGCCACCGTGCACCTGCCGGCGCGAGTGCCGAACGGATTCCACGGCAACTGGGTGCCCACGGGGGCTAACATCGCGCAATGAACGATGGCGCGGCGCGGGCCACCGAATGGCATTGGCTTTGGGATGCCTACATCGCCGGTGTCTGCATCACGGCCATCGCCGCCGTCTTTCTGCTCAACGACCGCTTCACCGGCAAGCCACCGGTCGCCGCCGCGCTGTTGGCGGGCATCGCGGTCTGGGCGCTGACCTTCGGGCGCGGCGTACCCCGCTCGGGCGAAACCACCTGGCGAACAACCACATTCGTTGCCGTGGCGGTGACGTTGTTAGTACTGGCGATGTGGTTCTCGATCGTCGCTGTCGCGGCGATACCGGCGATCTATCCAATCGTCTTCTCGGCGCTACCGCTGTGGACCGCGATAGCCGCGACCACCGCGATCAACTTCATCCCGTTGGCGATCGCGCTGATCGTCGAAGGACCGCACACGCCGGATATCGCTGTGGGCGTGGCGATCACGCTGATCGGCGTCGTCGCCGCGCCCGTGATCGGGACCATGATCGTGACGGCGACGCGGCAACGCGCCAGGTTAGCCACGGTGGTCGCCGAGTTGGCAGCCACCCGCGCCGAGGCCGAGCGGTTGTCGCGCGCGGCCGGTATCTCAGCCGAACGGGAGCGGTTAGCGCGGGAGATCCACGACACGCTGGCCCAGGGGTTCACCAGCATCGTCGCACTGGCACAGGTCGTTGAAACCGAGTTGGAAACCGACCCCGGCGCCGCGAGCCGCCACGTCGAGTTGATCCATACGACTGCACGGGAAAACCTTGCCGAGGCGCGGGGCATGGTGGCTGATCTGACGCCCGCCGACCTGGAACAGGGGTCGCTCGCGGCAGCGATCCAGCGTCAGTGCGACAAGCTCAGCGCCGAGACCGGCACCGCCGTGAGCATGTCCGCCGACCGGGACCTGCCGGCGCTGGAAATGGCCAAGGATGTGGTGCTACTGCGCGCCGCCCAGGAGGGGTTAACCAATATTCGCAAGCATGCGCAGGCAACCGTAGTACGGGTTCAGCTGACCGCGTCCGCGGGCAATATTCGGCTTTGCTTGTCGGACAACGGCATTGGCTTGACTGGCGACCACGCCGACGGATTCGGGCTGCGCGGGATGAAGGCACGGGTGACTCAGGTCGGCGGCACGATGACTGTCTCGCCGGCGCCCGGCGGCGGCACCGTGATCCAGATCGACGTTCCGAGCTGACGACGTTCCTGAGCGACGGTCACCCGGCCGGGTTGCTTCGACGCTTGTCGGTCCTGCGCTCGGCCGAGGGCTTTCCAGCGGCGAGTCGACCCAACGTCGAAACCCCCGGGAGGCTGGACAGAGCCTTGAATACGTCATCGCCGGTGGCGACGAGCGCTTCAAGCTGGGGCAGCAGGCGGTCCATGGTCCGGATCATCGGATCGGCAAGGGCGATGTACCTTTCCGCCCGGTCGATTGTCGTGTTGAGGCGCTCAGTCGCCACCGCGAGGTTCTCCAGGAGATCCGGCAGCTGTGCAGCGAGTTGAACCGAAGCCGGCGGAATTCGCATCGCACCGCTGGCAACCGACTGCGCCGTCTCCACGGCGGCTTGAGCGGCGGACTTGATGTCCCCAGGTTTCGGAACCTTCGGATTGGTAGCCATGTCAGTAACTTTGCCGCACACCGGCGCCGCTGTCCTCGCTTTGCTACGTAGTTTCCACCGGTTCCTCGATCACCTGGTAGGCCGGGTCGACCATCGACATCGGACGATTGCCGCCGCCGCGCACCTTTCCCGTCACACGCAGCAGTTGGCCGGGCTGGACGTCGTCGCCGCGTCCCGGGTGGAAGGTCACCCGTATTTCTCCGCTGTCGTCGCCGATGACGATCCAGCGAAATGTCTGCCGGCGCTTGGTGATGTCCTCGACCTGACTGACTCGTCCCTCGACGGTGGCTCGCTGCCCCTCGATGAGCCCGCCCACCGGGATCACCGCCGACGGCCGTTCGGGATGCTCGTACTCCTGGACCGTTTGCTGCTCGCCGTGGGAGATCCGCTCTTCGATCTTCTCGAGCTCGCGAGCGATCCGCTGCTCGAAGAGATCGGGGAAAGCTTCGGCGATCCGGGACTGCACGTCGTACGGCACGATGGTCGCGGCGGCGTCCGGAATCCGGCTGATGGCGCGGGCGATCTTGTCCGCGGTGCGGTCATGGAGCAGGCGCCCCAGCAGCGGCGCGTAGGTGCGACGTGGCAGCAGCACCGTCACGTTGGTGTCGGGGTGCTCGCTCAGCGCCCGAAGCACCAGTTCCTGCGCCCCGCGCGTGATCTGGCGATCCGGACAGTCCACGACGCGCAACCGGGTGTCGAGTTCGAAGCGGTCCCAGCGCTTGCGCAACTGCGCGGCGTGCGCCGCGTCCACCATGAAGTGCACCGCGATCAATTCGTCGGCGCGCAACCCCTTGCCGTAGCGCAGCGCCTCGATCACCGCGAGGTCGACAGAGTTGACGAAGACGAACACCCGATGCCGCGCGTACTTGACCAGTTCGGGGCGGTCGGTACGGAACATCTCGAGAATCGCGGCCTCGGCGCGGTATTCCTTGTTGAGCCGCATCAGCGCCAACACCATCAACGGAAAGACGACGACCACCAGCCAGGCACCTTCGGTGAACTTCGCCACCGCGAAGATGCCCACGATGATCGTCGACAAGATCCCGGCAGACAGGTTGATCGCCAGCTTGCGCCGCCAGCCGGGTTGGCGGTGCGTCAGATGGTGTTTGGTCATTCCGTAGCCGGCCATCGAGAACCCGGTGAACACGCCGATCGCGTAGAACGGCACCAGTGCGTTGACCGAGCCGCCGGTGGCGACCAGCAGCGCCACCGACAGCGCGGTGAGCGCGATGATGCCGTTGGAGAACACCAGCCGATGCCCGCGTTTGGTCAGCTGCCGCGGCAGAAAGCGGTCCTCGGCAACAAAGCTCGCCAGCGCCGGGAAACCGTTGAAGCTCGTGTTGGCGCCGGTGAACAAGATGGCGGCAGTCGACGCCTGAACCAGAAAGTACAAGGCGTCGCCGACGATTCCGTGGCCGAACACCACCCGGGCGATCTCGGAGAGCATCGACGGGTATTCGTCGACATACGGGGTGGCGTGCGTGACATGCGCCAGGTAGGCCACCCCGGCCAACAGGAACCCCAGGATGCAGGCCATCGTGGTGAGGACACGACGCGCGTTGACGCCCTGCGGTTTACGGAAGACATTGACGGTGTTGGAGATGGCCTCGACCCCGGTCAGCGACGACCCGCCGTTCGCGAAGGCGCGCAGCAGCACCAGGATCGTCGCACCCATCACCAGCCCGCTGCCCTGATGCACCGGCACCGCGCCGGCAATGTGCTGTGGATCGTAAGTCGGTAAGCCCCAGAAGATGTGGCGGATCACGCCGGTCACGATCGTCGCCGAGATCATCACCACGAAGGAGTAGGTCGAGATCGCGAACGGCAGGCCCGCCTCGCGCAACCCGCGCAGGTTCGCGTAGCAGATCAGAAGTACGACGGCAACAGTGATTTCCAGGCTGTAGGGCCCGAGCGGTCGGATCGCCGACACCACCGCGACCGTGCCGGCCGCCGACTGCACCGCGACCGTGACCACGTAGTCGATCAGCAGTGCCGCGGCGGCGATCTGCGCCACCCGGGGCCCGAAGTTCTCCCGGGCAACCACATACGAGCCGCCGGCGCGGGTGTAGGCCATCACCACCTGTCGATACGAGGCGGCGACCAACACCAGGATCAACAGGATGACACCGGTGATCGGCAGCAGCAACGCGAACGCGGCCAGGCCCGCGTGGGGCAGCAGCTCGATCATGATCTGCTCGGGGCCGTACGCGGTCGACGAGATCGCGTCGGGTGACAGTGCGCCCAGCGCAACAGGATTCGACAGCCGTTCGGAACTCAACTCCTCGGTGATCAGCGGCTTGCCGAGGAACACGCGCTTGAAGACGTCGGTGACCGACAGCGGGATGCGCGGCTGAGCCGCAGGCGTCGTCATCAGTCGGTGACCAGCGCGCCGTCGACGAGTTCGTCGAACCGTTCGATTGCCTCGTCGCTGTCGGCGTCGATGCCGCGCAGCGGCCCATGGTCGGCCAGATATCGCTGCGCGTACAACCGGGCGAGCAGTGCTTTGCGGTCTGCGCCGAATGTTGCCCGCTCCCAGGCGGCCTGCTCGGTCAGCAACGCCCCCGCATACACGTCGCCCATGAATTGCGCGAGCGGGAACAAGCGCGCCTCGGCCACATCGCCCTCCAGCTTGGTCCATGCGGTGATCGCCGCATCCAGATCGCCGATACGGCGGCTCACCAACTGCGTCGTAGCGTCGTCGTCGGACACCGACACCGCGTCGTGCAGGCGCTCCAGCAGCGGCTGGTGGGCCTGGATCTTCTCGATACCGCGCCGCACGTCCAGGCACAAGATGTTGTCGGGTCCCTCCCAGATGGTGTTCACCTGGGCGTCGCGCAATATCCGTGCCACCGGCCAGTTTTCGATGTAGCCGTTGCCGCCGTGGATCTCGATCGCGTCCGAGGCCATCGTGATGCCCAGCCGGCATACCTTGAGCTTGGTGACGGGCACCGCGATGCGCTGACGCACCGGCCGGGGCTGGCGATGGTTGGCCAAGCCGGTGCCGTCGAAAACCAGCGCCTGGGCGGCTTCGACGTCGACGATCATTTCGGCGAGCTTGCGCCGCATCAACGGCTTGTCGATCAGCCTGTCGCCGAAGGCTTCTCGCCGCCGCGCGTAACACAGCGACTCGACCAGCGCGCGGCGCGCGTTGCCGACCGCGAACAGCGCGATACCCAGCCGCGCGGCGTTGGTCAGCTCCATCATCCGGCCCAGACCCTTGCCGTCGTGCGAGCCGGCCTCACCGCTGGGCTCACCGGAGAGCAGGAACGCTTCGGCGTCAACGAATTCCACTTCGCCGGAGGCCACCGACCGAGTGCCGAGCTTGTCCTTGAGACGACGGATGCGCACTCCGTTGCGCGACCCGTCGCGCCGTGTCCGCAGCACCAGGAAGGTGGCTACGCCGCGACTGGAGTCGGGCGCGCCCTCGGGTTTGGCCAATACGACGAACACCTGGCCGTCGCAGTTGGATGCGAACCACTTGAACCCGTTGAGCCGCCACGCGTCGCCGTGGGGCGTCGCCGTCGTCTCCAATGCGCCCAGATCCGAACCGCCGGTGCGTTCGGTCAGCAGCTGCGCCGTCTCGCCCTCCCACTCGCCGGTGTCGAACTTGGCCAGCACATGGTCGCGCACGTCGGCCGGTGCATAGGCCGCGACAAGCGACTTGACCATGCCGCCGCCGGTGCCCAGCGCGCAACCCATGCCGATGTCAGCCTGGTCGAGCAGATAGTTGGCCGCGAACAACGGCAGCGACGGGTTGAGGCCGGCTTTGCGGGCGTCGTCTTTGAGCGCCTTGTGCGCGTCGAGCACCGCCCGTTTGGATGCGGTGAACGACGGCGGTTGCACCACCCGGCTGACGTCGTGGCCCCAGCGGTCGTAGCGCTCCAGCCGCGCCGGGTTGCGATCGGTCTCCTCGGCCCACCGCGCCACCGGCCCGCCCATCAGCTCGCCGATGCGGTCCAGGTGCGGCTCGGCGACCGCCAACTCGTCGGGCCGCAGGTAGTAGGCCATGGTGAACTGCAGACTCGGATCGGTGCGATACCAGTTGAGCCCGACGGCCCCGGTGTAGTTCTCGGTGCGGTAGCGCTCGGATTTCTCCGGGGAGCTGAACGGCAGCCGGTCCACCGCTTCGCGGTCGTACTCGGTCATTTAGCGCCGCTCCTCTCCCCCGCAAGCGGGAGGTGCCCCCACATCGCTCTCTTGCTCTGCATCGTCGCCGGCGCGCACACTGCGACGGTATTACAGCCGCGCCACCGCCGCGGCGATCCGCTCGTCGGTGGCGGTCAGCGCCACCCGCACGTGGCGTGCGCCGCGCGGCCCGTAGAACTCGCCCGGCGCCACCAGGATGCCGCGCTGCGCCAGCCAGCCGACGGTGTCGCGGCAGGGCTCGCCGCGGGTCACCCACAGATACAGCCCGGCCTCGGAATGGTCGACGGTGAATCCGGCCGAACGGAAGGCGGGTAGCAGCAGGTCGCGCCGGCGCCGGTAGCGCTCACGCTGCTCGCGTTCGTGCTCGTCGTCGTCGAGCGCGGCGACCATCGCGGCCTGCACCGGGGTGGGCACCATCATCCCGGCGTGCTTGCGGACCGCCAGCAGTTCGCCGACCACGTGCGGATCGCCGGCGACGAACCCGGCCCGGTAGCCGGCCAGCGAGGAGCTCTTCGACAACGAATGGACCGCCAGCAGACCGGTGTGGTCGCCGTCGCACACCGACGGATGAAGGATCGACAGGGGCTCGGCGTCCCAGCCCAGCCCGAGGTAGCACTCGTCGGAGGCCACCAGCGCGCCGCGCTCGCGCGCCCAGGCAACGACCTTGCGCAGGTGGTCCACGCCGAGCACCCGCCCGGTCGGGTTGCCGGGCGAGTTCACGTACACCAGCGCCGGGGTCTGCGGCCCCAGCTGGGTGAGCGAATCCGCGTGCAACGTCTGACTACCGGCCAGCCTCGCGCCGACGTCGTAGGTCGGGTAGGCCAGCTCGGGCACCACGATCAGATCCGCGGCGCCCAGCCCCAGCAGCGTCGGCAGCCACGCGATCAGCTCCTTGGTACCGATCACCGGCAGGACGGCCGTCTCGGCCAACCCGGTGACGCCGAAGCGGCGGCTCAGCGCCTTGACGGCGGACTCCCGCAACCGCGGGGTGCCAGCGGTGGTGGGGTATCCCGGCAACGCACTGGCCGAGGCAAGCGCCTCGCGGATCAGCGGTGCGACCGGGTCCACCGGGGTGCCGACCGACAGGTCGACGATGCCGCCGGGGTGTGAATCGGCCAGTGCGCGTGCGTCATTCAGGGTGTCCCACGGGAACACCGGCAACGACGCCGACACGGGCCGGCGGATCACTGTCTCGCTCAGTCGCCCTCACCCTGTGGCGGCAGATCCTTGACCACCTGCGGGTCGTTTTCGGTCATGCCGACCTTCGCCGCACCGCCCGGGGAGCCGAGTTCGGCGAAGAAGTCCGCGTTGATCTGCGTGTACTGGCTCCACTGCTCAGGCACGTCGTCTTCGTAGAAGATCGCCTCGACGGGGCAGACCGGCTCGCAGGCGCCGCAGTCCACGCATTCGTCGGGGTGGATGTACAGCATCCGAGCGCCCTCATAGATGCAGTCGACCGGGCACTCCTCGATGCATGCCTTGTCTTTGATGTCGACGCAGGGTTCGGCGATCGTGTACGTCACGAAGGTCTCCTCCAAGTGCTGTTCAATGACGCGGATCTGTTGGTTACTGATACTAGACGTTGCAGACAAAAAGCAAACACCGCACTGGTTATGCAACTAGTTGCATAGTAGGCTGCCCCGGTGGCGCTCACCCACGCAATCCTGGTCTCGCTGTCCGAGCAGTCCGGCTCGGGCTACGAGCTAGCCCACCGATTCGATCGCTCGATCGGCTATTTCTGGACCGCCACCCACCAGCAGATCTATCGCACCCTGCGGGCTATGGAGGACGACGGCTGGGTGCAGGCGACGCCCGTGGTCCAGCAGGGACGCCCGGACAAGAAGGTCTACACCGTTTCCGACGCGGGGCGTGCCGAGTTGGCCCGCTGGATCGCCGAACCGCTGACCGGACGGGGCAGCGCGCTGTCGGACACCCGCACCCGCGACGTCGCCGTCAAAGTACGCGGCGCGGCCTACGGCGACATCGCCGCGCTGCGCACCCAGGTCGTGGCGCTGCGCGCCGAACACGCCGAATTGCTCGACACTTACCGCGGATTCGAGAAGCGGCAATTCCCCGACCCGTCGAAGCTCCGCGGTGCCGCCCTGCATCAATATCTGGTGCTGCGCGGCGGCATCCGCGCCGAGGAGAGCGCGATCGATTGGCTCGACGAAGTGGCTGCCGCGCTATGACGTATCCAAACCTGTTGTCGCCGTTGGACATCGGCTTCACCACACTGCGCAACCGGGTCGTCATGGGATCAATGCACACCGGGCTGGAAGACCGCGCCCACCACATCGACCGGCTGGCCGAGTATTTCGCCGAACGCGCCCGCGGCGGCGTCGGGCTGCTCATCACCGGCGGCTATGCGCCCAACCGCACCGGCTGGTTGCTGCCGTTCGCCTCCGAGCTGGTGTCATCCGCCGAGGCGCGACGGCACCGGCGTATCACGAGCGCGGTCCACAACGCCGACGGCAAGATCCTGCTGCAGATCCTGCACGCCGGTCGCTATGCGTACCACCCACTTTCGGTGAGCGCATCATCGATCAAGGCGCCGATCAACCCGTTCCGGCCGCGGGCGTTGTCGTCGCGCGGGGTGGAGAGCACGATCTCTGATTTCGCCCGGTGTGCTTCTTTGGCCCGCGAGGCGGGTTACGACGGCGTCGAAATCATGGGCAGCGAGGGCTATTTGCTCAACCAGTTCCTGGCGCGCCGCACCAACAAGCGCACCGACGCCTGGGGCGGCGCACCGGAGAAGCGCCGCCGGTTCCCGGTCGAGATTGTGCGCCGCACCCGCGCGGCCGTCGGCCCCGATTTCATCATCTGCTACCGCATGTCGATGGCCGACTACGTCGAGGACGGCCAGAGTTGGGATGAAATCGTCGCGCTGGCAACCGAAGTCGAGGCAGCCGGGGCCACCCTGATCAACTCCGGGTTCGGCTGGCACGAGGCGCGGGTGCCGACGATCGTCACCTCTGTGCCGGGTGGCGCGTTCGTCGACATCAGCGACGCCGTCGCCGGACACGTCAGCATTCCGGTGGTGGCGTCCAACCGGATCAACATGCCGCAGGCCGCCGAACAAATCCTTGCCGAGACCGACGTCCAGCTGATCTCGATGGCCCGGCCACTGTTGAGTGACCCGGAGTGGGTGCTCAAGGCCGCTGCTGATCGTGCCGACGAGATCAACACCTGCATCGCGTGCAATCAGGCGTGCCTGGATCATGCCTTCGCGCACAAGGCGGTGTCGTGTCTGCTCAACCCGCGGGCCGGCCACGAAACGCGGCTGGTGTTATCCCCGACCCGACGTGCCCGCACGGTTGCAGTGGTCGGGGCCGGGCCGGCCGGACTGGCGGCCGCGGTCAACGCCGCGCAGCGCGGCCACCGCGTCACGCTGTTCGAGGCAAACGACTTCATCGGCGGCCAGTTCGACTTGGCCCGAAGGATTCCCGGCAAAGAGGAATTCAGCGAGACGATCCGCTATTTCACCACGATGCTGGCCAAGCACGGTGTGGACGTGCGGCTTGGCACTCGAGCATCGGTCGACGAGCTGGCCGGCTACGACGACGTGGTGCTGGCCACCGGTGTGGCACCGCGGATTCCGTCCATCCCGGGTATCGAGCACCCGATTGTGATGAGCTATGCGGAGGCCGTCACCGGCGCCAAGCCCGTGGGCAAGCGCGTGGCCGTGATCGGCGCAGGCGGCATCGGCTTCGACGTTAGCGAATTCCTGGTAACCGAATCGTCGCCGACACTGAATCTCAAGGAATGGAAGGCCGAATGGGGGGCGGCCGACCCGCAGGAAGCGCGCGGCGCACTGGTGGCGCCGATCCCTGCGCCCCCGGCCCGCGAGGTGTACCTGCTGCAGCGCAGCAAGGGCCCGCAGGGCAGCCGACTGGGCAAGACCAGCGGGTGGGTGCACCGCGCGTCGTTGAAAGCCAAAGGGGTGCAGCAACTTTCCGGAGTGAACTACGAGCGGATCGACGACGACGGGCTGCACATCAGCATCGGGCCGCGGCGGCAACTTCTCGCCGTGGACAACGTTGTGATCTGCGCCGGCCAGGAGCCGGTGCGCGACCTCGAAGAAGGATTGCGCCGCAACGGGATTGAGCCGCATGTGATCGGCGGGGCCGCGCTGGCCGTCGAGCTGGACGCCAAGCGCGCCATCCGGCAGGGCACCGAGCTGGCCGCCCGGCTGTAGCCTCCCCTTTTGCGCGAGCGTGCGTGTCCCCGGCCGACACGCCGAGCGTGTCGGCCGGGGACACGCACGCTCGCGGCTAGCCGCCGAACAGGCCCACGGTTCGGCCCTCCGCGATGGCCGCTTCCGCGATCGTTTTGGTCGCCTCGGCCGCCGGCGTGGTTGGCGCCAAGGTCAACGGCTTGTTCAGTGCATACAGCTGGAAGCGGTAGTGATGCACGCCGCTGCCGGCCGGGGGGCACGGCCCGAAATACTCCGGCTTGCCCGCGGAGTTCAGGCTGACGCTCGCTCCCTGCGGAAGCGGCCCCAACTCGGTGGTCGACGCCGGAATGCCGGTGACCACCCAGTGGACATAGAGCCCGGAGGGCGCGTCGGGGTCGTCGACCACCAAAGCCAGCGACTGGGTGCCGGTCGGCACGTGGTCCCAGCGCAGCGGCGGCGGCACATTGCGGCCCTTGCACGTGTATTCGGCCGGGATCTGGGTGTTGTCGGCGAACGCGGGACTGCTCACGGCGAGCTTGGCGGCTTTGGACGTCGTCGGCTGGTTTTGCGGATTCTCTTTGGCTCCGCTGCAGCCGGGGAGCATCAGAATCAACACCGCAAGAGCGGCCAACGCCGGTCTCATGGCCGTGTGTATACCCGCCCTGCGGTAGCGAGTAAAGGCCTAATAGCCGGCCAGCAGGCTGCGCACGCGACCCAGCGCTTCGGGCCCGGCGGTGCTGCTAATCCGCGACGGGTCTGCGGGCCGTCGTCCCCACAACAGCAGAACACGGGCCGCCGCGTCCGTTTCGAGGGTGGCCGGGCCGTCGGGCTCGGCGAGTTCGATTCGGACCGAATCCTTTTCGGCCGCGACGACGACGTCGTCAGCGCCGGGCACACGCAGCCGCGCCTCGATGCGCTCCGCGGGCTCCAGCCGCTTGGCGCCCTTCATCAGCAGCGGCTTTCCCACGGCCATCACGCTGTGGGTCGTCATCCAGGGTTCGGCCAGCCGCGCCCGCGCAGCGGCGTCGTCGCCGGTGACGTCCCAGCTGTGCAGCACGAGTTCTTCGCGCATGTGCTCGGCGAACCACGGCACTTTCATGGTTCGGCCGGTCCAGGCCACGTCGGTCTCGGCGGGCAAACGGTCGGCGGCTTCTGCGACCTCGTTCAGCATGGCCATCCGGTCCTGCAGGGCGTCCCACAGGTCCGAGTCGTTCATGACGCGCAGTGGTCCCTCGCGTTCCTCGAAGCTTCGGGTGCCGACGGGCTGGCCTTCCAGGTGCCCGCACAATACTCGGGCCAGTTCCTCGGCATTTCCCGCCTGATGAATGACGATGTCCCGCACCGTCCAGGCCTCACACCAGGTGCCGGCGTCGGGACGGCGCTGCTGCACCGCATCGACGAACGGTTGCCACTCGGGAAATCGGTCGGTGTCGATCTTTGCGTGCACGACAGAGGTATACCCCTTGCCGCCGCCCGACGCACTTGTTCGCGAGCGTGTTGCTCCTATGTCAAGCGGCCGTGTTTTGCGGTGATTGATGGCTGGTTTTGTGGTCGGCTCGTAGGCGGCGGA
>NZ_LQPE01000157.1 GCF_002101735.1 Mycobacterium kyorinense | reverse complement strand
GCCCACGGCCAAAAGGTGCAAACCGCCGGCTCCAACATGGCCAGCACCGACTCCGCCGTCGGCTCCAGCTGGGCCTAACCGCCCAGCGGTGTTGGCAAGCCACGTCGGTTGCGGCGTAGCATAGAGCAAGGCGATGAAGCTCGCCTTGACTGCCGCACCGGCTGATGGCTTCTACCTGGTGAATGAACCGCGGGTTGGAAGCAGGTGAGGCAAGTGGGTTTTACCAGCATCCTCTTCCCAAGTTCCGGCGCGCGGACTGATGGCAACACCCCGCCGGAGTGCTTTACCGACCTACTCCTGGATCAAGTCATCGGCACGGTGACGATCGGGCATGCCGAGGAACATCTCGAGCAGTTCTTCTACGCGCCCCTGCACGATGTGGCGACCGTCGAGTATCGGCAGCAGGTCTTTCGCGATCTCGATCGTGACCACATACGTCGGCCGATCGACAATTTCGTCGACGGCATGCACACGATGCGAAACCGACTGCAGCAAGCCAAGAAACTGTGGCATCCACTGCAGCAGCAGGGCTGGTTTATCTACGCCGTCGAGGCTTACTGCGCTGCGATGGCAATGCTGCGAGACGATCTCGTCCGCATCGAGTTGAATTCGCCTGGGTTGCGGGATGTCGCGGATTATGTAGCACGCTATGTCGATAGCGGCACCTTCAAAAAGTTGGTGGCCGACACCAAAGCCGTGCAGGCCGAGTTGCACAAGGTGCGCTACACCGTTCATATCCAAGGTTTACGGGTCCATGTCGACAGGTTCGACGGGCAAGTCGATTACAGTCGCGGGGTTGTCGGGGTGTTCGAGCGATTCGCCACCGAAGCAAGCAAGGACTACCACGTAGCCCTCAAAGACTTCGCCGATATGAACCACGTCGAGGAACAAATTCTCGACTGCGTGGCCAAGTTGCATCCGGATACCTTCAGGCTGCTCGACGAGTTTTGCCGGCGAAACGAGCATTTCGTCGAACGCACTCTTGCCCGCTTCGAGCACGAGGTTCGCTTCTACCTGGCCTACCGTTCATTCGTCGACCGCTTCACCAAGGCCGGGTTGACCTTCAGCTATCCGGAAGTCACGCCGGAACCCGGTGTTGTGTGCGTTGAGGACGCTTTCGACCTGGCGCTGGCGATCAAGTCGATCGACGACGGCAAACCGGTCGTGTGCAACGGCTTTCGGCTATCCGAGGGCGAGCAGATATTCGTCGTCACAGGCCCCAACCAGGGCGGCAAAACCACATTCGCCCGAACCATCGGACAGTGCGCATATCTTGCGTCGTTAGGCTGTCCGATTCCCGCCAGCCGTGCCAGGCTCATGCTTCCCGACCGGGTCTACACCCACTTCGAACGGCAAGAAACCCTGGCGACGTTACACGGCAAGCTCGACGACGAGCTCGTGCGGATCCATGACATCCTCTCCCGCGCCACCGCGGCCAGCATCATCGTCATGAACGAAAGCTTCTCGTCCACCACTGCCAACGACGCACTCCTGATCGGCACTGAAGTGCTCGAACGCATCATCCGACTGGGTTGCGTCGCCGTCTACGTCAGCTTCCTCGACGAATTGGCCAGTCTCGACCCGGCATGCGTGAGCATGGTCGGCGGAGTAGCTCAAGACGACCCGACACGGCGAACGTTCAAATTCACCCGCCGGCCGGCCGACGGCCTCGCATATGCCGCGGCGTTAGCCGACAAGTACGGACTCAATCGCGATGTCCTGCTGCGGAGGATCAGCTGATGAAAGTTCGCTTGCTCCATCCCGATCGCGACATCAACTTCGAGCCACAACTGCCGTGGCAGTTGCAGGATCTCATCGATGATGACCTTGAGCTCTCGCGACTCTACGAAGCCATGGCGGCCGGTGATCAATTTCTGCTGGAGACGGCCAAGAAGGTGGTGCCGGTCAACGTCACCGATCCCGATGTGATTGTCTACCGCCAGCAGGTGCTGGCTGACTGCCTGGCGAATCGCGCTGTAGTCCAACAGATGTACGACGTGGCGGTCGACGGCGTCGAAGTACGACGCAAGGTCTTTCTCGGCGGGCTGATGGCCCGGCATCCGGAGGCTATCTTGCGTCGCTCGGTTCGCGTGCTGGAATTCCTTACCGAGAACCTCAAACAACTGCGTAGCCTCTGTGATCAGCATGGGGACCAGTTTCACTCAGCTGGATTTCGCCAGTTGCTGGCGATGGTCGGCGAGCAACTGTCCGACGATTATCTGGGCCAGCTCGACGAGCATCTAAGCGAACTGCACCTACCGCGCGGTGTCCTGCTGAGTGCGCAGCTGGGGCTGGGTAACAAGGGCGAACGGCACGTCCTGCACCAGCCGCCCAAACGCAGCTGGTGGGAAAAGCTGACCGGAAATATCAACGACAGCTGTGGATTTGTCATCGCAGACCGGGACGAGGCGGGTGCACAAGCCCTCACCGAGTTGGCTGGGCGTGCCATGAACGACGTGGCGAACGCCGTCGCACAGTCCGCCGACCACGTGCAGGGCTTCTTCGGGCGGCTGCGCACCGAGTTGGCGTTTTACCTCGGCTGCCTGAATCTGCACAAGTGGCTCAACGAATTCGGCGTCCCGACGTGCTTTCCAGTCCCGACTCCGATCGAGTCACCACAGTTTCAGTGCCGTGATCTGCGGGACGTGGGGCTCTGCCTGGCCAGCGCACGGAAAGTCATCGGTAACGACATCGAAGCCGACGACAAGTCGCTGATTGTGATCACGGGCGCCAATGAGGGCGGTAAATCGACATTTCTGCGCAGCTTGGGCGCGGCGCAAGTGATGATGCAAGCCGGCATGTTCGTTACGGCCGAATCGTTCAGGGCCAACGTGCGAAACGGCGTCTTCACCCATTTCAAGCGGGAAGAAGACGTCGGCCTCACGCACGGTAAACTCGACGAAGAACTTGCCCGTATGAGTGCGATCGCCGACCACATCGGCTCGACGTCGCTGCTATTGTGCAACGAATCCTTCGCCTCGACCAACGAGCGCGAAGGGTCGCAGATCGCCCGTGGCGTCATCCACGCGATGACCGAGAGCGGTGTCAAAGTTGTTTATGTCACCCACCTTTACGATCTCGCCCACAGCCTGTACGTACGCCACAATCCAGCCCACTTGTTCTTGCGGGCCGAGCGGCGTCCCGACGGTGCGCGTACCTTCCGGTTGACACCTGCTGAGCCCGAACCCACCAGCTATGGCGAGGACTCCTTCCGGCGTGTCTTCGGCATGGCAGCTCAGACGGCTGCCCAAGCAGTGCGATCCCATTGAGCTTTGTCAGGCAAGAGGATTGGGAATCATGATCTACCTGCTGACCGTCACGACTTTCGCGGATACTTGCACGGGTCACTCGGATTCCGTCTCGGTCCACGAAAGTTACGAGAGTGCGCGTGCCGCTGCGGTCGGGACTGCGTCCGTCGACAATCTAACGGTTGAAACGCGGCACTGTTCAAGGGTGGGCGCGGATGTGGTCAGTGCGAATGGTGTGTTCGTAGACGGTGACGGTGTACCGCTGTATGGGTTCCGCATTAAGCGTGAGTCGTGATCGGGGCCCGTCACAGGTGAAACCGAGGCGATAGCAATGGAAACGATGACCACCTGGAACATCTGGTGGTGGGTGATCCTGCCCTACATCGCGCTCGTCGTCTTCGTCGTCGGACACATCTG
>NZ_LQPE01000156.1 GCF_002101735.1 Mycobacterium kyorinense | reverse complement strand
CGGTGGCCGCTTTACGTCCATCACCGACACGATGACGAACCCAGCAACCGCGCTACACCACTATGCGGGACTCAACTCAGCAGCACCTCTCGCATCACCACCACCCACCCCGTCGGGCCGAGTCGCCATAAGTATGTGTATGTGCTTCCGCGAAACGCGCCTTGCCTTGAGCCATTGTCATCTCCCTGCCTGCTGTGACCGCAACATCGCTAACGCTGTGGTGTAGCGGATCGCCCGGCTTCGTGTTGGGTAAACGCGGCATGGCCCGCACCGACCGTCGCCGCAGTCATCTCGCTAGCCGTTGGTCACGAAGCCTCGTACCTGCGCTGATAGCATCTGAACGGTGCCGGCGGCCAAAGAGACTGATCCCGACGACACCGGCGGGCGGTTTAGCGCATTCGTCCGCAGTTCTGACTACGTACGCAAGTGGCTCGTTCTCGGCATCGCGATCGGCGTCATCGCGGGCGCCGGGGCGGTGGTTTTCTTCCTGTTACTGAAATACGCCGGCGAGTTTCTCCTCGGTTATCTGGCGGGCTACCACATTCCGACCCCAGTCGGCGAAGACGGCAATCATGTCTCCTCCGGCATGGATCGACCGTGGGCCATTCCGTTGGTCACGACAGCCGGTGCGTTGTTGTCGGCGATCATCGTCGCCTGGCTTGCCCCGGAAGCCGAAGGTCACGGCACCGACGAGGCGATCGAGGCGGTCCACACCTACCCCGGCAGCATCCGCGGCCGGGTGGTGCTGGTCAAGATGGTGGCCAGCGCGCTAACTATCGGCTCGGGCGGTTCGGGTGGTCGTGAGGGTCCTACGGCCCAGATATCGGCAGGTTTCGGATCGCTGCTGACCCGGAAGCTGAATCTGCCTGACGAGGACGCCAGGATCGCGGTCGCCGTGGGAATCGGCTCGGGCATCGGCGCTATTTTCGGCGCACCGCTGGGCGGAGCGGTGCTGGCCACGGCGATCATCTATCGCGAAGACCTTGAGTACCGTTCGCTGGTACCCGGTTTCATTGCCTCTGCGACGGCATATGCGGTGCTGGGTTCGATCATGGGTTTCGAGCCTTTGTTCGGCTTTGTCGACGCCGAATACCGCTTCGAAGCAGCATGGCCGCTGCTGTGGTTCGCGGTAATCGGTGTAGTCGCCGCCGCGATCGGCTACCTGTATGCCCGCGTCTTCTATTGGACGGTGGCGTTGACCAGTCGACTCCCCGGCGGAGTGCTCAAGCCTGCCGTCGGCGGACTGCTGGTCGGGCTGCTCGGACTGCTGATCCCTCAGGTCCTCAGCAGCGGCTATGGGTGGATTCAAGAAGCCCTCACACGGCAAACGCTGATGACGATTCCGCTGTGGATTGTGATCGTGCTGCCGATCGCCAAAATCGTTGCCACGTCGCTATCGATTGGTACTGGCGGATCGGGCGGGATCTTCGGCCCCGGCATCGTGATCGGCGCGTTTGTCGGGGCAGCGATTTGGCGACTGGCCGACGTTTTCGACCTCCCCGGAGTGCCAGACGACCCTGGCATCTTTGTTGTGGTGGGCATGATGGCGTGCTTCGGCAGTGTCGCCCATGCGCCGCTCGCCATCATGATCATGGTGGCGGAAATGACGGGATCCTTCGCGGCGATACCCGGAGCGATAATCGCGGTGGGCATCGCGTCGTTGTTGATGTCCCGCAGTGGCGTAAGCATTTACCGGTCTCAGCGTCTTGATCGCGAGACGGCTGCGGCCGAACGCGCAGCCGCGCGCGAACAGCCAAGCTAGCCGACTTCTTACTACCGGGACATAGCTTTCTCGATGGCAGCTTGCTGTTGCTCGGAACGTGTCGAGGCGGATCGGCGCACGTATCGCGACCAGGTCAAAACGGCCGCAAAAGCATAGAACGCCAAGAAAATCCAATACGCGGGCATCTCTGTGCCGGTGCTGAGGTACGACTGCCGCAGCGCCAGGTTGATTGCGACGCCGCCGAGCGCGCCGAACGCCGCGACAAAGCCGATGACGGCGCCCGATGTCGCTTCGGACCAATGCCGGCGCTCGGCTTCACTGATGGCCAGCAAATGGCTGCGTGCGTCGAAAACAGACGGGATCATTTTGTACACTGCGCCGTTGCCGAACCCGGACAGCATGAAAAGGATCATGAAGCCGCCGATGTAGCCGATTATCGTCAGTGCTGTAGTGCGACCGGGATTATGAGCGTCGACCGTGCTGATGCCGACCAGCAGTACGGTGGTTAACCCCATGGCGGCGAAGACAGCCAGCGCGACGCGGCTGCCGCCGAGACGGTCGGCGAGTCTGCCGCCATAGATTCGCGCCAGCGAGCCCAAAGCCGGTCCGATAAAGGCAAACTCGGCGGAATGCAGCGCTGCTTGCGCATGAGTTTGACCGGCCGCGGCGAAGTTCACTTGCAGTACCAGGCCGAAGGCGAACGAGAACCCGATCCATGATCCGAAGGTACCGAGGTAGAGCAGCGCGAGCAGCCAGGTGTCACGCTCAGAAAGAATTTCGCGCAGATGGCTTACCTCCGTGGGATGTTCGAGGTTGTCCATAAAATGCGCTGCCCCGACCGCAGCAACAGTCAGCAGCACGAGATAAAGTCCACAGATCCAGTACGGTTGGCGATGGCCGACAAGAGCGATCACGAGCAGCCCGATTAACTGGATCACCGGGACGCCGAGGTTGCCGGCTCCAGCGTTGAATCCCAACGCCGAACCCTTGAGCCGATGTGGGTAAAACGAATTGGTATTAGTCATCGACGCGGCATAGTTGGCGCCGCCACAACCGGTCAGCGCCGCGCACACGAGGTACGGCCACAGCGGTAGGCCGGGATGCGCTAACAACGCGATCGTGGCAACGGTCGGTACCAGCAATATCAGGATTGAGAACACTGTCCAGTCACGACCACCGAAGTGCGCGATACCCAACGAATATGGGATCCGCAGGCAAGCCGCGACCAAAGTGGCGGTGGCCCCGAGCAGGAACTTGTCGGCTGCGGAAAATCCATACACGCTTTGCGGCATGAACAGCACCATCACCGGCCAGAGCGTCCAGATGCCGAAGGCGAGGTGATCGCAGGCGACCACCCAGAGCAGATTGCGACGAGCGATCGTACTATTGCCCGCTTCCCACGCAACCGTATCTTCGGGATTCCATTCCGAAATACGATGTGAGCGGGTCATTTACACCTTTCCTGTAGGAGGGTTCAGCGGACAACGACGCGAATTATCATGTAAAATAAGGGCCTATCGGCATCGCATCAATACAGCGCATGATCAGCAGCGCCTGGCTCATCGTTTCCGAGCGGTGAGAATCAAATATTCCCAGTCCATTACGCCGTCAGTCATGTGTCGCTGCGCGAGTTCGGTGAGTTGCCTGTCAAGCGTCGCTGCCAGCACGGCGTTTGTGCCGATCTGGCGGTAGGCGTTGATTGTCGGGCCGTACTGGTTCTTGAAATACTCATGCACCGCCTCGGCGCTGTCGAAGCGGTCCACCCTCAACATGGCCCGCCTGGCGCGGATATCACCGACGCGGTCACCCAACAGCCCGGCGACATAGTCCTCACGCCCCCACAGCGCCGCCGGCGGCACACCTGGCGGGAGCGTCGGCCGGTACGGCCTAATGGCTGCCAGCATCTGGCCGAAGAATCCTTCTGGCGTCCAGCTGATCAGGCCAATCGTGCCGCCGGATCGACAGACTCTCACCAGCTCGTTGGCCGCCTGCTGATGATGCGGGGCAAACATCACGCCGATCGCGGAGAGGACCGCGTCGAATTCACCGTCTGTGAACGGCAGCCATTCGGCATTGGCTTCACACCATTCAAGCGCCACACCCTGTTCCGCCGCCCGTAGCCGGGAGCGCTGCAGCAGCTCCGGTGTCAGGTCGCTGGAAACGACGGTGGCGCCCGTCTTGGCGGCGGGTATCGAGATGTTTCCGAAACCGGCGGCGACATCCAGCACGCGGTCACCCGGACCGATGTCGGTGGCGCCGACCAGGACCGGCCCGAGTGGGGACATCACCTGCTCGGCATCAGCGCATAGTCGCCCATCGCCCACACTGTCTGGTTTGTCGTTGCCACAGGCGCTCCGCCGCTAAGGATGCCGATGCTCATCAAAATCTCCTGCCTAACAAGGGGTGGCTGCTCCGACACCGCCGTCGGTAGCACGGCAGCGAAACATCGCAACCCGAGCCAATCGTTACCTACAGCTACAGTAATACTAAAAAATAGTTTGTCTTTACCATAGTAGTTGCCTGCTAAACTGCTGGACGTGCCTGTGAACATCCCGGAGCCAGGCCCCACAACGAGGCAAACCGGGACCACCAAAGGGACTGGATAAGCGGACCAATGGCCACCAAAAGCGCGACGGCATCCGAGGAGTCGGTGGACGCGATCACCGACGCATTGCTGACCGCGTCGCGGTTGCTGGTGGCGATCTCGGCTCACTCGATCGCCTTGGTCGACGAGTCCATCACCATCCCGCAGTTCCGGACCCTGGTGATCTTGTCCAACCGCGGGCCGATCAACCTTGCCACGCTGGCCGGTCTGCTCGGCGTGAAACCGTCGGCCGCCGGGCGGATGGTCGACCGACTCGTCAGCGCCGGTCTGATCGACCGCAAACCGCATCCGACCTCACGGCGTGAATTGCAGGCGGCCCTGACTGCACGCGGACGAAAAGTCGTCGGTCAGGTCACGTCGCACCGGCGCGCCGAAATCGCCCGCATCGTCGAGAAATTGCCACAGTCCGAACGACATGGGCTGGTCCGCGCGTTGAGCGCCTTTACCGCCGCCGGGGGAGAGCCCGCCGCATATCTCGATGCCGAGGCGTAAGGCAACCCCACTCGGTCAACGCAATCGACATGTTGCGGCGCCTCAACCGAGCACGAAGTACCGCAGCCATAGGTAGATCGCCGAGAGTGCGATGGATATCGCGGTGACCAGTGTACCTTTGCGGGTGAATTCCCAAAAGGAGATGGGATAGCCTGCGCGCCGGGCGATTCCGAGCATGACGACATTGGCGCTGGCCCCGACGGCAGTCAGGTTGCCGCCGAAGTCCGCGCCGAGTGCCAGCGCCCACCACAGTGTGTCGGGGTCGACCGGGCCGGGCATGGCCGCGACGAGTTCAGTGACGATCGGTGTCATCGTGGCGACGTAGGGGATGTTGTCGATGATGCCCGATACCGGTGCTGAGATGCCGAGGACCAGCATGGTGGTTAATGCGTCGTCGCCGCCGGTCAGCTCGGTCGCTGCGCGCGCCAGCTCGTCGATGACACCGGTCTTCACCAACGCGCCGACCATGACGAACAGGCCCGCGAAGAACAGCAGCGTGTCCCATTCAACGTTCGACAGGTAGTCAGATCGCTGCAAACCGGAGATCACGATCAGGATGCCGGCGCCCAGCAGTGCCACAACCGAGGGTTGGATGTGAAGCACTGGATGGGCGATGAACGTGGCGAAGACCAATGCCAGAACAACGGCGCACTTGGCCAACAACCCGCGGTCGCGGATGGCTTCGCGTTCGTCTAGTGACATGACGTCGGCCACCCGCTCGGCATCGACGGTGAAAGAGCCTCGGAACAACAGGGGTAACAGTGCGACAAAGACGATCAACACGATGACGACGATCGGCGCCATGTGCACAAGGAAGTCGTTGAATGTCAACCCCGCCCGGCTGGCGATGATGATGTTGGGCGGGTCTCCGACTAGCGTTGCTGCGCCACCGATGTTGGAAGCGAACACCTCGGCCATCAGGAATGGCGCCGCGTTGATCTCGAGGCGGTCGCACACCAACAGCGTGACCGGGGCGATCAACAACACCGTGGTCACGTTGTCCAGCAATGCTGATCCGACCGCCATCACCACGACCAGCAAGATCATGATCCGTAACGGAGAACCGTTGGCGCGCTTTGCCGCCCAGATCGCGACGTATTCGAAGACACCGGTATGGCGTAGGACGCTGACGATCATCATCATGCCCAGCAGCAAAAAGATGACGTCCCAGTCGATTCCGGTCGCATGCGAGTAGAAGATGTCGTCGGAGCGGATAACCGGCAAGATCGACACGACCGCCGCGCCCGCCAGCGCCACCCGTGTCTTGTTGAGGCGATCGCTCGCGATCAATACGTAGGCGACGACAAATGCTGCTAACGCGACGATGCTCATGGGCGGCAGCGCCGTTCGCCGCCGTGCCTTATCGGGACAGCGTCGGAGATGAGCGGCGATTGCTCCAGCAGGCCGAGCGCGGTTCTGCCAACGGTGTAGCCCATAGCCCTTCCCTGGTCGTGCGACGACGTCGCCGACCAGGCTTCCCGGCACACCGAATTGTCACGCTATCAGCCGCGGGTACCGGCCCATGCGCTCAAGGTTTCAGCGCCGCCGCCAGCAGCCGCGATGCAGTGATCACCCCGTGTAGCGTGCCGTCCTTGACCACCGCGATGAGCGGACTTCGCGAGCGCGCCATCATCGCGGCCACTTCGATGATGGTGTCATCCGCGTCGGCGGAGGGCACGTTGAGCAAGTGGTCGGGAAGCACGTCGCGCACCGCCTTTCCACCCAGCTTGTCGGCTGCGCGGTCCGCCATTGATTCGTCGATCACACCGGCCAGCGAGGGATCGTCTTGGACGTACCGGGGCACGATGAACCGGACGACCTGCGAAGCCGGCAGCACCGCGTGTGGCTTACCCGACGAGTCTGTGACCACGATCCCGGGCAACCGGTGTTCGGCAAGCATTCGGGCGGCGTCCAGTGCGTTGGAATCGATGGCTATGACCGGGAATTCCTCGGCGATGTCCTCTGCGCGCATACTGCGACGATACGTCGACTCCGGCCGTGGTAAGGGCGTGCGCTAGTTTTCAGCTGAACAGGAAGTAACGCACCCAGAGGTAGATCGCCGAGAGCGCCAAGGACATCGTCGTTACCACGACGCCTTTGCGGGTGAATTCCCAAAAGGAGATGGGATTGTCTGCGCGCCGGGCGATTCCGAGGATCACGACGTTGGCGCTAGCGCCCACGGCGGTCAGATTGCCACCGAAGTCGGTGCCGAGGGCAAGTGCCCACCACAGCACATTCGGGTAGGCATGATCACTTACGGACTGGAGCAGCTCGGCGACGATCGGTGTCATCGTCGCGGCGTACGGAACGTTATTGACGATTCCGCTGAACACCAGGGAAACGGCCAGGATCAGCATCGTCGTCAACAACGCGTTGCCGCCGGTTGCCGTGGTGGCCAGGCGCGCCAACTGGTTGATGACACCGGTTTTGACCAGCGCACCGACCATGATGAACAGGCCGGCGAAGAACAGCAAAGTGTCCCATTCGACGCTGGACAGATAATCGGACCGCTCGACACCCGATATCACGATCAGGATCCCGGCGCCGAGCAGTGCGACCACCGACGGGTCCATGTGCAGCAGCGAGTGTGCGACAAACGCAGCGAACACCGCCACCAAGACAACACCGCACTTGATCAGCAGGCCCGGGTCCCGGATGGCTTCGCGTTCCTCCAAAGCCATCACGTCCGCGACCCGCGCAGGGTCGACAGCGAAGGCGCCGGGAAACAGGCGCGGCAGCATCAGGGCCAGGACTCCGATGATGATGATCACCACCGGTGTCAGGTGAACCAAGAAGTCGTTGAACGTCAGGCCGCCGCGGCTGGCGATGATGATGTTCGGCGGGTCACCGACCAATGTCGCCGCGCCGCCGATGTTCGACGCAAACGCCTCGGCCATCAAAAACGGCGCCGCGTTGATCTCGAGGCGATCGCACACGAGCAGCGTGACCGGCGCGATCAACAACACCGTCGTGACGTTGTCCAGGAGCGCCGACCCGAACGCGGTAACCAAAACCAGCAGGATCATGATGCGCAGCGGCGAGCCCTTCGCGCGCTTGGCAGCCCAGATCGCGACGTATTCGAAGACACCAGTTTGTCGCAGGACGCTGACGATGATCATCATCCCCAACAGCAGAAAGATGACATCCCAGTCGATTCCGGTCTCGGGAGAGTAGAAGATGTCGTCGGACCTGATCACCGGCAGGATGCACATAATCGCCGCACCCGCCAGCGCTACCAGCGTTTTGTCGACGCGGTCGTAAGTGATCAGCGCATAGGCGATCACGAACACCGTGATGGCGATAACGCTCATTTGCCGGCCCGTCGCTCGTCGCTCAAACGGCTCCCGATCAACGTTTCGGGCCGCGCCCAGTGAGCGTTGCTGCGGCACTGGATGTCGAGACCATGGTGTACTCCCCGGTCGGTGGACAACGATGCCGACCAGGCTTCCCGGCTCACCGCAGAACAACCTATATCACCGCCGCCCAGCCTGCGTAGGATGGCGGAATGCTTGAACAGATCCGCGGGCCCGCCGATCTGCAGCACCTTTCGCAAGCGGAACTGCGCGGTCTAGCTCGCGAAATCCGCGAGTTTCTGATCCATAAGGTCGCCGCCACCGGGGGGCATTTGGGGCCCAACTTGGGCGTCGTCGAGCTGACGCTGGCGCTGCACCGGGTGTTCGACTCCCCGCACGATCCGATCATCTTCGACACCGGGCATCAGGCCTACGTGCACAAGATGCTGACCGGCCGCTGTGCCGACTTCGAGACGCTGCGCAAGAAGGGCGGGCTGTCGGGGTATCCGTCGCGCGCCGAGAGCGAGCACGACTGGGTGGAGTCCAGTCACGCGAGCGCGGCCCTGTCTTACGCCGACGGGCTGGCCAAGGCATTCGAGCTGACCGGGCACCGCAACCGCCACGTGGTCGCGGTGGTCGGCGACGGCGCACTCACCGGCGGCATGTGCTGGGAAGCGCTGAACAACATCGCCGCGGCGCGTCGCCCGGTGATCATCGTGGTCAACGACAATGGCCGCAGCTACGCCCCGACGTTCGGCGGCTTCGCGAATCACCTGGCCATGCTGCGATTGCAGCCCAGCTACGAGCACCTGCTGGAGCGGGGCCGCAGCGCGGTGCGCGGCATGCCGATGATCGGCGAACTGGTCTACCACTTCATGCACAGCGTCAAGGCCGGCGTGAAGGATGCGTTGAGCCCGCAGCTGCTGTTCACCGACCTCGGGCTGAAGTACGTCGGGCCGGTCGACGGCCACGACGAGCACGCCGTGGAGACCGCGCTGCGCAGCGCCCGCGGGTTCGGTGGCCCGGTGCTCGTGCACGTTGCCACCCGCAAGGGCAACGGCTACGGTCCGGCCGAAAACGACGAGGCCGAACAGATGCATTCCTGCGGGGTGATCGACCCCGCGACCGGGCTGGCCACCTCGGTGCCCGGCCCGGGCTGGACGGCGACGTTCTCCGAGGCGCTGATCGAATACGGCGCCAAGCGCCGCGACGTCGTCGCGATCACCGCGGCCATGCCGGGACCTACCGGGCTGAGCGCGTTCGGGCAGCGCTTCCCGGACCGGTTGTTCGACGTCGGCATCGCCGAGCAGCACGCGTTGACGTCGGCGGCCGGGCTGGCGATGGGCGGGCTGCATCCGGTGGTGGCGATCTATTCGACGTTCCTCAACCGCGCGTTCGACCAGATCATGATGGACGTGGCGCTGCACAAGCTGCCGGTCACGATGGTGCTGGACCGGGCCGGGATCACCGGGCCCGACGGCGCCAGCCACAACGGCATGTGGGACTTGTCCATGCTGGGCATCGTGCCCGGTATCCGCGTGGCCGCGCCCCGCGATGCCACCCGGTTGCGCGAGGAGCTCGGCGAGGCGCTCGATATCAATGATGGCCCGACGGCCATCCGCTTCCCGAAAGGCGATGTGGACCAAGACATTCCGGCCGTCGAGCGACGCTCCGGGGTGGACGTGCTGGCGCTGCCGGCCGACGGGCTGAACCACGACGTGCTGCTGGTGGCGGTCGGGGCCTTTGCATCGATGGCGCTGGCGATTGCCGAGCGGCTGCGCAACCAGGGCATCGGCGTGACGGTGATCGACCCGCGCTGGGTGTTGCCGGTCTCGGATGCGGTGCGCGAGTTGGCGACGACGCACAAGCTGGTCGTCACGCTGGAGGACAACGGGGTATCCGGCGGTGCGGGCTCGGCGGTATGCGCGGCGCTGCGCCGCGCCGAGGTCGACATGCCGTGCCGCGACGTCGGTCTGCCGCAACAGTTCTTCGACCACGCCTCGCGCGGCGAGGTGTTGGCCGAGGTCGGCCTGACCGAGCAGGACGTGGCCCGTCAGATCACCGGATGGGTTGCGGCGCTGGGCAGTTCGGTGGCCGAAGCCGAGATGCGCGAACACCTCGACTAAGCCGAGCCACTACGCCAGCGCCGCAGCCAAGACCGGAACAACCAGCTCCCGCTGCCAGGCACGGGCTTGGCCTGCGCGCAGAAACTCATCGACCGCCTGCGCTGTGCCGCCTTCTAAGCCGCCTTCCCAGTCCCAGCACAGCCGTCGCACCAGGTCGGGGGAGACCAAATTCTCCATCGGCACCGACACCCGCCGCGCCACCTCGGCCAGCGCCGTGCGGGCCGCCTCCAGCCGCGCCGCTGCTTCAGGTCTGCGCTTGGACCAGCGGGCCGGGGGCGGGGGACCGTTGGGCTGGTCGTCGTCGTCGAGCGATTTCGGGTTCTCCCGGGCGGCCTGCAACGCGGCCAACCATGTCTCGGCGGCGCGGCGCTGTTTGCGTCCGCCGAATATCGGCAAGGCCAGCAGTTCGTCGACGGTCTTGGGGTCGGCGATGGCGGCGTCGATGATCGCCGAATCGGGCAGGATCCGGCCGGGCGCAATGTCGCGGCTCTGGGCGATACGGTCACGCGCCGTCCACAACTCGCGGACCGCGGCCAATCCCCGTTGGTCACGGACCTTGTGAATGCCCGACGTGCGACGCCACCGGTCACGCCGGGTGGGTTGCGCGACGAAAGTCCTTAGGTACTCGAATTCCTCTGCGGCCCAAGCGGTTTTGCCCTGCTCGGCCAGCACGGCGGCGATCGCCTCGCGCAGGTCGAGGAGAACCTCGACGTCCAGCGCCGCATAGTTCAGCCAGGCGGCCGGCAGCGGGCGCTTGGACCAGTCGGCCGCGCCGTGGCCCTTGACCAAGCCCAGGCCCAGCAGCCGCTGCACCTCGGCGGCCAGGTTGACGCGGTCGAATCCGGCCAGCCGGCCGGCCAGCTCGGTGTCGTACAGCGCGGGCGGTCGCATGCCGACCTCGACCAGGCACGGCAGGTCCTGGTCGGCGGCGTGCAGGACCCATTCGTCGTCCGCGAGCACCTCGGCGACGGGCTGCAGCACGGCCAGCGAGTCGCCGCCGTGGCTGACCGGATCGATCAGCACGGTGCCGGCGCCGGCCCGCCGGATCTGGATCAGGTAGGCGCGGTTGGAGTAGCGATAGCCCGACGCGCGCTCGGCGTCCACCGCGAACGGTCCGTGGCCGCTCGCCAGCCGTTCTGCGGCGGCCTTGATCTCGGTGGGGGTCACCGACAGGTCGGGCACCCCGTCGGCGGGATGTAGCAGCGGTGTGGGTTCGGGCTCCGTGCTTTCGGCGTGCTCGGGCGCAGGGTCGGTCATGTCAGGCGCGGGACCGGGAGCCGAGGTCGGTTACCCCGACCGGCGGCAATCCCGCGGCATGCTCGAGTACCTCGCAGAACGCCTCGACGTGCGTGCCGATGTCGAGGGTGGTCGCCGTCCACGACGCCCGCAGTTCCAGCTGGTGTGCGCGCGGCGGGCCGGAGATGTCGCCGTAGCGCACCGAGGTGGTGGCCGTGACGGTGCCGCCGAGCGCGGTGACGTGTTCGGCGCGCACATCCAGCGCGTCGACCAGCCAGCTCCACGCCACCTCCGGCAGCAGCGGGTCGACGGCTTCGCTGGAGTCCAGGTCGGCCTGGATGTAGGCGACCAGGCGCATGGTGCCGTCCCAGGCGTCGGCGCCGTCGGGGTCGTAGAGCAGGATCAACCGGCCGAACGCGTCGCCCTCCGAGCGCTCCGGGACGATCGCGGCGTCGGGGTGCTTCACCTCCGCACCCAACGCATAGCTGTACGGCGCGAGGCGCTGCGGCGGGCGGATGGGGCCCAGCTCGATTTCGGACCGCACGGTTGCAGCGTTCATGGCCGCCACCGCCTCGCGGAAGGGGACCGGTTCGGCTGAGGTCACGAGCGCCGCTCCTCCTGATCGCAGCGCTCTGCATCGTCGCTGGCGCGGGTCACGACATTTGACGGTAGACCCAACCGCCGACACGGGGGAACAGGCGCGCCGTTTCGGTCCCGCGGCCGGTCAGGCTACTGGCGGGTATCCCCCGAGAACCGTGCGGGTCGCTTCTCCCGGTGCGCCGCCAGCCCCTCGGCCACGTCGGGCCCGCTGAACGCCAGGAACTCCAGGCCGAGAGAGGTTTCGAAGGCCGGTGCGAACATCCGGTACCAGTGGTTGAGGGCATGCTTGGTGAACCGGATCGCGGTCTGGGCGCCCTGCGCCAGGTCCCCGGCGATGCGGGTCGCGGTGGCCAGCACGTCCTCGTCGTCGACGCACAACGAGACCAGGCCGATCCGCTCGGCTTCCTCGCCGGACAGCGGCGCGCAGGTGAGCAGGTAGTACTTCGCCTTGGCCATGCCGACCAGCAGCGGCCAGCAGATCGCCGCGTGGTCGCCGGCGGCCACGCCCAGCTTGGTGTGCCCGTCGATGATCTTCGCGGTGCGCCCGGCCACCGAGACGTCGGCGAGCAGCGCCACCACCAGACCCGCTCCGACAGCGGCGCCGTTGATCGCCGACACCACCGGCTTGTCGAAGTTGACCATGTTGAGCACCAGGTCGCGGGCCTCGCGCATGATGCGCATCCGGTCGGGAAACTCGCCCATGGTCTCGGCGATCAGGTCGAAGCTGCCGCCGGAGGAAAACGCCTTGCCCTCGCCGCGGACCAGCACCACCCGGACGTCGGGGTCGCGGTCGATGGCGGGCCAGATCTCGGCCAGGTCCCGGTGCATCTGCGGTCCCACGGAATTCAGCCCCGGCGCGTCGAGAATTATCTGCAAGACGCCGTCGTCGCCGGATTCGATTCGCAGACTTGGGAACTCGTCGTAGTTGACTGGCGGCTGCTGTACTGGCATACCGACGAGGTTACGCACGCGCCAAACGGCGAGGAGCATCGGCCTTGATGTCGCCGCGGACGATCCGTTCGGCCAGCCGCGACGCCAGCGCCATGATCGTCAGCGCCGGGTTGGCGCTGCCCTGGGTGGGGCACACCGACCCGTCGGCCAAAAACAGGTTGGGCACCGCCCACGTCCGCTGGTCGGAGTTGACGACGCTGGTTTCGGGGTCGCTGCCCATCCGCGCGCCGCCGATCAGGTGCGCGAAGCGCTGGATCGTCAACACATCCTGAGCGTCGGCGGCGTGCAGGATGTTGGTGATCACCTTGGTCGAGTACTCCATGTTGGCCTTGTCGTTGTCCGACAGCGAGTAAGCGAAGTGGGCGACCGGGATGCCGTACGGGTCGGTCTCCTCGGCCAGCGTGACCCGGTTGTCCGGATGCGGCAGCAGCTCGTTGAGCACCCCGATGGTGGCCCAGTGGTTGTAGTCACGCATGTATTCGCGCAGCGCCGCGCCCCAATGCCCGTCGGCCAGCACGTGTTCGGCCCACCCGATCGGCAGTGGCGACACGGTCTGGATGGAAAACCCGCGCGCGAAGCCGCGGTCGGGGTCGGTTTCGTAGAACTGCTCCGACGACACCTCCGGCGGCGGTGCCTTGTACATCCGCAGCTCCTCGGGCCAGCGGCCCGCGGTCTGCGAGGCGCCCTGCACCATCACATACCGGCCGACCTGGTCGTGGTTGTTGCACAGACCTTTCGGGAATCTGGGGCTGGTGGAGTGCAGCAGCAGCCGCGGTGTTTCGATCGAATAGCCCGCTACGGCAACCACTTTGGCGCGCTGGAAGCGCTCCTTGTCGTCGGCGAAATACGTGACGCCGCTGGCGTTTCCGGCCTCGTCGAGCTCCACCCGGGCGGCCATGCAGTTGGCCCGGATCTCGACGCCGTGGGCCAGCGCGTCGGGCAGATGCGTGACGAACGGGCTCGCCTTGGCGTTGACCTTGCAGCCCTGCAGGCAGTAGCCGCGGTAGATGCAGTGCGGCCGGTTGCCGAACGTGCCGTTGACGATTCCGACCGGGCCCACCCGCATCTCGATGCCGAGTTTGAGCGCGCCTTCCCACAGCTTCAGCGCCGCCGCCGCGACCGGGTGCGGCGAGTGCGGGTAGCGGTGCGGGTCGCCCCACGGCCAGTCCTGGCCGGCGACCGGCAATTCCAGCTCCAGCCGCTCGTAGTGCGGCTTGAGATCGGCGTAGCTGATCGGCCAGTCGGCGCCGACGCGGTCACGGGTGAACGTCTCGAAATCGCTGGGGTGGAAGCGCGGCGTGTAGCCGGCGTAGTGCACCATCGAGCCGCCCACACCGCGGCCGGAGTTGTTCTTGCCCAACTCGATTGGGTCCGACCCGCCGATGATCCGCTTCTGCGTCCAGTACAGCTGGTGCGACCCCGCTTCGTCGGACACCCAGTCCTCGTCGGGGTGCCAGAACGGCCCGGCCTCCAGGATCACGATCCGCCAGCCCGCGCGGGCCAGCCGCTGGGCCAGCACGGAACCGCCCGCCCCGGCGCCCACGATCACCATGTCGACCTCTTCGTCGTCGTGGTAGCGGCGCATGGTGCGCTCACCGGGCAGGTCGCGCGAGTGCACGTCGAGCAGGAATCGCGAATCATTGTCGCGCGGTCCGACGGCGCCCTTGAGGATTCCCCGCCAGAAGTCACCCATCGATGTCTTCCTTTTCGACGGTCTCGACCGGATCCTCGGACGTCGCACCCGGCGTCTCGTACGGCTCGCGGACCCCTACCCCGCCCAGCCGCATGAAGCCGCGCGGATACGCCGGGCCGCCGAAACCGATCTCGTTCCACGACCAGGGGTGGCTGTAGAAGGCGGACAGCGCGCCGCGCATCACCACCGACCAGGCGCGGGAGACGTTCAGCTTCTCCCAGCTGCCGCCGTACAACTGGCCGTCGGCAAACCGCCCGACGATGGCTTCGCGGGTCTTGGCCTCGGCGTCGGCGAAGGACTCTGCGCCGGCATCCCGGGCTGCCTCGTCGAGACCGGACAGCACCAGCCGCCAGGTGTCCCGGTCGTCGGGCATGTCGTCGTACTGAAAGCCGTCCAGCCGGCCGTCGGCCAGCTTGGCGTCGACGAACTCGGCCACCGGGATCCGCGGCTCGCCGTCCTGAGCCAACACCGTGTCGCAGAACGCGCGCAGCGTCGGCTCGGCTGCGGCATCGAAGAACCGCAGCGGCCCGGGTTCCTCCAACCGGGCCAGCACCACTTTGCGGGTGGCCTCGTCCCAGGTCTCGATCGTGGACAGCACGTCGTAGTCGGGGTAGCGGCCGATCATCTGCGGCGTCTTGCCGCGGCGCTGGCGCGGCAGCCACGACGGGTGCAGCGGCTTGCCGTCCGGCCGCAGGTTGGGCAGGTGCTGACCGCTGGCGATATCGCGCATGCTCACTTCTCGCGGCGCAGGATCGCGGCCAGCAGGCCCATCGCTCCGACGATGCTCATCAGCCCCGGAGCGGCGATCGGCGGTCCCATCGGCACGTTGTAGTTGGCCAGCCGCCAGCCGCCCGGTCGCCGGGCCACGCCGCGCGCATGGAAGTACTGGCCCATCAGCCCGTTGATCGCGTAGACGCCCGCCGTGATCGGCAGCCAGCGCTTGGCCCAGCGCTTCGAGAACACCCCGGCCACCCCGGCGACCACCACCGGCGGGGTCACCACGATCGGGCTCCACATCCACTTGTTGCCGAAGCTGGCCTTGTAATGCTCGAAGTAGATCTCGGCGGTCGTCACCACCGCGGCGAATGCGGTCAACCCCGACAGCGACCGCTCGAAACGGCCATGGGCGATATTGCGCAACGCGCGGTCGACGAAGTACTCGGCCTCCTCGACCACGCCTCCACCAGACTTGTCCATGAGCAACATCGAGGTCTCCTTAAGTTCGTAGGTGCAGTTACTTCGTGTTGTTACGTTGTGCTGTGACCCCGGGTGGGGCGGGTGAGGCTGCAT
>NZ_LQPE01000155.1 GCF_002101735.1 Mycobacterium kyorinense | reverse complement strand
GCCCCGGCCTTGAGCACCGCCAAAATCGCCACGATCGCCTCAGCCGAGCGCGACAACAGCAGCGCCACACATTCGCCCGGCTCTGCTCCGTGAGCAGCCAGCAGGTGCGCCAACCGGTTGGCCGCCTCATCAACCTCGCGATACGTCCACGAGCGACCTGCGCAGCTGATCGCCACCGCATCCGGGGTGCGGGCCACCTGCGCGGCGAACAACCCCGGAACCGACACCGCAGGGACCGTGCGGCACAACACCGCTCGGTCACCCCACTCATCCAACCGGGCATACTCACCCTCGTCGAGCAGACCAATCGACGACAACCGCCGCGCCGGCTCGGCAGTCATCGCCACCAACACCCGCTCCAACCGCCCGACCAACACCTCGACGCTCGCCGCGTCGAACACATCGGTACGAAACTCCACCGCACCACCAATCCCCGCCGGCTCACCAGCGTCGGTGAAATGCTCACCTACCGAGAGTGTGAGATCCATGCGGGCGCTGCGGGTCTCGACGGGCAGCGGCATGGCCTGCACATCTCCTAAAGCGAGCTTCGCGGGCTCGTTGTTCTGCCAGGCCAAGGCCACCTGCACCAAGGGGTGATGGGCCATGCTGCGGACCGGGTTGAGCCGCTCCACCAACACCTCGAACGGCACGTCTTGGTGTTCGTACGCGGCCAGGCTGCGCGCCCGCACCTGGGCCAGCAGCTCGGCGACGGTGGGATCCCCACCCAAGTCGACCCGCAATACCAAGGTGTTGACGAAAAACCCCACCAGCTCATCGAGCGCCGGATCGCGCCGCCCGGCGATCGGGAACCCCACCGCCACATCAGAACTGGCACTAAGCTTGGCCAACAACACCGCCAGCGCAGCCTGAACCACCATGAAACTCGTCGCATTGTGCCCGCGCGCCACCCGGGCCACCCGCTGCTGCAGCTCGGCCGGCCAGGCCACCGACACGCTGGCGCCGCGCTGATCGGCAACCGGCGGGTAAGGCCGATCGGTGGGCAACTGCAGCCGCTCGGGCATCCCCGCCAGCGCCTGCTCCCAGTAAGCCAGCTGCGCTGCGATCGGGCTATCAGGATCATCAAGTGAACCGAACTGGGCACGCTGCCACAACGTGTAATCGACATACTGCACCGGCAACTCGGCCCAC
>NZ_LQPE01000154.1 GCF_002101735.1 Mycobacterium kyorinense | reverse complement strand
GCTACGGCCCGCCGCCCGGGCCCCCGCCCGGCTACGGTCCACCGCCGGGGTACGGTCCGCCGCCCGGGCCGCCGCCCGGCTACGGCGCACCGCCGCCGCCACCGCCGCCGGGTTACGGCCCGCCCCCAGGCTATGGCGGCCCACCACCGCCTCCCGGCTATCAGCAGGGCTACCCGCCCCCGGGCTACCCGCCGGCCGGCTACCCGTCGAGTCAGTTCAGCGTCGGCGATGCATTCACCTGGGCGTGGAACAAGTTCGGCAAAAACGCTGTGCCACTTATCGTTTCGTTCCTGGTGTACGCCGTGATCGGGGCGGTGTTGCACTTCGTGGTGTTCGCCCTGCTGGGCGACACCTCCGCGAGCGGCAACGGAATGTTCGCCGCCAGTCTCGGAACCGCGGGCACGATCGCCTTAGAGCTCGTGAGCTTCGTCTACGGCACCTTCGTGCAGGCGGCCACGTTGTCCGGAACGCTGGATATTGCCGACGGCAGGCCGGTCAGCATCGGCTCGTTCTTCAAACCGCGGCACTTCGGCGGCGTGATCCTGGCGGCACTGCTGGTCGGCGTGCTGACCGCCATCGGGTATCTGCTGTTCATCATCCCGGGCCTGATCTTCAGCTTCTTCGCCCTCTTCACGATCGCGTTTGCGACCGACCGCGGGCTGCCTGCCTTCGAGGCGCTGAAGGCCAGCTTCACGACCGTCAGGTCGAACATCGGTGGCGCGCTGCTGTCGTGGCTGGTGCAGTTCCTTGTCGTGCTGGTTGGTGCGCTGTTGTGCGGCGTCGGGCTCATCGTCGCGGCCCCGGTGGCGCTGCTCATCCAGACCTACACCTACCGCCGCCTCTCCGGCGGGCAGGTGGCGCCGACCAGCTAACCGGTCACGAAGTCGATCAACTCCTCGACCCGGCCGATCAAAGCCGGGTCGAGGTCGTTCCAGTCCCGGACGGATGCGCGGATGCGCCGCCACGCCGCCGCGGTGTCCGGCTGCCAGCCCAGCGCTTCGCACACGCCGCGCTTCCAGTCCACCCCGCGTGGAATCACCGGCCATGCTTGCAGCCCAAGGCGATTCGGTTTGACCGCCTGCCAGATGTCGACGAACGGATGACCGACGACCAGCGTGTGCGCGCCGCCCGGGCCGCGGCGCACTGCCTCGGCCAGCCGCGCCTCCTTCGATCCCGTCACCAGGTGGTCGACCAGCACGCCGAGCCGCCGGCCCGGGCCCGGCCCGAACCGCTCGACCACGCCCACTAAGTCGTCGACGCCGCCGAGGTGCTCGACTACCACCCCCTCGACCCGCAGGTCGTCGCCCCACACCTGCTCGACGAGCTCGGCGTCGTGACGGCCCTCGACATAGATCCGGCTGGCCAGCGCCACCCGGGCCCGCTCCCCCGCGACCGCCACTGAGCCCGACGCGGTGCGCTTGGCCGTGTTGGGTAGCGGGCTACGCGGCTTGGTCAGAATCACCGGCCGGCCGTCGACGAGGTAGCCCGGTCCGATCGGGAACGGTTTGGTGCGGCCGTGCCGGTCCTCGAGTTCCATGCGGCCGTACTCGATTCGCACCACCGCGCCGACGTAGCCGCTCTGGGCGTCTTCGAGGACCATGCCGAGTTCCACCGGCAGTTCCGTGGAGCGCACGCGTCGCGATCGGTGCGGGTCGTTGGCCAAAACGTCGGTTCCGTAGCGGTCGGTCACCCGAGCGATCCTAGGAACTGTCACGGCCGAATTCCGGTCGCCACACCGTGTACCAGACACGTGTACATCTACCGCATTTTCGTCCGAACCCTTGACAATTCGCCGGATTGTGTGCAAGGATTCCACGAGTTGGCGGATCGCGGTCGCTACCAGGGGGTTGATTGCGATCCGCCAACTTCGGGGTTCGCGTCGCCGGACTCGTGGGGAAGTCGGTACGGAGGGGGCATCGCCATGAACCGCACGCGGCAGGCCGCTGCCCTTTTCACGGCGCCCACATCCTCTTGGGTGGAATCGGCAACGCCTGGCACAAACACGGCGGCGCGGGTGGGCAATTGGGCTACCCGACCAGCGACGAGCAACCCATTCCCGGTGGCTGGCAACAGCACTTTCAGCACGGGACCATCACGTACACCGACGGCCCACACATCCGAATAAGCTAGCGATGCTGCGGTAAACCGTTGACTGCCTTGACAATTCGACGGCCAGCGATCTGGGGGAAAGATGACGCAAAGCTCGTCCACCAACGGCGCGGCGCTGATGGGCGCCGATGAACTCAAAGAACAGATCAATGACGGGCGGCTGGACATCGACGCGGTCGACGACGACGGCAGGACGCCGCTGCACCGCGCAATCGACCTGGGCGCCGAGGATCTCGCCGTATTCCTGGTGAGCGTCGGCGCAGACGTGAACCTGCGCGACCGGTGGGGCAACACCCCGCTGTGGCGGGCGGTGTACCACGCTCCGGGGACCGACGCGATCGTCGAGCTTCTCCTTGAGCGCGGCGCGGATCCGGCCGCGAAGAACAACCACGATGTCAGCCCGATCGACTTGGCGCACAAGATGACCGACGACGACGAGACGGCCGAGCTGCTTCCCAAACTTCAAGCCGCGCTGAGCACGGATGAATGACCGCGTCGCCCCCGAGTTGCTGCGCCAAACGCTGCTGAGCTACCTCACCCGGGCCAGCCGCTCACTGACCACGGCCCAGCTGCGCGAACACACCGAAGAACACTTCCGGCAACCGATCGTCATCGAGACCATCTACCGCAGCCTCACCGTGCTCGAACGTCGGGGAGATGTTAAGCGCCACAACATATCCGGACGGCACGCACATTGGGTGCGCAGCTAGAACGCGCTCGGCCGGAAACGGTCCTGGCGGAGCTACCCTAACCGGCGCCGCGGGAGCACAATCGAATTGTGGCCACCTGGGACGACGTTGCCGGCATCGTCGGTGAGCTGCCGCTCATCGAAGAGCGCTCACCACACGACTGGCGGGTCGGCAAGAAGCTGATCGCCTGGGAGCGGCCGCTGCGTAAGTCCGATCGAGAAGCATTGGCGGCGCAGGGGATTGAGCCGCCCGGCGGCGACATCCTCGGTGTTCGGGTGGCCGACGAGGGGGTCAAGTTCGCGTTGATCGCCGAGGAGCCCCGGGTGTATTTCACCACCCCGCATTTCGACGGCTATCCGGCGGTGCTGGTCAAACTGGCCGAGATCGACGAGCTCGGGCTGCGTGAGGTGATCACCGAGGCTTGGCTGACGCTGGCGCCGAGGCGTCTGGTCGAGGAGTTTCTCGGCGAGGCAACGTGATGACCGCTTCCAGGTCGTCCACACAGGTCGCAACGACGGCGGCAAGGATCACCGCTTCGTGGTTGCGGGCGGCGTGCGGAAGTTCGGAGGCGTGGCGCCGGGCAGCGGCCGCGTGGTCGGCGGCTGCGGCGGGGTCGGAATCGGCGAGGGCCGTGGCGGCGGCAAGCTCGTCGACCGCGGCGCGCATGGATTGCGGAAGCCAGTCGGCGTGAGCGGGCGCGACGACGCGCGCCAGATGCAGCACCGAGCTGGCCAACAGGCCCAGATGGGCGGCCTGCTGGTCGGCGCCGTCGACGGCGCCGCGCTGGGCCCACCGGCGCGGCGCCACCCGAACCGCCTGGCGCGCCGTGGCGCGCGCTTGTGCCAGCGCCCCGAGCTGCTCGTGCAACCGGCCGACGACGGACAACGGCCAGTCCGGGGCGGCCGGCCCGTGTCCGCCAACGATGCCGGCGATGTGGGCCAGGGTCTCGCGCAGCGCGGCCAGCATGTCCGCACGGGCCTGATGCAGCAGCGTCATCGGGTTGACGGGAAACAGCAGCATCCCGAACACGATCGCCAGGCCGCCGCCGACCACGGTGTCGAAGAGGCGCTCCGACACCATGCCGCTGCGGGCGAACACCAAGACCAGCACGGCCGATACCGCAGTCTGGTTGACGAACATCAGCCCTTGCGCGATGAAACCGCGCCCGATGAGCAGAGCAACGCACAACGCGACGAACACCGCGACGGCAATGGCGATGACGCCTGTGCCCAAAACTGCCTGGACGCCGGCACCCAGGGCGATGCCGAGCACCACCCCGATGATCATCTGGACGGTGCGCTGCCCGCGGAGCACGTTGGTGGCCGACAGGCACACAACCGCGGCGATGGGCGCGAAGAACGGCTGGCGATGGCCGAGCAGGTCGTGGGTGAAGTACCACGCGACGCCTGCGGCGACCGCAGTTTGGGTGATCGGCCAGACGGCGCCGCGCAGGCGGCCGGCCGCGGCCCGGGCGACGCCGGCGGGCCGGGTGATCAGCGGAGGACTCACCCCGCCTGCTTACCCCAGCAGGCAGCGGGTTGATACGGGGTTCACCTCAGAGACATCAGAAGTAACAGAAACAACATGAGTTAACTATTTCCTCACTAGACAATTTAGAAATCAGAAATCACTCTAATAGCGCAAGTATCATTAGTATCAATAACACTTCTATTAACTCGTGACTACTCAAAACGCCGGGACACCATCAATCTCGCTAAATAAAAATTGACTCAGGTGTTGACAGTTTTCACGATCATTTGTTACTGGTGTTAAATGGCACGATTTGGTGGAGCACTCAATGCAGAAACCTGGTGCAAGTCATTGGTGAAGGCGGCAATCGTCGTCGTCGCCATCTCCCTGGTCATCGACCCCACGACCGGCGTGGCATACGCCGACAGCGTCAACTGGGATGCCGTGGCCGAATGCGAGTCAGGCGGCAACTGGTCGGCCGACACCGGGAACGGGTTCTACGGCGGCCTGCAGTTCAAGCCGTCGACGTGGGCCGAAAACGGCGGTGTCGGCTCGCCGGCGAACGCCACCCGGGAACAGCAGATTGCCGTGGCCGAGCGCACCCTGGCCACCCAAGGACCTGAGGCGTGGCCGAAGTGCGGACCCGACCAAACACTGTTCCCGACCGAAGTGGTCAACATCCTGCGGTCCGGGCATCCGGTGCGCACCACGCTGCACAAGCTGTGGTCAAAAGCACTACCGCACTAGCGGCTAATTCACCGGCTGCAGCTCGAAAAGCGGGATGACCCGAGTGGTCTTCGCCTGGTAATCACCGAAACCCGGTGCCGCGGCGGTGACCTTGGGGAAAGCAGCATCCCGTTCGGCGGGCGGCAATTCGCGAGCAACCACGTCGAAGGATTCGGTCCCGATCTCGACATGAGCAGCCGGATTAGCGCGCAGATTGTGTACCCAGGCGGGATTGACGTCGGCGCCGGCGAAGGACCCGATGATGATCAGCTTGCCGTCGATGCGCAGGTAGGCCAATGGCGTCAGTCGCGGCTGGCCGGACTTGGCGCCGGTCGTGGTGAGCAGCAGCAGATCGGCACCGGCGAACTGGCCGCCGACCTTGCCGTCGTTGGCTCGGAACTCCTCGACGATGGATTGGTTGAAGGCTTTGATGGTCTCGGTGTCGGGCATGTTTTGCGTCATGCCCGGTCAACCCGCTTGGCAGCGAGCCCTATTCCGTCAGCACCGCCTGGGTCTGGGTGACCTGCGCGACCAGCTTGCCGCGGTCGTCGGTGAGGTTGGTCTGCGCGACGATCGTGCTGCGGCCGACGTGCAGCGGCTCACTGATGGCGGTGACGACGCCCGAGCGCACGGCGCGAAAGAAGTTCGTCTTCGACTCGATTGTCGCGGTGCCGGCGCCCGGCGGCAGGTTGGCCACCGCGCAGATCGCGCCGATCGTGTCGGCGAACGCCATCAGCGCTCCGCCGTGCAGGATTCCGCCTGTCGTGCAGAGGTTCTCGGCCCAATTCATCGTCGCCGTCACCCGCTGCGGCGTGACCTCCCCGACGTCGATGCCGAGAGTGGCCGCCAACGGGATGGCCGAGGTGAGGTCAGCGGGGTCCATTGCCGCCTCGGGGCGGTGGCACGACGTCGATGCCGGATTCCTTGCGTTGCTGCGCGGTGATCGGCGCCGGGGCGTCGGTCAGCGGGTCGACGCCGCCGCCGGACTTCGGGAACGCGATCACCTCGCGGATGGAGTCCGCGCCGGCCAGCAGCGCGTTGGTGCGGTCCCAGCCGAACGCGATACCGCCGTGCGGCGGCGCGCCAAACATGAACGCCTCCAACAGGAATCCGAACTTCTCTTCCGCTTGCGCCTTGTCGAGCCCCATCACCGCGAACACCTTCTCCTGGATGTCGCGGCGGTGGATACGGATTGAGCCCCCGCCGATTTCGTGCCCGTTGCAGACGATGTCGTAGGCGTCGGCCAGCACGGCCCCCGGGTCGGTGTCGATGCTGTCGGCATACTCCGGTTTGGGTGCGGTGAACGCGTGGTGCACCGCGGTCCACGCGCCGCCCCCCACGGTGACTTCGCCCGCGGCGGTCGCCTCGTCGGCCGGTTCGAACAACGGCGGATCGACCACCCAGACAAACGCCCAGGCGTCGGGGTCGATCATGTCGAGTCGCTTGGCGATCTCGTTGCGGGCCGCGCCCAGCAGGGCGCGCGACGGCTTGGGCAGACCAGCCGAGAAGAACACGCAGTCACCGGGTTTGGCACCCACATGGGCCGCTAAACCGGCGCGCTCGGCGTCGGACAAGTTCTTGGCGACGGGCCCGCCCAGGGTGCCGTCGTCGGCCACCAGCACGTAGGCCAGGCCCTTGTGCCCGCGCTGCTTGGCCCAGTCCTGCCAGCCGTCCAGCGTGCGCCGTGGTTGTGAGGCCCCGCCCGGCATCACCACCGCGCCGACGTACGGCGCCTGAAACAGCCGAAAAGGCGTGTCCGAGAAGAACTCCGTGCACTCCACCAGTTCCAGGCCGAAACGCATGTCGGGCTTGTCGGACCCGAACCGACGCATGGCGTCGGCGTAGGTGATCCGCGGAATCGGCGTCGGCAGTTCATATCCGATCAGCGCCCACAGCGCGGTGAGGATTTCCTCGGAGACCGCGATGATGTCGTCGGCGTCGACGAAGCTCATCTCCATGTCGAGCTGGGTGAATTCCGGCTGGCGGTCGGCGCGGAAATCCTCGTCGCGATAGCACCGCGCGATCTGGTAGTAGCGCTCCATCCCGGCCACCATCAGCAACTGCTTGAACAGTTGCGGGCTCTGCGGCAGCGCGTAGAACGAGCCGGGCTGCAGCCGCGCCGGCACCAGGAAGTCGCGCGCGCCCTCGGGGGTGGAGCGGGTCATCGTCGGCGTCTCGATCTCGACGAAGTCGTGCCGCGCCAGCACTTCTCGGGCGGCGGCATTCACCTTGGACCGCAACCGAATTGCCGCGCCCGGGCCGTCGCGGCGCAGGTCGAGGTAGCGGTACTTGAGCCGAACCTCCTCGCCGGCGGGCTCGTCGAGCTGGAACGGCAGCGGCGCGCACTCGCCGAGGACGGTCAGCGACGTGGCGTTGAGTTCGATCTCGCCGGTGGCGATCTCGGGGTTGGCGTTGCCCTCCGGGCGGGTCTCGACGACACCTTCGACGGCGATGCAGAACTCGGCGCGCAGTCGGTGCGCCTGCTCGAGCACGTCGGCGGCGCGGAACACCACCTGCGACACCCCCGACGCGTCGCGCAGGTCGATGAAGATCACCCCGCCGTGGTCGCGGCGGCGCGCCACCCAGCCGGCCAGCGTCACCTTATGGCCGGCGTCGGCGGCGCGCAGCGAACCTGCGGCGTGAGTGCGCAGCACGAATACTCCTCTGCAAACGGCTGGAACGACTGCCCAGTGTAGAGGCGGTAATTTCGACGATCGTCATGGATATTGCACTCGTCGGTCCCGGAGCGGTCGGTACGACGGTCGCTGCACTCCTGCACGCGGCCGGTCACCAGGTGCTGCTGTGCGGCCGCACGCCACGCGACCGGATCGAACTGCGGCCCGACGAAGGCGATCCGATCGTGGTGCCCGGGCCGGTCTGCACCGACCCCGGCGAGGTCGGCGGCCTGGTCGACGTGGTGGTCCTGGCCGTCAAGGCCACCCAGAACGACGCGGCCGGCGGCTGGCTGACCCGGCTGTGCGACCAGCACACCATCGTCATGGTGCTGCAAAACGGGATCGAGCAGGTCGAGCAGGTGCAGCCGCACTGCCCGTCGTCGGCGGTGGTGCCCGGCATCGTCTGGTACAGCGCCGAGACCGAGCCGGACGGACGGGTGCGGCTGCGCACCGAGGCCCGGCTGGTGTTGCCCACCGGCCCGGCGGCCGAGACCGTCGCCGAGCTGCTGCGCGCCGCCGGCTGCGTGGTGGACTGCGACCCGGACTTCACCACCGCGCTGTGGCGCAAGCTGTTGGTCAACGCGCTAGCCGGGCTGATGGTGCTGACCGGCCGCCGCTCGGGCATGTTTCGCCGCGACGACGTGGCCGCGCTGTCGCGTGCCTACGCGGCCGAATGCCTGGCAGTGGCGCGCGCCGAGGACGCGCACCTCGGCGAGGATGTGGTCGACGAGATGGTCGAGATGTTCCGCCGCACCCCCGCCGACATGGGCACGTCGATGCTCGCCGACCGCGAGGCCCGCCGCCCGCTGGAATGGGACGTGCGCAACGGCGTAATCATCCGCAAGGCCCGCCGTCACGGCATCCCCACGCCGATCAGCGACATCCTGGTGCCGCTGCTGGCCGCCGCCAGCGACGGGCCGGGCTGACTTCGATTCCCTGCCCGTTTTCACCCCAAGGAGTGCCGATGCCGACAATGTTTCCCTGCGAACGAGTCGACGCGAGCTTCACCGAGACCGCGCCGTTTCGGTTCGCCAACAGCGTCGACCTGGCGATCACACCCGAGCAGCTCTTCGAAGTCCTCGCCGACGCCGACTCCTGGCCGCGCTGGGCATCGGTGATCACCAAGGTGACCTGGGCCAGCCCCGAGCCGCGCGGCGTCGGCACCACCCGCGTCGTGCACATGCGGGGCGGCATCGTCGGCGACGAAGAGTTTTTGGTCTGGGAACCGTTCACTCGCATGGCTTTTCGGTTCAACGAATGCTCGACGCGGTCGGTCGCCGCGTTCGCGGAGGACTACCGGGTCGAGGTCATCCCGGGTGGCTGTCGGCTGACCTGGACGCTGGCCCAAAAACCCGCCGGCGCGGCGAAGCCGGCGATGTTCGTGCTTCGGCCGCTGTTGAATCTGGCCTTCCGGCGGTTCCTGACCAACCTGCGCAGCTACACCGACACCCGCTTCGCCGCCAGCCGGCAGCGCTAACCACGGGCACGCCGGACCGCGCTGTGGAAAGCTGGTGCAAGCCACCACCGAGATGCAACGGAGCGCGTGATGACCTTCAACGAGGGAATGCAGATCGACACCAGCACCACGTCGTCGTCGGGCGGCGGCGGTCGCGGGATTGCGATCGGCGGGGGTCTGGGCGGGCTACTGATTGTGGTGGTGGCCATGTTGCTCGGCGTCGATCCCGGCAACGTGATCAACCAGCAGACGGTCAACACCCGCGAGGACGCGGCGCCGGGTTTCGACCTGAACAAGTGCCGGACCGGGGCCGACGCCAACAAGTACGTGCAGTGCCGCGTGGTGGCCACCGGCAACTCCGTCGACGGGGTCTGGAAACAGCTGATGCGCGGATACACCCGGCCGCGGGTGCGGCTGTTCAGCGGGCAGGTCGGCACCGGGTGCGGGTCGGCCACCAGCGAGGTGGGCCCGTTCTACTGCCCGGTGGACCAGACCGCCTACTTCGACACCGACTTCTTCCAGGTGCTCGTCGACCAATTCGGTTCCAGCGGTGGGCCGTTGGCGCAGGAGTACGTGGTGGCTCACGAGTTCGGCCACCATGTGCAGAATCTGCAGGGCAACCTCGGCCGCGCCCAGCAGGGCGCGCAGGGCGCGAGCGGCAACGGTGTGCGCACCGAGCTGCAGGCCGACTGCTATGCCGGCGTGTGGGCGCACTACGCGTCGATCACCAAGCAGGAAAGCACCGGCGTTCCGTTCTTGGAACCGTTGAGCGACAAGGACATTCAGGACGCACTGTCGGCGGCGGCGTCGGTGGGCGACGACCGCATCCAGCGGCGGGCCACCGGCCGCACCAACCCGGAGTCGTGGACGCACGGTTCCTCTGAGCAACGGCAGCACTGGTTCACCGTCGGCTATCAGACCGGTGACCCCAACCAGTGCGACACCTTCCGCGCCGCAGAGCTCGGGTAGCGCCGGCTAGAACAGCGTCGGCTGCAGCGGGGCGGCTGCTGCCACCGGAGCCGGCCCGCTGGCCGGCAGCCGGTCACCGCCGAGCCGATACTTCGCCAGAAGCGGTGCCGCGCGGGCCTTTAGCTCGTCGCGGTAGTGCGGCGGCAAATAGGCGCCGCGGCGATACAGCTCGCGATACCGGGCGACCAGATCCGGGTGGGTTCGCGCGAGCCACGACATGAACCAGCCGCGCGTCGAACCGCGCAGATGTAGTCCCATCACTGTTGCCCCGGTGGCCCCGGCCCCGGCGATCTGACTCAGCAGCTCGTCGAGCTGCTCGACGGAATCGGTCAGGTGCGGCAGCACCGGCGCCACCATCACGTGACAATCCAGGCCGGCGTCGCGGATCGCGGTGATCAGTGCAAGCCGGGCCTGCGGGCCGGGCGTTCCGGGTTCGACGGCGCGGTGCAACCCGGGGTCGCCGACGGCCAGCGAGACGGCCACCCGCACCGGCACCCGCGCGGCGGCGTCGGCGATCAGCGGCAGGTCGCGGCGCAGCAGCGTGCCCTTGGTCAGGATCGACAGCGGCGTGCCCGAGTCGGCGAGCGCGCCGATGATGCCGGGCATCAACGCGTAGCGCCCCTCGGCGCGTTGGTAGGGGTCGGTGTTGGTGCCCAGTGCGACGATGTCGCGCCGCCAGGATTTACGGTGCAGCTCACGGCGCAGCACGTCGACGACGTTGGTCTTGACGATGATCTGGGTGTCGAAGTCGTTGCCGCAGTTCAATTCCAGGTACTCGTGGCTGGGACGGGCGAAGCAATAGCGGCACGCGTGCGAACAACCCCGGTAGGCGTTGACTGTGTAGTGAAACGGCAACGCCGACGCGTCCGGGACCTTGTTCAGCGCCGACTTGCACAGCACCTCGTGGAACGTGATGCCGTCGAAGTGCGGTGTGCGCACGCTGCGGACAAACCCGATGCGCTCCAAGCCGGGCAGCGCCCCGTCGTCGACGGCGACCCCCTGGCGGTCCCACCGCATACCTCAATTCGAACTGATGTTCGGACGTATGTCAAGCGTCGGCGAGCAACTCCCGCAACCTGGCCCGGCCCTGGTCGTCGAGCGGCAGCAAGGGCCGTCGAGGATCTCCCACCCCGGCGCCCAGCAGTTCCAGGCCCGCCTTGACGGTGGTGGCCAGCCCGCCCGCGACGATGAACTCCAGCAGCGGCTTGAGCTCGTCGTAGATCTTCTGCGCTGTGTCCAGGTCGCCCGCGTGCACCGCGTCGTACAGGTCGATGCAGGGCTGCGGCCGCAAACACGGTGCGGCCGTGCACCATCCGGCCGCCCCGGCCTTGAGTGCCTCGAGCACCAAGGGGTTGCTGCCGTTGTAAAAGGGCAGCTGTCCCCCGCTGAGCTTGTCGATGCGGTGCATGCGCGACAGGTCGCCGGTGGACTCCTTGACCATGGTCAGGTTGTCGATCGTCTCGAACATCCGGACCAGCAGCTCCGGGCTCATGTCGATGCCGCTGGTGGCCGGGTTGTTGTACGCCATGATCGGGATCCCGATCGACTCGCCGATGCCGGTGTAGTGCGCCACGATCTCGCGTTCGGTCAGCTTCCAGTAGGACACCGGCAGGATCATCACCGCGTCGGCGCCGGCCTTCTCGGCGTACTGCGCGCGCCGAATCGTGTTAACGGTGGTCAGATCCGACACACCGACGACGACGGGCACCCGACTGTCGACGGCGGCGATCGTGGCGTCGACGACGGTGTCGAACTCGTTCTCGTCGAGGTACGCCAGTTCGCCGGTGCTGCCGAGCGGGGCGATCGCGTGGACTCCGGAACTCACCAATCGATCCACCAGCGTGGCCAGCGCACCGGTGTCGATGGCGTCGCTGGCATCGAACGGGGTGACCGGGTAGGCGATGATGCCGTGGATGTCGGGCACTGCGGAACTCCTCAGTTGCTGAAAACGTCAGGGTGGCGCGCGAGCGCGCGGCGGGCATAGTAGGCGAAATTCGCCCTGCTGCGTTCGGGTCTCAGCGTCCAGTCGTGCGCCTCGCGGGCGAGCTTCTCCGGAAGTTCTTTGATGGTCCCGGCGGCCATGGCGGCCAGTTGCAGTTTGGCCGCCCGCTCGATCAGCACCGCCAGCGAGCAGGCCTCCTCGATGCTGGCTCCGGCCACCACCTCCCCGTGGTGTGCGAGCAGGATGGCCTTCTTGTCGCCGAGGGCGGCGCTGATGATCTCGCCCTCCTCGTTGCCGACCGGAACGCCCGGCCACTCGGCCAGGAACGCGCAGTCATCGTAGAGCGGGGTGGTGTCCATCTGTGAGACCACCAGCGGAACCTCGAGCATGGCCAACGCCGCGCAGTGGAAGGCGTGGGTGTGCACGATGCAGGTCACGTCAGGTCGCGCCCGGTAGATCCAGCTGTGAAAACGGTTGGCGGGGTTGGCTATTCCGTCACCGTCGAGTACGTTGAGGTCCTCGTCGACCAGCAGCAGGTTGGCGTCGGTGATCTCGTCGAACCCCAGGCCCAGCCGCTGGGTGTAGTACGTCCCGGGCTCTTCGGCCCGCGCGGTGATCTGGCCGGCCAGACCCGAATCGTGTCCAGCGTCGAACAGTGCCCGGCAGGTCAGCGCCAGCTTCTGGCGGGTGGTCAAACCCGACTCGCCGACATTGGCGGCCAGAGCGTCCTGCGCGCGCTGCATCAAGTCGGCCTTGGAATCAGTGAACGTGGTGGCCATGTCTGCCAGGCTACTTGGCTGCCATACACGGGTTTGGCCCATGCTCGGCGAACATCCGGTAAGAAGCAGGAGTGAGCGAAGAACCCGGCGGCATCAGCCGGCGAACGGTGCTGACGACGGGCACGGCGGCGATCCTCGGCGTAGGAGTGGGCGGCGCCGCGGCCACGCTGCTGCAGTCGCGGGGTCCCGCGCTGTGGACGCAGCCCGGTCGCAGCGGCGCGCCGCCGGTCGGCGGTCTGCACCTGCAATTCGGCAAGCATGCCGCCAGCGAGGTAGTGGTGTCGTGGCACACCATCGACCCGGTGCACAACCCGCGGGTGATGGTGGGCACCCCGGCGTCGGGCTTCGGCCGCACCGTGCCGGCCCAGACCCGCACCTATCGGGATGCCAAGTCGCGCAACGAGATTCGCGTCAACCACGCGGTGCTGGACAACCTGGCGCCCGACACCGACTACGTGTATGCGGCGGTGCACGACGGCACCAGCCCGGAGCTCGGCACGGTGCGCACCGCCCCGTCGGGCCGGAAACCGTTGTCGTTCACCAGCTTCGGCGACCAGGCCACCCCGACGCTTGGTAGGCGGATGGGCAACAGCTATACCAGCGACAACCTCGGCTCGCCGGCCGCCGGCGACACCACCGCCGCGATCGAACGCATCGGCCCACTGTTCCACCTGGTCAACGGCGACCTGTGTTATGCCAACCTGGCCACCGACAGGGTTCGCACCTGGTCGGACTGGTTCGAGAACAACAGCCGCTCGGCGCGTTACCGGCCGTGGATGCCCGCGGTCGGCAATCACGAAAACGAGCTGGGCAACGGGCCGGTGGGTTTCGCGGCGTATCAGGCCTTTTTCGGGTTGCCCGATTCCGGGGCGGACGCCGAGCTGCGCGGCCTGTGGTATTCGTTCACCGCCGGTTCGGTGCGGGTGATCAGCCTGTCCAACGACGACGTGTGCTTTCAGGACGGCGGCAACTTCTACGTGCACGGCTATTCCGGTGGGGCGCAACGCCGTTGGCTGGAAAGCGAACTGGCCGAGGCGCGGCGCGATCCCGACGTCGACTGGGTGGTGGTGTGCATGCACCAGACGGCGATCTCGACGGCGGACCGGACCAACGGCGCCGACCTCGGAATCCGCCAGCAGTGGCTGCCGCTGTTCGACCGCTTCGGCGTCGATTTGGTGGTGTGCGGCCACGAGCACCATTACGAACGCTCGCACCCGGTGCGCGGCGCGGTGGACAACGAGAGTCGCACACCGATTCCCGTCGACACCCGTGGCGACGTCATCGACACCAGCCAGGGCACGGTGCACGTGGTGATCGGCGGCGGCGGCACCTCGGCGCCGTCGAACACGATGTTCTTTCCGCAGCCGCGCTGCCGGGTGCTGACCGGCGTCGGCGGATTCGATCCGGCGCGCGGGCGCAAGGCGCCGATCTACGTGACCGAAGACGCGCCGTGGTCGGCGTTTCGCGACCGCGACAACCCGTACGGTTTCGTGGCCTTCGACGTCGACCCCGGGTCGCCGGGCGCGAACACCTCGATCACCGCGACGCACTACGCGGTAACCGGGCCGTTCGGCGCGATGACCGTCGTCGAGAAGTTCGTCCTGACCAAGCCCCGCGGCGGGTCCTGACCAGCGATGGTAATGTCATTTCCGTTTTAGACGAATGACACTCTCGAGAGGCGTCGCATGCGAGAAGAATCGGTGGCGCAGTTCGCCGAGCGCGCCCGCGCCTGGCTGGCCGACAACATGCCGCGCATCGACCCGGACAACCCGCCGTTCGCCGACCGCGGCGCCGAAGCGTCGTGGCAGCGGGCCCGCGAATTGCAGCGCCGGCTCTACGACGGCGGGTTCGCCGGGATCTGTTTCCCCCGCGAGTACGGCGGGCTGGGGCTGGACATCGAGTATCAGAAGGCCTTCGACGCCGAGTGCGTCGACTACGAAATGCCGCTGATCCTCAACACGCCGACCTTCACGATCTGCTGTGCGACCATTCTCGACACGGCCAGCGAAGAGCAAAAGCGCCAACGCATTTCGGCGGCGCTGCGTGGCGACGAGGTGCTCGTGCAGCTGCTCTCCGAGCCCAGCGGCGGATCGGATCTGGCCGGGGTGATCACCCGCGCCGAGCGCCGCGACGGCAAGTGGGTGGTCAACGGCGCCAAGACCTGGAGTACCGGCGCGTTCGCCGCCGACTATGGACTGCTGCTGGCGCGCACCAATTGGGACGTGCCCAAGCACGACGGGCTGACGATGTTCTTGGTGCGCATCGACAGCCCGGGCATCACGTTGCGCCGCATCACGCAGGTGAACGGGTCGACGGAGTTCTGCGAGGAGTTCTTCGACAACCTCGAGCTCAGCGACGACGACGTGGTCGGCGAAGTCGACCGGGGCTGGGATGTGGCGTCACGCCAGCTCTACCATGAGCGTCGCGCGGTCGGCGGGGGCTCGGAGTTCGCCAGCGGGACCGGCAGCGAAAACGCCCAGGACCACCCACCCGACTATGTCGCGCTGGCGCGGGCGATCGGGTGCGACTCCGACCGTGTTCGCGGTGCCGCGGGGCGGGCGCTGGTGCACCGCGCGGTGCGCGATCAGCTGATCGACCACGTCTACCGCGGCGTGCTGGACGGCTCGCTGCCCGCGTCGGCGGGTTCGCTGATCCGGCTCTTCCACGCCGAGGCCATCGAACTCGAGGTCGACACCGCGCTGGAGATCGCGGGCACCTCCGGCGTCGTCGGGGAGTTGCTCAGTGTGGGTGAGCGCTACCTGTCCCGGCAGACCGCGGCGCTCGGCGGCGGCAGTACGGAGATGGCGCGCAACGTGATCGGCGAACGGGTGTTGGGTTTTCCACGCGAATACGCCGCCGATCGCGGGGTGCCGTTCAACCAGGTCAAGCACTGAGCTCTTTGCCGCTTTTTGCGGCCAGCGTGCACAAATGTACGTACTTTGAGCGGTTTTGGCGTACAAATGCGCACGCTCGCGGTTAAGGACGCAGCTGCGAAAGGACTTCGGCGACAACGGCGTCGGCGGCGACGTCGACCTGCTCGCCGCTCGACAGATCCTTGACGCCGACGGTGCCGGCCTCGATATCGCGCTCACCCGCGACCAGCGCGACCCGCGCGCCCGATCGATCAGCTGCCCGCATCGCGCCCTTGAGGCCGCGGTCGCCGTAGGCCAGATCCACCCGCACACCGGCGGCCCGCAGCTGCCCGGCCACCACCGCGAGCCGCAGCTTGGCCTGCTCCCCCAGCGGCACCGCGAACACGTCGCAACGGGCCGCCACACCGACGCTTTTGCCCTCGGCCTGCAGCGCCAGCAAGGTGCGGTCCACGCCGAGCCCAAATCCGATACCCGAAAGATCTTGTCCACCAAGCTCTTTCATCAGCCCGTCGTAACGGCCGCCACCGCCGATGCCGGACTGCGCGCCCAGGCCGTCGTGCACGAACTCGAAGGTGGTCTTGGTGTAGTAGTCCAGCCCGCGGACCATCCGCGGATTGATCACATACGGCACGCCGAGCGCGTCGAGGTGCGCCAGCACCGTCTCGAAATGCTGCTTGGCCACGTCGGAGAGGTGGTCGAGCATCACCGGGGCGTCGGCCGTCAGAGCTTTGACGTCCGGGCGCTTGTCGTCGAGCACCCGCATCGGGTTGATCTCGGCGCGCCGGCGGGTTTCCGGATCAAGGTCGAGCTGAAAGAGGAAGTCCTGCAACAGCTCTCGGTATTGCGACCGGCAGGAGTCGTCGCCCAGCGAAGTGATCTCCAGCCGGAAGCCGTCGAGCCCCAGCGACCGAAAACCCGCGTCGGCCACCGCGATCACCTCGGCATCCAGCGCCGGGTCGTCGACGCCGATCGCCTCGACACCGACCTGCTGCAGCTGGCGGTACCGGCCGGCCTGCGGTCGTTCGTAGCGGAAGAACGGGCCCGCGTAGCGCAGCTTGACCGGCAGCACGCCACGGTCGAGGCCGTGCTCGATCACCGCGCGCACCACCCCGGCGGTGCCTTCCGGCCGCAGCGTCACCGAGCGGTCGCCGCGGTCGGCGAAGGTGTACATCTCCTTGGACACCACGTCGGTGGACTCCCCCACCCCGCGGGCGAACAGCGCGGTGTCCTCGAAGATCGGCAGCTCGATGTCGCTGTAGCCGGCGCGGCGGGTGGCGTCGAGTAACCCGTCGCGCACCGCGACGAACGCCGCCGAATCCGGCGGCACGTAGTCGGGTACGCCCTTGGGCGCGCTGAATTGGCTCACGCGCTCAGGCCTTCGAGGAACGGGTTGTGGCGGCGCTCGGCGCCGATCGTGGTCCTGGGGCCGTGACCCGGGAGCACCACGGTGTTGTCGTCGAGCACCAACAGCTTGTCGACGATCGACGTGATCAGGTCGCGGCCACTGCCGCCGAACAGGTCGGTGCGGCCCACCGAGCGCTCGAACAGCGTGTCACCGGTGAACACCACCTCCGAGGCGTCGCCGGCCACCCGGAACACCACCGAGCCGCGGGTGTGCCCAGGCGTGTGGTCGACGGTGACGGTGATGTCGGCAAGGTCGATCTTGTCGCCGTCGCGGTCGAGTTCGACGACCTGCTTGGGCTCGCGGAACATCGCCGCCAGGAACAGCTGCCCGATCCGCGGGCCGAAGCCCTTGATCGGGTCGGTCAGCATGAACCGGTCCTGGGGATGGATGTAGGCCGGGCAGCCGAAGGTGTCGGACACCTTCTGCGCCGACCAGATGTGGTCGATGTGGCCGTGGGTGAGCAGGACCGCCGCGGGGGTCAGCCGGTTCTCGTCGAGAATGCGCCGCAGCGGGCCGAAAGCGCGCTGGCCGGGGTCGACAATGATGGCGTCCGACCCGGGCCGCTGCGCCAGCACGTAGCAGTTGCACGCCAGCAGCCCGGCAGGAAATGCGGAGATCAACACGGTCCCCAGTTTCCCACGCCAGGCTGCGGCACGGTCATTCGCCACGAACTGGCACACTCGTGCTGACTGAGCACAACGACCACGAAGGGATATCGGCGGTGCCGACCAACGAACAGCGACGTGCCACGGCCAAGCGCAAACTCGAGCGGCAACTGGAACGCCGGGCCGAACAAGCCCGTCGGCGCCGGCTTCTGACGATCATCGGCGCGGCGGTCGCGGCGGTGGTCGTGATCGCGGCGGTCGCGACGACCGTGCTGCTCACCAACCGCGAGCACAAACACAACACCGCCTCGCCGACCAGCAGCAGCGCGTCGGCGACGACATCGGCTCCCGGCGCGGCGCCGGCGGTGCCGCCGCTGCCGTCCTTCAAGCCGTCGGCCGACCTGGGCGCCAACTGCCAGTACCCGCCGTCGCCGGAACCGGCCAGCAAGGAGGTAAAGCCGCCGCGCACCGGCAAGGTGCCCACCGATCCGGCCACCGTCAGCGCCAGCATGGTCACCGACCAGGGCAAGGTCGGGCTGATGTTGGACAACGGGAAATCGCCGTGCACGGTCAACAGTTTCGCCAGCCTGGCGCAGCAGGGCTTCTTCAACGACACCCAATGCCACCGGTTGACAACGTCGCCGACGCTGTCCGTCCTGCAGTGCGGCGACCCGAAGGGCGACGGCACCGGCGGCCCGGGTTACCAGTTCGGCAACGAATATCCGACCGACCAATACCCGCCGAACGACCCCGCCCTGCACCAGCCCGTCGTCTACCCACGCGGCACGCTGGCGATGGCCAACGCCGGACCGGGCACCAACGGCAGCCAGTTCTTCATGGTCTACAAGGACTCGCAATTGCCGCCCGAGTACACGGTGTTCGGCAAGATCCAAGACGACGGGCTGGCCACCCTGGACAAGATCGCCAAAGCCGGCGTTGCGGGCGGCGGCGAGGACGGCGCGCCCGCCACCCCGGTGACGATCAAGTCGCTGATGCTGGACTGAGGCGCCGGCCCGCTACGACGGCAGGTTGTTGCCCGGGGTGAACCAGGCGACTTTGGCATTCCAGGATCGCGCCGATCCGTACGCAAAACCGATCGCGCCCAGGCATGCGCACAACCAGACGGGCAGCGTGATATCCACGCCGAGCTCCGCCGTGACCACTTGTATGGCGGTCGCTGCCACACCGAAGCCGGCCGAGATCAGGTAGAGGTTGACCGTCGCCGTCGAGCGGGGATCCTTCCGCAGGATGAGCAAGACCCTGCCCGCGTAGCCCAACAAATAGATCAGCAGGGCGCCCAACACCAGCCAATAGGCGCCGAACCACACCGTACTGACGTGCGCCGGGAACAGGTCCGGGTGATAGCCCTCATCGGCGACGACGAACACCGCCACGAGCAGCGGAATACCAAGCCGCAGCGGGGTTTCGATGTGCCGGCGAAACAGGATGCGCAGCGCTCGCGTGTCACCCAGGCGGGCCAGCCCGTGCAGGATGATGGCCGTCGCCGCGGCCACCAGGCAGATGTGGCCGAGCAGGTCTTCCACATTCCACCGGCCGGTGATGCGGTGCAGCGCCGGACCCAGCGTCGCCGACGCCCACGGCGACATCAGCAGCACCGCACAGCCCTGCAGGGCGATGTTCAGGCTCGCGCCGGCTTCCCAGCGGGACCGCCAGGTGTGGCGGCGGATCCACAGACTGTAGAAGATGGCGGCCAGCGTGGCGAGGATGAGTGCGGACATCATTGTCATCACCCAACTTACCCGCAATTCGGTCAGACCGGCGGCGTGCTGGAGTCGGGTTGAAGATCGCGCAATCTTGTGCGGTGGGGCGCTGATTCGACGTATTCGATGACTGCCTCCGGCGGGATCAGCCCGTAACGCACCTGCAGGTCGACCGGATTCAGCCCGAAGTATTTGGCGGCTCGGATCAGGTTGTCGGCCGTGACGAGCCTGCCTTCCCGAGCCGCCTTGTAGTAGGCCGATTTTCGGTAGCCGAACGCCTCGTACACCTCCGTGGCGGACAGAGGTCTGCCCACAAGGTAGGGCAGCACCACCGCCGGGTCTTTATCGCGGTCGTCCATGACCACCAACAGTGCTCTCGATGGACAAGGGGCCGATTACATGAACGTAAAAACCTTATTAACTACCAAAGTCTACTTTTACAGACTAGTGTTCTCTTATATAGCCCACGGCGGAAGAACACCATGTCTGCATGCCAGCGCAGCACCCTACGACTCGCGCGACGGGCAGTGGTCGCCGCCGCCGCTGTGCTGGTGATGCTGAGCGGCGCCGGTATCACGGGCTTGCCCGGACAGGCCCACGCGGATAATCCGCAGTGCGCCGCGGATCAGACGGATCAATGTCCGGCGCCACCGGACGTGTCGGCCGATCCGGCGACTGCGCCCCGCCTGCAGCAGCAGTCCGCGAATCGACCTCGCGTGCGGATTATCTGCCAGCCGGCGGCGAAGGTCGGAGCATTCTGCTACCGACGGATCGTGCGCTGAGCGTCACGCCGCCGACGTCACCCGGTAGACGTCGTAGACGCCTTCGACGTTGCGCACGACGTCGAGCAGGTGGCCAAGGTGCTTGGGGTCACCCATTTCGAAGGTGAACCTGCTGACCGCCACCCGGTCGTTCGACGTCGTCACCGACGCCGACAGGATGTTCACCTTCTCGTCGGCCAGCACCCGGGTCACGTCTGAGAGCAGCCGGTGCCGGTCGAGCGCCTCGACCTGGATCGCCACCAGGAACACCGACGACGGCGACGGCGCCCAGTGCACCTCGATGATGCGCTCCGATTGCTGTTGCAGCGACGCGGCATTGGTGCAGTCGGTGCGGTGCACGCTGACCCCGCCGCCGCGGGTGACGAACCCCATGATCGCATCGCCCGGCACCGGCGTGCAGCATTTGGCCAGCTTGGTCAGCACGCCGGGCGCGCCCGGTACCGCGACCCCGGTGTCGTCGGTGCTGCGCGTGCGTCGCAGCATCGTCGCCGGGGTGGACCGCTCGGCGAGGTCCTCCTCGGCCTGGTCGATGCCGCCCAGTTCGGCCACCAGCCGCTGCACCACGTGCTTGGCGGACACATGCCCTTCACCGATCGCGGTGTAGAGAGCCGACACGTCGGCGTAGTGCAGCTCGTTGGCGACCGCGGCCATCGACCCGCCATTGACCAAGCGCTGCAACGGAAGTCCGCCGCGGCGGACCTCGCGGGCCATCGCCTCCTTGCCGGCCTCCAGCGCCTCCTCGCGGCGTTCTTTGGCGAACCATTGACGAATCTTGGTCTTGGCGCGCGGCGACACCACGAACTGCTGCCAGTCCCGCGACGGCCCGGCGTTGGGCGCCTTGGACGTGAAAACCTCGACCACTTCGCCGTTTTCGAGCTTGCGCTCCAGCGCCACCAGCCGCCCGTTCACCCGGGCGCCGATACAACGGTGGCCGACCTCGGTGTGCACGGCATAGGCGAAGTCCACCGGCGTCGACCCGGTGGGCAGCGTGATCACGTCGCCCTTCGGGGTGAACACGAAAATCTCTTGCACCGCAAGGTCGTAACGCAGCGACTCCAGGAACTCGCCGGGGTCCGCGGCCTCACGTTGCCAGTCGAGCAGCTGGCGCATCCAGGCCATGTCGTCGATCTCGGCGGCGGCGTGCGGATGCGGAACACCGTTGCGGCCCTTGGCTTCCTTGTAGCGCCAGTGCGCGGCAATTCCGTACTCGGCGGTGCGGTGCATGTCGCGGGTGCGGATCTGCACTTCCAGCGGCTTGCCCTCCGGGCCGACGACCGTGGTGTGCAGCGACTGGTACACCCCGTAGCGGGGCTGGGCGATGTAGTCCTTGAACCGGCCCGCCATCGGCTGCCACAGCGAATGCACCACGCCCACAGCGGCGTAACAGTCGCGGATCTCGTCGCACAGGATGCGGATGCCGACCAGGTCGTGGATGTCGTCGAAGTCGCGGCCCTTGACGATCATCTTCTGGTAGATCGACCAGTAGTGCTTGGGCCGGCCCTCGACCGTCGCGTTGATTTTCGATGCGCCCAGCGTGGCGACGATCTCGTCACGCACCTTGGCCAGGTAGGTGTCGCGGGACGGGGCCCGGTCGGCCACCAGCCGCACGATCTCTTCGTACTTCTTAGGGTGCAGGATCGCGAACGCCAGATCCTCCAGCTCCCACTTGACGGTGGCCATCCCCAGCCGATGTGCCAGCGGCGCAATGACTTCCAGCGTTTCACGGGCCTTGCGGGCCTGCTTCTCCGGCGGCAGGAAACGCATGGTCCGCATGTTGTGCAGCCGGTCGGCCACCTTGATCACCAGCACCCGCGGGTCGCGGGCCATCGCGGTGATCATCTTGCGGATGGTCTCGCCCTCGGCGGCGCTGCCCAGCACCACCCGGTCCAGCTTGGTCACCCCGTCGACCAGATGGCCGACCTCTTCGCCGAATTCCTCGGACAGCTGCGCCAAGGTATAGCCGGTGTCCTCGACGGTGTCGTGCAGCAGGGCAGCCACCAGCGTGGTGGTGTCCATCCCCAGCTCGGCCAGGATGTTGGCGACGGCCAGCGGATGGGTGATGTACGGGTCGCCGGAATGACGCATCTGGTCGGCGTGCCGCTGCTCGGCGACCTCGTAGGCGCGCTGCAGGATCGACAGGTCGGCCTTGGGGTGGATCTCGCGGTGCACCGCCACCAGCGGCTCGAGCACCGGACTGACGGTGCTGCGCTGCGCGGTCATGCGCCGCGCCAACCGGGCCCGCACCCGTCGCGACGCGCTGGTGGAGGTCTTCAGCCCGATCCGGGGCTCGGCCGGCAGGGCATCGGGGACCTGCAGCGGCTCGGTGGGCGGCTGCAGAGCCGTGCGCTGGTCATCCGCCACGTTCGTCACCTCCGGCCTCCCAGGATATCGCTCAAACGCAGCGCAAGCTGTGGACCGGCAGCGGCGCAACCGCGTCGCGACCGCCCAGTCCGGCCAGCTCCAGCACGACGGCGGCCAGCGTCACGTGCGCTCCGCTGTACTCGAGCAGCCGGCGCGCCGCGGCCAGGGTCCCGCCGGTGGCCAGCACGTCGTCGACGATGACCACGCTGCGTCCGGCCAACTCGATGCCGTCGGCCGGGATTTCCAGGGTGGCGGTACCGTATTCCAGGTCGTAATGCTCGGCGCGCACCGGCGGCGGCAGCTTTCCGCCCTTGCGGATGGCCAGCATGCCGGTGCCCAGCCGGGCCGCGACGGCGCCGCCCACCACGAAACCGCGGGCGTCGACACCGGCGATCAGGTCGGCGCCGGCCGCCACGCCGGCCAGCGCCCCGGTCACGGCGGTAAAGCCGCGACGGTCGGCGAACAGCGGGGTGAGGTCTTTGAATTGGATTCCCGCCGTGGGGAAGTCGGCGATCTCGCGGGTCAACGATGCGATGAGCTCAGCAATCACCGCACCAGCACCCAGCGGTCCATGTTCCAGCCGGCGCCCCAGCGAGTCGGGTTGGCCGTGACGGCGTACATCTTCTTCGACGCCATCAGGGTGCGCTGCTGGCGATACAGCGGCAGCGTCGGCATGTCGGCCCACAGCACCGGCGCGCTCTCGGCCAGCAGCCGCACCAGCTCGGCCGGGTCAGCCGACACCGCCAGCGCGCTGATGATCCCGTCGATCTGGCCGTTGCTGTAGCCGGACAGATTGTTGCCGTTGCCGGTGTGCAGCGTGTAGGCGTCCATCGCCGGCGACCCGGTCGATCCGCTGCCGCTGGCGCCGCCGGTGGTGGCCAGCAGGACGTCGATCTTGCCGTCCCGCAGGGTCTGCGGGCCGGTGGTGTCGGAGGTGACGTCGGTGACCGTGATACCGGCCGGTGCGCAGGCCTTGGCGATCGCGCCGACGGTGGCGGCAAGCCGGGCGTTGGGCGCCCGGTAGCCGATGCGCACGCTCAGCGGCGCCCCGCCCAGCGTGCTGCGGGCCGCGTCGGGGTTGGCCTTGACGAATTTGCCTGCCTCGGGGACGTTTTCGGCTTGGGCGATGGCGTCCTCGGCGGCGGTGTGCAGCCGCGAGTTGGCGATCGGAACCCCGGCGTCGCGCGCGATCACATCCCGCGGTGTGCACGACGCGACGGCGCGACGCACGACCGTGTCGGCGAACCGGCCATTCGGCGCGAAGATCAGCTGCTGTATCCCGTCCGACGGCCCATCGGTGCGCCGGTAGTTGTCCGGGGTGATCACCGACCCCGACGAACCGGCCGCGACGTCGGCGACGTCGATGCTGCCGTTGTTGAGCCGGTCCTGGATGTCGGCCTTCTGCGGCCACACCGTGATCCGCTTGGTCATCGGCTTGGGGCCCCACCAGCGGTCGTTGGCGACCAGCACCACCCCGCCGTCGCTCAGCACCGATTCGATCTTGTACGGCCCCGACGACGGGAACCGCTTGGTGTCCAGGCCGGGCTTGAGGTCCCAGATCGTGTTCCACAGCCGCGCGATGCGCTCGACGGCCGGCATGTCCTTGCCCAGCACCGACGCGGTGACGTTGACACCCAGGTCGTCGGCGATCACGTGCGACGGCATCAGCGACGTCGCGGTGAACAGCTCGTCGTAGTCGACGACGCTGCGGTCCGGCGCGAACGACACCCGCGCCTTCTTCTGCCCGGGCTGGCAGTCGATGCCCGCGATGTCGATGTAGCCGGCCTGGGTGGCGGCGTCGAACCCCGGGAACTTGCCCGAGTGGGCGGCCCAGGTCAGCACCAGGTCGTCGCAGGTCACCGGCTTGCCGTCGGAATAGACGGCGTTGTCGGCGATCTGGTAGTCGAGCACCAGCGGCGCGCCGCCGACCACCGAGACCGTGCCGAAGTCATGGTCGGCCACCACTTGGCCGTCGGGTCCGTGGTAGCCGAAGCCGGTCAGGGTGCGAGCGAAGGCCTGCGCGCCCGCCGAGGCCGCACCGGTGACCGTGTTCGTGTTGTAGGTGACCAGCGCGCCGTCGACGGCGTAGTCGATCTGACCGGCGGCGCTGCCCGAACACGCGGTCAGCGGCGACAAGGCCACCAGCGTCGCCGTCGAGACGGCCGCAGCGCGCCGACGCCAGACAGCCATCGGGTTACCGCTTGTTTCGCTTGCCGGTCGGCCGTACCGGTCGCGCGCCCGGCGCCGGCTTGCTCGGCGCCGGCTTCTTCGGCGCGGCCGCGGTGGTGGTCTGCGGCTTCGGTTCCTCCTCGGCCGATTCCACAGGCTCCGAAGCCTTTTCGGAAGCGCCGTCGCGGCGCCGCAGCACCCGGCGGGTGTGGCCACGCACCAGCTCGGTGCGCTCGCGCAGCGTGACCAGCAGCGGAGTGGCGAAGAAGATCGACGAGTACGTGCCCACGATGATGCCGACCAGCTGCACCAGCGCCAAGTCCTTGAGCGTGCCGACGCCCAGCAGCCACACGGCCACCACCAGCAGCGCGATCACCGGCAGCACCGAGATCAGGCTGGTGTTGATCGAGCGCATGAACGTCTGGTTGACCGCCAGGTTCGCCTGCTCGGCGAAGGTGCGCCGCGTCGTGTGCTGGAAGCCGTGCGTGTTCTCCTCGACCTTGTCGAACACGATCACGGTGTCGTAGATGGAGAACCCGAGGATGGTCAGCAGGCCGATGACAGTGGCCGGGGTGACCTCGAAGCCCACCAGCGAGTAGACCCCCGCGGTGACGGTCACGTCGAAGAACATCGCGGCCAGCGCGGAGACCGCCATGTAGCGCTCGTAGCGCACGGTGATGTACAGAGCGACCAGCACCAGGAACACCACCAGCGCGATCACCGCCTTCTTGGTGATCTGACCGCCCCAGGTCGACGACACCGCCGAGTCGCTGATGGCCTGCTTGCTGGGTTTGCCGTCGGCGCCTTTCGGCTTGAAATGGTCGAACAGCGCGTTTTTCAGCTTGTTGGTCTGGTCGTTGGACAGCGTCTCCGAGCGGATCTGCACGGTCGCCGACGCGCCGTTGCCGACGATCACCACCGACTCGGCGTCCTTGCCGATCGTCTGCCGGAACACGTCTTCCACCTGGCTGACCTGGGTGTCCCCGCGCGGAAACGACACCTTGGTGCCACCCTGGAAATCGATGCCGAAGGTGAAGCCGCGCAACACAATACTGGCGATCGCGATCGCGACGATCGTGCCGCTGACCACGTACCACATGCGGCGGCGCCCGACCACCTCGAACGCACCGGTACCGGTGTAGAGCCGCGACAGGAAACTGTGATGCGGCAGCTGTGCGCCGTTGACGTCGTCGACGATGGTGGCGTCGGACTCGGTGAGTTCCACTGCTTCGCCAGCTTTCGAGGCCATTTCGCTATCCCCGTCCCGTATGCGCTGCAGCCCGGCGTTCGCGTGCAACCTGCTGTACCGCACCCAGGCCGTTGTAGGCCGGTTTGCCCAGTGTCGGCGACTTGGACGCGAGGTACACCAGCGGCCAGGTCACCAGGAACACCACGACGAGGTCGAGGATCGTGGTGAGGCCCAGGGTGAATGCGAAGCCCTTCACCTGTCCGATGGCCAGGAAGTACAGCACCGCGGCGGCCAGGAACGTCACCGCGTTACCCGACACGATGGTCTTGCGGGCCCGCGCCCAACCGCGAGGCACCGCCGAGCGGAACGAACGGCCCTCGCGGATCTCGTCTTTGATGCGTTCGAAGAACACCACGAACGAGTCGGCGGTGGTGCCGATACCGATGATCAGACCGGCGATGCCGGCCAGGTCCAGCGTGTAGTTGATATAGCGGCCCAGCAGCACCAGGATCGCGAAAACCATTGCGCCGGAAGCCACTAGCGACAGCGCGGTGAGCAACCCCAGCACCCGGTAATAGAGCAACGAGTACACCAGCACCAGCGCCAGGCCGATCGCGCCGGCGATCAGGCCCGCTCGCAGCGACGTCAAACCCAGTGTGGCCGAAACGGTTTCGGCCTCCGACGACTCGAACGACAACGGCAGCGAGCCGTATTTGAGGACGTTGGCCAGCTGGCGTGCGGTGTTGGCGGTGAACGGCGGATCACCACCGGTGATCTGGGTCCGGCCGCCGGGGATCGCTTCGCGGATCTGCGGGGCGCTCACCACTTGCGAGTCCAGCGTGAACGCGGTCTGGGTACCGACGTGCGCGGCGGTGAAGTCGGCCCAGGTGTTGGCCGCGGCGGTCTTGAACTGCAGGTCGACGACGTAGCCGCCGCTGCGCTGGTCCAGGCCGGAGCTGGCATTTTGGATCTGGTCGCCGCTGATGATCGACGGCCCCAGCAGATAGGCCATCTTGTGGTCCTTGTCGCAGGTAATCAACGGCAGCTTGGGGTCGTCGTTGCCGGCCAGGATGTCGTCTTTGCCGCACTGGGTGGCCTCGAACTGCAGGCCGTAGAACTGGATGGCCTTGTTGTCGCTTTGGCGCCACTTCTTCTCTTTGGCGATGCGCTCGGCGAGATCCTTGCGCGGGTCCGGCGGCCCGGGCTGCACGGGCGGCGCCGGCGGCGGGGGCGCCTGTCCCGGCGCCGGGGCCGGAGACGGCGGGGGCGTCGGCGGCGGCTCTTGCGGGTAGGGCCGCGGCTGCGCCGGCGGGGCCTGGCCCGGGGCGGGTTCGCCGGCCGGCGGGGCCGGCGCTTCCCCCGGCGCCGGAGCAGGTTCCCCGGCCGGGGGCTGCGGCTTGCCGGACGGCGCCGGTTGTTCGGGCGGCGGAGCGGTCTCCACCGGCAGCGCGTTGATCACGGGCCGGATGTACAGCCGCGCCGTCTGGCCCAGGTTGCGGGCCTCGTTGCCGTCGTTTCCGGGCACCGTGATGACCAGGTTGTCGCCGTCGACCACCACTTCGGAACCCGACACACCCAGCCCGTTGACCCGGGCGCTGATGATTTGCTGCGCCTGAGCCAGCGCGTCGCGCGTCGGCCTGGAGCCGTCGGGGGTGCGGGCGGTCAACGTGACCCGGGTGCCGCCCTGCAGGTCGATGCCCAGCTTCGGCGCGGCGCGCTTGTCCCCGGTCAGGAAGACCAGCAGGTACACGCCGATGAGCAGGGCCAGGAACACCGTCAGGTAGCGGGCAGGGTGCACCGGCGCCGAAGGCGATGCCACGTTGTTGAGTCTCCTCGTTGATTTACGACCGCACCCGCAAAGGTTACGTGCCGGTCAGCCGAACTCAGTCTTTGGGCGCTCGCTCCGGGTCGGCCGTGAGCTCGACCGCGTCAGACTCGTCGACCTCCACGGCCTCGGGCACCTCCGGCTCGATGCGGTCGCGGATCGCCAGCTTCATCCAGGTGGTGACCACGCCCGGGGCAATCTCGAGATCCACCGTGTCGTCGGTGATGTCGGTGACCGTTCCCTGCAGTCCGGAGGTGGTGTGCACCCGGTCGCCGACCTGCAGCGACTCGTGCAGGTCGATGGTGGCCTGCATCGCGCGCCGCTGACGCCGCGACGCGAAGTACATGAACACCCCCAGGATGACCAGCAGCGGCAAGAAGACGACCAGTTGTTCCATGCCCGCCAGTGTGCCCTACTCGCCGGCGTATTCGACCATCGGTTCGGTGTCGGCGACCTGTCCGTTCACCACGATCGTCAACCCGTCGCGGCGCATTTCGTAGCGCGTGCCGTCGTCGGGGTTCATCGCGTCGAAGCCGTCGCCGGCCGGCGTCGCCCCGGGCAGCTCGATGGCCGCCCCGTCCGAAAGCCGCACGCCGCGGTAGTAGTAGGTGCCGGCGGCCGCCGATTTGCAGACGACCAGCGCGGAATTCGTGGTCCGTTCGGCCAGCGCCGCCACGTCGGCCCCCCGGCACCGCGCCCCGGGGTAACGAAGAAAGCCGTGCGCGTCGGCGTCGGGCAGGGAGATCCCCGAGGTCGCCGACGCCGTCAACGAGGTCGTCGTCGGCTTGGGTGTGGCCCGGACCGGCTGGGTGCGCGACGACGGCGGTGCGGCCGGCGACGACCGGTGCTCGGGCCGGACGAGGACGACGGCGGCCGCGACAGCAGCGGCGACGGCGACCAGCCCTGCGATCGCCCCGGCAACCACCCGGCCCGAGCGTCCGGCCGGCTGGGAGCGCAGGTGCGGCGTCAGCTGCGGAGCGGCGGCGTCCAGCGCCGCGCGGGCCAGCTCACCGGCCGAGGCGAACCGCTCGTCGGCGCGTTTGGCCATGCCTTTGGCGACCACCGCGTCGAACGCCGGGCTGAGGCCCGGGCGGACCTGGGACGGTCGCGGCGGCGCCGAGAACAGGTGAGCAGCGATCAACTGGCTGACGTCGGCGCCGTGAAACGGCGCGGTCCCGGTCAGGCATTGATAGAGCAGGCAGGCCAGCGAATAGATGTCGGAGGCCGGCCCGAACGGCTCGCTGGTGAACCGCTCCGGCGCCATATACGACTTGGAGCCGACCAGGTGGCCGGTGGTGGTCAGGCCCGGGTCGACGCCGGAATACGCGATCCCGAAGCCCACCAGGTAGACGAAGCCGTCCGGTGTGATCAGCACGTTCTCCGGCTTGACGTCGCGGTGGACCAGCCCGTCGCGGTGGGCGGCGTCCAGCGCACTGGCCAGCTGGCTGATCACCGAGCCGGCCGCCTCGGGGCTCAGCGGGCCGTCCTCGGTCAGCACGGCTTTCAGGTTGCGGCCCTCGACCAACCGCATGTCGATGTAGAGCACGCCGTCGATTTCGCCCCAGTCGTGCACCGGAATGACGTGTGGTTCGGCCAGCCGCGCCGCCACCCGGGACTCGCGCTGGAATCGCCGCCGGTAGTCCTCGTCAGCGGCCAGGTCGTCGAGCAGCAACTTCACCGCGACCGTGCGTCCCTTGACCGTGTCGTACGCCCGGTACACCTCGCCCATGCCGCCGGCGCCGAGCAGCGCCTGCAACTCGTACGGCCCGAACATGCTGCCGACGCGTGAACCCTGCCGCGGTGAGGGCATGACGGCATCCTCTCAAACATCGAGCCCTTGACGTGGCAAAGCGAGAGTGAGACAACGGGCTTGTGACCGGCTCTGCGACTGGCATCGTCGACTCCGACCAACACCTCTACGAGAGCCGGTCCATGTGGGCCGACCACATCGACCCGGCCGCCCGCGACGACGCGCTGAGCCTGGTCGACGACGAGCTCGGCTACACGTGGCTGAGCTGGCGCGGCGCTCGCCTTGCGCTGGCCGACGTCCACCTCCCGGGCGACACCGCGTCGTGCGGCGAGCACCGCAACCGGCAGCGCGCCGGCCGGCCGCCCTCCTACCGCTACGACGAAGCGCTGCCGGACCCGTACTGGCAGCCGGCGGCCCGCCTCGACTGGCTCGACGGGGCCGGCCTGAGTCAGGCGGTGCTGTTTCCCAATTACGGTCTGCTGTGGGAGCGAAGGCTCTCATCGTCGCTGCCCGCGCTGACCGCGAACATGACGGCCTGGAACCGGTGGTGCGCGGCAGTGCAGGCCGAGGGCCGCGGGCGGCTGCACCCCGTCGCTCATCTCACGCTGCGCGACCCGCAGTGGCTGGAGACAGAGCTGAAAAGCATTGCCGCAGCGGGCATCCGGCTGGCCATGATCGGCGCCGGACCGGTCGACGGCCGCGCGCTGTCCCACCCCGACCACGACCGGATCTGGTCTGCGTTCGTCGAGCACGCCGTCACCCCGGTGTTCCACGTCGCCGATCAGGTGCGGGTCTTCGACGACTGCTGGTATCCCGACGACTCCGAGGACCTGGTGCCGGCCACCGAGGCGGTGTTCTTGTGGGTGCCGCCGGCGCTGGCGCTGACCGACCTGATCCTGCACGGGGTGCTCGACCGTCACCCCGGCCTGCGCTTCGGCGTCGTCGAGCTCAGCTCGGCGTGGGTGCCGCAGTTCCTGCTGATGCTCGACGGCGCGTCGGACTTCACCGCTCGGCTCAACGGCAAGCCGGTGGCGCCGCTGTCGCGCCGGCCCAGCGAGTACTTCCTCGACCAGGTGCGGGTGTCGTCGTTCTCCTACGAGGACCCCAAGGCGCTGACCAAGAACAGCGGCGACGTGTTCATGTTCTGCAGCGACTACCCGCATTCGGAGGGCACCGCGACCCCGCTCGACGACTATCACCGGATGGGCTGCCACGAGCACCAGATGCCCGGCCTGTTCCACGGCAACATCGACGCGCTGCTGGGACGGTAGGCATGGAACTCACCGAGGCGCTGCGCACCACCGGCGCGGTCCGCGACTTCACCGATCAGCCGGTCGACGACGCCACCGTGGCCCGCATCCTCGACACCGCCCGGTTCGCGCCCAGCGGCGCCAACGCGCAGGCGTGGCGGGTCGTGGTGCTCAAGGATCCCGAGCGGCGACGACGGCTGCGCGACCTGTACCTGCAGGGCTCGCGCGACTACATGGCGCTGAGCGCCGCCGGCCTGCGGCCGTGGGCGCCGACCAACGACCGCGACGCCGAGGCCCGCGCCCTGGCGGCCGAAAACCCCGCCGCGCCTGGCGGATTCGCCGAACGCTTCGACGAGGCCCCGGTGCTGCTGGCGCTGTTCGCCGACCTGTCGATGCTGGCCGCGGTGGACCGCGACGCCGACCGGTACACGTTTGCCGGCGGCGCATCGGTCTACCCGTTCGCATGGAGCATCGTGCTGGCCGCCCGCGAGGAGGGTCTCGGCGGCGTCATCACCACGATCGCGATTCGCGAAGAGCCGCAGGTGAAGTCGCTGCTCGGTGCACCCGACCACTTCGCTTTGGCCGCGGTGATCGCCTTGGGCCATCCGGTCCGGGCGGCCCGGCGCCTGCGGCGCGCACCCGTCGCCTCGTTCGCCACCGTCGACTCGATCGACGGCCCCGCATTCGGAGGATGACGGTGCCGTCAAATAAGCTTTGCGCGCCGTTAGTACCCGCTCTCCCGAAAGGACTCTCAATGAAGATGTCAAGCCGCCGACTTGGTGATCGGGGGTGATTCGGGTTGCCAGGTGCGGTTGTCA